>CAZGQI010000005.1:0-91813 GCA_964527895.1 uncultured Comamonadaceae bacterium | reverse complement strand
ACGGCATCCAGCAGCCCGCCTGCGGGCACAGCGTCATCGCGGTGGGGGCGTACAGCTCTGAATATCAAAATTCGCAGGGCACCGAGGTGGGTGGCAGCCTCGCCAACTTCTCCACCTACGGACCCACGTTGGATGAGCGTTTGAAGCCGAACGTGTCGGCGCCCGGGGTCAATGTGGAATCGTCTTTGAGTTCGTTTCGCGACGGCTCGTACAGCGCGACCAGCCAAGCCGAGTGGGCCGGAATCACCTACGACTTTGGCAAGCTGTCCGGCACGAGCATGAGCAGCCCGGCGACGGCAGGCGTGGCGGCCTTGATGCTCGAAGCCAACCCCACCCTCAGCGCCGAAGACGTGAAGACCATTTTGGAGTGGACTGCCCGTGAAGACGACGACACCGGATCGCTTCCCGCGGAAGGCGACTTGGTCTGGGGACACGGCAAGGTGACGGCGTCACAAGCCGTCATGTCCGCGTTGGGTTGGATCTCGCATGTTGGGCTGCCCTACTTTCCCTCGCCGGCGGATGAGGCTTCCCTTTTGGCCTACCCCAATCCCACAACCGGCGATGTTTGGGTGGCAGGGATGGAATCGCCAATAGGGACTTGGGCCCTCGTCAATGGACACGGGGCCACGGTGCTTTCCGGCCAAGCGACCCCTTGGTTTCGAGTGGACATGGTGCGCCTTCCAGCAGGCATCTACATCTTGCGGACCACAAACCCCAATGGCCAAACACGCACCGCCAGCATCATCAAGCAACTGAACCCATGAGATGGTTGTTGTCCTTTCAGATGATTGCCCATCGCCTGTGGCTCGCAGCGTCTGTCGTGCTGAGCATGTTTTCGAATGTGGGGTTCTGCCAAGACGTGGAGTTCCGCGCCGTGGTGGCCCCTGGCCTGCAACGTGCTGAGGCCGTGGTCCCTCATGCGACTGGTGCGTTTTTGGTGTCCTCCACAAAATTGCCCGAATCCAATCTCCTTCGTGGCCATGTGGTGCATTTTGACGCCGACCTGAACGTGGACTGGTCCACGCTCCTTCCCTGTCCGGCTTTGTACGAAGAGGTCCTCGAAGCATGGAGTGACTCGGAGGGCACGTTGACGGTGATGACGCAACGCTTGACGCCCTTGGACGGATACCAAACCGTTCTTCACCGCATGGACTCGACCGGGGTCTGGCTCGGTGAATCGGTGCCTGAAGTGCCACAGGGATTCCGGGGAGCCACCAAGGTAGATTGGTTGGGATCGTCGTGGTTGGTCGGTGCCACCGGCACGCAACCCGTGGCGGTGAATTTGGATTCTGGAGATCTCAAAACGTGGGGAGGTGCCCCCGGTGCCTTGGACGAAGTGACCGACGCCACCGTGGTGGGCAGCCTTTTGGTGGCCGTGGGCTCGCGCACATTCAACGACACCACTGCCACGGCGATTTGGGGAGTCTACCCCTTCGGCACACCCGCCTTTGAAATTGTGGATCCCGACCCTGTGGCGGGAGCCTTCAGCCGCGCAGACGCCGTGGCCACCAACGGCAACAGTGTGCGCGTCCTGCACAGCTTTCAGCCCGAGGCGCCCAACGACGAATTGCTTCTGCACAGTGTGCTCTCCATCAGCATTCAACAAGGCCAAATGGTGGGCATTCTCTACGGCCCCAGCGAGGGGGAACGGCCTGGACGTGATTTGGCCTGGACCAGCGCAGGTTGGATCAAACTCACCCAAACAGACGGCTTTGCGGAGATGGGGAAAAGCATGCTTCTGACGCACTACAGTCCCAACGGAACCTACCAAGACCAAGGGGCCTGGGGCACGGCTTTTGAAGACGATCCCGCGCACGTGACGCAGGCTTCGGATGGCACGCTCTGGGTGGCCGGCAGCACAAGAGGATTTGCGGGGGGAACGTGGGATGCGTGCGTCTTGCGTCTCGACAGCATTGGGCCGCTCGGAACGTGGTCCAACAACACCCTCGGACTGGGGGTGTACAACGACGATCTCTTCGACGACGTGCTGTCCATCCACGAACTGGGCAACCCTGCCGCCCAATGGACATGCAGCCCCAATCCCGCGTCCAACGTCACCACGCTCGTCCCACCCCGCGCAGGGCTCCTCCCTGACGCATGGACGTGGACCCTCGTGGATGCCCGCGGAAAGGCCGTGTCCTCCGGAACAGGGGACCAGGTCGACGTCTCGCGCTGCGCGCCAGGGATGCACACTGTGCTGATCCAGGCAGGAACCCAACGCATCAACGTGAACGTGTTGGTCGCTTCAGCCCGCTGACGTTGTTTCCACCCATCCTCTGCACCATCTTCGCGTCGTGAACCGTCTGCCCCTCCTCTTCGCCCAGCTCGTGGTCGTGCTCGCGCTTCTGTCCGCGTACGGCTGGGCTGTCAAGCACCGCACCAAGGGCGATTTGAACTTGGGTTGGGCCAACGCCGTGGTGGACCAGTTGTCCGGCTTTCCCGACCTGTTCAAGAAGTCGGTCAAAGAAGCCCAAACCCTCCCCCAAACCTTCGTTCCAACACCCGGCGACTTTGTCCCGGTTCAGCGCCTGGAGAACGACGTGCTGGCATTGACGGCCTACAGCAACGAGGACGGCGGACGCACCATCGATTTGCGCAACCTGCGGACAGGCGAAACGAAGCATCAATGGGTGGTTCCCGGGGACATTCCGATGAAGCCGCACTGGCGTGTCCATCATCCGCTGATGTTGCCCGACTCGTCGGTCATCTCGTTCATCACCAACCGCAGCCCCTTGTTCCGGCTTGACGCCAGCTCCAACCTGCTGTGGCGGCAAGACAGTCTGAGCTTCCACCACGCCATCAACGTGGATGCAGAGGGCATGGTGTGGGCATGCGTGCAGCAATGGGAGCGCGGCGGACGCCACATCGGGTACCGCGGACGGTACGGGATGGACGGCAAGACCGTGAATTTCCTCGACAACAGCATCGCCCAAATCGACCCAGAAACGGGCCACATCCTCTACACCAAGTCGTGCGCGGCCATCCTGCGGGAAAACGGACTTGAGCATTTGATTTTGCGCTCCGGGGACCCCCAAGACCCCATGCACCTCAACGACGTGGAACCCGCCCTGTTCAGCGGTCCCCACTTCGAAGCGGGCGACCTCTTTTTGAGCTTCCGGAACCTTCAGGCCGTGCTGCAATTTCGGCCTGCCACGGGCGAGGTCATTCGGGTCATTGACGGTCCCTTGGCGGCACAGCACGACGTGGACATCCTCGACGACGCCACCCTTGCGATCTTCAACAACGCCACGCAAGAGAACGTCGGCAAGTACACGGGCGGCGCCCACAAATACCCCGTGTCCAAGGACCAAGTCGAATTGAAGCGCTGGTATTCGCGGGTGGAGCGTTACGATTTGGGCTCAGACACCTTCACGCCGCTGTGGGAAGACCTCATGCAGGAACAAGAAATCATGACGTTCAGCGAAGGCCTGCAGGAATTCCTGCCCGACGGCTCGGTCTTCCTTGAAGAACAAAATTCCGGCGTCCTCTGGGTCGTCAGCGAGGAAGGGGTGCTGTACAAGGACGTGCAACGCTCCCACCACGAAGGACACCATCACCTCCCCAACTGGACGCGCATCATTCCTTCGACCCCATGAATTTTCCCCTTTACATCGGCCCTTCCATGGGCGCAGGCGCCATTGCCCTCACCTTGGTCATTGGAGGCATCGTGGTGGTGTCGCTCGGCTACATTGTTTGGCTTCGCGTGAAGAAATTCCTCAAGAAGTAAGGCCATGTCCGGGGCGTGGGTCTTGCTGACGATCTCGAGCTACGCCGCCTTGTTGCTGCTGCGCAGAAATGCGCCCCTTCTTCATCGCCTCGCCATCCAAAGTGTCGCAGTCCTCGACGGCATGCTCTCGGACGGCGACGACGACGCCAAGCTCGCCGCCCTCGAGGCCGCCACAGGCCGCCTGCTTCGCGCCCTCTTTTCCTTCCTCTTGCTGCTGTGGGTCGGTGCCTTGCTCATCGGCGTGCCCTGGCTGTTTCAAGGAGAAGAATTCCTCGACCTCTTGATGTCTTGGCAGGGCATCGTGGCCGTCTCCGCAGGCGGAACCCTGGCCTTTTTCCTGCCCCGAACCTTTCCCGGCGTGACCGCGGCTTCCGGCCTGGGTGCGTCCAGTCATTCTGCACTGGACCAGCTTTTGCACCGCATGCTCCTGAACCACCCCCACGTGCACATGCGACTGATGCGGCGTGAAGTCGCACAGTGGCGCAAGCGTGGGGGCGCCCCAAAACCCTCGTTTTTGTGGGTCACCGGACTGGCGAGGGCGGGCACGACGAGCGTGCTCGAACGGCTGGTCGCCACAGGCGCGTACCACAGCCTGAACTACGCCAACATGCCTTTGGTGCTCGCGCCGGGGCTTTGGAAGCGGTTCCACAATCCCGGCTCGGGCGAGCTGCAGGAACGCAGTCATGGCGACGGGATCTTGGTGGGCCTCGACTCGGCCGAAGCCCTCGAAGAAGTGTTTTTCCAAGCCATGACAGGACGGAGCTACGTCACCGATGCCGCGCTTAAGGCCCACGACGTCACGCCCAATCTCCACGACACCTATCTCGATTATCAAGGCATCGCCCTTGCGTCAAGTGCGCGTCCCGACGCGATGTACGTGGCCAAAAACAACAACGCGCTGCTGCGCTACCCCGCCATGCGTCTCCTGAACCGCGACTTCCACGCCGTCGTCATGTTTCGCGACCCGCTGACGCATGCCGAGTCGCTTCGGGCGATGCACCGCAAATACGTCGCCATGCAAGCCGACGATCCATTCGTGAAAGAGTACATGGATTGGCTGGCGCACCACGAGTTTGGGCTGGGACACAAACCCTTCCGCTTTCCTTCGACCCAAGACCTTCCAAGCGGCGACCTCGACAGCCTCGATTACTGGCTGGATCTGTGGATCAACCACTACCGCGAAGTTTTGACGCTCGACGCCCACAACCTTCACCTGGTTTCCTACGAGCAATATTGTGCTTCCCCCAATGAGGTGCTCCATCACCTTGCAGATGCGACTGGGGTTCAAACCGTCATCTCCGGCCATGAACCCTACACCAAGGTGCGACCCGTCAACGCGCCGTATTCCGAGGATGTGATTCACCGCGCGAACACGCTGCACGCACAGCTCATGGATCGAAGCATCCACGCCTAATTCGCCCTGAACAAAATCGTCTCAAGCGGCATTTATAGGTTATGAAACGCCTTATCACAGGAATAAGCTTGATTTGTTGTGTGTCACTTTGCCAAGGTCAAACTGTGACCATCCCCGCCGGGTACAACATGTTGCTCACCGGAGGGGGGGGCGGTCAAGATGGCCTCCCAGCGCCCCAAGGAACGGATGTCGCCCTGGAAGCGACACTCACCAACCTGCGCAAAGACATTGACGTGAAGGTGTGGAGCGCCTCGGGGGAACCGTTGCGCGGGTTTGGGCTGGGGCGGCGTGGGGTCGCCACGGTCTACGTGGGACCTGGAGAACGCCTGCTCGTTTCGACCGACGAAGGCCGGGACGGCAAGGTCAAAGTGACGTATGAATTGGCCCCGCCACCCGAAGCGGCCGAGGGCAAAACCATCTCGTTTGTGTTGTCCAACCCCACCCTTTCCTCCATTCCACTGGAAATTCCAGGGGTGATGAATCCCAACCTGAATCCAAAAAGCGAGAGCGGGGTCGCGCTGCAACCCGGACAGCCGATCTACTGGACGCCTCGTAAGGGAGCCCGAACGCTGATCTACCGCGTTCCCGAAGACCTGTTGCCTGGCACCATGCTGGACGTGTCTGACCTCCTTGACGAAGTGACGTCCACGAAATCCGTCCGCAATTAATCCTGAAAGGCCACGCGGCGAACGACACTCGCCGTGTCGTGCAACACCACTTCCAACGACGTCAGTTTCCCAGCTTCTTCGCCTTTCCGTTCAAGGAGATACCACTGCGGGGTGTCCCGTGGGCCGCTGTCCCCAAAATTGACGTCGGCCGACCCCACAAACGAGAGCACGTCCGTGACCGTCAAGGCGGGATGGGCCTCGCGCACTTCCGAGGAAAGCTGCACGCCACCTTCCACAATGCTTTTGCGCACCTGGGCAGAAGGGAGCCAAGAACCGCATCCCCTGCTGCCGAAGAAATACAGCGACAAGGCAATGCCTAGTACAATGCCAATGCCAAATCGAGAGAGTCGTTGCCAAAAATTCATGTTCGTCTGTCGTTCGTGTGCGAAGCTACATCCAAGCGCACGTTTGGGCGGCGTACCTTCGCAACATGGTGCAAGTGCAGGGCGTGCAGTTCCAATACGGCGAGGAAGGTCCGCGGATGACATTCCCCGACTTTTCCTGTCAGCCCGGGGAAAGAATGCTCTTGCTTGGCCAATCCGGCACGGGCAAAACCACCCTGCTTCACCTGCTCTGCGGCATGCTCAAGGCCCAAGCCGGCACCCTGAATGTGGCGGGCCAAGATCTCCGGACGGCCTCGGACCGGGAACTCGACACCTGGCGCGGCCAAGCCTTGGGCGTGGTCTTCCAACGGGCGCACTTTGTGCAGAGCCTCACCATTCAAGAGAACCTCGCCCTGCCCTACCAACTCACCCAGGGCCGCGTGCCCTTGGAGGTGCTCGATCGCATGGGCTCCATGCTCGAACGACTCGGCATTGCGCACCGCGCTGAGGCCAGACCCCATGAATTGAGTGTGGGCGAACAACAACGCGCGTCCATTGCGCGCGCACTGCTTCACAAGCCTCAAGTGGTGTTTGCCGACGAGCCCACCTCTGCGTTGGACGACCACAACGCCGGGGCGGTCATGGACATCCTCGACCGGGAAGCGGCTGAGGCCACCCTCGTCGTGGTTACCCACGACCAACGTTTGAAGGACCGTTACCCCCATTGTGTCACCTTGAGCCCCACCCGGTCATGAAGCTGAGCCTGCTCTACCAAGCGTGGCGAAACCTTCGGGCCAAGCCCTTGCAGACGGCCCTGAGTTTGGCCTTGCTCGGCTTTGGGGTGGGGATGGTGAGCCTCATGCTCCTGACAGAAAAGCAGGTGAACGACGCGTTCGAACGCAACATCAAGGACATCGACCTCGTCTTGGGCGCGAAGGGAAGCCCTCTTCAACTCATTTTGGCCAACGTCTACCACATCGATGCGCCCACGGGCAACATCAACCAACGCGCTGCGGAAAAGGTGCTCAAGCACCCCTACATCGACTCGGGCATCCCGCTGGCCTATGGAGACAACCACGAGGGATACCGCATCGTGGGCACCGAGCACAGCTACGTCGAGCACTACGGCGCGACGCTGGCGGAAGGCCAACTGTGGGAGGCGCCTTACGAGGTCACCGCGGGAGCACGCGTGGCGGAAAACCTCGGACTGAAAATTGGAGACACGTTCTTCAGCGCCCACGGCCTGAAAGACCAAACCGACATCCACACCAACAAGACCTTCACCGTGGTGGGCATCCTCGAGCCGAGCGGCAGCGTCGTGGATCAGCTCTTGCTCACGCCCATGGAGAGCATTTGGTACGTTCACATGGAGGACGGGGAGGTCCTGGACCCTGAGACGCGGGAAATCACCGCCATGCTTCTGAAAAAGCGCAACCCCCTTGCCGTCCTGACCATCCCCAACACGCTTCGCGACACCAACATGCAAGTGGCCCTTCCGGCCATCGAGGTGAACCGCATGACACAGCAGTTTGGACTGGGCACGTCCGCGTTGCGTGCCATCGCCATGCTCATCATGGCCCTGAGCTTCGCGAGCATCTTCATCTCTGTGCTGGACAACATTCGGGCCCGCCGCCATGAGCTCGCCTTGATGCGCACGATGGGCGGGACCCCTGCGACGTTGTACCGTTTGCTCCTGCTCGAGGGCGGGCTGTTGAGCGTGGCAGGCACCGTGCTCGGCTTGGTGCTGAGCCGGGTGGGCATGACGGTGCTGAGTCAGGTCGTGGAGGCGCAATTCCACTACGACGTGGCTGCCATGGGCATTTTGGGCAGCGAGTGGGCCTTGGCCGGTGCCGCCATCCTCGTGGGCCTGTTGGCCTCCGCCATTCCCGCACGCCGAGGCCTGCGCCTCGACATCAGCCGAACCCTGAGTGAGGCCTGAGCCGCTTCCATCCGTACCTTCGAAATCATGAAATCGTCGTCGTTCCTCACCATGGTCTTGTCCGCCGCTGCGTTGGTCGCAGTGTCGATGATGGACTGGAGCAGCATGTGCCATCCTTCCGAGGAAGCGCAAGCCTCACAGGATCAACTGCGTCACGTGGGCGAAGCCATACTGGCCAGCCTCGACCCCGAGCCCTTGACGTCGGTTGCCAACGTGCCTGTCGTGGAGGGCGAACTTGCCGAACTGACGTGGCAGATGCTGAGCGACGTGGAGTTCACAGACGTCTACCTCGAAGAATTGGACGCCTACTACTGGATGCCGGAGTTTGGCTCCGAGGTCATCGGTGCGGAGGGCAAAGAGTTCTTCATCACCGGGTACATGATTCCCGTCGATGTGGACGAGGACTTCTACGTCCTCAGCCGATACCCCTTCGCCAATTGTTTCTTCTGCGGCGGCGCGGGCCCAGAATCGGTCATCGATTTGCGCTTCCCCAACAAGAGCGAGCGCGATTACCAAACCGACGACCGCCTCACCTTCCGCGGCACGCTTCGGTTGAACGCCGACGACGTCTACCAGATGAACTACATCCTGGAGGGCGCGGTCGAATACACGCCCTGATTCAATCGAGGCTTGTGGCCTTGAGCCACTTGCGGTAAGCGGTAAACAACCGGGACCGCGACACAAATCCCACGTACTTGCCGTCCTCCACAACCGGCAAATTCCATGCGCCGCAGTTCTCGAATTTGGCCATGACGTCGTCCATCTTGTCTTCCCATTCGACCTCGGCCAGCGGCAGGGTCATCAAATCGACCACGCGCAGGCTCAAGTATTGGCTCTGGTCGAACATCACCTGACGGATGTCCTGCAGGTCCACGATGCCCAGCAGATGTCCGTGGGCATCCACAACCGGGTGGAGGTTGCGCTGGCTTTGGGCGACCACTTCCACGAGTTGGCCCAAATTCCAATGCGCCTGCACCGGCAAGAAGTCCTGCTCGAGCTCTTCCTTGAGGTTCATCAAGGTGAGCACGGCCTGGTCCTTGTCGTGGGTCAAAAGCTCTCCCCGTTCGGCCAACTCCCGCGTGTAAATGCTGTGGCGCTTGAGGGCCCGAGACGTGGTGAAAGAAATGGCCGACGTCAACATCAGTGGCACAAACAACCCGTACCCCCCACTGAGTTCTGTGGCGAGAAAAATGGCTGTGAGCGGCGCGTGCAGCACCCCGGCCATCATGCCGCACAACCCGGCGAGCACAGAATTCCCAATGGGCATGGTCGTCGGGTCCACAAAGCCATTGAGACCCAAGGCAAAGGCAAAGCCCACCAATGCGCCACTGAACAAGGCCGGGGCAAAAATGCCCGCGACCCCGCCCGCACCCACCGTGAACCCAGTCAGCATGGGCTTCAAACACGCCGCCAGCACCAACCACCCAATCAAACTCGGCAGCGCCAAGGATCCCTCGAGCATCCACACGTCTTGGATCAGCACGTCAGAATAGCCCAAGAACAGTTGGTTGATGACCTCGTACCCTTCCCCGAACAGCGGAGGGAGCAAGGCCACCGCCGCCCCGATCAATGCGCCGGCCAAGGCCATGCGCGTGCGCGGGTTGGTGAACCGGCCAATGGTTTGTTGGCTGACGAGGTAAAGCCTTGAAAACACCACCGAACCGACACCTGTGACGACGCCCATGGCGATGTACCACGGGAGGCGAGAAGCTTGAAACGCCGCCAGCGTGGGCACCGTCAGGATGTCCTCTCCTTCGAAGAACACGAAGGCCGTCAACAACGACGCCAACGACGCCATCAGGATGGGCACGAGGCTTGACGCGGTCAAGTCAATCATGATGACCTCCACCGCGAACACGATCGCTGCAACCGGAGCCTTGAACATGGCCGCCAAGGAGCCCGCTGCCGCGCACCCAATGAGAAGCAGTCGGCGGCGGAAGTGCTTGCGCGTTTGGGAAGCCACCTCGGAGCCCATCGCGGCACCTGCTTGCATCGCCGGCGCCTCCAGTCCTCCTGAACCCCCAAACCCCACCGACAACACGCTGGTGATGACCGGGGCGAACATCCAGGTGCGCTTCATGCGGCCGCGCCGCGTGGAGATGGCGTGCAAGGTGGACGGAATGCCCGGTCCGGGGTGCTCCCCGCCCAAGACGCGTTGCACCACATACCCCGTGGCCGCCAATCCAAGGATGGGACCCAAGGCCAAAAACCACGATCCCCCCACCCACGACTGGATGGCAAACATGACGCTTCGCAGCCCGCCCACGCTTTGCTTCATGAGGACGGCGAGAAGTCCGGCAGCGATGCCCACCAAGACCGCCCAAAGCAGCAAGCCTCGGTCCGAACGCATCCACGACCATCCTGCGCGGACGCCCTCTCGCAGCGCGTCTTTCACACTCATGGAACGCGCATGCTCACCACGAGCACGTCGTCGACCTGCTCTTCATCCCCCCTCCAATCTTCGAAACGTGCGCGCAAATGCGCCTCGTGCTCCTGCACCGGCAGGGACGATGTTTCCACCAGCAGCTCACGGAACCGGCGACGCATGAACTTCTTGCCCCTCGGTCCTCCAAACTGATCCACAAAACCGTCCGTGGCCAAGAACAGGGTGTCCCCGGATTCGACGTCGATGGTCTGGACCTGATAATTCTTGGTTCCGGGTTCGAAAGAACAGATGGCGTGTTTGTCCGCCTTGAACTCCATCAATTCACCCTCGCGCACGAGGTAAAGCGGGTTGTTTGCGCCGGCAAATTCCACCTTCATGCGCTCCCAATTGATCGCCACCATGGCGAGGTCCATGCCGTCTTGCCCCCCGACATGGGTGGGCCCTTGTCCGGCTTCTGTCGCCACAGCCAAATCGCGAAGCAAGTCCGCGGGAATGCTCGCCTCGGCACGCACGTCTTTCCGCAGCAGCATCAAGACGTGCTCATTGAGCTTGTCCAGGACCTTGTGCGGCTCCGTGTACACCTTCGTCACCCGGTCCAAGGCGTTGTGTCCCACCAAGCTCAAGAAGGCCCCGGGCACACCGTGTCCCGTGCAGTCAATGGCCGCAAACATCCGGCGGCTGCCCACCGATTTGAACCAGTAGAAATCCCCCGAGACCACGTCGCGTGGTTGATAGAACACCGCCGAATCGTAGATGACTTCGCGCCGTTCCTGTTCCGAAGGGAGGATGGCTTGCTGAATGCGCAAGGCATAGGAAATGCTGTCCTGCAGGTCGCCCAAAATTTCCTCCGCGTGCGCCTTTTGCTGGGCCAGCTCTTCCGTCCGGGCCTTCACCTTGCCCTCCAATTCCCGTTCGTTTTCCGCCAAAGACGTGCGCATCTGAAGGAGCGCCTTGCCCAAGGCGTCGTCGTCACTCAGCGGCTCGTAGGGCGTTTCGAAATCGCCGCCCCCGACTTCTTGGGAGAATTTTTGGGTCCGAGACAGCCCTTCCGCGAGGCGGTTCACAGCTGTGGCCATGTCGCCAATTTCATCCGGAGTGACGCGCACTTCGCGGTCGGGCAACACGCCACGCCCCATGTGCAGCAGCGCGCGCTTCAATTCTTTGACGGGCTGCACAATGCTTCGGGTCACAATGATGCCCAAGGCGATCCCCAAAACCACCACAATCCACGCCACGCGGCCTGCATACATGGTCAATTCGGCGCCGAGTTTCTCCATGCGTGCCGTGCGGTCGCGGAGGGCTGCGTTTTGGCCTGCCGTCAGCGTCGCAAGCCGGTTCTGCACGCGGGTGGAAAACACCTCGAGCTGGGCCCCAGGTTCGGCATATTCTCGGGCCATGAACCGCGCTTCGTAGTCCTGGTAGCTCTTCCAATCCGGCAACAAACGCATGATTTCGCCGTACAACACGAGCAGGGCGTCGGTCTCGACACGCAGGGTGTCCAGGTGCGCCCGGGCACGGGGCGTCCATGCCAATTCAAGCTCGTCCAAGGCCTTCAAATGTTGGGGAAACGTCTCGTTGACCGACTTCCGAAGCATGACCTTTTTCTCGACGTCTGCGCGGCTTTGCTCCGCGATCCAGTTGTTGATGTGCACGAGCGACGAGGCCAGGGTTTGGTCCATGTCTTCGAGCGCTTCCAAACTCGGCACGAGGGCGGAATCCACCTCCGCTGCGAGCTCGCTGCTTCGCGTCAAGGTGAGGCGCGTGAACACGAACAACACCGCCACGGCCAAGATGAAGACCCCGAAGCCAAGCCCCATGCGCCACGCGATGTTCCAACGCATCCGCTTCATCGCGTCAGGGCTTTTTCAAGTTGAACGCGGTAGGCCTCTTCTTGCTCGGGATGGAACAGGGCGTGGTGCACAATCATGAGTCCACGCAGGGTCTCAGGCCGGTTGGGTTGGAGCACATCTGCTTGCTCAAACCATGGCAAGGCGCGCTCGAACAAGGCGCGGCTCGATTCGTTGATGGCCAAAATCTCTGGGAGGGTGGTGTTTTCGTCCATGGCGTTGATTTGGGCCACCCCACGGTTGTAGATGTTCACCGCCAAGTTGTACGTCGCGGTCATGTCTCGCGGCGACAGCGCCAAGGCCTGTTCGTACTGCGATACGATGCCCTCAAAGTGCGTCTCGTCCCCCGTGGCTTCAAACCATTGGCGGTAGGCCCTGGCCATGTTTTTGTGGACCTCGGTTCGCTCGGCGGTGGCGTCGAGGTTGGCATCCAAGTACGACGCCACCGCCTCGTGCGCCTTGAACAGTTCGAGAATGCGAGCCTCTTGGCCAGGTTCGAATGAACCGACCCCGTCGACCACGTCGTCGAAGTAGGTGCCCCCGAGGTAGCCCAGGGCCTTCTCGGCCGAGTTCCGCCATGGTGCGACACGCCGAACATCCAAGTCGAGGGCCTGTCGCAACCACCGCACTGCTTCCGCCCGGTCGCCACTCAAACTTCCGGGCATGTTGTCTTGTTTGAAACGCTCCTTGAGCAAGAATCCCGCCACGTAACACGCCTTGGCCTCCGAGGCAGAAGGCGCCTGGAGGTATGGATTCAATTGCGCCAAGCCCTCCTCAAATTGGCCCGCCTTGCCGAGGGCAATGGCCCGCTCAATGGCCAAGTCCTGGGCTGACCCCGGCTGCGCCCAACAAGGCCCTGTCGCGGCGAGCGCAACCACGCACATCCAAATCAACGAGAGGCTGCGCATGACATGATGATGTTGCCCAACAAGATGCCGCGTTTCTCGGCTTCCTCGGGATTGATTTCATACTTCAGCCCGTCGTTCGAGATGAAAAAATTGATGGTCACCCCCTCCATGAGGGTCGGCTGAAACGCCGTGACCACGAGTGTGGCGTCGCCCTTCACCGCGCGCAAGACCTCGTCGAGTTCTGGGCCGGTGGCTTCGGTGTACAACAACCGAGGCGCATCCGCCTCTTCCGCCTTGTCGAGCGACAGCACCCGCAACGGCGTGGCCCCAATGACGCTTCCCGCAAACTTGGGGGCCAAGGCCTCCACCAAGGCGGGTTTGTTGTGCACCGCCACGTCAAACGTGCCTGCACCATCTGAGGCGGGCCATTGGTTGGCCTTCACAAACTGGCCCAGCATGAGGCTCTTCAGGACCAACTGCGTGTCCGTGGTGTCGAGCTTGGGGTCTTGCACGCCCCCTTGAAACGCCCACGCAGCAAGGACCACAATCGGGAGTCCCACCCACAACAAAGCCCGCTGGATGCCGCGCTGAACCGCAGGCACCCCAGACTTCGTCACAGCAAATGGGACCACGGCCATGGGTTATGCGTGGTCGGCGGCGCCGAACGTCACAATGTCTCGGTCAAACAAGTACATCGCCCCATGGTCGTCGCCTGCGAGGGCGAGTTTGTCCAAGATCTTCCGGGCCAACGCCTCTTCCTCAATCTGTTCGCTGACGTACCACTGCATGAAGTTGTGGGTGGTGTAATCCTTGGCCTGCAAGCACAAATCCACCACGTTGTTGATGCACTCGGTGACCTTGGTTTCGTGGGCCAGGATGCTTTCAAACACCTCCTTCAATCCCGCGTAATCCGTAGCCCCCGCCTGAACGGTAGGCACTTGCGCCACCCCGCCGCGTTCGTTCACGAAGCGCATGAGCTTGAGCATGTGCTGACGCTCTTCTTCCGAGTGGGTATACAAGAATTCGGCGACGCCGTCAAAGCCTTGGGTTTCGGCCCAAACCGCCATCGTGAGGTAGGTGTGAGAGCTTTGACCTTCCAGGCCAATTTGCTCGTTCAATGCATTGGAAATGGTGTCGTGTAGCATGAAACCAAAGTACAGGTCATCGGCATGCGCCACGCCCCGATTCGCGGGGGTTAAGAACACCTCAATCTTGGAAACCGGGCACCTTCTGGCGCACCGATTTGAAGCGGGATGCTTGGACTTCTGGGGGCAAATTCACCCCGTCCAGCCACCAGTTCACGAGGTGCGTTGCCATGGCAGGCGCCACCAACACGCCGCGTGTCCCCAACCCGTTCAGCATCAGGATTCCCTCGGGCTGGCCCGGCCACGGTCCCACCATGGGACGGCGATCGGGGGACGCCGGCCGCAGGCCTGCTTGGTGCGCCTCCAACTGCGCCGCACGCAAGGCCTCGGCGCCCTCCTCGTCCAAGGCTTTTGTCATGTGGTCGCGCAGCTCGTCCGCAGCCATGGCGTTGGGGGTGGGCTTCATGCGGTGCCACGAATACGTCGCCCCAAGCCGCCACCACTGCCTTTCCTCTTTGACCTCCGTGGGCAGGAGCCACTTGCCGTTGTTGACGGTGTGGCCAGCGGTGTCCAATGCGCCGGGACCGGTCAACGGCGTGCTCAACGTCAGGACGTCCCCGTGGTTGGGGTTGACGGTCACCCCCACTTGGGCCAGCTCTTCAGCCGCACCCACGCCCCTGCAATCCACCACCGCATCGGCTCCTTCGGGGAGGCCATCCTTCACCGACCAGGTTCGATCCTGGAGCAACCCTTGGTCCGAGAAGTGGCGTTCCATTCCGTCGAGCAGCGCCGGCACGTCGACCCACCCTGAGGCATGGACACGTCCCACGCCCGAAGGTCCTTGAAGGACCTCAATGCCCGCCTCTGCCAGTTCTTCCCCACGTGAAGCCCATTGGCACACCCCGTGCTGTTGGGGCCACCGATCGTCCCACGTGGACCGGTAATCTTCGTTGGCAAAGATCTTGGCCACAGGGACGTCATGAAGCAGTTTCAGTCCCAGCGCGTCCTCCAACTCGCACAAGGATTGGCGCATCGCCGCCATGTGCGCACCTGCATTCCAAACTTCCACCACGCGACGGAACGACACAGGATTGAACATGCCCGCCGCCACGCGCGACGCGCTGTGTGTTCCATCACCCCACCATTCCACGCGACATCCGCGCTCCATGAATCGCCACGCGACCAGCGCACCCGCAAGGCCTCGGCCCACGACCACAATGCGTTGGGGGGACGATGCCATCACGCCTCAGTTCAAGAGATGACGCCGAGATCTCGGCCCACCTTTTCAAAGGCGGCAAGGGCCCGGTCCAAGTGCGCCTTGGTGTGTGCGGCACTGAGCTGCACGCGGATTCGGGCTTCGCCTTTGGGCACCACGGGATAGAAAAACCCGATGACGTAAATGCCTTCCTCAAGCAGGGCGTTGGCCATGACTTGGGAGAGTTTGGCGTCGCCAAGCATCACCGGGACGATGGCCGATTCGCCGTCTTTGAAGGGGAGGCCCGCCTTGCGCAAGCCCTCCTTGAAGTACGCGGTGTTCTCTTCGAGGGTGTCGCGCAATTCCGTGGTTTCGTCCAGCATCTTGAACACCTCGATGGACGCACCGACGATGCTCGGGGCGAGGGAGTTGGAGAACAGGTAGGGACGGCTGCGCTGGCGCAGCATGTCGATGATTTCGCGCTTTCCCGTGGTGAAGCCGCCCATCGCCCCACCCATGGCCTTGCCGAGGGTGCCGGTGATGATGTCCACGCGACCGAGCGCGTTCCGAAGCTCGATGGAGCCGCGGCCGGTCTTCCCGATGAAGCCCGTGGCGTGGCATTCATCCACCATGACCATCGCTTCATAGGTGTCGGCGAGGTCGCAGACTTTGTCAATTTGGGCCACGTAACCGTCCATCGAGAACACGCCGTCGGTCACAATGATGATGTTGCGCGCCCCATTGGCCCGGGCCTCTTTCAGGCGCTCCTCGAGCTCGGCCATGTCGTTGTTCGCGTAGCGGTAGCGCGCGGCCTTGCAGAGACGCACGCCGTCGATGATGGAGGCGTGGTTGAGGCTGTCACTCACGATGGCATCTTCCTTGGTCAGGAGCGGCTCGAACACCCCGCCGTTGGCGTCAAAGGCCGCTGCATAGAGGATGGTGTCCTCCGTGTGGTGGAAATCTGCGATGCGTTGCTCGAGCTCCTTGTGGATGTCTTGGGTGCCGCAGATGAAGCGGACGCTGGACATGCCAAACCCGTGGGTGTCAATGGCCCGCTTGGCGGCCTCGACCACGCGCGGATGCGAACTCAGTCCGAGGTAGTTGTTGGCACAAAAGTTCAGCACGCGGCTGCCGTCGTCCAACGTGATTTCGGCGTCCTGCGCGGAGGTGATCACGCGCTCGCGCTTGTACAGACCCGCTGCCTCGATCTCGGCAAGCTCTTGGGTCAACTGGTCTTTGATGCTTCCAAACATGGGCGAAAGGTACGCTCAACCCTGCCCGTGAGAATCCTTCGCGAGGCCGGTCCGTTCAACCCAAGACCCATGGCGCATTTCGCTGGCCATGACCTGTGGGGACGTCCCACTCGACCGGGCATCCCCGGGCCACCACGTGCTCCTCCACCATTTCCCGAACCGTCCGGCCAAACGGGTTGTCGACCGCTTGCCCAAACGCCTTGGTGTTGTCCTTCAAATCCGTGAACGACCCCACCAGCACCCCGTCCACCTCGTCAAACACCCCCGCTTGACCCAGCGCCACCAACATGCGGTCGAGGTGGTAGAGGTATTCGTCCAAATCTTCGAGCAGCAGCCACCGGCCCTTCAAGGGCGGCATGGACGGCGTGCCCAGCATGGCAAACAGGACGGACAGGTTGCCGCCCACCACACGGCGTGCGCCTTGGTGCGCAGCAGGTTGCCCCGTGCGCCACACCTGCCGGAACGCCTCGACGTCTACGGAGTCTGTCGTAGGAATCGTCGAGGCGACGGGTGCGTGCAGGGAAGCCACACCCAAGCCAGAGGCCCAGCCATGCAAGGCGGTGAGGTCGGAGAAACCCGTGATCCAGGTGGGGTTGGCTTGAAGGGCCGATCCGTCGAGCAAGTGCAAGAGCCGGGTGCATCCGTAGCCCCCACGAAGCGCCCACGCGGCGGAGATGTCGGGGTCGCGAAACGCGGCGTTCAGCGCCTCGGCGCGTTCGGCGTCCGTGCCGCCAAATTGACGGTCGCGCAACGTGGTTTGGGTGGGGACGACGGGGTCAAGCCCCCAAGAGGTGAGCAGGTTCGACGCCGCGTCAATGAGTTCGGGGCTGGCGAAACGTGCAGGGGTGACGAGCGCCACACGCGACCCCTCCGTCAAGGCTGGGGGCAGGTGCAGGGTCGTCAAGGAGGAAAGGGATTAGAGGACTTTGCCCTTCTTGGGGCGCAGTGCCGCTTCCGCCGCGGTCTTCACGCCGGGAATGAATTCGTGCTCCTGCTTCCCCAAGATTTTCTTTTGGAAGTAGTTCTCAAGAATCTCTCTCTTCTCACTCGTTCCTTGGACGGGGAGGTCCTTGGCCGCTTGCTTTTTCTCGATGGTTGCGCTCATGGCAGGATTGTTCAGGTCAGGTCGGGAGGTTGCCCGATGTGCCAAAGTAAACGCATCGTTTCGTTCGTCGCTTTTCCCAAGTCTTTCAGATTTCCACAATCGGCGTTGGACGAATTTGTGCGTGACGGGGCCGCGGGCGGTGTCCTTTGGACATGGTTTGGGCTTTTTTCCAGACCAAACCTCCCCCACCCCTCCAACCAATCGGCGCCCGAAGTATTTTTGCGTTCATGTCGCAAAACGCCCCCAAGCGGAGGATGATCACTTCCGCGCTTCCCTACGCCAACGGGCCGATTCACCTCGGCCACATTGCAGGCGCTTATCTGCCTGCGGACATCCACGTTCGGCACCTGCGGAGCATGGGGGAAGACGTGCTTTGGATTTGTGGGAGCGATGAACACGGTGCGGCGATCACGCTTCGTGCAAAAAAGGAGGGCACAACCCCCCGAGAAATCGTCGACACGTACCACGTGGAGATGCAAAAAGCCTTCACAGGCCTCGACATCAGCTTCGACCACTACAGCCGCACGTCCTCGCCCAAGCACCACGAAGTGGCGCAGGATTTTTTCCTCACGTTGCTCGACAAGGGCGGGTTTGAGGTGAAAACCGAGGAGCAGTTCTACGACGAAGAGGCGAACCAATTCCTGGCCGACCGGTACATCCAGGGCACCTGCCCGTCGTGCTCGTCGGACGGCGCGTACGGCGACCAGTGCGAGAAATGCGGGAAGACCCTGAGCCCCACCGAGCTCGTCAACCCGCGCTCCACGCTCAGCGGCTCCACGCCGGTGCTCAAGCCCACGACGCTTTGGTACCTCCCGATGGGGCGGCACGAAGACTGGCTCCGGGAATACATCGTCGATGGTACGTTGGACGGCCAACCGCACCACAACGCCAAGGAATGGAAGGCCCACGTGCTGGGGCAGTGCCGCTCGTGGATCGACGGCGGCCTCGAAAGCCGCGCCATGACCCGGGACCTCGATTGGGGCGTGCCCGTGCCGGTGGAAGGCGCGGAGGGGAAGGTCTTGTACGTTTGGCTTGACGCCCCCATCGGCTACATCACCGCCACCATGGAGTGGTGCGAACAGAACGGCCAAGATTGGCGCGACTGGTGGCAAGACCCCGAGGCCGACCTCATCCACTTCATCGGCAAAGACAACATCGTCTTCCACTGCATCATCTTCCCCATCTTGCTCAAAGAACACGGGGGCTACAACCTCCCGACCAATGTGCCCGCCAACGAGTTCATGAACCTCGAGGGAGACAAGATCAGCACGTCGCGGAACTGGGCGGTTTGGGTGACCGAGTACCTCGAGGACTTCCCCGAGGGCAGCGACGCGATGCGCTACGTCCTGACGGCCATCATGCCGGAACAAAAGGACAGCGAGTTCACGTGGAGCGACTTCCGCGACAAGGTCAACAACGAGTTGGCCGACGTCCTGGGCAACTTTGTGAACCGCGTGCTGGTGTTGACCCGCAAGTACTACGACGGCGCCGTGCCGGCCGCCCCGGCCGACGACGCCCTCGACGCCACCGACCGCGCCCTCCTCGAGACGCTCGCGGCCGCCCCAGCCAAGGTCGGCGACCTCATTGCCCGCCACCGCTACAAGGAAGCGCAGCTCGAAGCCATGAACGTGGCGCGCCTCGGCAACAAGTACCTGACCGAGCAGGAGCCTTGGAAACTCCAAAAAACCGACCCCGCCCGCACCGCCACGATCATGCACCTGACGTGCCAGGTCGTGGGCAACTGCGCGGTGCTCCTCGAGCCCTTCCTGCCCCAAACGGCCGCGAAGATCGCCGCCGCGTTTGGCGTGTCGGACGCGCGTTGGAAGGACGCCCGCACCGACCTCGTTTCTGCCGGCACGGTCCTTGGCGACCTGCCCATTTTGTTTGCCAAAATCGACGACGACACGGTCGCCGCCCAGGTCGCCAAGCTCGGCCAGAAGGGCGATGCCGCCTCCGCGTCTGACTCCTCAACCCGCGACCTCATGCCTGCCAAAGACGAAATCACCTTCGACGACTTCACCAAACTCGACCTCCGCGTCGGCACCGTCCTCGAATGCGAAAAGGTCCCCAAGGCCGACAAGCTGCTCAAGCTCACCGTCGACACGGGACTCGACACGCGCACGGTCGTCAGCGGCATCGCCGAGCACTTCGCCCCCGAGGACGTCGTCGGCCGACAAGTCACGCTCCTCATCAACCTCGCGCCACGCAAATTGCGCGGCATCGAAAGCCAAGGCATGGTGCTGATGGCCGGCACCGACGACGGCGGCCTGCGCTTTGTCACGCCTGAAGAAGGCGTCGCCCCCGGCAACGTCATCAGCTGAACCCCGGGCACGCGTTCCTGCGAACATCTCTGGACCCTCCTTGTTTTCTCGGCCATGAGCCTTCTCGACCTTGCCTCCAAGCGCCACAGCCCGCGCGCCTTTGACGGATCCGCCCTGACATGGAAAGACCTCGCCGACGGATTTGAAGCGGCACGCCTCAGCAGTTCCTCGTACAACAACCAACCCTGGCGTTTCGTCGTCGCGTTGCGCGGCGAGGAAGGCTTTGATGCCCTGCTCGAAACCGCAGTCGAAGCGAACCGTACCTGGATGAAGGACGCCGGCGCCATCGTGGGCGTCATGTCAAGCACTGTGCTAGAAAAAACGGGCGAAACCGACCACGCCGCGTTGCTCGGCGTTGGCATGGCCGTGGGCGCCATGGAATTGGGGTTCACCGAGGCTGGGCTGGCGAGCATGCAGGCCGGCGGCTTTGACCGCGCGGCATTCCGCGCATTGCTCGACCTGCCCGATCACCTGTTGCCCGTGTCGCTTTTGGCTGTGGGCCGCGTTCCTGAAGGTCATGTTCCCGGAGAGAAGGCACGAAAAAGCCTCAGCGACATCGCCTTCCGCGTGGGGGACGACATCCGCTGAGGCTCGTTCAGCATTTGAAGGGCACGGGTGCCCTCTGTAGAATCACTTCGTCACGACCAGGTCCCCCTGGAAGCGCAGCGTGGCAACGTCGAAGTCCGCCACGGTCAACACGTATTGACCCGCTGCCAGTCCTGACACGTCGATGCGTTCCACCGAAGATTGAATGGGCCATGAGCCGACCACGCGGCCATCCAAGGCCGTGGCGCGAAGTTCTGCACCTGCCAAACGGTCGGCAAGATGTGCAGGGAATGTGACGTTTGCGAAGGTGGTGGCTGGCGACGGAAAGGCTTCCAACTGATACGTCGTCACAAGGTCCGACACCCGGTCCACCTCGGAATACTCGCACCCGTCGTCGCTGTAGGACAACGGCTCGTAGTTCAGCGCCTCTGGGTCGTTGCACGCCGTCAGGATGGGCAAAACCTCACGGAATTCGTCTTGGTTGTTGCCGTTGAGGAAGATTTGGACCTGGATTTGGCCTGAAATGTCTCCAGCCGTGGTGAACTGGGCCAACAGGACCCGAAGGTCTTCCCCGGCAATCGCCTCCACATTCGTGGGGATGGGCAGGACAAACCATGCGTTGCCCACGCTCGTTTCGACGGCCACGTTTTGGCCCGCTTCAAAAATGGCGAACGCGTCGTAGTCGGGATCCGCGAGGTCAATCACGTCCGCAGACGCCGTGTTGTCCTCCGCACCAATGGTCAGCCAGCTGTCGTAGGCAAATTCAGGGAACGAGGCGAAAAAAGCCGGATTCACATCTGTGGCCAAGGCCGTGGTCGCCAATTCATGCTGGTACCACGCAGGCTCCGAAGTGCTCGTGAGGTAGAGTGGGTTCTCGTCGTCGCCAGAACAGCTCACCACAAAGTCGTCTGCGTTTTGGGTGTAAACGTACAGTCGGTAGGTGGTCATGCCCGCAAGCTCGCCTTCCGTGTGTTCCGTTTCGGCAACCAGTCCCAGCCAAGGATCTTGGGCGTTCATCGAAAGAGAAAGCGCTGCACCAATGCACAACATGGTGATTCGCGAGGCGGAAGAAAAAGTCATGGTTGTTGCGTTTTCCCGAAAGGTAGGACCTGCAGCTCCACGACGACATGACAGACGCCTTGGATTCTCAAAAGACATCCCAAAGACGGATCACCAACCGTACCCCAGCTTCAAGCCGAGGTGGACTTTTTCGAGTCCATTCCAGTTTTGGGTCCAGTAGCCTGTCTCGTCAATCACCTCATACTTGGGGCCAATGAACAAGTCCAGCATGAAGCCGTCGTAGGCATACTGATAACCCAAAGTCAAGGAACCCGCCGCGGCCGATTTCTCTCCACGCACACCCACGAAATCTGAAAATTCGGCTTGCTCGAAACGGCCGAGCAACCCCAAGTAAAACCCCTCCACGGCATCGCCGCCTGGATAGTACCTGAATTCAGGCATGACGAGCCAGCCGGTGCGCGACAGCCTCACATCCTGCGCGAGGATCGCATCGGAACCGTTGGGATCCCCCGCAAGGAAACCCGCGGAAAGCTGAACGCTCAAGTTGTCGCCAAGGCCGTATTCAAACCCTGCTTGAAACTGTTGCACGACGGCACCCAAGGGATTGAACTTGACAACACGCGTGTTTTGCTGGGCGTGGGCGAAGCTTGTGCCCAGAACCATCACAAAGAGAAGGCGAAGGAAGCATTTCATGCCCCTCAAGAACGCGACAAAAGGCTGGGATTCAACCCCTGAGATCATTGCTTCTTCCCACGCACCCTTGTGGACAAACCTACGCGGCGACCCTCGCCAAGGGACACAAAAAACCCCGACCGGGCGGTCGGGGTTGAGAGCCGATATGCGGACTTGAACCGCAGACCTACGCATTACGAATGCGTTGCTCTACCAGCTGAGCTATATCGGCAAATCCTGCGTTCAGGGTCGGCAAAGATACGCAGGTGATTTCAAAAAAGTTTCAGTCAGTGCGCTTCCGCCGCAGCCAGGATCAAGCCCAGCGTCCCGCGCGGTTGAGGTGCTCTGCGATTTGGACGGTGTTGGTCGCAGCCCCCTTCCGCAGGTTGTCCGCCACAATCCAAAGGTGCAGGCCACGCGGATGGCCCAAATCGCGACGCAATCGTCCGACAAACACCTCGTCCTTGCCATGGGCATTCCGCGGCATCGGGTACACGAAGTCTTCGGGGCGGTCCTCCAGGATCACGCCCGGGAAGGACGACAGCGCGTCACGCACTGCATCCATCTCAAAGTCCTTTGCAAACTCCACATACACGGCCTCACTGTGTCCGCCCACCACAGGCACGCGCACGGCGGTGCACGACAACTGGATGGCGTCGTCCCCCATGATTTTCTTCGTCTCGTGGTGGACTTTCATCTCCTCACGCGTGTACCCGTTGTCTTGGAACGTGTCGCAGTGCGGCAGACAGTTTTGGTCGATGGGATGCGGGTACACCCCGGGGCCTTCCTCTCCACGGCGCTCCGCCTCGAGTTGGGCCACGGCGGCTTGGCCGGTGCCGGTGACGCTTTGGTAGGTGTTCACCACGCCGCGTGTGATCTGCCACTTGTCGTGCAGTGGTTTCAAGGCCATGACCAACTGCATGGTGGTGCAGTTGGGGTTGGCGATGACCAAATCCCCATCCGTCAACACATCGCCATTCACCTCGGGCACCACGAGCTTGTGGGCATCTGACATCCGCCAAGCGCTGCTGTTGTCGACCACCGTGATTCCCGCAGCCGCAAACTTGGGCGCCCACTCGGTGCTCAATGCACCGCCCGCGGAGAAAAGGGCCACGTGAGGGGTTTGGGCCAAGGCATCTTCGATGGACATGACCTCGACTTCCTCTCCTTTGAAGCGCACCGTCGTGCCCACCGACCGCGCAGAGGCGACGGGCAACAAGCGCGCCACGGGAAAGTTCCGGGCCTCGAGCACGTCCAACATGGTGCGGCCCACCATGCCTGTGGCTCCCACCACGGCAACATTCAAAGGTGTCAACGCTGCATTCATGACCATGGGGTTTTTGGGTTTGTGGATGACGGTGGGGAGTTGACCCGCGGTTTGGCCGTCCCCACGCGAAAATACGAGGTTTGCAGAGATGAGAGGAGGAGGAAAAACGAGGAGAGCCAAGGCGGCTTGGGGGGTGGCATGTGCGATGGCCGTATGCTGTGCAAGGTCCGTGAGGGCGCAACCTCCGATGCACTCGGTTTGGGAGGCAGGGGGCGTGATGTGGTGCGGCATCGAAGGGGACTGGACGTGGACGTCGGACAGCCTGGCCGTCCACACCTTGAATGCGCAGGAGGCGGGCACAAGCGTCCTGTGGGGGTGCGCCACATCGTGGCCAAACGCCGCAGTCGAGCCAGACCTGCGGGCCCGCATCCATTGGCATCAAGGGGTTTCCGGGTCGAACGCCAACCGAAGTGCGGTCATCTGGGCAGAAGCGCCCTCGCCAGACCCTGCAGAAGCCGTGGCCATGCTGTCCGAATTTCACCATGCCGGTTGGCTCGACCACACCGGCGGTGTGGCTGCAGGCACGAATGGGCAAGAAGACCCGTTGGTTTGCCATGCCCCTGGAATGACAAGCTGGGAGCTGCCCCCCTCTTGCCACACTTGGTCCGAGCCGTTCACGTTTCACGGGGACTGGACCTGGACCGGAGAACATCGCTGGAGCGCCGTCTCCCAAGATGAACACGGACGGCGAGATACATGGGTGGATACCGTCGTGGCCCCTGCCCTCACCCAGCCACCCTGCATGGGCATTGAATTGGCCCACACCTCAAGTCACGGGGATCAATGGGCTTTTGGGTGGCGGCCCCTGACGGTTCAACCCGATTCACTTGCCCCCACTCCACCCCCTGAATTCACGATGGTTGATGCCACAATGGTGCAGGCCGTTTGGCCGGTTGACACCGTCCCTCCAAACCTGCAAGTCCGACAAATGTGTGGGGGGTCCGGGGCCATCAATCTTTGGGTTTCAACACATCCCACCACCTGTGACAACGTGTGGCAATGGATCCTGCCATGTCCCCTCGAGTCCGGAGCTTCAGCCCAGTTGAACAACGAGGAATGGTCCCACACGCTCTGGTCCGACGGCACCGATTTGTTGGGCACAGACCACTTGTGCTTCACCGAGATCCTGGCCGACCCCACGCCCGCACTGCACGCACCCGCATCCACGTACCTGGAAGTCCTCAATGACGCGCCATGGGCCATCCAGCCAGAACGGCTTTTGCTCGTGGATTCAGATGAACCCCATTCCCTGCATTGGGTGACCCGGCCCTCTGAAAGCCTTCTGCATCCGGGGGAGCGCATGGTGCTCGTGGACGATGGGGCGGCGTGGTTGGATTCACCGTGGTCTGAAGTGCCCGTCGTTCGGGTGTCGGGGTGGTCGGGGCTTCGAGACGAAGGCGAGTCTGTTTCCCTCGAGTCCGCCACGGGCATCACGCTGGAGCGTTTGACGTTTTGGGACTCGTGGTGGGGTGAAGACGGCCAAGACGGCCAAAGCCTGTCTTGCGTTCACCCCCACGCCTGTGACCATCCCAAGATGTGGAAGGCCGATCCCGAAGGTGCCTCACCAGGTCAACCGTCGACGCTTGAAGGCGCTGCGCCTTCGCCGTCCCCAAAGCTCTCCTTGACGCGGAGTCCTGCAGGCGTGGTTGAGCTCATGGCCGACCCGCCATTGCACACCGGCCACATTGCTTGGGTGCAATGGAGCACCCCCGACAGCGTTGGAGGGGGATGGGCCAGTTGGCATTGGGACGCGCAAGGCATGCCTCGATGGGAATTTCCATTTCCTCTCCCCGGAACACAGGAAGTGTCCTTGCACCTTTCCGAGCCGGTGGCATGCCATCCTGAGCACACCTTGCCCACATGGGACACCCTGTGGCTCTCCCACCGACCGCCTGTTTCGGGAGACCTTCAATTGTCTGAAATCCTTCCTGTGTCTCACCCTGTGGTCGACGCTGAATTTGTGGAGTGGGCCAATGTGTCTGAGGACACCTTGTCATGGGGGTTGGCGCCATGGCCTCCGGGAACCGCCTTGGTGCAGAGCTCCCAGCCACGAGCGCGCTTCGCCTCTTGGATGCCTGACTCCATTCCTGGACTGTGGCAAACTGTCCCCGACCTTGCATTGACCAATGCCGAAGGCACCGTGACCTTGACCGACGTTTGGGGACACACCCTCGCTTCCTCGACGTACAGCGAATGTGGACATGACCGTCGGCAAGGCACCCTCGAGGGGCGCAGTTTGGAACATCACCCCAGGCCTTTGCGATTTGACCAGGAAGGTTGGTGTGGAGGCCACCAGTTTTGGCGGACCTGTCCGGGCGAAGCGGGCATGTCGCCGGGGGTCGTAAACGATTGGGAATGGAACGAAGTGGTGCACACCACCGCACCTTCGTGGGGGGTGTTGGACGGACATTGGGTGATGACCGTTCCCCAAGGATCCGCGTGGGGACTTTGGAGGCCTGAACTCTGGGCACCACCCACCCCGTGGAAACCGCTGTGGCATCGCGGGGTGCTCTTGGCCCAGGCACCTCAAGGTCCCGCCGATGCGGCGCACGGTCCGCAGCACCTGACCGAACCGACCCTGTCATTCCCCTTGTCCTCGCCTTCGGAGCCTGACCTGCTTCGAACCCTTCCCACTTGGAACGAAGTGCTGTTGGAACCCCGCGACGGGTTCGGAACGTTTGTGGAATGGACAACCGCGCCCTCGGCTGACTGGACCCTCGACTACGCCTGGTCCTCCGACCCCTGGGCGCAGCCCGGAGACTTTGAGCACGTGAGTGAGGTCAAGTGGTGGTTGCCCGCAGCCTCAACCGTGTGCTTGTCTGCGTGTCCCACATGGGTCGAATCCAATGAAGAAGGATGTCTTGCTGCCGAGATCCCTTCGCTTCATGGCGAGCGAACACTCTCGTTGCGAACCCCTGCCGGATTCACCGAACTCGACCTGCATGCGCTCGACGAAAGTGCATGGGTGGCGCAGCGAGACGGTGTGTCCCTTGCCCGCATCCCAACCACACCCCATTGGACCTCCACACCGCCCCCAAAGCTTGCCACCCCGGGTCAGGTCAATGGGGGTGCCCCACAGGATCTTCACGACGATCCCTCCAACGCGTTGAGGTGTTCACCAAGCACCTTGCAACCCGGCGCGGCCTGGGACAAGGCCGCACTGACGTGGACTCCCCCCGAAAACCGTGAGGCGGCGGAGTATCGTCTTTCCTACGGCATTCTTGCCCCGCAAATCGGGCGGTTCGTTCAACAGCACGAAGCGCATTGGGCGGGGCAACAGCCCTTTCAATGGACCTGGGATGCCACCCAATCCGACGGGAGTCTGGCTTTGCCAGGAAGCTACGTGGGCCTTCTTTCGTGGCACGACCTGACTTCAGGCCGACGTGGAACCGAGAAATGCGTCATTGGCGTGGCGCCTCCATGAAAAATTCCGGAAAAATTCCACGGCTGTGTGCGACCTTTCCGGCATGCGAGACGGCAATGTGCTGGCGCCCTGGAGCGCTCCTGATCAAGCGCCTCTGATCTTGGCGGTGGGTGTGCTTGTGGGCTTTTGGCTGTTGCTTGCCGGATTTGGACGAGAAGCCCAAAGACTGAAATGGGCGTGGACCCGGCCCCGCAACCTCACCACCCGGAACGCTTCTGAGACGCCCCAAACCATGGGTGTGGTCCTGAATTCCGCGTTGGGGATGTTCGGGATTTGGGCGGGATTGATTGTGCTGTTCCGCTCAAGCGACGTGGCCATGCCGTGGTGGTCTGTATTTGCATGGATGGCGGCCGCTTGGACGCTGCGCTCCGTGGCAGGTCGTGTGATCGTGGGTGCGGGGGACACCGCAAGCGCTTGGGTGGAGATTTCCCGCCACAACCAAACGTGGATGGGAATGGCGCTGGCCGGGTGGTCGGTGGTGGCGTGCATGAACCCCTATGTCATGCATGGGCCCCTCGCGGCATGGGGGGTGGTGACGGTGTTTGTCCTGACGATGGGCATCAGTGCCATTCGGGCCACGCAGCTGCTGAACAGCGCCCGTCAACAAAGGGTTGTTGGAATCTTGTATCTTTGCGTCCTCGAATGGAGCTGGACGCTGTTTTGGATTCTCTGGAGCGTCCGTGCTGTCTTTCGAGGACATTGAATCGCACCACCCATGGCCCAAAAGATCAAAACCGTCCTGATCTCACAGCCCAAGCCGTCCACGGAGAAGTCGCCGTACTTCGATTTGGCTGACAGACAGAAACTCACCATTGATTTCCGTCCCTTCATCCATGTGGAAGGCATGGACGCGCAAGAATTCCGCCAGCAGCGCATCGATCTCGCAGAGCACACTGCCGTGATTTTGACCAGCCGCCTGGCGGTGGACCACTACTTCCGCATGGCGAAGGAGATGCGTTTTGAGGTGCCCGATTCCATGAAGTACTTCTGCATCTCGGAAAGCACGGCGTATTACTTGCAGAAGTACGTGCAGTACCGCAAGCGCAAAATCTTCCACGGCACCATCAAGTTTGACGAGGTCGTGGGCTTGATGAAGAAGCACAAGGGCGAGAAGTTCTTGTTGCCCTCGTCCGATTTGTTGAAGAACAGCATCCCCAACGCCTTGGATGCGGCTGGATTCGACTACTCCCGGGCCATCATGTACCGCACGGTGTGTTCCGACTTGAGCGATTTGAGCGACGTGAAATATGACGTGCTCGTGTTCTTCAGCCCCAGCGGCATCGAATCTCTGTTCAAGAATTTCCCCGACTTCGAGCAGGGTCCCACGCGCATTGCGGTGTTTGGGCCCACCACGGCAAAAGCCGCCGAAGCCGCCGGCCTGCGCATTGACATCAACGCTCCCACCGCCAAGGCGCCCTCGATGACCATGGCGCTGGAGCAGTACATCACAGGCTGAGTGCATACCCTTTCCAAGCGCGAGCGCCTGAAGTCCACTGCGTTGATGGACCTCGCCTTTGGGAAAGGAATCAAAATCAAGGCCTTCCCCATTCTGGCCCGTGCCGTTCAAACGGAGCTGACCCACGAAGTGCCTTTTCAGGCCGCCTTTTCCGTGGGCAAAAAACGCTTCCGTCGCGCCGTGGACCGAAACCGCATCAAGCGCCTGATGCGCGAAGCGTGGCGCGTCGAGAAAACTGCGCTCGCCAAAAATTGGAAACCCGACGCGCCCCAATGGGCCGTGGTGTTCATCTTTGTGGGGAACGAGATTCCCTCCTTCTCCGATTGCCAGCACCTGATCCAACGCGCCACCAAGCGTTTGGCTGCAGAAATGGCTGCTGAGAAATGAGCCCACTCGGTTCATCCATTTAAACCCCTGTCGAACATGCGTCGTTTGCTGTTTTTGTTGGGCCTGCCCCTTGTCTTGGTGGTGGTCGTGGCCGCGTCGGTCAAGGATGATTACTTCGAGATGTCCAAACAGCTCGAAATCATGCAATCCGCGTTCCGCGAGTTGAACCTGTTCTACGTCGACGAACTGGCGCCAGGCGAATTGATGGAAACGGGCATCAAAGCCATGCTCGCCCAGCTCGACCCCTACACGCGGTACTTCCCTGAAACCAAGATGGAGGACGTCCGCTTCATGCAAACGGGCGAGTACGGCGGTGTCGGTGCCAGCATCGAAACCCGCAACGGCCAAACCATCGTTGTCGACCTCCTAGAAGGCGAGCCCGCGGAACAGGCCGGGCTTCAACTTGGCGACGTCGTGATGCGTGTCAACGGACGCGACCTTGCCGGCCTCGACCAAAACCAAATCGGCGACCTCCTGCAAGGGGCGACTGGCACGGACGTCACGGTCGACATCCAACGGCCCGGCACGCGAGAGATCCTCACCTTTGAGTTGCAGCGACAGAAAGTCAAAGTGCCCGACGTGCCCTATCAGGGGATGTTGAGCGAGACCACGGGGTATTTGGCCTTGAACTCCTTCACCAAGACCGCGAGCTTCGAAGTGCGCAAAGCCTTGATGAACCTCACGGACTCGCTTGGCGCCGAACAAGTCGTCATCGACCTCCGAGGCAACGGCGGCGGACTGTTGCGGGAGGCCATCGCCATGGTCAACCTCTTTGTCGGCAAAGGACAAGAGGTGGTCAGCACCAAGGGCAAAACGCCCGACTGGAACAAGTCTTACAAGACGCGCGCCAACGCCTTGCGTCCCGATTTGCCCATCGCCATTCTCGTCGACGGCAAGTCCGCCTCGGCCAGTGAAATCGTGGCGGGTACGCTCCAAGATTTGGACCGCGGGGTGGTTGTGGGCTCAGAGTCGTTTGGCAAGGGGCTCGTCCAGCAAACCAAAAAACTCGCCTACGGCACCCGCATGAAGGTCACCGTGGCGAAGTACTACACACCCAGTGGCCGCTGTGTCCAAAGGCTCGATTACAGCCACCGCGATGACGAGGGCGAAGTGCATGCCATGGCCGATTCGACGTTGAGCACGTTCTACACGGCGAATGGACGGGAGGTCTTGGAAGGCCGTGGCGTCTTGCCCGACGTGGAAGTTCCCCAACCCGACCTGAGCTACGTCCTCAAAGGACTCCTCGAGAACGGGGTGCTTTTTGATTTTGCCGTGCAGCATCGCGACGCTCTCGTCGCGCCAGAAGACGCCATCGCGTTCGAAGTCAGTGACGGGACGTGGCGCTCGTTTGTGGGCTTCGCCCAGGGCCTGACCGACCTCCCCTACGCTTCAAAAACCCTCGAAGCCTTCCAAGCCCTCGAGCGCACGGCGGAAGAAGAATTGCTCGATGCGCCCAATGCCGCTGCCCTCGAGGCGCTTCGCGCCGGACTCGTGGCGAATGTGGGCGAGGATTTGGAACGCCACCGCGCGGAGATTGAGCGCGAGTTGGCGAACGAGCTCGTGGTTCACCTCTACAACACTTCGGGCGAGTACCGCCACGGCTTGGCCCACGATCCCGTGGCGCAACGGGCCGTGAAACTGCTCGAGTCCAAGGAATACAATGAGGTTCTTCAGGGCCCCTCAGACCAAAAATGATGGCGCGCAGCCGCGCTGAAGACGCCGCCAAATGGGGCTGGGTAATCCTGATTTGGGGAGCCCCTTGGTCCCATGCCGCCATGACTGTGGGCACCGTGTGGGTGACTTTGTGTGCCCTGCTTGTCCTCAAGCAACGCGGCACCCCGAACATGTCAAGCGCCCCGCTCATGTGGTTGTTGGGCCTCTTCGCGTGGGGATGGCTGTCTCTCCTTTGGTCCGACAACCTGGACTGGGGACTTCAGCTCGCCTCCATCCAAGTGACCCTGTTGGCGTTGGCGTTCTCGTGGCATGCCGTGCCGCGCCCGGACCTCACCGCCAAATGGGTCTTCCAAAGTGCCGCGTTGGCCATGGCCGGCGCCCTCGCATGGGGCGCATGGCGCGTGGGTCAGGGAGAAGTCCTTGCCGGCAGGGACTGGACGCCGTGGATGTCCCACATCCGGCTTGCCATGTTGGCCGCCCTCGGATGGGTTTGGGGCGCCCCGCATCAATCCAAGACCGGCCTTCTCCTCTTTGGCGCCCTTTGGGCCCTCTTCACGGCGGTCACGGGCTCGCTCACGAGCGCCCTTCTGTGGCCCCTGGCCTTGGTCTGGGTGCTGTGGGATCGGCTTTCCCCGTCCGCGCGGCGAGGCCTGCTGGCGGGCTCCATGGCAATTACCTTGGCCCTGGCAGGAGGAATGACCTTGTGGCTTCGGCCGGTGCCCCTCCCCGTTTCTGAGGCGGAACTTCCCGCGTTCACCGCGCAGGGCCATGCCTACATCCACCATCCTGAGCGGGTGGTGTCCGAAGGTGGTCATCGCCTCCACCTCTACCTGTGCCCCATGGAATGGGAAGATGCCTGGTCCCAAATCAGCGACCTCCCCCTCCTCGAACCCAACGCGGCCGGCTTCACGGTCCGCGATCGGCTGCCTCGATACCTGACCTCACTGGGGTGGCCCAAGGACGGCGAGCACATCCTGCAACTCACCCCCCAAGATGTTCGGGCCATTGAACAGGGCGCCACCCACGCGATTCCCGCGAAAGGACTTCGGTTGCGCTTGCGTGAGCTGCGACGGGAATGGGAAGTCTGGCAGGACGGCGGCAACCCCTCTGGCCACGCCCTCTTCCAACGCTTCGCCCATTGGCGCGCGGGATGGCACGCGTGGATGCAGTCCTTTTGGGTGGGCCACGGCATGGGCGACACCTCCTCGGCCATGGAACAGGCCTATGCGCAACTCGGATCTCATTTGGCTGCGCCCCACCGCCACCGCGCCCACATGCAGCACCTGACCTGGGGGATCTCAGGTGGACTCATCGCCATGTTGCTGTGGATGGGATTTGCACGCGCGTGGCATCAAGGCATTGGCAAACACAGTCGTCTCGCCCTGTGGGGCGGCGTGGTGGTGGCGCTGAGTTGTGTTTTTGAGGACGCTTGGGAAACCCAAGCCGGGGTGGTCATCAGCTTCCTCGCCTTGTTTGGCGCCTTACGACGGCCCGCTCAGACAGACTGAGTGACGTCCTACGCCCTCACCCGATGGACCGCGGCCAGCACCTCTTCCACGGAGAGGTTCAAGCCGCCCTCCGCCTCGACCTCAGAGGTCGCCAAGACTTCGCCGGAGCCCAACGGCCCCCATCGTTCAGGCCAAAACGGCGCATCCGACCGGTACAGTCCCACCGTCGGCGTGCCTTGGGCAGCAGCCATGTGCAACGGCCCGGTGCTCGACGCGACCACACACCGCACTTGGGTCACAGCGTCCATCAACTGCGCGAGGGTCCATGCGCCTACGGCATCGGTGAAGCCTGGCGTTCCCGACATCCGCTCCAACCATGGTGTCAAAGCGATTCGTTCCTGCGCCGATCCCGTGACCACCACGGATACGCCTTCGGCCAAAAGCGCCTTGGCCAAGTCCTCGAACCGCGTCAAGGACCAACCGTTGGCAGAGCCATGGTTGCCTGGATGCAACAGCACAGCACCGTCCAAGCCCTCAGACACAGGGTCACCAGCGCTTGAAGTGTGCCACTCCATCAATTCCATCCAATCTTGGCGTTCTGGGAAGCGCCATCGGGCGGGCAAACCCAAGCCGTGAAGCAACCTCAACCCCTGCGCCGTCTCGTGCTCGGGGGTGTGCTTCCGCGAACGCCACATGCGGCGGTTGGCCCAACGAAAAGATGCCCAACGTCGACCCGTGGCCGCCCTGACCTGCACACCCGCGCGGGCGGCCGCAGCGAGCAGACGAGGCTCGGGGAAGGCGAACACCACCGCATCCACTCCCGCGAACAAGGCTTCTTCCGCTTCCGCATCCATGCTGGCTTCCTCCCACACTCGAATGCTGTGGACGGCCTTCGATTTGGCCACCACCGGACGGGCATAAGGCCGGCAAATCCAAACCACCTCGACGTGGGGCAACAGCCTGCGAAAGGCTCCGGCCAAGGGCAAGGTCAAAATGTTGTCACCGAGGGCGTCTGAGCGAACAATGGCCACACGCGACCACGCGCGGTGGGACGGAGCCGCCTTGACCAAGGTCCACTTCCAAAACGCGGCGACGGCACTCCATTTGGCCACGCGCAAACCCGCGCGGCCGTCCCGCCACCCCGACTGCACAATGGCCTGCTTGAACCACTGAAACGCCGCCCGGGCGAAGGGTTTCAGAGAGGAAGAAGTGCGGCCTGCACGGACGGCATCTTCTGCACCGAGAAGTGAAAACTTCGCGAATTGGCGTTGGTGGTCCGCCGTGGTATGGTAGCTGTAATGGAGCAAGTCCGAGTCGAACTCGAGCACCTCGACACCGTGGTGAGGCACCCAGGACTCGTGCAACATCCCGCCTTCCGTCGCAGGTTTCCATTCGCCAGCACCCGCCGACCAAAGGCGGATTTTGCGGTCCGGGTACCATCCTCCATGGCGGATCCAATCCCCGCAATAATGGGTCAGGCGAGGCATGGACCACGCTGCGTTCGCGTGGCGCGGACGGGACTTCCAAGCCTCGATGTCAGCCAACAACGCCTCACCCAAGGCCTCGTCCGCATCCAAGCTCAAGATGTACGGTTGCGTCGCTTGACTTGCAGCCCAGTTCTTTTGGTCTGCATACGTGGTGAAGGGCCTTTGGAACACGCGTGCGCCGAGTGATTCTGCAAGTTCCGGGGTGCCGTCGGTCGAATCGCTGTCCACCACAATCACTTCGTCGGCCACGGTCTGCACCGACTTCAAGCAGCACGGCAAGTTGTGGCTTTCGTTTTTGGCGATGATGACGACACTCAGCACGAAGCCGAAGGTAGTTCTCAGCGCCTGCTTGACCTCGTGGCAAGTGCCCATTCGTTGTGGAAAACCCGCGTTGTTGCACCCTCAGAGGTGGCTTACTTTTGGATGCATGAATGTCCTGTTGATTGGCTCGGGAGGCCGCGAACATGCGATGGCTTGGAAGCTTGCCCAAAGCTCCTTCCTCACCCAACTTTTTGTGGCGCCCGGCAATGCCGGCACTGCCCAAGTGGCCACCAACCTCAAATTGGACGTCTCCAACCATGATGCCGTCAGCCGGAGCATCAAAAAGCACGGCATCAACATGGTCGTGGTCGGCCCCGAAGCCCCGCTTGTCGAGGGCCTGGTGGACCACCTCTTGGATTGCGGAAAGCATCCTGAACTCGTGGTCGTTGGACCCCGAAAGGAAGGCGCCCAATTGGAGGGCAGCAAGGCTTTCGCAAAAGCCTTCATGCGTCGCCACAACATCCCCACGGCGGGCTATGGCTCGTTTGACGGAACCCAGGTGGACGAAGCCATCGCTTTCTTGGACACCATGAAACCGCCTTACGTGCTCAAGGCCGATGGCTTGGCCGCGGGAAAGGGGGTCATCATCACCGAAGACCTCGAAGAAGCCCAGCGCGTCATCCGCGACATGTTGTCCGGAGAATCCTTCGGCTCCGCAGGGGAACGCGTGGTCATTGAGGAGTTCATGGACGGCATCGAGTGCAGCATGTTTGCCGTCACCGACGGCAAGGCCTACCACCTGCTTCCCTCCGCCAAAGACTACAAGCGCATCGGCGAAGGGGACAACGGACCCAACACCGGCGGCATGGGTGCGGTCAGCCCTGTGCCTTTCATGGACGCCGAATTCCATGAAAAAGCCATCAACCAAATCATCATTCCCACGGTGAAAGGGCTGGCGGCCGACGGCATTCCGTACAATGGCTTCCTGTTTTTTGGCCTGATGAAGGTCGGCGGCGACCCCTACGTGGTGGAGTACAACTGCCGCTTGGGCGACCCCGAAACCGAGGTCATCATGCCGCGCATCCAAAGCGACCTCTTGCACCTCTTTGAAAACATGGGGGCAGGACTTCTCAGCGAGTACCACCTGCAGATCGACCCACGCACGTGTTCCACAGTCATGCTCGTTTCCGAGGGATACCCGGGCGCATACAAGAAGGGCAAGACGATTTCTGTCCCAGAGCGACTCGAAAAAGATGCCCTGCTTTTCCACGCCGGAACCTCCACGTCCAGAGGGAACGCGGTGACCAATGGGGGGCGGGTGCTCGCCTGCTCTGCCATGGCGGCAAATCCTGAGAACGCTCTGAAAAAGAGCTACGCCCTTGCCGATTCAATCAGCTTCGACGGCAAGCACTGCCGCCGAGACATCGGGCAAGACTTGCTCTGAGCCTCTTCGGGCCCATGCCCGGACAAAAAAAAGCCCCTCCGCTTTCACGGAAAGGCCCTCTGAATTTCGTTTGATTCGCACTTACATGATGGTGCCGTCCTGCTCTGCGCGGACGTTGTACTTCTTCTGAAGGCGCAACCAGAACAACAATCCCACAAGTCCGAGGCCAATCACGGCCCAGTTGAAGCTGTTGCTGATGGGCAACAACACAGTGTTGAAGGTCCATTCAATGAACTGGGCGACGGGGGTGATGATGTCTTGCGTATTCATGGTCGTGGTGCTTGGGCGCAAAAATACACAAGGCCAACCGAATTGTAACCTTTTTGGAACAGGGCGCGTAAGGCGAAGACGAACCCTATCCGATTTTTGCCATGAGAGCAATTCTTACACCCCTGTTCTTCTTCGCGACCCTCTTCTCTTGGGGTCAGGACTTCGAACACCCTGCCATCGCGATTGATCCCGCTGCCTTGCAAGAGGCGCACGCCATTTGGCAGGAGCAGCAACAAGTACCTCACGACACCGAAGGTACTGAGATGGTCCCCGCCAGCTTGTCTACTCTGCAATCCCGCGGAGATCGCTCGAACATCACTTCGGTGGCGCGCGGCATTTGGTCAGAAGCCAACACCTGGGACTGCAATTGCGTTCCTACGGCAGGCGACAATGTCTTTGTGGCCCACGAAGTCTCCATGATTGGAGATGTGGAATTTTATTCTCTCCTCATTGAGCCTGCGGGCACGCTGCTCGATCTTGTGGGTGTCACCATGACGTTCTCTGGGAACTTCTTGGCATCTGGAGCTTCAGATTTGACTTCAACGACTTTGGTTGCCAATGACATTTTGGGCAACCAAGTGTTGGATGGCAACATGACCTTGGGGTCGTTGTCGGTTCAAAACACCACGCTGAACATCGAGGGAAGCGTGACCGTGAAAGGCAACTTGGATGTCGACAACTCCACGGTCAACATTGTTGACGCGCTCGGTGAATTGATCTTGACGGAAAATGAACAAGGCCGCGCAACTGTGATGCGTTCACCTGATGCGCAGGTTTTGGGACTGGTCACACGTCAGATCATCTTGCCCGCCATTGCCAACCGCACCACCCCGATCGTGCAACACCGCATTGCCCTTGGCCTCGAGGGAGTGGCTGTGTCTGAATTGGTGGGCGATTTCCCGACGATTGGGTTTGCCGGGGCCGATGTGGAAACGGGCAATGCCAACATTGCCTACTGGAGTGCCGATGCGTTTTACAATTACCAAAAAGTCGGGTCTGCAGATGACATTTTGCCGGTGTGGGAAGGTCTTTATCTCTCTTTGCAACCTGGTGAAACATACACACTCACTTACTCAGGCACAATGCCTGCACGTGAGGTGAGCATGGAGGTCGCTGCAGGATCTTTCTCTGGCTTGTTCGGAAACACCACCCATGGCAACTACGACTTGGAACAACTTGACGCCCAAATGGGCCAAGACCGCATTGCGTTGCGTTGCTGGAATACCAACACGCTTCAGTGGGACATCTATGTGGACGGTTTGTCCACCAATGGCATGGGCACAACCTTGCAGCCAAGCGTGGCCTGCGAGTACACCCCAACGGATGCCGCACAAGGACAGGCATTCAGTCTGAACAGTTCCGACGCGACGCCCAACGGCGCCTTTGCCACGAGCTCGGTCACGTTGGACGGAAGCATCACTTTTGCCGTGTCAAACCCCAGTGGCTTCGGAGATGAATGCAAAGTCGCCATCTCGGAGGGTGCCTCCCTGGAGTTCAACGCCACGGAAGACGGCGTGAATGCGACTTCACCATACAGCGCGTGCGATTTGTACCTGAACGACTCGCAGGACAAGAAACATGGCATTGCTCAAGTTGACTTCGACCGCGAGCCGATTGCGGCCTTTGAACTCACGTTGGGAGCCAACGCTCCATTCGATGGCGCTTTCAGCTTTGAGGTGACCAACCTGGATTGGAATGAAGGCTGCGTTTTCATTCAATTGACAGATGAAGCTGAGCCTCAGCCCCTCGAGATGGGTGCGTTGATCGAAAAGGATTTGAGTTCTGGCGAGAACCACACGTACATCGTGGGAACCCTTTACTTGTTGCCTCCAGCGCGTGTCGCGTTCGCTTCACCGGGTTGCGAGGGCGAAGGCCCAACCCAAATTGAGGTGTTGCCTACGGGCGATGGACCCTGGTCGGTGACCCTCACTGACGCCCAAGAAAACAGTCTCGAAGGCACATTGGATGACGAAGGTGTCGGCGTGATGTTTGGCGACTTGGCCTCAGGCACCTACACCTACACCATCGACAACCAGGGCAGCATGAGCTGTGGCGCCGTGGCGGGCGCGCACACTGTGATTCGCCCCACTTCTTTGGCCATCGCCACGGACGTGACCCACGATTGTGGCGACGGCGGCACCGTGGTGGCCAATGTGGCCACAGAGGATGTGACCTACGACTGGAGCCACGGGGCGACAGGCGCAGAGATCTCTGACTTGGAAGGTGGAACCTACACCGTGGTGGCCACCAACGACTTCGGTTGCAAGGACACCTTGAACGTGACGGTGTTGTCCGCACCTGAAGTTTTGGTGACCTCCACCGACGGCACATGTGACGGCATCGAGGATGCGGAAATTGAGGTGGACGCCATGCACGAATCTGCGCGATACGACGTCATCCTGCGTGACGAGGAAGGCGTGGAAGTGGATGCCCAATTGGATCAAGAAACGCCCTTGTTCTTTGACAACGTCACTTCTGGGACCTACACCGTGGAACTGCAACTGTTGGGGGCCTACGGATGTGCACCTGAAACGGAAGAAGTTTCCGTGGTGCAGCCTGTCCCCATGACGTTGACCAGCGCAAGCCAACCCATGTGTGACAGCGATCAACTCGGTTCTGCATCCACCACGCTCGTGGGCGGTACAGGCGACGTGACCTACTTGTGGTCGAATGGCACCCAAGAAGCCAGCTTGACGAACGTAGAAGCCGGCGAATACTCAGTGACCGTGACCGATGAGGCAGGATGTGAAAAAACCACCACCGTCGCAGTGGCCCAGAGCCCTCAATTGGAGGTGACGGCGGTGTCTCCTGGTTGTGACGGAACCGGTGTGGCTGGATTCAACATGACCAGCGCGTCTGTCGCAACGTGGACCGTGGACGTGTACAACCAAGAGGGCACGTTGGTGGAATCCATCACCGCGAGCGAGGAATTTGACGTGACCAACTTGCCGACCGGCACGTACACGGTGACGTACAGCAACGATGTGAACGACGGCTGCCCCGCCAAAAGCACGGAGGCGACGCTCACAGAGGCTTCCGACTTGGAAGTCGCCGTAACCACCACGCCGATGACATGTGGTGAACACGACGCGGGCGCCATTGATTTGGATGTGTCTGGCGGTTCAGGTGACATCACTGTCGCATGGGATCACGGCGCGGAAGGCACAACGTTGAGCGGCCTGCCCGGGGGTCAGTACTACGCAGTGGTCACAGACGACAACGGATGCACCAAAGACGTGCGCGTCATGGTGGAAGATTCTCCCACCGTGGAGGCCAACTTCACGGCGCCCAGTGCCGGATTGACCGACGGTGTGAATGGCATGACCATGTCTTTCACCAACACCTCCGAAGGCAACATCACAGGCCAAACCTGGTACTTCGGCGACACGGAAACCCCGAGCTACGATTACCACGCCACGCACACCTTTGAGGCGGCGGGTGCTTACGACGTGTTCCTGAACGTGTGGAACGACAAGTGCAGCCACACCGTCCGCAAGACCGTGGTGGCAAGCCAAGGTGAAGGCAGCAACAACGACGACCTGGGCAACCTCGTGACCAATGTGGCCGAGGGCAACTTGACCGAAATCCACGCCCCCGTGACCACCGAGTCAGGATGGATGATGGATTTGGGGCCCGCCGGCGAAGGCATGAAGGTCCACGTGTTCGACTTGACTGGACGTCAGCTGTGCACGCCTGTGGGTGCCGATGGCAACGGCCAAATCTGGATCGAAGGCGACCAATGGCCCGCACTGGTGTTGTTGCGTTTGGTGCACGAACCCACCAACAGCATTCGGACTTGGAAAATGGTGCGCTAAACGCGTGCACAGGAAGGTGACAATGCCGAACTTCGCACCATGAAGATTGGTGTTGTCACCTTCCCCGGCTCCAACTGCGACATGGACATGGTCCATGCGCTGAGCCACGACCTCGGCTTCAACGTGGTGCAGCTCTGGCACAAAGACAGAGACCTGCAAGGCGTTGAAGCCGTTGTGCTTCCCGGCGGTTTCAGTTACGGAGACTACCTCCGCAGTGGCGCGATCGCGCGCTTCTCTCCCATCATGGAGGAAGTCGTGTCGTTTGCCCATGGCGGCGGCCGCGTGATGGGCGTGTGCAATGGGTTCCAAATCCTGTGCGAAGCCGGGCTCCTTCCCGGGACGCTTCGCCACAACGAAAGCCGCAAATTCATTTGCCGCAACGTGCACCTCAAGCCCGTATCCCGCACTGCCTCCGTATCGGCAGGATGTGACACCGAGACGCCGCTTGTGATTCCCATCGCCCACGGCGAAGGCAACTACTTCATTGGCGACGATGGCTTGAAGGGCTTGCAGGACAACGACCAAATCTTGTTCCAATATTGCGACGAAAACGGCGCGGTCAACGCCATGAGCAACCCCAACGGCGCGATCCTCAACATCGCCGGCGTGTGCAATGAGGGCAAAAACGTCTTCGGCATGATGCCCCACCCGGAGCGGGCTTGCAGCGACGACCTCGCCAACGCCGACGGCCGCGCCATCCTCCAAGGATTGGCCGAGCAGGTGCTCGCCTGAGTCGAGAACACACCACCCTTTTTGGCACCTTGGGACGGTTGATCCTGAGGGGATTTGGGGTCTTTTGGAGTCTCAGGAAACCTCAAGGGGTTAGATTTGTTACATCCCTCCAACCTTGAATCTCAGACCCATGGATGCTTACGCTGCCGGCCCCTTTCTTTCGCAGATCGAATTTCCTGCGGATCTGCGGGCCAAATTCAAGCCCGAGGAATTGCAACAAGTCAGCGACGAGCTGCGCCAATTCATCGTCGATGTGGTGTCTGAAAAAGGAGGGCACTTTGGCGCCAGCCTTGGCGTCGTCGAGCTCACCGTGGCCTTGCACTACGTCTTCAACACCCCCGAGGACCAAATCGTGTGGGACGTCGGACACCAAGCCTACGGCCACAAGATTTTGACGGGACGACGCGAGCGTTTCCACACCAACCGCCAGTACAAAGGCATCAGCGGCTTCCCCAAGCGGAGCGAAAGCGAATACGACACGTTTGGCGTGGGACACAGCAGCACGAGCGTGAGCGCAGCACTCGGCATGGCCGTCGGCAGCCGCCACAACGGTCAGCGCGACATCCAACACGTGGCCGTCATCGGCGATGGGGCCATGACCGGTGGTTTGGCCTTCGAAGGCCTCAACCAAGGGGGCGTGGAGGACACCAACATGTTGGTCATCCTCAACGACAACTGCATGTCGATTGACCCCAACGTGGGCGCCCTGAAAGAGTATTTGACCGACATCACGACGTCACACACCTACAACAAGGTGAAGGACGAAGTGTGGGAATTGTTGGGACGCATCAGCAAGTTTGGGCCCAATGCCCAGGCCATTGCCCAAAAAGTCGAGAACGCCATCAAAAGCGCAGTCCTGAAGCAAAGCAACCTCTTCGAGTCGCTGAACTTTCGGTACTTCGGTCCGGTGGATGGCCACGACGTGGAGTACCTCACGAAGGTGCTCGCCGATTTGAAAGACATCCCTGGACCCAAGCTGCTTCATGTGGTGACCCGGAAAGGCGCCGGATACGCACCTTCCGAGGCCGGAAGCCCCACGAAATGGCACGCACCTGGCCTCTTCAACAAGGAAACGGGTGAAATCCTGAAAGGCGGGGACAACACCCCCAAGCCGCCCAAGTTCCAAGACGTGTTTGGGCACAGCATCATTGAATTGGCCAAAGCCGACCGCCGCATCGTTGGGGTGACCCCCGCCATGCCTTCCGGCTGCAGCCTGAAATTCATGATGGAGGAAATGCCAGACCGCGCCTTCGACGTGGGCATCGCCGAACAGCATGCCGTGACGTTCAGCGCGGGGATGGCCACCCGCGGATTGGTGCCTTTCTGCAACATCTATTCCACGTTCATGCAACGTGCCTATGACCAAGTCATCCACGACGTGGCCATTCAGAACCTGCAAGTGGTCTTTTGCTTGGACCGTGGCGGCCTCGTGGGCGCCGACGGCCCCACGCACCACGGGGTGTACGACATGGCGTACATGCGATGCATTCCCAACCTCGTGGTCAGCGCACCCATGGACGAGCAGGAGCTGCGCAACTTGATGTACACCGCTTCGCAAAAGCACGACGGCCCGTTCGTCATTCGCTACCCACGCGGCACAGGCTCGATGGTCGATTGGCAAACCCCGTTTGAGGAGGTCGAAATCGGCCGTGGCCGTCGCCTGAGAAACGGCAACGACGTGGCCCTCTTGAGCATCGGCGCCATTGGCACGGAAGCCACTGAGGCTGCAGAGACGCTCGAGAAGCGTGGCATTCAGGCCGCCCACTACGACATGCGTTTTGTCAAGCCGCTGGACGACGTGCTTTTGCACGAGGTCTTTGGCCGCTTCAAGGACGTGATCACCATCGAGGATGGATGCGTTCAGGGCGGCATGGGCAGCGCTGTGACCGAGTGGGCCATGGAGCACGGATATGCCGCCAAGGTGGCGCGCCTCGGGGTGCCCGACCGGTACATCGAGCATGGCTCTCAGGCCCAACTCTACAAAGAGTGTGGCTACGATGCAGACGCCATCGTCGAGAAAGCCGTGGCCATGTGCGAAGCACGCGCCGCATCCGCAGACGCGGGCATGAGAATTGCCTGATTCCGTCCTTTTTCCAGCCCTTCCCGTGACGTAGTTTCGGGACATGGAAGGACCCATCGTCAACCGTGTCGAAGAGAGTGGATTGATCCAATTGGATTTGGCGTCGTTGCTGACCCCGCCTCCGGTGAACGTGGTGGATTTGAGCACCTGGCTTGACCAAGGCATCCTTCTTCGAGAACAACCCTTTCGCGACCACGTCAAGGCATGGGATGCCAGTGCGCTTGCAGGCCACATCGTTGCCCTGGCGTGCAGCACCGAAGCCATCCTCCCCGATTGGGCATGGATGCTTGTCACCGCCAAACTCAATGCCCTCGGCGCCACAGCCTTGGTTGGAAGTGAGGAGGACGCCCGTGCACACGCATGGCGCATGGCCGTCACCCAACTCAACTTGGACGACTATCGCGACCAGCGCGTCATCGTCAAAGGATGTGCCACGGCGGGTGGTCCAGCCACCCTCGTGGCGTTCACCGCCCATGTCGGACCTGTGGTGCGCAGCTTGATGTTTGGAGAGGCCTGCAGCGCAGTGCCACTCGTAAAGAACCCCCGTTCATGATCACCTCTCCCTCTGAGAAAAAGCTCTTTTTGGTGGATGCCTATGCGCTGATTTTCCGCGCCTACTATGCATTCATCAAGAACCCCCGCATCAACACCAAAGGCATGAACACGTCTGCGGTGTTTGGTTTCACCAACGCCTTGCTCGAGGTCATCCGCTCGGAGCAACCCACGCACCTGGCGGTGGTGTTTGACCCTCCGGGGCCCACCCTGCGGAACGAACAATTCGAAGACTACAAGGCCAACCGGGACGAGACCCCTGAGGACATCAAGCTCAGTGTGCCCTGGATTGTCAAAGTCCTGGAAGGCATGCGGATTCCCGTGTTGCAGGCCCCGGGATTCGAAGCGGACGACTTGATTGGATGCCTCGCCAAGCGCGCCGAGAAGGAAGGGTTTGACGTCTTTATGATGACGCCGGACAAGGACTTTGCCCAACTTGTGACAGACAAGATTCGGATGTTCCGGCCCGGCCGGGGAGGCAATCCCGCAAGTGTGTGGGGTCCTGAAGAAGTGCGCGAGCGCTATGGCCTGGAAGACCCCAAGCAGGTCATCGATTTGCTGGGGTTGATGGGCGATTCGGCGGACAACATCCCGGGCGTGCCTGGTGTGGGGGAGAAAACCGCCATCAAGTTCCTGCAGGCCTACGGTTCGATGGAAGGCTTGTACGAGCACGTTCACGAGCTCAAGGGAAAGATGAAGGAGAAGGTCGAGGCAAACCGCGAGCTGGCGTTTCTCAGCCGCGAATTGGCCACCATCGTGTTGGACATTGACTTTGACGAGGACTTTCCCGCCATGGCCCTTGAGCCGGCCAACGCCGATGTGCTTGCGCCCGTCCTCGAGGAATTGGAGTTCCGCACCCTGTCTCGCCGAATCCTCGGCGACGTCACCACTGCGGCTGCGCCTGCCGCTTCGGCGAACCCGCCATCTCGTTCGGCTTCCAACAGCCAAGACAGCGAAGGGCAATTGAGCATGTTTGACGCCGCCATGGACGTGGCCCCGGCCGCCTCCACCCTCGGCGCGCTCGACACCGACAAAGTGACTTACAACTTGGTGGACAACGGCGCCGGCATGAAGGCGTTGGTGAAGACCCTCACCCAAGCCAAGCGCTTTGCCTTTGACACCGAAACGTCGGGGCTGAATGCCATGGAGGCGTCGTTGGTGGGCATGTCTTTCAGTGCAGAAGCCCACACGGGCAGTTACGTTCCTGTCAACCCCAGCACGTGGCCCGCCATTCGGGACATCTTCAAGCCCTTGCTCGAAGACCCCAAGCTCACCATCGTGGGCCAAAACTTGAAGTACGACGGCAAAATCATGGCGCGTCACGGCGTGGACCTCACCCAAGCCAACTTGGAAGACACCATGGTCGCCCACTACCTGCTCGAGCCTGACCAACCCCACGGCATGGACGCCTTGGCGCAGGCTTTTTTGGACTACCAGTGCATTCCCATCACAGACCTGCTGGGGAAAAAAGGCAAGAACCAAAAAACCATGGCCGACATTCCACCCGCCGAGGTGGTCAACTACGCCTGCGAAGACGCCGACATCACGTTGCAACTCGCCGACCTGCTCATCCCCAAGCTCGAAGAAGAAGGCCTTATCGCCTTGTTCCGCGATGTGGAGATGCCATTGCTCTCCGTGCTCATGGACATGGAATTGGAAGGCGTGGCGCTCGACACCGCGCATTTGGCCCAGTTCAGTGACACGCTTGCCCAAGAATTGGACGCCTTGCAACAGTCCATTCAAGGGCACGCCGGGGTGCCGTTCAACGTGGACTCTCCCAAGCAGTTGGGGGACGTGCTGTTTGAGCATCTCGAGATTCCCGCCAAGGTCAAAAAGACGAAGACCGGCCAATACCCGACCAGCGAAGCCGTCCTCAGCAAACTCAAGGACAAGCACCCCATCGTGGGCGAGGTGTTGGAGTACCGAAAGCTGAAAAAGCTTCGCTCCACCTACGTCGAACCGCTCCCATCCCTCCTTCATTCGGAAACGGGCCGCGTTCACACCACCTATATGCAAGTGGTGGCTGCGACCGGACGTTTGAGCAGCAAGGACCCCAACCTTCAGAACATCCCCATTCGGACCGCACAGGGTCGAGAGATCCGCAAGGCCTTCGTACCCCGCAGCGCCAACCACGTGTTGGTCGCCGCCGACTACAGCCAAGTGGAGTTGCGCATCGCCGCAGCCATGAGCGAAGAACAGGGGCTCATCGAAGCCTTCCAGAAGGGGGAAGACATCCACGCCGCCACGGCCGCCAAGGTGTTTGGCGTCGCGTTGGATGACGTGTCTCGCGAGCAACGCAGCCAGGCCAAGGCCGTGAACTTTGGCATTTTGTATGGCCAGGGGGCGTTTGGGTTGGCGGAGAATTTGGGCATCTCACGGAAAGAGGCCAAAGCCATCATCGAGGCGTACCACAAACAGTTTTCAGGCCTTGACGCCTTCACCCAAGCTTGCGTGGCCAAAGCCCGTGAAGCAGGATACGCGACCACCTTGTTGGGCCGCCGTCGCCCCCTTCCCGACATCCACAGCAACAACGCCGTCGTGCGGGCCTTTGCCGAGCGAAATGCGGTCAACACCCCCATTCAAGGCTCGGCCGCGGACATCATCAAAGTGGCCATGATTGAGGTCGCCAGGGAGATGAAAGGCATGGAAAGCAAGCTCATCATGCAGGTGCACGATGAACTCGTGGTGGACGCCGTAGAGTCGGAATTGGACGACGTGAAAGCCCTGCTGGTGCGGTGCATGGAGCGGGCCGTCAAGCTCTCCGTCCCCCTCGATGTAGAGGTCTCTCACGGCCAAACTTGGCTCGAGGCACACTGACCTGCAGGGTGTTGTCGGTACACAACCCGACGTGCAGAACTTTTCAGGGCGGTCATGCGTATGCTGGGGAAGCACTCCCAATTTCGTACCAATCCCAACACGCATGAAGAAGCTTCGCAATTCCTTGTTTCTCAGCCTCGCCGCCGGCATGATCGTCTTGGCGGGCTGTGGTGGACCTCAGGGGCCAACCACCTCAGGAGACTCCCTGTCAGAAGGTGCGTCCGTGACCCAACGGACCAAGCGCCTCAAAAAGATTTTCCGTGCCGCCCCCACCCCGATGGAGACGGCCCGCATCGTTCAACGCACAGGCGCGTCCTTCTCTTTGGACCACCTTCACTCGGCCATGTCTGCCTCCAACTACGTGACGGCCGACCGGCAAGCAGTGAACCTGGGCATCTACGGCGCAGACCTTAGCTACGCCACCATTTTTGAAGAGAACGCCGTGTCCCTGACCTACCTCGAGGTGGTGAAGAGCTTGGCACGTGACCTCGGTGTGGGCGACGTCATTGGAGACGACATGCTCGAACGCGCCGAAGCCAACCGCGCGCGCCAAGATTCCTTGGTGGCCATTGTCTCTGAAGCCTTTTTCAACTTGAACGAGCGCCTCAAGTCCAACGGTCAAGAAGACCTGAGCGGCATGGTGGTCGCAGCCGGTTGGTTGGAAAGCCTCTACCTAGCCACGCGTCACACCGACAGCGCCAACGAAGCGCTCCGGACGCGCATCGCCGAGCAGAAGCTCGTCATGGAAGACGTCATCGACCTGGTGAGCAGCTACGAGCAATCTCCTGGCCTGACCACAGTCATCCAAACCCTCGAGCCCGTGGTGGCTGCGTTTGATGCCGTTACCCGAGAGGAGGCGAGCAGCGACATCAGCAAGAGCGGAGGCGCCATCATCATTGGTGGCGGACCTCGCTACACGGCGAGTGAAGAAGTTTTGGCCCAAATCACCGAAGCGGTGACCACCGCACGTAACCAACTTGTGAAATGAGCGTAAAGTCCATCAACATGAAGCAAACCACTCTCCTGCTCGCCTTGGTGACCCTCTTCGCTGCACAAGCCAACGCGCAGTGCCGCAACTTCACCAAAAAGAACTGCCTCCCCCTCTTGGAAGGCTACGTCCAAAACGACAACTACAACTCCGCGGTCCTCATCCCTGGAGATGAAGCGGAACTCGAACTGACCTTCCTTGGAGGCAGTGACTACCGCGTGGCCATTTGCGCCCACCCCGTGCTCGGCGCGGTGGAATTCGACGTGGTCGACGAACAGAACATTCGCATTTGGAGCAACTCAGACGGGTCCGACCACTTGGACTTCCGAATGGAAAACGCCCAACGACTTCGTTTCCGTGTCAAGGTGCCCGACACCGACGCCGCCATCTTGCATGAAGGCTGTGTGTCCATCGTGATTGGAAGCAAAGAGTGACCCTTCCCTCCTAACCTGCTGGAAGACAAAAAAAGAAAGCCCGCCGTTTGGCGGGCTTTTTTGTGTCCATGCGGAGTGTGCTTACTGAATGACCCAGCGCCACGTGCGCTGTGCCCCTCCTGCCGTTGTCAAACGAAGCAGGTACACCCCTGGGGTCTCAGGGGCGTCGACTTGCCAATCGTGGCTGCCCGCAGACAGGGTCTGCGGGGTGGACGAGAGCACCCGGCCAGACGCGTCCTGAAGGGTCAATTCGGCCACGCCACCCTCTCGGGTTTGGAAGGAAATGACCGACGACATGGCCGCGGGGTTGGGCGCCAAGGTCCAGGACTTGGTCAAGCCGTTCATGGCTTCCGCCACGTCGGTGTTGCCAAATCCTTGCACGTTGATGTCGTCGAGGAAAATGTTGTTGCCCAGGCGGCTTTCAAATTCAAATTGAACGCGGAAGAATTCCGTGAGGTACTCTTCGTTGTCGAGCACGATGGTGTACTCGTTCCACTCTTCCGGCCCAGAAGGTGTCCAGGGGAACGGCGTCGGGTCTGCGGAAGGCAAATCCGTGAATCCGCGGTGCATCCGTCGGAGGTCCCAATCGTTGCCGCAATCTCCGGTCACACTGACGCGCAAACGGTCGTCTGTCTCGGAGGCTTCCGACGTGCCCTTGTGCACATAGGCCCACTTGTAGTTCACGTGGATCTCGGTCATGCCACTCATGTCCATGGTGGCGGTGCGGAGGAAATCGTCGTTGAACTCCACGTTGTTCCCCCAGTTCTCAATGAACATGCAGCGCGAACCTGTGGCCGCGGCGTCGTCGGTCAGCTCCCACGTGCCATCGTTCAATGGATCTTCGATGAACCACTGGTTGCTCGGGAATTCGCCGGCCTCGAAGCCTTGGCTCAAGGGCAAGTCCATTTCGCCTGCGTCCATCACGTAGACCGCTTCTGAAACCGTGCCGGCCACCTCATCCGTGCCGTTGCCGACCGTCAAAGTCACGTCGTACAAGCCCGCTTCCGTATAAGTGTGGTACAGCTCTTGCACGCCATCTCCTGCCGCGCCATCTGTGACCGCGCCATCTCCAAAGTTCCACGACCAGCTGGACGGACTGTGGTAGCTCTGGTCCGTGAATTTGACACTGTCTCCCACACAGATGAGGCGTCGGTCCACATCGAAGGTGGCCTCGCACAAGATGTCCTCGCCAAGCACGCCTGTGGCTTGAAGGTTGGCCGCTGTAGACAACTGGTTGCGCTGGGCCACAGAGGACAGGGCTGCCGTGCGCATGCGGTCCTTTTGGCCTTGGGTAAACATGCGACCGCAGTAACTGTAGTCCATGTAGTTCTGGACGTTGTCCAAAGAGCCACACGTTTCGCCGTAAAGGTTCCCGCAATTGGTCCACCCGATGGTGTTGGGGGTGTCCGACACGTTGTCGTCCTCATCGCAGTTGTCTGCAAGACCCGGGTTGTTGCTGTTGCCCCAAGGGTGGCGGAGGTTGAGCCAGTGGCCCACCTCGTGGGTCAATGTGCGCGAGCGATACAAGTTGGAGGTGCCGATGGATCCGCAGTAGGTGTGCTGCAACACGATGCCGTCTTGGTCGGCGTTTTGGTTGCCGTTCACCGAACCGGGGTAGAGCGCATAGCCCGCGGCACCCGCTGCGTATTCGCACACCCACACGTTGAGGTACTTGTTGCGTGGCCATTGGATGAGCTCCTTCATCTCGGAATCCCCGACATAGGTCAATTCACTGACGATGCGGTTGATTCCAGGGTGGCAGTTGCCGTTGGGATCGCGCTGGGCCAATCGGAACTCGATTTCAATGTCCGCCACAATGTCCTCGAACTCGGGAATGACTTCGTCGATGTTGGCGTTGAGTGCGCGAAAGTTGGTGTTCAAGACATCCACTGCGTCATGGACCTGCGCCGAGGAAATGTTCTCAGGACCGTTGAAGTGGATGACGTGGAAGACAATGGGGATGATCAACACATCTTCCCGTTGGGCTGCCGTGGCACCTTGTTGCGTTTCAAGCTCAAGCGCACGTGTGGCCTCGATGGCGGCGTTGCGCGTCTCAGGCCGACGCAAAAACAACATTTCTTCGGCGTGATTCAAGCCACAAGGTGTGACGCCGTCGTGGGTGTGTGTTTGGGCGATGAAAGACGTGGACAGCAAACTCAAGAGCAACGTAAGCGTCCAAGGGCGGAGAGAGATGGTCATGAATGCGGAGAATCAATCAGGTTTGCAGGGACGGCAAGATACGTCCTTCCCTTCTGAGACCTGAATCGGCGACGTTGGGTTGCGTGCTCAGGGACGCGAAGCGCCTTGGTGGGCCTCCAGCCTCAGGCCGATGTTGGCCACAGACGGCAACGGATCTTGACGCATGCCGTGCTTCACCTCGAGGCCGTATCGGCCCTTCAGGGGGAATTGAACCCCTTGATTCAGCATGAAACGCTGGTCCACCAAGTCCCCAAATCCACTCCCGCGCCAGCGCCCGCGCTCGTCGGCCAAGGTGCATTCCACCGTGTCCACACGCGATTTCCCGTTGGGAAAGCGGTAGGTCAAGAAGACGTAGAGGTTGGAGTAGGGGTAGGTTTGGCTGTGACGAACGTCAAGCAATACGTCGTGCCGTTGCAGGGTGTCTTGAATGTCCCAATGAAACACGGCACTTTCCGTACTCTCCCAACCCGACAGCTCGATGTCTTGAGTCTCGGCCAACAAAGGGGGCTCGTTGCATCCGCAGATGGCCACGGCGCATGCCGCAACCGCCCACCCCAGCCTCACGATTCCGAAGGTTTGTTGCCGCCTTTGGAACCTTGTCCGCCTCGACGGCGACGGTTGCCTCGACCGCGACTTGGCTTGTCGCCCTCGGACTTTCCTCCCTCGGAGGCTGAACCTTTGGGGGAGCGCTGGCCGCCTTGGCCACGCTTTCCACCCTGGGCGGAAGCTTTGTCTCCACCGGGCTTGCCCCGGCGCTTGTTTCTGCGACGCTTGCGCTTGGCTTCGTCAAAACGCGTCAGGCTTTCCTGGCCCACCACATTGCCGAAGCTTGAATCCACTTCCTCAGGTTCTTCCTCCAGTTCGTAGGAGGCAAGTGAGCCCACCACATCCCCTTTGGCTGAAGCGGCGATCAATTCATTTGCGTCTTCGACGTTCATGGCGATGGGTGACGCGCCAGGCTCCCCAAGCTGAAGGAAGTAGACAAGGCGCTTGAAGATGTCCATCTTGAACACCACCGCCTTGCCCTTGGGCGTGCGAATCTTGGCGTTGGGTGACGGGAATTCTTTCACTGCCTCCACGTACTGGTCGAGCTCAAAATTCAGACAGCACTTCAGCTTCCCGCATTGGCCAGCAAGCTTGCCAGGGTTTAGCGAAAGCTGCTGGTAGCGTGCTGCACCTGTGCTGACGGAACGGAAGTCCTTCAACCAAGACGTGCAGCACAATTCTCGACCGCATACACCAATGCCGCCAATGCGCGCCGCTTCTTGGCGGGCTCCAATTTGGCGCATGTCGATCCGGATGTCGAAGGTGCTGGCCAATTCCCGGACCAAATCTCGGAAGTCGACCCGCTGTTCTGCTGTATAGTAGAACGTCGCACGGGCGTTGTCTCCTTGGTACTCGACGTCGGTCAGCTTCATGCTGATGCCGAGCCTGCGAATGATTTGGCGGGCTTCACGGAGGGTGTCTTCCTCGCGTTGGCGGGCGGTGTGCCACAGCGCCAAATCGTCTTGATCGGCCTTGCGGTCAATGCGCTTGAGCTCGTGATCGTCCTTGATTTTGCGAAGCTTCAACTGGCTTTTCACCAACTCCCCCGTCAAACTCACCACCCCGACATCGTAACCGGGCTGGAGGTCCACCACCACCACGTCGCCCACGTGGACCGTCATGGCGTTGGGACGACGAACGTACTGCTTGCGGTTGTTCTTGAACCGCAATTCCACCACATCGTAGGGCGACGAACCGTCTGGGAGGGGAATGCCTTCGAGCCAATCAAACACGGTCATCGAACCGCATCCACACGTACCACAACGTCCGTTGTTCTTACATCCTCTGGGCAAACCATCTGCCCCCTTGCTACACGTTGCGCATCCCATGGTCCGAAGGTAAGACCGGAAGGTCAATCCACACTCGCCGACAGGCGCAACAATCGGTGAGCACGGAGACTCAAATCGACAAACACCAGTTTGCCGTTCACGTTTCCAGCCACATCGCTGTGTGCCTCTTCCAATGCCTCGCGAAGCGCCATCACGTTGTCGTGGTGAATGAACTTGCTGAACTTGGCGAGGAAGGCGCTTTCGGCTGGCGTCAATCGCACGAGTTCCTTGGCGCCGTAGTGGCCCACAATGCTTTGACGGACCAGATGCAAGGCGTAATGAAGGAAACGCTTTTGGCCTTCTCGGCCCAAGGACGCAAACGACTCGGACCCCTCCACCATGGCGCGGCCATCCCGGGCCCAACAAGACCGCATCCACGCGGAGAAGCGATCAAGGTCAGGCTGATCCTGCCCGGCTTTCGCCATGCGCAAGGCCTGGGCCAAGTTGCCATCCGAAACATGGGCCAAACTTGCGGCCATGTCCGCATCCACACCCCACCGTTGCACAAGTCCATGCGCCGCTTCTTCGGGACGAAGGTTGGGCACGTGGATGCGCTGGACGCGTGACCGGATGGTGGCCAACAATCGGTCGGGGTGCTGGGTCACGAAGAGCATGACCGTGCGGTCTGTGGGCTCCTCCATGAGCTTCAGGAACTTGTTGGCCGTGTCGACACGCATGGTCTCGGGAAGCCAGCAAATCCAAACCTTCCACCCTCCGTGAAAGGCCTTCAAGCCCAGTTTGCGATTCACCTCAAGCGCTTCGTCGACGGAAATGAAGAGCTGTTTCCGGTCTGCGCCCAAACGGTCGAGCCAGTCTTCCACGCCGAGGTAAGGACCTTCGAGCATGGCCTCGCGCCACGTGCCTTGGTGCGGCTCCGACGTGGCCTTTTCCTGGCCGTCCGCCTTGAAAAAGGGGAAGCACCAGTGGAGGTCGGGATGCTGCATTTTGGCGTGGGCCTTGCACGAGGTGCATTGTCCGCAGCTGTCCGCTTCCGTCGGATGCTCACAGGTCAAATACTGGGCGTGTGCCCGGGCCAAAGCCAAGGCGCCCGCGCCTTCTTGACCCTCGAACAATTGGGCATGTGCCACACGGCCGGAGCGAACGGACTCTCGCAGTTTGGCGCCCAGCGCCTCATGGCCAACAACCTCCGCGTACAGCATGCCTCGAAGGTACTCAGAATCGTGCGGAGAGCGTGGCGCGCAGGTTCCGGCCAGGCGCCGAAATGCCCGACCCAAAGGTCCGGTAGTGGAGGTCCAACAAATTCAATCCCGACAACCGCACTTCGAGGCGGTCGGTGACCTGCACGGCGCCTTCCACATTCCACGTCGCCCAACCCGGGGAGCCCGTGGGCAGGGCCTCCTGCAAATTGTCCGTGGAACCCGGCCCAAAGTCCGAAGCGGCCTTTGCGAAAGCGTACCTCACCGACGTGCTCAAGCGGGTCATGGCGCCCTTTCGTGCCACCTCAACGACCCCAAACGTCGGAGGGATGTGAGACAGCGGCGTGGCCGCGTCGTCCAAACTCGAGCCCAGCGTCCAGTTGATGACCGACCGGAACGTGGTTTTGGGCCACAGGCGACCCGAGACTTCAACACGGGCACCTCGCACCCAGGCGCGGTCGATGTTTTGGTTCATCTGGATGCGCGCAGAGTCGCCATCGACCACAAGGATGGTGTCCCCTGCAAGCGAGGCATCCGCTTGGACAATGGCGTCCCGCCAAAGGCTGGCAAACGCGGCGGCTTGGACCACCAACACATCCGACTGGGGCCGCAACGACCAGGTCAAGCCCTGTTCCGCGGTGTAGAGGTATTCGGGCTTGAGGTCGGCGTTGGGCACCAGCACGAAGCCGTTTTTTTCCCGCACCTTGCCCAAATCGTCGACGTTGGGGTGTCGGAACCCACTGGACAGCGCACTCAGCGTCTGAAGCTGCGAGGACCATTTGGCGCTCCACGACGCGCTGCCCGTCAGGGCGCCTTTCGATTGGTCAAACGTGCGCACCGGAAGGTCGAGCCAAGTCGTGTCCAAGAAGGTGGAATGCACCGCGGCGTGGCTGTACCGCACGCCGCCCCGCAACGTGTGAGGCCCCCAGGTCCGACGGGCCGAACCAAATGCACCCAACGTGCGCATCGTGGACCCCCCGTCAGCGTAGCGCGTCAAGTCCGCCTGCGTCACACCCGTGACCAGATTCAACGCCGTCGCCGCCGAGGCCACATCATTCCACTGCCCATCCACACCCGTTTCCCAATCCACGCTCCGTCGCTGACCGCGGACCACCGACGTGACGCCCCACACGTCCAAGTTTTCGCGTTGGGTGATGCGGTCGTCCTGGCCAAACCGCCGCTTGATGCGCGATTCCTCCACGGCTTGGTAACTCGCCATGGTTTGCCACACTGCACCGCGGATGCCCTGGACGAGGTTCGTGGCGAAGAGGGTGCGTTTTTGGGGTCCATAACTCCACTCTGCCCACTTCTGCACACCCCCCGCCACATCGTTGAAGACGTCAAAACGCGGCACGTCGGACGTCGTGCTGTGCTGCACATTCACATCGACGTAGCCCCGCGGCACCTTGGCCCGAAACCGTTGCTGGACATCCCATTGGTCATAGCCTGTAGGCGATTGAACGTGGGGGTCCGGGTTGGCCACCAGCGTGTCTCGACCTTCGACGCGTGCCACCAGCGAGGGAACACGTCCCCACGTGCTGTCGCCGTGGGCGCGCCACGTGCCCATTCTCAATTCCCCAAACGCGCGACGCGACACGCTGGTCAACGACCCCCATTTGGGCGCCTTGACACTCACATGGCCGTGGCCGGCCCACCCCCCATTGACGGTGGAGCCTTGGCCCAGGACCTTGCCCTCCACCTCGAGACCGCTTGGACTGAATCCGGGCTGACGCGTCACGAAATGCACCACCCCTCCAAGGGCATCGCTTCCATAAAGCACACTGCTGGGCCCCATGACCACCTGGGTTTGGGACACGGCAAACGGATCCACGGAACCCGCATTTTGGAGGTGTCCTGACCGATAAATGGCGTTGTTCATGCGCACCCCATCCACCACCAACAGCACCCGGTTGGCCTCAAAACCCCGCAGCACAGGGCTGATTCCCCCTTGCTGGCTCATCTGCAAATGGACTTGGCCCGAACCTTGAAGCAATTCCCCTGTGGTTTCAACCGTGAGGACGGGCATCTTGGCCGCCATCCGGTCCAAGCTCGCCGTCGTCATCCGGATCATGGCACCTGTCGCCACGGCATTCGATTGGACCACCACTTCCTCAATCTCAACCATGGACTGGGGCAACTCAATGAGGTTGAGGGGCATCGTGCCCGGAACGAGCGTCACCGTTTCGTAGCCCATGGATTGGATGCGCAAGGTGTCGTTCACGCCCCACACTGGCACTGCGGCGACGCCTTCGGCATTGGCCACGGCAGCTTGTCCGGTGTTGGTGTTGAACACCGTCGCGAACGGCACAGGCAGGCCGTTGCTTTGGACCGCAACGTTGTTGACCACATTGGACGTCACTTTCGCTTGAGACGCGGTTCGCTTGGAGGTGCTGTCCGCAGCCGGTTGCTGTGCGCACAGCCCTGAAAACATGGCGCCCAAAAGACACGCCAACACGCCATTGCGCCACGGCATCACTTCACGAAAAAAGGGCTTCCAGCACATCGTAACTCTTCAGTTCTCTTGATTTGCCCAATTGCGCTTGCACGTATCGGTGGCCTCCAAGCACGAGTGCCTTCCGTTCGTTCCGCGTCCAATCCAGCGACTCCACATTACCAAACTCCATGCCAACAATGTCCCTCATGCCCGCCACCGTGGCGGCTTCCATGGCGTTTTTGGGCGCCAACTCCGAGGGGACAAACTCTCCTGTGGTGATGTCAAAATGCGTTTTGCCCCCGGGGCACGGACCCGGCATCATGCCGAGTGCATGCACCAAGTCGGCCATGAATTTGACGTGAATCCAAGGCACACGGGACTCGGTCTCGAGCCAATGCACCGCCCGCATGGACAGGTCGTACAGCTCGGGGGCCGGCGCCCCCTCTTCCAAACTTCCGGACAACACCTCCGCCACGAAAAAGCCCACGGCTGAGCGGGCAGGTTCGCGGCGGTAGGCGATTTGGGGTTCCGCACGTCGGCACTCTCGGGCGGTCCAAAGCCCTCCTCCTTTGCCTTGGCGAAGGTCCACCACCTCCAGCAGCGCCATGGGGTGCCACAAGGCCTTCTGTTTGGCGGCGTTGGCCACCCAAAGCGGCACCAAACCGTGCGTTTGGGTCAACAACCGCACCACCCGAGAACGGTCGCCGTAAGCCACACCGCCGACGACAATGGCCGGGGCGTTGGAGGACGGAGATGCAGGCTTCTCAGGCATGTTTCAAAAGTACAGGCCGCACAAGCACAACATCCGCCCGTCGCAGCGGTTATCTTCACATCGCAACCTTCACGATGACACACGACGCCTACTGCCCCGATTCGTTCAATTACCAGCGCCGGAACACGCGCGAGGTGAAGATTGGATCTTCCGCCCTCGGGGGGAACAACCCCATTCGCGTGCAATCCATGACCACCACCGACACGCTGGACGTGCCGGCCACGGTGGCCCAAAGCATTCGAATGATCGAGGCGGGATGTGAGTTGGTGCGCATCACCGCGCCTAGCAAGCGCGATGCGGAGGCGTTGGGCGCCATCTCTGAGGGGTTGCGCGCAGCGGGCCACGACACGCCGTTGGTGGCCGACATCCACTTCACGCCCAACGCGGCCGAAATCGCCGCAGACCACGTGGAGAAAATCCGGGTCAATCCGGGCAACTACGCGGACAAGAAGCGGTTCGAAAATTTGGAGTACACGGACGAATCGTACGCCGAGGAACTGGTCCGCATCCGAGAAAAATTCACCCCACTGGTCCAAAAGTGCAAGCGGCTTGGACGCGCCATGCGGATTGGCACCAACCACGGCTCCCTGTCGGACCGCATCATGAGTCGCTACGGCGACACGGCGCTGGGCATGGTGGAAAGCGCCCTTGAATTCTTGCGCATTTGCGTGGATGAAGGGTATTTCGATGTGGTGGTCTCCATGAAATCGTCCAACCCACAGGTCATGGTCCAAGCGTACCGACTCTTGGTCGCGCGCATGGACCAAGAAGACATGGCGTTTCCCCTCCACCTTGGGGTGACGGAAGCCGGGGACGGGGAGGATGGCCGCATCAAATCGGCCCTCGGCATCGGCACGCTGCTTGAGGACGGATTGGGTGACACCGTGCGCGTCAGTCTGACCGAAGAACCCGAGGCCGAAATGCCTGTCGGACGCATGCTTGTGGAGCGCTATGCCGCACGTCAAGGGCACCCGCCCATTGCACCTGTGACGCACGCGCTCAACCCCTTCGAATACACCCGCCGGGCGTGTTGGGAAGTGGGCAATGTCGGCGGCAAACACGTGCCTGTCGTCGTGCACACCCTGCGCGACGCCGATGTGGAAGCTGCGAGCTTGTACGGCGCGGGATACCGGTACAGTGTGCCGTTGGACAAGTGGAATTTGACCGACACCGCGTGCGACGTGGTGTACGCCGGAAGCCGGGCGTTGACGTTTGACCTTCCTGGAACCCTGCAAGTGCTGATGGATGCCGAGGCCTGGACCGCCCTTGACGCGCGGCCCGACCGTCACCAGCCCCTCTGGAATGCCGCCGATGCTTGGACCGCACTGCCTGCGCCGCAAGACGGCGTGGTGCATTGGGTTCGTGTCATACGGTCCCAAATCCAGCCTGCGTTGCGAAGCCGGGTGTCCGACGACCAAGGGCACATGCGGCGCGACGTCATTTGGGTGGTCGAAACCGACAACCCTCACGCCATGGTCGACCTGCGCACCACCGTGCTCGCCTTGGATGAGCTGGACTGCGGAGCGCCTGTGGTGTTGCGCCGGAGCTGGCAGGGACTCGACGACGAGCGTTTGGCCCTTCAAGCGGCCACGGACCTCGGCGGCCCCATGATTGATGGGTTGGGCGACGGGTTGTGGGTGGACGCCCCAGAGACGGCATTGTCGAAGCGAAACACCATGTCGTTTGGCATTTTGCAGGCCGCCCGTACCCGCATCAGCAAGACGGAATACATCAGCTGCCCGAGCTGCGGCAGGACGCTGTTTGACCTGCAAGAGACCACGTCCAAAATCCGTGCGGTCACCCACCACCTGAAGGGGGTCAAAATTGGCATCATGGGCTGCATCGTGAACGGCCCGGGAGAAATGGCGGACGCCGACTACGGCTACGTCGGCACAGGACCCGGCAAAATCACCCTCTACAAGGAGAAAGAAGTCGTCAAGCGCAACGTCCCAGAAGATGAAGCGGTGAACGCCTTGATCGACCTGATTCGGGAACACGGCGATTGGGTCGACGCGCCCGAAGCCGAACTCGTCTAAGGGGGCTGCCTTGCCAACCCCACGTCCGTCGTCAGGCGACGACGGGGAAGTACTTCCTTTGGTTCAGAAGCATCCAAATGACGCTTACCGAAATGGCCGCGTCTGCCAAGTTCCAGATGGGAGGAAAGACCTCACGTCCGGCCCATGCCTCCACGGGGAACCAAGCAGGCCAGGTCACGATGAAGTGAAACATGTCCACCACGTTTCCTTGAAACCACGGTGCGTAACCTCCTTCGGAGGGCCACACCTCGGCCAAGGTGCCCCATCCCGAACGGCCAAAAATTCGACCGTAGATCGCGCTGTCAATGATGTTGCCCAAGGCGCCTGCCCACACAAAGGTCAGGCTGTACAACAAGCCCTTGGGAGCCTTCTCCTTGATGCGACGAGAGATGTACACCCCAATGGCGACCGCCGCGACCAGTCGGAATCCCGTCAGCAAGAGCTTTCCTGCCACGCCGGGAAGCGCCCACCCAAAGGCCATGCCTTCGTTCTCGATGAACTGCAGTTCCAAAATGCCGGGCACAAAGTCCAAGCGCTCCCCCACGGTGAAGGACGTTTTGATCCACACCTTGATGAGCTGGTCAATGGCAAGCACGGGCACGAGGACGCGCCACACCAACTGTCGAAGGGTCGGGGTCATTGACGCTGCTTCGCTTCGATGGAAAGCGTGGCGTGGGGCACCAAGCGAAGGCGCTCCTTGGGAATCAGCTTGTTGGTCACGCGACAAACCCCGTAGGTCTTGTTCTTGATGCGCAACAACGCGTTCTCCAAGCTTTGGATGAACTTCTGCTGGCGGGCCGCCAATTGTGCCGTCTCCTCCCGACTCATGGTCTCGGAGCCGTCTTCCATCATTTTGAACGTGGGCGCAGTGTCCTCCGTGCTGTTGTCGTCCCGGTGGGACAAGGAGCGCTGGAGCTGGTCCAAGTCTTCGCGCGCGCTGGCGAGCTTCTCATGAATGAGATCCTCAAATTCCTTGAGGTCCTTGTCTGAGTATCGCAATTCAGCCATGTCGTTTTGTCAAAAGTGCTTCAAATCAGCTTTTTTCAACTTGAGCCCAAACCGAAGCACCGTCTTCGAGCTGCAAGTGTTCGCCGGCTTCATCTTCAGTCCAAGTCACCTCCGTGGCCAGCGTTTCCGTCCGAATATAGTCCAAATTGGCCTCGAGTGCACGGCGAATTTCTTCCCCGGCATTCACGGCCAAACGAATGCGGTCGGAAATGTCCAATCCCCCGTCTTTCCTCAGGTTTTGGACGCGGTTGACAAGCTCACGGGCCAAGCCTTCGGCACGCAGCGTGTCGTCCAAAGTGACGTCCAACGCCACCGTGACACCACCTTCACTGGACACAAGCCAGCCGGGGATGTCTTCCGTTTGGATGGTCACGTGGGCCGTGGTCAATTCAATGGAGCCATGACCGTCTCCAGGGTCCAAGGCCAACACGCCGTCGCGCTCGAGCTGGGCCACGTCGGCCGAGGTCATGGCACCAATGGCCGAGGCCACCGCCTTCATGCGCGGACCCATGGCACGACCCAGCGCCTTGAAATCGGCCTTCGCCTTCTTCACAAACGCACTGTCGTCGCGCAAAATCTCAACTTCCTTGACGTTGACCTCGCTGCGGATCAAGGCGGAGATCAACGACAAGTGTCCGGCCGTCGCATCGTCAAGCGCGGGGACCATGATGCGACGCAACGGCTGTCGGACACGGATCTTTTCGCGCTTGCGCAAGCTCAAGACTTGGGAAGAAAGTTTGCGGGCCAAGGTCATGCGCGCTTCAAGCCCTTCGTCCCGCTGTCCGGCGTCAGCCGCAGGGAACAAGGCCAAGTGCACAGACTCGTCTTGGCCCGTGATGTCACGGTACAAGCGGTCCATGTAGAAAGGCGCAATCGGCGAACCAAGGATGGCCACCGTGCGCAAGCACGTAGTCAGGGTCTGGTAGGCGCTCTGCTTGTCAGCGTTCATCTCGCCCTTCCAGAACCGGCGCCGGCTCAAGCGCACATGCCAGTTGCTGAGTTCGTCCACCACAAAGTCCTGAATGGCGCGTCCAGCGCGGGTCGGCTCGAGCGCCTCAAATGCGCTGTCCACTTCCTCGACGAGGCCTTGGAGGCGGCTCAAAATCCACCGGTCGATCTCCGGACGATCGGCGTAAGGCACGTCTTGCTCCCCTCCTTGGTAACCGTCTGCACCGGCGTACAGGGCGAGGAAGTTGTAGGTGTTGTGGAGGGTGCCGAAGAACTTGCGTTGGACCTCTCCGATGCCCGCCACGTCAAACTTGAGGTTGTCCCAAGGCTGGGCGTTGGTGATCATGTACCAGCGCGTCGCATCGGGGCCGTAAGTCGACAGCGTCTCAAACGGGTCGACCGCGTTGCCGAGGCGCTTGGACATTTTTTGGCCATTCTTGTCGAGCACCAAGCCGTTGGACACCACGCGCCTGTAGGCGACTTGGTCAAACACCATCGTCGCAATGGCGTGCAAGGTGTAGAACCAGCCGCGGGTTTGGTCCACGCCTTCCGCAATGAAGTCCGCGGGATACGCGCCGCCCGCATCGACCTTTTCCTTGTTTTCAAAGGGATAGTGCCACTGGGCGTACGGCATGCTTCCGCTGTCGAACCACACGTCGATGAGGTCCGCCTCGCGGCGCATGGGGCGGCCATCGCTTGCCACCAGAACGACCTCGTCCACCACGTGCTTGTGGAGGTCCACCGCGTCGTAGTTCGCATCGGACATGTCCCCCGGCGTGAAAAACGCGAAGGGATTGGCGGCCATGACACCCGCCGACACGGCTTCGTCGCACGCCGTTTTCAGTTCTTCAATGGAGCCGATGCAACGCTCCTCGGTGCCGTCTTCGGTGCGCCAAATGGGCAAGGGAATGCCCCAAAAGCGCGAGCGGCTGAGGTTCCAGTCGTTGACGTTCTCGAGCCACTTTCCGAAGCGCCCCGTTCCTGTGCTCTCCGGCTTCCACGTGATCGTGTTGTTGAGCTCGATCATGCGCTCCTTCGCCTCCGTGGCCCGGATGAACCAAGAATCCAATGGGTAGTACAAGATGGGCTTGTCGGTGCGCCAGCAGTGGGGGTAACTGTGCTCGTATTTCTCCACCTTGAAGGCCTGGCCACGCTCCTTGAGGAGGATGGCGATCTCCACATCCACAGGCTTGTCGTCTTCCCCTGCGTCCAGGTCAAATTCCGCCTTCACGTGACGCCCGGCAAAGGGTCCCACGCGAAAGCGGCCTTGCAAATCCACCAACGGCACGCCATGGCCGGTGCCGTCGTCGACGAGCATGGCAGGAACGCCTGCGTCTTTGGCCACCCGGGCGTCATCCGCACCAAACGTTGGCGCGGTGTGCACAATCCCCGTGCCATCCTCGGTGGTCACAAAGTCCCCGGGGATGACCTGGAACGCATTCTCGGGTTGGTCCATCGGCGTGGCCCAATCGAGCAACGCCTCGTACCGCATGCCCACGAGGTCTCGGCCGTCCAAGGTGGCCACCACTTCGTGCGCTGGGGCCTTCTTGTCCCCAAATTGCTTGCCCACGAGGGCTTCGGCCAGCACCACGTAGCCTGCCGCCTCTGTGTAGCGGTTGGTCGTCTTGACCACCGCGTAGCGAATGTCCGGTCCGACGGTGAGGGCCGTGTTGGAAGGCAACGTCCAAGGCGTGGTCGTCCACGCCAGGAAATCGACCGGCAAACCGTCGTCGGCCAGGCCGACTTGCGCCAGCAGCGCTGCACGGGATTCGGGAGTGGCATGGAATTGCGCCACGATGGTCGTGTCCTTGACGTCGCGGTAGGTTCCGGGCTGGTTGAGCTCGTGCGAGCTCAATCCCGTTCCAGCCATGGGGCTGTAGGGCTGAATGGTGTAGCCCTTGTACAGCATGCCCTTTTGGTGCAATTGGGCCAGGAGCCACCACACCGACTCCATGTACTTGGTGTGGTACGTGACGTACGGGGCATCCATGTCGACCCAGTACCCCATTTGGCGGGTGAGCTCGTTCCACTCCGAGGTGTACCGCATGACCGTCTTCCGGCAGGCGTCGTTGTACTCCTCCACCGTCAACTTGGTGCCGATGTCCTCCTTGGTGATTCCGAGTTCTTTCTCCACCCCCAATTCGACGGGCAGGCCGTGCGTGTCCCATCCCGCCTTGCGCTCAACACGGTGGCCCTTGAGGGTTTGGAAGCGGCAGAAAATGTCCTTGATGGCGCGGGCCATCACGTGGTGAATGCCCGGCTTGCCATTGGCCGAGGGTGGTCCCTCGAAGAAGACGTAGGGTTTGTCCGCAGGCCTGCGGTCAATGCTTTGCTGAAAGGTATTTTCGCGTTCCCACACCTCCAACCACTCCTTGGCCAGGGTGGGAAGGTTCAACGGGCCGCGTTCCGGAAATTTCAACGCCATGTGTGCTTGCGGAGTGTCATTGAGGTCAATGCCGCCCGATTGACGCGGGCTGCGCCCGCGAAGATAACGCCCATGGCCTGCGCCCTGACGCGCCGCCTTGTTGTCGCTTGCTTAGACTCGGCTGAGCTTGAGCATGTTGGTCATGCCCGCATCGGCGATTGGCATGGAAGCGAGGTGGATGACAAAGTCTCCTTCCCGCACCCGTCCCGCCTTGTACAGGATGTACTTGATGTCCGCGATGGTGTGGTCTGTGCTGACCATTTTGGTGTAAGGCATGGCGTACACCCCCCACACCAAGCTCATTTGGCTCAGCACCCGACGGTTGGCCGTGAACATGTAAATCTTGGCGCTGGGCCGTTGGCTGCTTACCTGGATGGCCGTGTACCCTGAGAAGGTCATGGTCACAATGGCGGCGGCGTTGGTGCGACGGGCCAAACGGCACGCGTTGTAGCACACGCTGTCGGAGATGAACCGCTCGTCGTCTGGAGACAATGGGGGGCGTTCCGGATACTGCACCTCGCCTTTGGCCTCGATGTTTTCGATGACCTGACGCATGGCGCGCACCGCGTTGATGGGGTATTTCCCTACACTCGTTTCGCCGCTCAACATGACGGCGTCGGCGCCATCGAGCACCGCGTTGGCGACGTCGTTGACCTCGGCGCGTGTTGGGGTGGCCGACTCGATCATGCTTTCCAGCATTTGCGTGGCCACGATGACGGGCTTGCCCATCGCCATGCACTTGCGCACGATTTCCTTCTGCAAAAGCGGCACCTCCTGCATGGGGATTTCCACCCCGAGGTCGCCCCGAGCCACCATCACCGCGTCGGTGGCCTCCAAAATGGCGTCGAGGTCCTCAATGGCCTCAGGCTTTTCGATTTTGGCCACCACACGGGCATGCTTGCCCGCCTTCTTGATCTCCTCTTGAAGCTCCAAGATGTCGGAGGCGCGCCGCACAAAGGACAAGCCGATCCAATCGACCTCCTTCTCCAGGGCAAAGGCCAAATCCTCAGCATCCTTGGGCGTGATGCAGGGCAAAGAGACCTCCGTTTCTGGCAGGTTCAACCCTTTCCGGGGACGCAGAGGTCCGCCGTGGATGACCTCGCACACCACCGTGTCTTTCTCGTTGGTTTCCTGAACGAGAAGGGCCAGTTTGCCGTCGTCCAAAAGGACGCGCTCGCCCACCTTGACATCTGACGCAAAGGCTTCGTAGTCGGTGTACACGACCCCGTCTTTCCCCTCGCCTTTGCCCACTTTGACCGTCAACGTGCCGCCTTCCACGAGTTCCATTTCACCACCGGCGATTTCGCCGACACGCAATTTGGGTCCCTGGAGATCGGCCAACACCGCAGTGTAGGTGCCCAACTCGCCATCAATGCGGCGCACCGTATCGATGGTCTCCCCGTGCACTTCGTGGGCGCCGTGAGAGAAGTTGATGCGGGCCACATTGAGGCCCTCCAAAATCAATTGCGTCAAGACCTCCTCCGAGGAAGAAGCAGGGCCAAGTGTGGCCACGATTTTGGTGCTTTTGGTAACCGGTTGTTGTTGCGTCATAAGGTGCGGCGCGTAAAGGTGTGGAGGGGCGTTTCCTTCCGGCTGCAAAAATCGTCGGAGAAGCCGTTTCTGCAAGGATTTCGGGTATGAAATGCGCTGAGGAAGGCTTAATCGAACACCGTGAGGGGCTCCATGGCACCGCATTCCTCCGGGTCCAACGCCGTCACAAAGGCCACCTCAGTCAATCCACGAAGGGTCGCGATCACCTCGTGGGCGGCGAGCTCATGGTGGTTGACCATCACGAGGTAATCCAAACCCGCAGCGCCCTTGGCCAACATGCCTCCCGGAAGGCGATTCAAAATCAGGGTAATGGCCACGCCTGCTTCCTCGTCCACGTACCGCATGGAAGGGTGCACGGTGTCTTCTTTTTTGCCTTGACCCATGACCACATCTTGGTCGCAGCTCAAACGCCATCCAAACGCCCGATTCATCGACCACGCCAGTCGGTGACATCCCAAGGCTGAACTCACACCGAGGAGCTCATAGTCCGGCGTGTATTCCCATTCAAGCGTGTGAAGCATGGGTTACGCCTTGGCCGAATTGGACGATTCCGACGGCTTGTTGCCGCCCGAACGACGTGAACGCGAGCGTCCAGTCCGCGGTTTGCCGCCTTCCTTGGCTGAAGCCTTCTCCGACGCTTTGCCGTTGGAAGCTTGGGGGGCGTTTTCCGCCTCGGACTTCGGTTTGGCGGGGCGGCGGCGGCGGGAGGATCCTGCACCCCGGGAACGGCGCCCTTCGCCTGAAGATTCCTGGGACTTGTCGTCACGGCCACGCTTTGCGCCTCCGCCCGACGCGGTGCGGCGGTCGTAGACTTTCTTCCACGCACGGCGCGCGGCCTCTTGCTCGGCCAACTTCTTGGACCGGCCAATGCCGATGCCGTAGACCTCGCCGTTCACTTTGGCGGCGATCTCATAGCGTTCCTCCCCCGCTGCGTCGTCGTCCTTGAGCACCTCAAACGCCAATTTCTTCTTGCGCTTGGTCGCCCATTGGTGAAGTTGACTCTTGAAATCGTGGGTCTCGTTGACCTGCTCGTCCAAGCCGTAATGCTTGAGCATGAGCAACACGGCACGTTGTGTCTTCTTGAATCCGTGGTCGAGGTAGATGGCGCCGATCAAGGCCTCCAGGGCGTTGCCCACCATGGAATCGTGAATGTCCTCGCGGCGCATTTTGGCCTGAATGAGGTGATGCAACCCCATGTTCTTGCCAAGCAAGTTCAAATTCTTGCGGTTCACAATGCGGCTCTTGCGCTTGGTCAGCTCGCCCTCTTGCGCCTCCGGAAACGCGCGGTAGAGGTAGTTGGCCATCGTCATGTCCAGCACGACATCGCCCAAAAATTCGAGGCGTTCGTTGCTCTTCAAGCCCGTCTTGTCCCCGTCCAGCATGGAGGAGTGTGTCAACGCCTCATCGTACGCGCGGCGCTGTCGAACCCTGAGTCCAAATTCTCGGCGCACCAGGGTGCGAATGTCTGTATCAGGGCCCTGTTGGGTGGCCCGAGTCAGACGTTGCCACAACCGAATCATGAAAGGGCTTTAAACACCACAGAGGCGTTGTGGCCGCCGAAGCCAAAGGTGTTGCTCAAGGCGGCGCGGACTTCGCGCTTTTGGGCTTTGTTCAACGTGAAGTTCAGCTTGTTGTCCAGCTGATCGTCTTCGTTTTCATGGTTGATGGTGGGAGGCACCACCTGGTCCACAATCGACATGATGCACGCCATCGCTTCGATGGCGCCCGCGGCTCCGAGGAGGTGGCCGGTCATGCTCTTGGTGGAGCTGATATTCAAGTCATACGCCGATTCTCCAAAGACCTGTTGGATGGCCTTGACTTCCGCCACATCCCCAAGTGGGGTGGACGTTCCGTGGACGTTGACGTAGTCGATGTCCGCAGGGGACAATCCCGCGTCGTCCATGGCATTTTTCATCACATTCCGCGCCCCAAATCCTTCGGGGTGAGGTGCCGTGATGTGGTGGGCGTCTGCGGTCATGCCGCCACCGACCATCTCGCAATAGATCTTGGCGCCACGTGCACGGGCGTGCTCGAGGTCCTCAAGGATGATCGCACCACCCCCTTCGCCGAGCACAAATCCATCGCGCGTGGCGTCAAAGGGACGCGACGCCCGGGCGGGATCGTCGTTGCGGGTGGACAGCGCTTTCAAGGCGTTAAAGCCCCCGATGCCCCCTTCCACAACCGCAGCTTCAGAGCCCCCCGTCACAACGACGTCGGACTTGCCCAAGCGAATGGTGTTGAAGGCATCGATGAGGGCGTGGGTGGAACTCGCACAGGCCGAGACCGTCGCGTAGTTCGGTCCGCGCAGGTTGTTCCGAATGCTGATGTGACCCGGCGCAATGTCGGTGATCATCATTGGGATGAAGAACGGCGAAAAGCGCGGGGTGCCGTCTCCAGTGTAGAAGTTCTTGGCCTCGTTCATAAAGGTTTGGAAACCTCCAATGCCCGAGCCCCAAATGACACCTGCCCGATCGGGGTCAAGGTTGCCGGCCTCCACAGAGAGGCCGGCGTCCTTGAGTGCCATTTCCGCCGTCACGACGGCGTACTGCGTGAACAGGTCCATTTTGCGCGAGTCCTTCCGGTGAATCCACTCGGAGGAGTCGAAATCTTTGACTTCGCACGCAAACTGCGTCTTGAAGTTGGTGGCGTCAAAGCGGGTGATGGGCGCAGCACCGCTCACGCCTTGAACCGCATTGGCCCAAAACGTTTGCACATCGTTGCCCAAGGGGGTGATGGCCCCCAACCCAGTGACCGCTACGCGACGGAGTTCCATGGCTTCAAGAAATGAACCGGTTCAGCGAATGCTGAATCTTACGCGTTCTGCGAGATGTAATCGACCGCCTGGCCCACCGTGCTGATCTTCTCAGCCTGGTCGTCGGGGATGGCGATGTTGAATTCCTTTTCGAATTCCATGATGAGTTCCACGGTGTCGAGGGAGTCGGCTCCCAAATCGTTCGTGAACGAGGCGTCAGTGTTCACCTCTCCGGCGTCAACGCCGAGCTTGTCCACGATGATCGCGGTCACTTTTTCTTGGATATCAGACATGATATTGGGTTGTATTCAGTGTGTGAATTCGGCCGCAAATTAACGGCACGCTTTAAGCACCGCGCGCAGATGTTTGAAACTTTTAAACGTTTTGGCCGTGAACAACCTGTTTAGGGGTACTCCACCAAAACCTCGGCCCGGGACTTCCGGGTCAAATCCGGAACGGTCATCCCCTCCGCGGGATACCCAATGGGGATGTTGAGAAAGGCCCGTTCGTTGGCGGGTCGTTTCAGGGCCTCCGCCAAAAAGCCCATGGGCGAGGGCGTGTGAGTCAGGGCCACCAGGCCAATGCGGTGCAAAGCGGTGAGCAGCATGCCCACGGCGATGCCCACGCTCTCGTTGACGTAGTAGTTGGCGCGCTTCCCACCCCTTTCTGGGGTGTCGTGCACTTGCTTGAACACGACAATCAGGGCAGGAGCGTCTTCGATGAATGGCTTGATGTGGTCCGTGCCAAACTGCTCCAAATCCTCCAACCACTCTTGGCTCATGCGCCCGTGATAGTTGCGGAATTCCTCCTCTTCGGCGGCGCGACGAATGTCCTTCCGCAATTCGGGGTTGGTCACCAAACAGAAGGTCCACGGCTGCTTGTGCGCGCCGGACGGGGCGGTGCACGCGGTGTCGATGCAGTGACGCACCGCCTCCAGTGGAATGTGCTCGGGTGAAAAGATGCGGGCGCTGCGGCGGGTGTCCATTTCCTGGTAAAACGCCAAGCTCTGGGCCACCATCTCCTCAGGCTTCAAGCGCGGCAAAGCGTAGGGAATGAAGTTCTCTTTCGCGTCGTGGCTCATGAGATGGTCTTGCGCAACTCCCGCATGATTTTGGAGGCGAAAATGAACTCGTTGAGCGCCTCGCTTTTCGCGGTCAAGAGCTCAGAGGTGGGTCCGTTCCAGGCGATTTGGCCTTGGTGGACAAAGTGAATGAAATCCGAAGCCTCCATGACGCTGTTCATGTCGTGGGAGACCACCACCGTGGTCATGTTGAATTCGCGTGTGAGGTCCTCGATGAGGTTGTCAATGACGATGGCGGTTTGGGGATCCAGCCCAGAGTTGGGTTCGTCGCAGAAGAGGTACTTGGGGTTCATCGCAATGGCCCGGGCGATGCCCACGCGCTTTTGCATCCCGCCGCTGAGCTCGGAGGGAAATTTGTCCGTGGCATGGGTCAATTCAACGCGTTCGAGACAAAAGGCCGCCCTGTCGCGCATCTCCGCTTCCGTCGCGTCGCTGAACATGCGCAAGGGGAACATCACGTTTTCCGCCACCGTCATGCTGTCGAACAAGGCGCTGCCCTGAAAGAGCATGCCGATTTCTTGGCGGACGGCCTTGCGGCCCTGGCGGTCCATTTCCGTGAAGTTGCGGCCGTCGTAGGTGACGTGACCTTGGTCTGGCTCGAGGAGTCCGACCGTGCATTTGGTCAGGACGCTCTTCCCCGAACCGCTTCGGCCAATGATGAAATTGACCTTCCCCGGGTGGAACTGGGCGGAGACTTCGCGCAAGACGGTTTGGTCTCCAAAGGACTTTGACACGTTGTGAATCTCAATCATCGCCCGCGTCTTTTAGCCGAGAAGCATTTGGGTCAACAACAAATTCGCCACCATCACAATCACCACCGCATAGACCACGGCCTTGGTGCTGCTGCGTCCCACCTCAAGTGCGCCGCCGGAGGTGAAGTACCCGTGATAGGCGCTCACCGAGCTGATGATGAGGGCAAACACGCAGGTTTTGATCAGGGCGTACGTCACGTCAAAGGCATTGAAATCGATCTGCATGCCGTACTCGAAGTCCGCGGCGGAGCTGACCCCCGTCGAGACGCCCACCCACAATCCTGCTCCGATGCCAAGGGCCATGCTCAGGATGACGAGGAACGGGATGCACGTGAGGGCCGCGATCATCTTGGGGAGCACGAGGTAACCCGCGCTGTTGACGCCCATGATTTCAAGGGCGTCGATTTGTTCTGTGACCCGCATGGTTCCGAGCTGAGACGCAATGTTGGACCCCACCTTGCCCGCCAAAATCACCGGGATCAACGTGGGGCTGAACTCCAAAATCATGGTCTGACGAACCGTGAATCCAATCGTGTACACGGGGATCCATCCGCCGATTTGGTGTGCGGTCTGAATGCAAATGACCGCCCCCATGAAGACACTCAAAAGGGCCACAATGCCCAAGCTCTGGAGCCCAATGGCGTTCATTTCCGCCACCAGCAATTTGCGGAACACCGCGCCTTGCTCCGGACGACGCAACACACTCCTCATGAAGGAAGCGTAGCGGCCGATGTGGAAGAACAAACCCATGGGACGAAGGTACAAGCTAACTTCGCGGCCATGAACCAGAAAGGAATTGGACTTTGCTTGGCCCTGCTCGCCCTGTGTTTGGCGGGCTGCACCACAACCAAAGCCTCCAAAGGAAAGTGTCCGACGTGCCCTGAGTGGTCCGTCCCTTCACAACCCCCACGCTGACACCCATGGCCCACGAAGCACACACCTACGCGGTCATCATGGCCGGCGGAATCGGGTCGCGGTTTTGGCCCATGTCGCGAAGCGCGGAGCCCAAGCAGTTCCTGGACATCCTCGGAACGGGTCGCTCCCTGATTCGCATGACGTTTGACCGTTTGGAAAAGCTCGTCCCCGCCGAGAACATCTTGGTGGTGACCAATGCCCGGTACCGCGATCAAGTCGCCTCGCACCTTCCCGAGATGCCCGCCGAGAACATCTTGTGCGAGCCCTTCATGCGGAATACCGCCCCGTGCATCGCCTACGCCAACGCCATCATCGCCGCGCGCGACCCGCAGGCCTCGGTGGTCGTGGCGCCTTCGGACCACTTGATTTTGGACGAGTCCGGATTCCTCGACGTGTGCCGCACGGCGTTGGACACCACGCGCAACACCACGAGCTTGGTGACGTTGGGCATCCAGCCCACCCGCCCCGACACCGGCTACGGCTACATCCAGTACGAAGAGCCCCACGACGAAGCGCGTTCCGAAGTTCGCCCAGTCAAAACCTTCACAGAAAAGCCCGACCTGGCCACGGCCGAGGCCTTCTTGGCCTCCGGTGAGTTTTGCTGGAACAGCGGCATTTTCGTGTGGTCATTGAGCAACATCCAAGCGGCTTTCGAAGCCCACCTGCCCGACATGTTCGCCGAATTTGCGGACGCCGACTTGACCAACCCGACAGCGCTCAATGCGGTCTATGGCAATTGCGAAAACATCAGCATCGACTACGGCATCATGGAAAAGGCGTCACAAGTGCAAGTGGTGCTTTGTGACATCGGATGGAGCGACTTGGGTACGTGGGGCAGCCTGAAGGACAAAATGACTCCAGACGACCAAGGCAATGCAGCAGCGCACGTGCGGTTGCGGGCCGTCGACGCCCGCGACAATCTCGTGGTGGGCACGCCCGGCGAGGGACCCCAAAAGCTGGTCGCCCTGAAGGGCCTCGACGGCTACATCGTGGTGGACACCCCCCACGCCTTGCTGGTCTGTCCCGCGACGGACGAGCAATGGATCAAAGAGCTCGTCGGCGACCTCAAACGCGACGAAGGCGAACCGTTGGTGTAACAGCCCGCCTTCGCGTCGTTGGGAATGTGCCGCGATCAGCGGCGTCCCACCATGTCGCCGGGCACGACCCAGGCGTCGTATTCTTCTTCCGTCAAGTAACCGGTGGCCAGTGCCGCGGCCTTGAGCGTGGTGCCCTCGGCGTGCGCCTTGCCCGCAATCTCGGCCGCCTTGTAGTAGCCAATCTTGGTGTTGAGCGCGGTCACCAGCATGAGGCTGTTGTTGACGAGCTCGGTGATTCGGGCTGTGTTGGCTTCGATGCCGTCCACGCAGTGTTCCGCGAAAGACACGCACGCATCGCCGAGCAGGCGCGATGACTCGAGGATGTTGCGCGCCATCATCGGCTTGAACACGTTGAGCTCGTAGTGGCCCTGCGTTCCGCCCACGGTGACCGCCACGTCGTTGCCCATCACCTGCGCGCAGACCATGGTCATGGCCTCGCACTGGGTCGGGTTCACTTTGCCGGGCATGATGCTCGACCCGGGCTCGTTGGCGGGGAGCAAGAGCTCGCCGATGCCCGAACGCGGGCCCGAACCCATCATCCGGATGTCGTTCGCGATTTTGTTCAGGGAGACGGCGAGTTGCTTCAGGGCGCCGTGGCTTTCGACAATCGCGTCGTGCGCCGCGAGGGCTTCAAACTTGTTCTCGGCCGTGACAAAGGGGTGTCCCGTGGAGGCGGCGATGTGCTTGGCCACGAGGACGTCGTAGCCCTCGGGGGTGTTGATGCCCGTGCCGACGGCCGTGCCACCCAGGGCGAGCTGCTGCAGGTGAGGCAATGTGTTGCGCAAGGCCTTCAGCCCAAACTCCAACTGCGCCACGTAGCCCCCAAACTCCTGACCCAAGGTCAGAGGCGTGGCGTCCATGAGGTGGGTGCGGCCGATCTTGACAATGTTGTCAAAGGCCGTCGCCTTCGCCGCCAACGCGTCCCGCAAGCGCTCCACGCCTGGCACCGTCGTCTCGACAATGGTGGCGTACGCCGCGATGTGCATCGCCGTGGGGAAGGTGTCGTTGGAGCTCTGGCTCTTGTTCACGTCGTCGTTGGGGTGAACCGGACGTTCGCCTTGGCCGAGGGTGCCCCCTGCAAGGACATGGGCGCGGTTGGCCACGACCTCGTTGACGTTCATGTTGCTTTGGGTGCCCGACCCTGTTTGCCAAACCACCAGCGGAAACTGGTCGTCGAGCTTGCCGGCCAGGACTTCGTCGCAGGCCGCCACAATCAAGTCCTTCTTCGACGCGTCTAGCGCCCCCAACTCGCAGTTGGTCATGGCCGCGGCACGCTTCAAGTGGGCAAACGCCCGGACAATCTCCATGGGCATCGAGCCCACGGGACCAATCTTGAAGTTGTTGCGCGAGCGCTCGGTTTGGGCGCCCCAATATTTGTCAGCAGGCACGTGGACTTCGCCGAGCGTGTCTTTTTCAATGCGGGTGGACATGGGAGGGTTGGTTTTCTGAGGTTTCGGAACGGCGTCAGTCGAGGTCCGCAGTGTCCGCTCCGGCACCGGCGCCCATCAAAAAGGCCTTGAGGAAGCCGTCGATGTCGCCGTTCATCACCGCGTCGACGTTGGAGGTTTCATGGCCGGTGCGCACGTCCTTGACCATCTTGTAAGGCTGCATGACGTAAGAGCGGATCTGGGATCCCCACTCGATCTTTTTCTTGCCGGCCTCAATTTCCGCGCGGGCTTCGTTGCGCTTGGCGATCTCCATCTCGTAGAGCTGCGACTTCAAGAGCTGCATGGCCTTTTCCTTGTTGCCCAGCTGCGAACGCGTCTCGGTGTTGTCAATGATGATGCCCGTCGGCGCGTGACGCAGACGCACCCCCGTCTCGACCTTGTTCACGTTCTGGCCACCTGCACCGCCCGAACGGAAGGTTTCCCAAGTGATGTCGGAGGGGTTGACTTGAATTTCAATGGTGTCGTCGACCAAAGGGTACACGTACACACTCACGAAACTGGTGTGCCGGCGCGCGTTGCTGTCGAACGGGCTGATACGCACCAAGCGGTGAACGCCATTTTCGCCCTTCAACATCCCAAACGCAAAGTCCCCGTCAAACTCCATGGTGACTTGCTTGATGCCCGCAACTTCGCCGTCTTGCAGGTCGAGTTCTTTGACCTTGAAGCCATTCTTGTCGCCGTACATCCGGTACATCCGCATGAGCATGGAGGCCCAGTCGCAGCTTTCGGTGCCGCCGGCGCCCGACGTGATTTGCATCACGGCGTTGAGGCTGTCTTCTTCGGCGCTGAGCATGTTTTTGAACTCAAGCTCCTCCACAGCCGTGCTCGCCGCCTCGAAGGCTTTGTCCACCTCCGACTCCTCCTCTTCCCCGGCCTTCATGAATTCGTACAACACGGACAAATCTTCCACCGAAGAGGCACATTCGTCGTACGCCTGAACCCAGCTTTTCTTGGTCCGCATGCGCTTCATGACCTTCTCCGCCTCCTTCGGATCACCCCAAAACTCCGGATCCTGCGTCAGCTTCTCGTCTTCCGCGATTTCCATGCGCTTTTGTTCTACCCCGAGGTAGCCCTTCAATTCTTCGACGCGCTTGCTCAGGGCGTTGATTTGGTCGACCGTCAACATGGGACAAAAGTAGGCTCCGCGCGTCGTCTCCCGAAGCGTCCGCTCACGAATCGGCCCCGGCTTCTCGCCGGGCTGTCTTGGTCACGTGGTCGAGCGCCGTCCAAACCATGCGCTGGGGAAAGCCACGCTGCATCAACCACCGAATCACCCGGTCCTGGTGCGCCTCCAACTCGTCCTCGCGTCGGGCGAGGAGCCGGTTGGCGGAGGCCTGCCATTGCTCCTCCGGAATGGCCTGGATGGTGCGGTCCGCCACGCTTCCGTTCACGCCGCGCGACGCGAGGCCAGCCTTGATCTTCAATGGACCCCACGACTTGTGCTCGTGGTGGACACGGGTGTACGACTCCGCACACCTCGCGTCGTCGACGTACTTGTCCTCCCGCAGGGCGGCCATCCAATCTTCAGACCACACTTCTGCCCGCGAAGCGGACGGAGGCGTGGCCATCTTCGCCATGACATCGCGCATTTTCTCGCGCACCTCGCGCTCGGTCCGGTCGCGAAGGCCGCACCACTTTTGGAGGCGTGCGAGGCCTGCAGTTTGGGCTTTCTTCTCCTTCAAATCCTGTTCCACAGTCCGAAGGTGCGCAGAAATCCCGTATTTTGCAGTCTCTAACAACCCCCAACTTTACCGCCATGCGGTCTGAACTTTTGCAACGTATCCAAACCCTCCTTCAGAACGAGGATTTGGAGGCCATCCGCAAGGATGTGCGCACCGACATCGATTCGTTTCGCTCTCTGATCCAGGAAGACTTCCGAGCCCAACGCGAGGCCTGGGAGAAGGAGGAGCACGAGGACGACGAGAAATTCCAATTCCAGCCCAGCCCCGAAGAGCTTCAGTTCAACGAGCTGGTGGACCAATTCAAAACCCGTGAAAAGGCCTGGCGTCAGCGCATTGCCGAAGAGCAGCGGGCCAACTTGGAGGTCAAGACCGGATTGATTGACGCCCTGCGCAGCATCATCCAGGAAGAGGAAAACATCGGTGCCGCGTTTGCCCGGTTCAACGAAGTGCGGGAGAAGTGGGAAGCCACGGGCGACGTTCCCGGCGACCGCTACAAGGAGACCCACGACGAGTACCACCGTCTGCGCGACGAGTTCTTCTACAACATCAACATCTACAAGCAGCTCCAAGAGCACGACTTGCAGAAGAACCTGAAGTTGAAAGAAGGACTCATTGAGCAAGCCAAGACCTTGGCCACCATGGAAGACCTCAAGGAGCGCGAAACGCTTGCACGGGGACTTCAGAAGCAGTGGTTTGACATCGGGCCCTCGCCGCGCGAGACATTCCAAGAATTGGCGGACACGTTCTTTGGGCTGACCCGCGAAACGTTTGACGCCGTCAAGGAATATTACGACGGGGTGCGCGCCCAATTCGAAGTCCACAAAGGCGAAAAAGAGGCGATTATTTCTGCGCTCACCGAACTCTTGACCGAAGACATCAACGACCACAAAGCCTGGCAAAGTGCCACGGGCAAGGTGGTCGACCTCCAAGCCAAGTGGAAGGCCACGGGCTTTGCCGGCAAGGAGCACAACGAGGCGTTGTGGAGCCAATTCCGCGAAGCCGCCGACGTGTTCTTCGAGCGCAAGCAAGTCTTCTACGACCGCGTCAAGGCCTCCAGCAAAGTGGCCAAGGAGAAGAAAATCAAGTTGATAGAACAGGCGGAAGGCATCCAAAACAGCACCGACTGGAAGGCGACCTCCGACGCCATGATCCGACTCCAAAAAGAATGGAAGGCCGCCGGCCCTTGTGCACCCGGGGACGAACACCGCCTCTGGAAGAAATTCCGGGAAGCACAGGACGTGTTCTTCAAAGCCAAGAAGGGCCAGTTTGCCGACCGTGGCAAGGAAGAGAAGGCCAACCTCGCCTTGAAAATGGCCTTGCTCGAAAAGATCGAAGCCTTCACCATCTCGGACAACCGCAATGTCGACTTGGACACCCTCAAAGGGTTCTCCACCGAGTGGCGGGAAATCGGCTTCATTCCCCGCAAGAACCTCGATTCGGTGATGGAGCGGTTCCGCACGGCCATGGACAAGCATTACGACGCCTTGTCTGCCGCGCGGTCCGAACGCAGCGTGCAGACCTATGGCAAGCGCATCGAAAAGCTCGCCTCGGGAGACAGCCGCGACCTCCGACGCGAACAAAGCATCCTGCGCGACAAGATTTCACGCCTCCAGCAGCGCATCACTTCCACAGAGGAGAACATGGAGCGCTTCACCGGCAAGGGTGCGGAATCCATCCGCGAGCAGGCCGCCAAGACCATCAAGAACTACCAGCGAGAAATCGACGAAATCAAGGCCAAGCTCAAGATGCTTCGCGAAGCCGCGAACCCCGAGTCTTAAGCCCAGGCTGCATTCAGTTTTCGGCATGCACATGCCCCTCGAGGCGCGTGCTCGTCCACCCCGCTTCCTGCAGCCACGTCAGGTACTCCGGCAGCACCATGCGCAGTGTCTCCTCACACTTCGCGCTGTCGTGAAAGACCACGATGCTGCCCGGACGGGTGTGTCGCTTCAGCCGCTGCAGGACCTTCGCGGCACCTGACGAGCCGTGCGCGGCGTAGTCGCCGCTGAGGACCGTCCACATGACGACTTGGGCATGGGGGCGCAAGGCCAAACACTGTTCCCGTGTCACCTTTCCGTGCGGCGGGCGAAACAGTCCGGATCTGCCCAAAGACGCGCGGGCCGAGGCCACGTACGCCTTCACATGGGTGTGCCACCCATGCTCGTGATTCATCGTGTGCCCACCGACGGTGTGGCCCCGTGAAGTGACTTCCTTCAAAAGCGCGGGATGCCTCTCGGCTTGGGCGCCCACCACAAAGAAGGTGGCCGTCATGTCGTGGGCATCGAGCTGGTCCAACACCCAGGGCGTGATGGACGGTTCCGGGCCGTCGTCAAACGTTACGTGCACGGCCTTCGATGCGTCCGTGGCCCATCGCGTCCCCGGCCACCACCACTGCAATGCAGGATGGAGCCAACGCGGGATGTGGGCAGGCCAAACCGCCCCGGATTTTGGGCCCTTCATTGTCCACGAAGGTCGACCCCCCGGGATTAACTTTGCCGCATGGACTACGATTTTCGGGCGATAGAAGCCAAATGGCAGGGCACGTGGAAAGAGACGGACGCATACAAGGTCACCGAGGACCCCACGCGTCCCAAGTTCTACGTGTTGGACATGTTCCCCTACCCTTCTGGCGCCGGACTCCACGTGGGTCACCCGCTCGGCTACATCGCGTCCGACGTCTTTGCCCGCTACAAGCGACACAAAGGCTTCAACGTCTTGCACCCCATGGGATACGACAGCTTTGGCCTTCCTGCGGAGCAGTATGCCATCCAAACCGGGCAGCACCCGGCCATCACCACGGAGCAAAACATCAACCGCTACCGCGACCAGCTCGAGCAGCTCGGGTTTTGCTACGACTGGTCTCGCGAGGTCCGCACGAGCGATCCGTCCTACTACCGCTGGACGCAATGGATTTTTGGGGAGCTCTTCGAAAGTTGGTACGACACCCAAGCCCAAAAGGCCCGACCCATCTCTGAATTGACGGAGGCCTTTGCCGAAAATGGCAACTTCAATGTCCACGCCGCGTGCGACGAAGACTGGTGGAAGGGATTGTCCTTCCCGCACTTTGGCGCGCACTTTGACGGCACGTTCACCGCCACAGATTGGCAAAGCATGAACGACGCCGAGCGCCAGGAAGTCCTCATGTGCTTCCGCATCGCCTACCTCGCAGACAGCGAAGTCAACTGGTGTCCTGCCCTCGGCACCGTGCTGGCGAACGACGAAGTGAAGGACGGCTTGAGCGAACGTGGCGGACACCCCGTTGTGAAAAAGACCATGCGGCAATGGATGATGCGCATCACCGCTTACGCCGACCGCCTGTTGTCCAGCTTGGATGACCTCGATTGGACCGACAGCGTCAAAGAAGCCCAGCGGCACTGGATTGGCCGTTCGCAAGGCGCGGCCGTGCGGTTCGCCGTGGCCAACGACGCCGGGCAGCCCGACCCTGCAGGCACCGAAGTCGAAGTCTTCACCACCCGTCCCGACACCCTGCACGGGGTGTCCTTCATGGTCCTCGCTCCGGAACACGACCTCGTGGCCGGATTGACGTCCGACGCGCAACGGTCCGAGGTCGAAGCCTATGTCGAAGCTGCGGGCATGAAATCCGAGCGCGATCGTCAAGGCGACAAAAGCATCTCCGGGGTGTTCACGGGTGGACACGTCGTGCACCCCATCACCGGAGCCCTTGTTCCCGTGTGGATTGCCGATTACGTTCTCGCAGGATACGGAACTGGTGCCATCATGGCGGTTCCCGCCGGGGACGAGCGCGATTGGCGGTTCGCCAAACACTTTGACCTCCCCAATCCGCCCATCTTCAAGGATGTGGATACCCAAGAAGCCGTGTGCACGGACAAGGGCGCCATCCTCTTCAACTCGGGCCAATGGGACGGCATGCGGGCCAGTGACGCCATCCCCCTCGCCCTCGATTGGGTGGAAGCCCAGGGCTGTGGCACGCGCAAGGTGAACTACCGCATCCGCGACGCCGTCTTCAGCCGCCAACGCTACTGGGGCGAGCCCTTCCCCATCGCCTACGAAAACGGAATCGCCACGCGCATCACAGATGCCACGGTGACCCTGCCCAAGGTGGATGCCTACCTCCCCACCGAGGACGGCGAGCCGCCTTTGGCCCGTGCGGCCCGTGAAGATTGGCCCGTGTTCCGCGGCGACGCCATGGAGACCAACACCATGCCCGGATGGGCCGGCAGCAGCTGGTACTTCCTGCGCTACATGGACCCCCACAACGAAAACGCGTTCTGTGACCGCAGCAAAAGCGACTATTGGGGACAAGTCGACTTGTACGTCGGCGGCGCGGAACACACGACAGGGCACCTGCTGTACTCGCGCTTTTGGACCAAGTTCTTGCACGACCTCGGCCACATCGGATTTGACGAGCCGTTCAAGTTCATGATCAACCAAGGGATGATCCTGGGCCGCTCCAGCTTTGTGTACCGCATCCAAGGCACCAACACTTTTGTGTCGGCCAACCAACGCAAAGCCCATCGCACCCAGCGCTTGCACGTCGACATCAACCTCGTGGACAACGACAAGCTCGACCTCGACGGTTTCCGGGCCTGGCGCGCTGAATTCGCCCATGCGGAATTCATCCTGGACGACGACGGCACCTACACCTGCGGTCACGAGGTGGAGAAAATGTCCAAGTCGAAGTACAACGTGCAGACCCCGGACGAACTCGTCGAGCGCTACGGCGCAGACACCCTCCGCTGCTACGAAATGTTCCTCGGCCCCCTGACGCAACACAAGCCCTGGGACACCCAAGGCATCAGTGGGGTGCACAACTTCTTGCGCAAAATCCAGCGACTCTTCACCCAAGCTGCAGAGGGCGGCATGGCAACCAGTTCATCAGACGACGCCCTGCGCATCGTTCACAAGGCCATCGCCAAAGTGACCGACGACCTGGATCGCCATGCCTTCAACACCGTGGTGAGCGCCTTGATGATTGCCGTCAACGACCTCTCTTCCCTGGACAGTGGATGCGGCGAAGATGCCCTCCAGCCGCTGGCGACTTTGCTGAGCCCTTATGCCCCGCACCTTGCGGAAGAATTGTGGCAGGCTGTGGGAGGTGAAGGCTCTGTGCTCGACGCCGCTTGGCCTGAGGCCCAGGACGCTTACCTCGTGGAAGACCAAACCACCTACCCCATCTCCTTCAACGGCAAGGTGCGCTTCAAACTCGATTTGGCCGCCTCCATGTCCCCCGCGGATGTGGAAGCCACCGTCCGCGCCGACGAGCGGACCCTGGCCCAACTGGACGGCAAGTCGATTCGAAAGGTCATCGTGGTCCCCGGACGGATCGTCAACGTCGTCATGTAAACGCGATAAGGATTACACATCCTCCCCAAGCTTTCGAAAGCCCTCACCTGATGTGAGGGCTTTTTTGTTGGCCAACAGGTTGACTGTCAGGCCCTACAATTTTCTGCAGCCCCATCCTTACGGGCAGGTGTCCGCGTTCTCGAGGAAACGCCATAATTCATCGACGAAATTTAAATTATGTTTGATTAGTTGGGATTATGTATTATCTTCGCCTTCATGTGGCCTCGTGTCACTCACCTAACAACAACGTCCATGACGTACCAAATCCCCAGCCCTGACGGGCGTTCGAGCTTCGGCTCTGTGGTCCCTCGACTTGTCGAGGTCGACCCCTCTTTGCGTGTAAACAATTCTATCTACATCCTTTTCAAATCCACTTTCATCATGAAAAACATTGTCTCTTTGATGATGGCACTCTGTTGCAGCTTCGGCATTGGCTGGGCTCAGCTGAATCCGCTGTCTTCAACCGGTTACAGTACCGAGGCTCCGGTCGGGTACTGGCTCGAGTTGGAAACAGTCGTCTCGCACTCGGGCGGAGCGCTCGATGGTCAAACGACCTACCGACTCTACATGAACATGCAAAACGAGACGGACTACATGTCCTCTTGTTCTGGTGATTCAGAGAACAACCTGATCCTGAACTCAAGCTCAGGAGAATGGTACAACGACGCTGCGGCCACAACGTGGAACGCTCAGGGCATCAACCCTGTGTTCTTGACGTTCTTCCCGGACCTGGCGTTTGACAGCTTCCTCACCATTGGTGGTGAAGATGCCACGACGCCTGCGGCTCAACACCCCTCCACGGTGTGGGGTGCGAACGACGCTTCGGCAGAATTTGTGGGTGGCCCCGGAAACAACATCACAGTGGACGACGCCACAGGTGGTGCATGGTACACGCCATTCCCCGGCACCGTGGACCCCAGCGCCCACGTGGCCTTCGCAGGCGAAGACCTGCGTGTGTTGTTGGCCCAGTTCACCACTGCGGGAACCATCAGCGGACAATTCCAGGTTCAAGTCTTCGTGGAAGGCAGCCAAGGCGATGAATTCCGTGCCTTGCTCCCCATTTGCTCTGGCGACGGAGAATGTGGTGGTTGCACCGACGAAACGGCTTCTAACTACGACGCTGACGCGTTGTACGACGACGGCTCTTGCCTCTTTGCTTCTTTGGGTTGCACCGACGAGTTGGCTTGCAACTACGATGCTGACGCCACAGAAGACGACGGTTCTTGCGAATTGCCTGCAGAAGGTTTCGACTGCGACGGCAACTGCTTGCTCGACGTCGACTGCGCTGGTGAGTGCGGTGGTGACGCCACAGAAGACGCCCTTGGCGTGTGTGGCGGTGACTGCGCTGAAGATGTGAACGAAAACGGCATTTGTGACGACGAAGAGGACTGCCTTGGCACCGTGGACGCTTGTGGCGTGTGTGATGGCCCAGGTGCCATCTATGAGTGCGGTTGTGAGGACATCGCTGAAGGCGATTGCGATTGCGACGGCAACCAGCTCGACGAGTGCGGTGTGTGTGGTGGCCCAGGCGCCATCTACGAGTGCGGCTGCTTCGAATTGACTGCAGGCACTTGCGATTGTGACGGTAGCCAGCTCGACGCCATTGGCGTGTGCGGTGGCTCTTGCACGGCCGACTCCGATGCGGACGGCATCTGCGACGATGAAGACGACTGCATCGACGTGAACCAAAACGGCACGTGCGATGAGGACGAAACAGGTGAAGACTGCTTCCACGACAGCGACGACGACGGCATCGTGGACTGCGAAGACACTTGTCCTTTCGGTGACTTCGACAACGACGGCATCTGTGACGTTGAGGACCCTTGTGTGGGTCAAGTCGACGTGATGGGCATCTGCAACGGTCACTGCTTCTTCAACATCGACGGTGACATGATCTGTGACGACGTGGACAACTGCACGGACGTCATGGCATGCAACTACAACGACCCCGCCAACGGCGAGTGCTTGTACACCGACGATTGCGGAATCTGCGGCGGCCCAGGAGCCATCTACGAATGCGGATGTGCAGACATCCCAGAAGGCGACTGTGACTGCAACGGCAACCAACTCGACGATTGCGGACTTTGTGGTGGCCCAGGTGCCATCTACGAATGCGGATGTGCAGACATCCCAGAAGGCGACTGTGACTGCAACGGCAACCAGCTCGACGATTGCGGAGTGTGCGGTGGCGACAACAGCTCATGCACCGGTTGCACCGACGAAGCTGCTTGCAACTACGACGGCGACACCATCGAAGATGGTTCTTGCTTGTACCTCGACTGCGCGGGAGAATGCGGCGGAAACGCTGACTTCGACGAATGCGGTGTGTGCGGTGGCCCCGGTGCCATTTTTGAGTGCGGATGTGCCGACATTCCAGAAGGTGATTGTGACTGCGAAGGCAACCAACTCGACGAGTGTGGCGTTTGTGGCGGCACGGGCATTGAAGAATGCACGGTGGACGTGGAAGTGGACATTCACAACCGCATCATCCAAGTTCTCGACAACTGCGACAGCGGAAACGACATCGCCTTCACCAATGGTGGCTTGGTGGTTCTGAACCCCAACGGCAACATTGAGCAATACGCCAACGACGACGTGGTCGTGGTCGGCATGTGGGAGTTTGACTACTGCGTTTGCGCTGCTGGCGGAGATCCATTGACTTTGAACTTCAACTCTCTCGATTGCGACGAGTTCCAGTTCTCTGTCGACGCCGACGGCCAAATCAGCCAGTCCGATTACGACGAGTGTGATTGTGTCGATTTCGAAGACATGAACGACTACTTCTGCTCAGACGACTTCTTGGCGGCTTTGACTGCCGAAGAAACTGTGCAGTGTGCTGAAGATTTGCCAGAAGGCTGCGACGTGGAGTTCAGCTACATCGATACGTGTTCTGACAACACCCTGGTGTGCGCCTTCAACGACGCCACAAGCAGCTACAGCCAGTACGATGTGGTGACTGCCATGGGTCCTGGTGCCGACGCGGCTGTTCGCCTCTACGGTTTGAGCGCCCAAACGGATTGCTTGAGCGACTACTTCATCGAGGACGAAGGTCAACCCCTGACGTTGACGGTCTTCGACAACGGTACTGCTGAGTTGACCGGTGTTGTTCGCGCTCCTGAGCCTCAGAGCGACATCGCCTATGAAGTGTACATGCAGTTTGCGGACGGCATGAGCGCACAGGCCTTCTTGGACGCCAACCCCGCCCACAGCTTGCTGATTGCAGGTGAATTGGTCGATGGCGCTTGGGAGACTTGCGACATCGATACCGAAGCCATGCAGGTCTTCACCATGGTGAACACTTTGTCACGTTTGACCCGTCTCGGCGGTTCATACGATGGCGAAACGCTCTTCTTGAACCACATGCCAGCGTCTACCAACAAGCGTTTCCAGCTTGGTGAAGGCGCCAACAACCACAACTGCAACGACGGCTTCGGCGGTTGGTTCGGTTGGGAAGGTCAATTCAACGGCGACGACGTTGCCGGTTTCTCAGGTGACGTGATTGCCGACATTGAAAATGAAATCGTGTTTGACACGCAGTGCACTGGTGCATACACCGTGGAGACATACGGTTCATTCAACATTGAGGCGAACAGCGTTCAGATCGAGACTGTCACAACCACGGTTGAAGACACCATCGCTCCTGAAATCGCTGATTGCCCTGCTGACGTGACCCTCGAATTCTCTGAGGCGTTGGTTTGCGGCACTGCGAGCTTTGACGAGATTGTCGCGGCAATCAACGATTCCATCCCTGTGCCCTGTCTCACAATCACCGACAACTGTGAAAACTGGGATCCGCTGTACGAAGGCTGCAACGACGAGGGTACTTGTGGTACCGTCACGTTCGAGCAAGGTGCCTTTGATCAGGCTTTCTGTGGATTCGAAGTGCGCCGCACTTGGGTCGCCACAGACGCCTACGGCAACTTCACGGAGTGCCAGCAGGTCATCACTGTGCTTGACACGCAGGACCCCATCATCACGGCTTTGCCTGAGGTGACCATTAACGCGTGTGACATCAACACTTGGATGGCCACTGCAGATGACTGCGGTTCTGGCATCGAAAGCTTCACGTTCACACAGACGCTCCAGAGCGCTGGTTGTGACGGTGCGTTGGATCGTGTTTACACTGCGATTGACAGCTGCGGACACGAGACCACCTTCGGTCAGATTGTGTACCTCGAAGACACCGACGCTCCAGTCGTGCTCGGCACGGAAGTGGAGTTGGATTGCGGTGAATACGACCCTGCTGCTTACTACCCATTGATGGTGACGGATTGTTCGTTGCTTGATTGGACGCAAGGTCCTCTCAACCAGGACGACTGGACTTCTGCCGACAACGGTGAGTTCTCGACCGTCTACGACGACATCGACTCTGAAGTGGAAGTCTCTTGGAGCGACGCATTGCCTGAGTATGTCAACGGTGAAACGTGCTACCGCGTGGAGCGGACAGTGACTGCCACTGACCGTTGCGGCAACGAAACCATCGAGACATACCAGATCAACATCGTTGACACTGTGGCTCCAGGACTGTACGCCACGCCGATTTTGAACATTGAGTGCAGCGACTATCTCGGAGACAGCAGCACCGGAGCACAATACGTGGTCACCGACGCCGACAACGGCATTGGATTCTACGTCGGAGCGCCTGTGGGCATCTGGGAAGGTCAAACTTCATTCCAATTGGACGACGATTGCACCTTCGACGCTCTCTACACCAACGGTGGAGGAGAAGTTGTGGTGACTTGGGTTGACGTTCAAATCAGCGAAGGTTGCGGAAGCAACGCCGTGTACGAGCGTACTTACACTGCCACGGACGTCTGCGGCAACGCATCTACAGCGACTCAGACGGTCATCATCACCGATTTGACTGCACCTGTGTGGGTCAACGAAGCTGGCGATGCTTTGAGTGCACAAGAAACCATGCTCTACTTGCCATGCGAGCAGGCCACGGAAGAGCTCATGAACAGCATCGACCACGAGTCATTGTTCATGGCCACCGACCTGTGTGACGCTGAGCTCGACTACTCTGTTTCGGCAGTGCTCGTGAGCGGCGGTTGCATCGGCACATGGATTCGTACTTGGACTGCCACGGACGACTGCGGCAACGCCACTGAGTTCGAACAAACTGTCGTGATGTACGACAACGGTGATCCTTTCTTCACTTCGTTCCCTGCGGACGTGACCATCGATCTCGATGCGACATGCTCTGCCAACTTCGTGGTGTCTGAAACAGGTGGTGAGCCTGAGGCTGCTGACAACTGCGACGCATGCTTCGACCAAAACTTGGTCATCACCTACGTCGACACACGTGTGTTGGACTGCGGTTCCGTGGTGGAAGTCACGGAAGGCGACGACAGCATCATCGAGTACATGGGAAGCAGCACTGTGACCCGTACTTGGACGGTGACTGACCAGTGTGGCAACTCTACCTCACAAGACCAAATCATCTCCTTGGTGGACGTGACTGCTCCTTACGGAGTGGCCAGCACACCTGACGTGGACTGCACGGAGTACAGCTCCAACCCACAGCAGATGTTTGGTACGATTGACCTCAGCGACAACTGTGACGCCATCATTGACATCACATTCGACGCTGCAGAAGACACGTTGGTGAGCCACAACAGCGAGAACGGTGTTCCCGCGGGTTGCTACACCATGCGTCGTACGTTGACGTTGACGGACGATTGCGGCAACGCATCGACCGTGTTGCAGACCATCAACGTGGTGGACAACACTGCGCCAGTGTACCAGGGTCCAGGTCAAATCTCGATCCCTGCCGAAGAGTACGACGTGGACGGTGCTTACCCACCCGATGTGGTTTGGGCTTACGCTGAAGATTCAGAGTGGGAGAGCTTCCCAATCGGCTACATTGACGATTGCAGCCCCTTGTTCTCGTGCACTGCGATGGACTTGCCATTGTCTGGCGGTTGCGCAGACCAGCCACACCCTGACTACCCCATGACGGAGTCTGCAACGTGGTTGCGCGTGCTGACCATCACGGACTTGTGTGGCAACACCTCTACGGCTGAAGTCATCATCAACTTGATTGACGACGACGCACCTGTGTTTGACTTCGTTCCTGCGAGCTACACCATCGAGTGTGACCAGCCATTGGAGCTTCTCGATCCAATCGTGAGCGACTTGGTGGACGAGAACGTCTTGGTGACCCTCGTGACGCAAACCACTGCCGGTTCTTGCGACCAGGAATACACCCTCACCCGCACGTGGACTGCACGTGACAACTGTGACAACCTGACGACTGCGTCTCAGACCATCACGGTTGTGGACACGACAGCACCTGTGGCCACTGCACCACAAGACATCGTGGTGGAGAGCCGCTTGCTCGCGACAGGAGAGATGACTGTAACTGCAGACGCCATCCGCATCTGCGCTCAGAACAACCCTTCTGCGAACACGAACAACGTGAACGGAGACTACGTGCTCGTGAGCACGGAAGCGTACGAGGCTTTGGCCTTCATGATGGAGGCAGGAGATCAGATCAAAGTGGGCAACGCCACACGCACGATCACTTCTGTGACCAACCAAGGAGCCAACCTCCGCCGCTTGAACTGGGCAGCGAACCAGCCAAACTTGAACACCAACGGCAACTCGAAGGTGGACTTGATTGACAACGCCACTGCCACAGACAACTGTGACAACGCTCCTGCTCCTTCTGCAACAGGCATCATTTCTGATGACGCCCACTGCGGCAGCACGCACATCCGCACCATTGTTCGCGGCTTCAACGCCACCGACGACTGCGGCAACGTGGCTGAGACCGTGACGCAAACGATCCAGTTGATTGACACGACGTTGCCAAGCATCGCCGCGCCAAGCAACATCTCTGCGTTGCAGTGCACTGCAGCCATCCCAACCACATTGGCATCTGCCTCTGACCAGATCTTCTGCGACGAGAGCATTGCCGCCCTCGACGTGTGGTACGTGGATGCGATCAGCGGTCAGGACGACGAGTGTGCTGTGGAGTACACCATCACGCGTACGCACTACGCCACGTTCAACGCGGGCTCTGCGGACAGCTGTGAAGTGGATACGGTGTCTGACGTTCAGATCATCAACATTGTGGATACGGTGGACCCCTTCTGGTTGGCTTCATCCATCCCTGCTGATGTGACCAACAACATGAGCATTCAAATCGCATACAACAGCAACTGTGGTGACGTGAACCTCCCAGCGGTTCTCGACCCACTCGCCGGTGACGCGTGCGACACGCCTGTGGTGTGCGACAGCATGGCCAATGCTGACGCGAATGCCATGTTGGACGACATGGGCATCCCTCACACCCCAGATCAAATCACGTACCTCGTGGACATTGATGCGACAGGAGACAACAACCCGTACTTGACTGGCGGAGCCACCACGTACGGAAACGTGACGACTCCTGAAGTCATGGCCGACGGAGAGACGTGCGACAACAATGCCAACCAACACGGCATGCGCATGTTCAACTTCGCAGGTGGTGAGTACTACATGACTGACATGGGCCGTATGACCAAGAACTGGGAAGACGGTGCCGTCACCTCAGTGACTGTGGCCATGACTGTGTCGAACGACCTCGGTTCGTTCGAAGTGAATGCCGAGTTCAGCAACTTGATGAACTGGGAAGAGTGGTGTGCAACTCCAGGTTTGGAAAGCTACAAGTCCGACTGCGGCTTGGGTGACCACCTCCTGTGGGATTACGCCATCCTCGAGGAGGGAACCATCACTGCAACGGAAGGTTACTTCGCGGGAACCAGCCTGAGCATGATGCACCAGCCTGCGAACCACTACTTCGGATTCCAGTTCGGTGAGGGTGCCAACAACAAGAACGCCAACTACGGCTTCAGCGGTTGGTTCTACTACTCAGGAGAACTCGTCCAAGATGGTGAGGCTGCCGAAGTCTTCGGATCAGGTGACCTCTTCGGAGACCTCGACTTCTTGTCTGACTGGTCTACGACGTTGACCTACTGCGCAACCGATTGTGCAGGCAACGACATCGAGTTCAGCTACACGCTTGCAAGCACGCAATTGGTTCAAGACATCCAGACCGATGGCGGCATGGGTGGAGAACAAGATGTTGAGCCTGTCCTTGCGAAAGACATGATCGAAATCACCACCCTTCACCCGAACCCAGCCTCTACGCAGGCCAACTTGACGGTGACTGTGAAGGAAGATTTGACAGCCAAGGTCCAGGTGTTTACCATGGACGGATCTCTCGTGGAACATGTGTTCGACGGACCGATGTTTGAGGGATGGCCAACGACCTTGGAGCTGAACGTCTTCAACTTGGAATCTGGAATGTACCAGGTTCGAGTGAGCTCGAAGGACTTCGTGACGACGAAGAAGTTGCTCGTCATTGAGTAATCCTCCCACTGAGCTTGCGCATTAAAATCGGAAGGCCGTCCCTCGGGGCGGCCTTCTTTTTTTGGCTTGGTGCTATCTTTTGGGACATGAATTGGAAGAACTGCTTCCGGGCCCTGCCCGTCCTTGCCTTGATGGCGTGTTGCTTGACCCACCAGGCCTCGGCCCAAACGAACCCTGGATTCCCCTACAATCCCGATGCAAACGGGAACGAAACCATTGAATCCAACGACTTGATTTCCTTCCTGTCCTTCTTCGGTGCGCCCTTCCTCCCATCTGGCGTGCTGCCAGTTGAAGGTGGCGGAACGGGGGTCGGCACGTTGGACAGTGCGCGACTCGTGCTTGGGGTCAGCACCTACTCTGACATCACTCCCCTGGGCCAAACCGGTCCGCGCGGCGAAGTGTCTGGATCGCTGAGCATCACCCAAACGCTGGCCCAAGGATTTGGCACGGTCGCCAGTGGATCTTACTCCCAAGCGCAAGGCCGCAACACCACGGCCTCCGGGCCTTACAGTTTTGCGTCCAACCAAAACAGCACCGCCACAGCAGTGTGCTCCAGCGCCATCGGTGAAGGGTCCAGTGCAACCGCGACGGCCGCCCACTCTCAAGGGTTTGGGTCCATCGCTGGTGGATTGGCCTCCCACGCCGAAGGCTACTACACGGAGGCGAGCAGCAACTACAGCCACTCCGAAGGCTACCGCACCGACGCCACCAACACGGCAGCCCACGCCGAGGGGTACCAAAGCCTCGCAAGCGGCCTCTACAGCCACGCGTCCAACCGCAACACCACGGCCTCGGCCACGTGTGCCCACGCGGAAGGTGAAGGCACTTCGGCCACAGCCGATGCCGCGCACAGTGAAGGATTCCAAAGTGTGGCCAGCGGGTTTGCCGCACACGCAGAAGGCTACGAAACCACCGCTTCAGGCCTGTACAGCCACGCGGCTGGTCGCTCGTCTGCGGCCACGGCCAACAGCGCTGCCGCCATAGGGTACAACCTCATCGCAGATCAGGAAAACAGCGCCGTGGTGGGTCAGTGGAACCTCGAGAACCAAACAGGGGTGTTGTTTGCCGTTGGAAACGGCGCAGATGCCAGCAACCGGAGTGACGCACTGCAAGTGGACCAAATGGGCAATCTGACCGCGAGCGGTTCCGTCATCGCCAGCGGCCAAGATTTGCTGATGCTCATCGCCGCGCTGCAAACCCAAGTCGACACCCTCAATGCCCAACTCGGCGCGTTGCAAACCCAGCTCGACGAGCTGGGCGGGAATTGACGGACCGACAGCCTGACTGACTTCAGAGTTTGATGCAGATGTTTTGGGGTTCGGTGAAGAACTCCAAGGCGTCGAAGCCGCCTTCGCGTCCCAAACCCGAGGCCTTCACGCCTCCGAACGGTGTGCGAAGGTCCCGCAGCAACCATGTGTTGACCCAAACGATGCCGGACTCGATGCCTGCCGCCACGCGGTGGGCGCGCTTCAAATCCGTGGTCCACAGCGTCGCCGCCAGCCCGTAGGCCGTGTCGTTGGCCAGCGCCAGCGCCTCCTCCTCCGTGTCAAACGGCTGCAAGGTGACCACAGGGCCGAAAATCTCTTCCTGGTTGGTGCGGCATGCTGGGCCAAGGCCCTCGATGACCGTGGGCGCGACATAGAACCCCCCTTCCACGCCTTCCGGATGGAGACGATGGCCGCCACACAGGACTTGCCCTCCTTCTTCCTTGGCGAGCGAGATGTACGAGAGGATTTTGTCCATGTGGGCTTCCGAGACCACCGCGCCGAGTTTGGTGGAAGGGTCCAAAGGATCGCCTGCCACCATCTTCGAGGCCTTGGCCACGAGGGCTTCCTTGAACTTGTCGTAGATGGGACGCTGAATGAGGATGCGGGAGCCGCAGAGGCAGATTTGACCTTGGTTCGCGAATGAACTGCGCAGCGTGGTGCGAAGGGCATCTTCAAAGTCTGCGTCCTCGAAGATGATGGCAGGGTTCTTGCCCCCGAGCTCCAGGCTCATCTTTTTGAATTTGGGCGCCACGTGTCCTGCAATGCGCGCACCGGTGGTCGTGCCGCCCGTGAAGGACACGGCCGCAATGTCAGGGTGTGTCACCATGGCCTCCCCCACCTCTGGGCCCAGGCCGTGAAGGACATTGAACACCCCGTCGGGAAACCCTGCCTCCTTGACCCATGTGCTCAGCAGATAAGCCGTGACGGGAGTGAGTTCAGAGGGCTTGGCCACCACACAGTTGCCTGCGGCAAGCGCGGGAGCCACCTTCCAGGTGAACAAGTACAAGGGCAAATTCCAGGGGCTGATGCACGCGACCACCCCCAGGGGTTTCCGCAACGTGTAGTTGATCGCCTCCCCCTCCATGGCGTGGCTTTCACTGGCATAGTGCTGAACCCCTGATGCGTAGAAACGCAGGTTCTTTTCGGCGCGGGGAATGTCCACGTGCGCGGCAAGGGACAGGGGTTTGCCGTTGTCGCGGGCTTCCTCCTTGGCCAGCACATCGGCATGGTCTCGAACGGCGTCCGCCAACCGCTCCAAGCAAGCGGCACGTTCCGCGACAGGCGTCTTCGACCAGGCGGGAAAAGCGCGCTTGGCCGCGGCCATGGCTTGGTCCACTTCCGCCGCGCCAGAACGGGGGATGGTTCCGAAGACCGCTCCGGTGCTTGGCGTCACATTTTCAAGGACCTGAGGCGTGTTTTGGAACGCACCATCGACAAAATTCAGTACCTGCATGATTGACGAAAGTTACTTCTCCTTGTTTATCTTTGCCCGGCCTAAGCGCAATTGCCCCATGGTGTAATGGTAACACACCGGTTTTTGGTACCGTTTTTCCAGGTTCGAGTCCTGGTGGGGCAACCACAAAAAAAGCCGCCTTCTTCAGGGCGGCTTTTTTCATGCCTGACAGGAGGCCAAGGTTCTCACTCGGAGATCAGCTCGTAGAGGCTGTCCAGGTTGGGCGCCAAAATGACCTCGATGCGGCGGTTCTTCGCCTTGTCAGAAGCGTCGACGGGATGGTACTCGCTCCGTCCAGAAGCCGCCAACATGGAAGGGTCGACCCCGGCGTTCTCGAGCAAAATGTTGACCACTGCCGTGGCGCGAAGCACACTGAGTTCCCAGTTGTCGCGCGGAATGCTTGTGCTTGTAACCTGGTCGGTGTCCGTGTGGCCCTCCACAACGATCTCCAAGTCGGACTGCTCGGCAATCACAGACGCCAGCCCTTGCAAGGCTTCGCGCCCGCCGGGATCCACGCTGGCGCTGCCGCTGGGGAACAGCAATTTGGCCTCCATGCTGACGTAGACTTTGCCGTTGCGCTGCTCCACATTCAAGCCTTTGCCCTGGAAACCAAGCAACGCCTCGGCGAGACGGGCACGCAGGGCTTCGGCAGCACGTTCGCGCGCTTCGAGCAACGATTCCAACTCCTCCACGCGCTTGCTTCTGGCTTCGAGCAAGGCAGACTTCTCATTCAAATCTTTTTCCAGTCGGTTCAGCCGATCCTCACGCGCCTGCAATTCCTCTCGGATTTTCATGACGTCTTCCAGCAATTGGCGGTTCTCCTCAGCGATGTCACTCAAGCGCCCGGAACTCTGGTCGGTCAAAGCGTCATTCAATTCGGTGAGGCGCCCCACCTCCTCCCGAAGACGCTTGGCCTCCGTGCTCAAGGTGTTGGCGTCTTCCGCCAAGGCGTCGTTCTCCGCGGTCAAACGCGCCACCTGTCCCTCCAACTCACGGCTGGACACTTGGGCATCTTGACGGGCCAACCGCAGGCTCGCGTTCTCTGACTCCGCTTCGTCCAATTGCGTTTGAAGGGCCTCGTACTGCTGGGTGGTCACACAGCCCGAAAAGGCCAACATGGCCGCCACAAGGACCATCGACATGGACTTGCCAGACCGTTGAAGAAGAGAGGGAGTCAAAATCATGATTGCAGGAATGAGATGCGAAACCGCACCCACGAAGTTCACCCCCACAGCCAAGAAGCGGAAAGGCGGCAAGGCCGCCTTTTCCACATCGCAATGTCAGTGCATTCCGAGCCTCGTGAGGCCCAGCGAGGCCGTCAACTCAGTTGATAGGCATTGAGAAGCTGCCCTGGCTCAGCGTGGTCGCAGAGCCTGCAGCATCCATTACAGAGCCGTTGAATGAACCCACCACGTAACCCCCAGACACCGCATCGATGTACGTAATCTGGAACGTGGTGTTGCCGCCAAACAGTGTGGTGTAGTTCAATCCCGCAGTGCTTGTGTACGCCGCCGCTTGGGGAAGTGCTGTGGGATTCAAGGCGATCACGTAGCCGTTGAACCAACCGTCGGCAGGTTCAGCCACCACAAAGCCCACCTGCGCACCGGTCAGGCTTACGCCGGTGATTTGAAGGTTGCCTCCCACCAATTCGGCAGATGCCGTGGCATCCCCGAAGTATTGGACACCCGCACTGAACCATGAAATGGTCGACGCGCAGGGCTCGCAGTTGGGGCCACCACAGTCGATGTATTCTTCCAAACCGTCTTGGATGCCGTTGGTGCAATCGCAGAGGCACTCGCAGGGGTCGCAGGTGTTGCCGCCGCAATCGATGCCCGTCTCACTGCCGTTCAAGATGCCGTCGTCGCACGTGGGGCACGCCTCACAATCCACACCGCCGCAGTCGACGCCGGTTTCGTAACCGTTCATCAAGCCGTCGCCGCACAACTCAGGGCACGCAGGGCAACCGTCACAACCGCAGTCCACGCCAGTCTCGCCCTCGTCGAGGACACCGTTGAAGTCGGTGGCACAGGGCTCACAGCTTCCGCCGCAATCCACCCATTGCTCGCCCAAAAGCGGATCCCACTCCTCGTTTTCACACGGGTCACAGGGGTCGCAGATGGGGCCTCCGCAATCGATGAGTTCCTCTCCGTTGTTGAGGATTTCATCGTAGCAGTTCTCGCCAATCAGGTTGTCATCGTTCAAGCATCCCGTCAACGTGAGACCGGACAAAAGGACCGCAAAACACACGGCCATGAAACGGCCAGCGGCGGAGGAAAAGATGGGGTGAGATGTCATGTGCGTAATTTTGACGTGCCGAAAGATACAACTGGAACACA
>CAZGQI010000004.1:0-100179 GCA_964527895.1 uncultured Comamonadaceae bacterium | reverse complement strand
CGAGCTGGGTTCAGAACGTCGTGAGACAGTTCGGTCTCTATCTGTTGTGGGCGTTTGAAACTTGAGCGGACCTGACCCTAGTACGAGAGGACCGGGTTGGACATACCTCTGGTGTATCTGTTGTGGCGCCAGCTGCACTGCAGAGTAGCTACGTACGGATGAGATAAGCACTGAAAGCATCTAAGTGCGAAACTCACCGCGAGATGAGGTTTCATTGAGGGTCGTTGTAGACGACAACGTTGATAGGCCGCAGGTGTAAAGGCAGTGATGTCAAAGCCGAGCGGTACTAATTACCCGAAAGCTTATCAGTCTCTAATCTTCTACCAGTATGTCACCCCATTTGTGGGTGATTCCAATGAGCGCATTGGTTATTGCCTACATGAACGTTAGGTGTCTATTGCGGTGAGGTCCACCTCTTCCCATTCCGAACAGAGAAGTTAAGCTCACCAGCGCAGATGGTACTGCTACGGCGGGAGAGTATGTCGACGCCATCCTTGGGGCCCTTCGGGGCCCCTTTTTTTTTGCCCTGAATTTTGCGAATTTCGCGCGACCATGAACAATCTCGTAGCCATCGTCGGACGGCCCAATGTGGGCAAGTCCACCCTTTTTAATCGGTTGACTGAGACGCGAGAAGCGATCACGGACGACACGAGTGGCACCACGCGTGATCGGAAATACGGGACGGTGGTTTGGACCAACCATCAATTCAATGTGATTGACACGGGAGGGTGGATCACCAAGAGCGACGACAGCTTTGAGGCGGCCATTCGTGGTCAGGTGGAGATCAGCTTGGAGGAGGCGGATTTGATTCTCTTCATGGTGGAGATTGAGGTGGGCATCACAGATTTGGACCAGGACATTGCCAACTTGCTTCGGCGCACAGGGAAGCCCATCATGCTGGTGTGCAACAAAGTGGACACGTCGGCCCACGATGTAGGCGCTGAAGAATTTTACAGGTTGGGCTTGGCGGATGAGATTTACCGCATCAGCGCCAACAACGGATACGGTACGGGCGAGCTGCTGGACGCCGTGGTGGAAGCAATGCCGCGGATGCCGGAGCAAGAAGAGTTGGGGTTGCCCAAGTTGGCAGTGGTGGGAAAGCCCAATGTGGGCAAGAGCACGTTCATCAATACCATTCTTGGGGAGGAACGCAACATTGTCACGGACATTGCGGGGACGACGCGAGACAGCGTGCACACGCGCTACCAGATGTTTGGGTTTGATTTTGAGATTGTGGACACGGCGGGACTTCGAAAGAAGAAGCAAGTCACGGATCACCTTGAATTCTACAGCACGGTTCGCACGATTAAAGCCATTGATGAAAGTGACGTGTGCTTGTTGATGCTCGATGGAAGCGATCCCATGGGGCGTCAAGACCTCAACATCTTCTGGCAAATTGTGGAGAGCTACCGTGGCGTGGTGGTGGTGGTGAACAAGTGGGATTTGGTGGAGAAGGAGACCAACACCATGCGGGACATGGAAGAGATGATTCGGGAGCGCACGTCGCCCTTCACGGACATCCCTATCGTGTTCACGTCGAATGTGAAGAGGCAACGGGTGTTGCAGGCCTTGGAGACGGCGTTGGAAGTGAGGCAAGCGCGTGCATCCAAGGTGCCGACGAGCGAGTTGAACGACCTGCTGTTGCCCATCATCGACCACTATCCTCCACCAGCATGGAAGGGGAAGTACGTCAAGATCAAGTACGTCACTCAGATTCCTTCGCAAACGCCAACGTTTGCGTTCTTCTGCAACTTGCCCCAGTACATTCGGGACCCTTACAAGCGCTTCTTGGAGAACCAGCTCCGCGAGCACTACGACTTCCAGGGGGTGCCCATTCGTTTGTTCTTCCGGAAGAAATAACTTTTTCCTACAGATGGAGTAGGGGAAGCGCGAACGTTTACATTTGAGAGAATACCTGAACCGAGCAAGATGAGTTATTTCTTCACTTCTGAATCTGTATCCGAAGGCCATCCAGACAAGGTGGCTGACGCGATCAGCGATGCCCTGATTGACCATTTCTTGGCGTTTGACCCCAATTCCAAGGTGGCGTGTGAAACGCTTGTGACCACGGGACAGGTGGTGTTGGCAGGGGAGGTGAAGTCCGACTCGCCCTACCTCGACGTTCAAACCATCGCGCGTGAGACCATCGCGAACATCGGGTACACGAGAAGCGAATACCAGTTTGATGCTGCGTCTTGCGGCGTGCTGAGCGCGATTCACGAGCAAAGCGAAGACATCAACCAAGGTGTGGAACGGGCCAAGCCGGAAGAGCAAGGTGCGGGCGACCAGGGGATGATGTTTGGGTACGCGTGTCGCGAAACGGACAACTACATGCCGCTGGCGCTCGAGTTGTCGCATCGCTTGTTGCGAGAGCTTGCGGCCATCCGCAAGGCGGGGCAAGAAATGACGTACCTGCGTCCAGACTCGAAGAGCCAGGTGACGATTGAGTACGAAAACGACGGAACGCCCAAGCGCATTGAAGCCATCGTGCTCAGCACGCAGCACGACGACTTTGGCCCCAATGACGAGGCGATGCTCGCCAAAATCAAAGACGACGTGGCCACCATCCTCATTCCTCGCGTCAAAGCGAGCATGAGCGAGCGCGTCCAGGGTCTGTTGAAAGGAGATTACAAGTTGCACGTGAACCCCACCGGGAAGTTTGTCATTGGCGGTCCCCACGGGGACACCGGGTTGACGGGCCGAAAAATCATCGTCGACACCTACGGCGGAAAAGGCGCGCATGGCGGCGGTGCTTTCAGCGGGAAGGACCCCTCGAAAGTGGACCGTTCAGCGGCGTATGCCACGCGTCACGTGGCCAAGAACCTCGTGGCGGCTGGCGTGTGCGACGAGGTGCTCGTCCAGGTGGCTTACGCCATTGGCGTGGCCGACCCTGTGGGTTTGTACGTGAACACCTACGGTACGAGCAAGGTCGAGGTGGAAGATGGGGTGATTGCCGAGCGCATTGCGGGCATTTTCCCGATGCAGCCTTACCACATTGAACAGCGCTTCAAGTTGCGCACCCCCATTTACACGGAAACGGCGGCTTACGGCCACATGGGGCGTCCTTCGGAGGTGGTGACCAAGCGGTTCGCGACCCACAAGGGAGGTGCAGCGAAGGAAATCACGGTGGAGCTTTTCCCTTGGGAGAAGCTGGACAAGGTGGAGGAGGTCAAGCAGGCGTTTGGCCTCTGAGTTGGCTTTCGCGGCGTCTTCAGAAAACGAAATCGTACCCTTTGAGCTTCATCAGGCTGTAGGCTTCTGCATTGAAGCTGAAGAGCAGGCTGCCTTTGTGCTGGCCGTATCCTGAGCCGTCTGATTTTTTCTCGAGGTCAATGAGGAGCTTGGACTTGAAGAGCTTCTTGCGGAAGTTTCGCTTGTCAAAACTCTTGCGCATCGCTTTTTCGTAGAGGTTTTGGAGTTGCCCGAGGGTAAACTCTTTGGGGAGCAGGTCAAACCCTACTGGACGACGACGCACACGACGCTTCAAGCGCTCTCTCGCGTAATCGGCAATGTCGTTGTGGTCGAATGCGAGGTCGGGGATTTCGGACACCGACACCCAGTGCATGCCGTGCTGCTCCCACTTTTCCGTTTTGAAGTCGTCGGTGTGTACGAGCGCGTAGTGGGCGATGTTGACCACACGTCCCCCAGGATGCCGAAAGACTTGGCCAAACGCGCGGAGCTGCTCGACCGTGCTGGGATTGTCGTAACCAAACAGGTCGCTGAACATCTTCTTGGCAGAAAGCAGCAATTCTTCGCCGGCTTTGAGGTAGCGACTCGGCAAGAAGAGGGCGCCCTCGAAGGGCGGACGCGTGCTTCGGGCCAACAAAATTTTCAAGTCCACGCCGTCAAAGCCAAACACGACCAAACTTGTGGACAGGGCCACACTGAAGTCGGGTTCTTCCTGCGGAAATTGTAGCATTTCTCCCATGGGGCAAAAGTAGATGCGCCTTTTGAGTTGGGCAACGATTCGGGTTACGGGAGTGTGAAAAACAGCGGTGAAAACATGTGAACAACCGACGCGAGCCGCGACGTACCTTGCACGTCCCATGTACGATCCTGCCTCCTCTCCCAATTCGCCCTCACCCAACCGCCCCCGCGACCTCATGCGCACGGCGAATGCCTTGGTCCCAGGGGCCAAAGTGCAGCCCCAGGCCAAAGAGCTGGAGGAGGTCGTCTTGGGTGCCATGATGATGGAGAAAGCGGCAGTGAATGCCGTGATTGATGTGCTTCAGCCGGAGAGCTTTTACGTGGAGGCGCACGGCGAGGTCTTCCGCGCCATTCAGGCTTTGTTCAACAAATCCGAGCCCATTGACCTGTTGACGGTTACTGAGCAGCTCCGCATGGAGGGCAAGCTCGACATGCTCGGGGGCAGCCACCGCGTGGCCGAATTGACGACGCGGGTGGCGAGCAGTGCCAACGTGGAATTCCACGCGCGGATCATCGCCCAGAAACACATTCAACGCGAATTGATTCGGGTGTCCAACACCATCATCGAGAAGGCGTATGACGAAACGTCGGACGTCTTTGATTTGCTCGACGAGGCGGAGAGCAAATTGTTCGAGGTGGCCGAAGGCAACATTCGCAAGAGCTACGAAAGCATGGGGGCGGTGATGAAGCAGGCCCTCGAGGACATCGAGGCCGCGCGCAACAACGAGGATGGCGTAAGCGGTGTGCCTTCAGGCTTCAACGAATTGGACAAAATCACCGGAGGCTGGCAACGGTCGGACATGATTGTGCTTGCGGCACGTCCAGGGATGGGCAAGACGGCCTTTGTGTTGTCGATGGCCCGGAACATGGCTGTCGATCACCAGATTCCTGTGGCGGTATTCAGTTTGGAAATGAGTGCCGTGCAGCTCGTGCAGCGTCTCATTTCGTCCGAGACTGAGATCAACAGCGACAAGTTCCGGAAAGGAAACTTGGAAGAGCACGAGTACCAACAGTTGTATTCGCGGGTGGGGAAGTTGAGCGATGCCCCACTGTTCATTGACGACACGCCGGGCCTCAACATTTTTGAGTTGCGTGCCAAATGCCGACGGTTGAAGGCGCAACACGGGATTGACCTCGTGGTGATTGACTACCTCCAATTGATGAGCGCGGGCTCGGACAAGGGCAACCGCGAACAAGAAATTTCGAGCATCAGCCGCTCCATCAAGTCCATCGCCAAGGAATTGGATGTGCCCATCATTGCGCTGTCGCAATTGAGCCGGAACGTGGAAACGCGCGGCGGGGACAAGCGCCCCTTGCTGTCGGACCTCCGTGAATCAGGCGCGATCGAGCAGGACGCCGACATCGTGGCCTTCATTTACCGTGCGGAGTACTATGGCATCACGGAACACCCCGATGGCATCGACACGGCCGGGCTGGGGGAGTTGATCTTGGCCAAGCACCGTCACGGGGCGTTGGACACCATCAAAATGAAATTTGTCCAGCGCTTGGCGAAGTTCACGAACTACGACACGTTTGCGGAGTCGGCGTTCGGAGGCGCCATGCAGCCCAATGCGGCATTCAGTGAACCCAAGACCATCACCGTGGGTTCCAAAATGAACGACGACAACGGAGACGGCGTCCCGTTCTGAGTTGAACATCTGAACGGCGTCCTCGCCCTATCTTGAACCGATGATGGAAACGCTTCGACGTGTGGGTTTGACCTTGGTGGGTTGTGTGCTGTTGCAAACGTTGTGGGCGGCACGCATTTTGGTGCCCATGGACGACAGCCAAACCAACCACTTGAAAGCCTACGGCGTGGCGTTTTGGGTGCTGGAAAATGGGGTGGAGGTGGAGTGGTTGCTGAACTACCGAGGCGGAAGCTTTTTGTTGCCCAACATTCCTGAGATCCAGAATGAGTGTGTCATCCGCGGGGTGTCGCATCAGGTGATTGCGGATGTGCAGGCAGGCCAAATCTTGCAAGAGATTGCAGACCCCGAAGTCAACATGGAGCGGGTCAAGCTGGAGGTCACGCCCAAAATCGCCGTGTACAGTCCCGAGGGCAAACAGCCGTGGGACGACGCGGTGACCTTGGTTTTGACTTACGCCGAGATCCCGTACGATGTGGTCTACGACACCGAGATCCTGACGGGAGAGTTGCCCCAATACGATTGGCTGCACCTCCACCACGAAGATTTCACGGGGCAGTACGGCAAATTTTACCGGGCCTATCGCAGCGCAGCGTGGTATCAGGAGGAAGTCGCCCGACAGACCGGAACGGCTGAGATCATGGGTTTCCAAAAGGTCAGCGAGATGAAACGCACGGTGGCCACCAACATCCGAGACTTCGTCTTGGGGGGAGGCTTCTTGTTCACGATGTGCTCAGGCACGGACAGCTACGACATCGCCCTCGCAGCCCAAGGGGTGGACATCTGCGGTCCCATGTTTGACGGGGACCCTTCGGATGCCGCGGCGCAATCGAAGTTGCAATTCGATTCGGGCTTGGCGTTCCAGGACTACCAACTTGAAATGGACCCCATGGTCTATGAGTTTTCGGAAATCGATGGCACGAAGGACCATTCCGACATCAAGCCGATCAACGACTTTTTCACGCTGTTTGATTTCTCTGCCAAATGGGACATCGTTCCCACCATGTTGACGCAAAGCCATGAACGTGTCATCGCGGGATTCATGGGGCAAACCACCTCCTTTCGCAAGTCATTCATTCGCCCTGATGTCACCATCATGGGCGACAACCGAAATTTGCCGACGGCCAAATACATTCATGGGACCCTGGGGTTGGGACAGTGGACCTACTATGGAGGGCATGATCCGGAGGATTATCGGCACCTTGTGAATGATCCCCCCACCGATTTGAACCTGCACCCCAATTCACCAGGATACAGGCTGATTCTCAACAACATCCTTTTCCCTGCGGCGAAGAAAAAAGACCGGAAGACGTAAGGCGGCTGGGCGCTTTCTTCAGCGTTTGATGGTGGCTGTCAGCGTCACCAAGTGGAGTCCGCTTGGGTGCGGAGTCGATGAAAACTCGATCGGGCCTTGGGTGCGTTTGGCCATGCTGATCAGACCGAGACCCGCATTGCCAAACGTGGTGTCCTGCGTTCCGGAGCATAGGACTTCGATGTACCGCTTGCGCAATTCGGCATGGGAGAGGTTGTTGAGATCCCCGATGCGGTTGAGAAGGGCGTTCGCTTGGTCCGCTTCCATGAAATTGCCGCAGTGCCATTGGTAACCTAAGGGGGTGTGCTCCAATGTCAGGTGCAGGCTTGTCTCGCCTTGGTCGTCAATGTGCCCGTGATGAAGGACATTCTGGACGGCCTCAATCATCACGGAGGCGGCCCGCTTGACTTCCTTTCGCGTTCGCTCGCTGTATTGAAGTGCCCGTTCCGTGACTTGAACAAGGTGGGGAATCAGGTCCCCGTCCACCAATCCTACGTAGGAAAACACCACGCCATATTCTGATTCCCGGGAATCGGAATGGTGTGGTTCACGACGCAGCCACTGACGGAGAGAGGGCGTGAGTGAGATGTTTTCTCGGCTTGTCATGAAGTCCAAATCGTCGACGAACGACCGATAATCTTCGTTCAGAAGAACGCTGCAAGCTACGAGAAGGTTGGCTGGGTGGCAATGAAAACCTTAACATTTCATTCACACACATAAACAAGAGCGAGGATTATACGAAACCCCGAATGCGGGAGGCGGGAACAAGTGGCAGTCCTTCAGGCGTGCGGATCATTTGGTAGAACAACGGGTGCATGAAATTCAAGGTTCGCGCGAATTGACGTCCAGCGAAGTGGCACTTCCAAACTTCCATGGCAATGCGCTTCGTGGTGTTCCAGGCGTAAGGGCTAAAGCCTTGGGGGCGAGCAAAGCGTTCCACCCAAAGACGAGCTTCCGCGAGTGAAGAGATGGAACAAGGGGTGGCGACCAGGGCGGGGTTCAGTGGAAGAGACATTGTGCTTGGATTGAGGTTCAACGGATTTCCTGAACCAAAGGGAACCAAGCACTCCGCAATGGATTTACGGACCCCCAAAAAAAGAATGGTCAACCTTGATTTTGGCGGGCAATGGCCTTCTCAAGAGATTGAATCACAGCGTTTTTGATGTGACCGGGCTGCAAGATGGTGATTTCACTGGCATGGGCTTGCAGCCACTGGAGCAATTCGAAAGTGGGCATGACGCGCAGAGAAACCACGTGGCGGTTACGCTCCTCAACAATGACCTGCGAATGATGCAGGGGTTGGGTCGTCAAGTATTTGGCGAGGACGGTGTCGCATTCGAACCGGACGTCTTCGGGCTCTGCATCGCCGAGGACCGTGATCCCCAAGGCATGGGCGAAGTAGTCGCTTGCCTTGAACGTGGAACCCACGTGAAAGCGAACGTCTTCCTGCACGTCGAGCGTCACGATTCGGTCGCACCCAAAGGTGCGGATGTGCTGCTTGTCGGCATCCCAACCCAAGAGGTACCAACGGTTGCGGTACTCCTTCAGCAGGTAGGGGTGGAGTGTGTAATGGGTCACGGCGTCAGAATCCGCGCGAAATTTGGTGTAGCCCAAGCGGATGCCGTGTCGTTCACGAATGGCCTGGAGCAAAGGCGCCAAATGCTCTGAACCGCTCGCGTGCGGTGTGCTTTCGAATTGGATGTACTTGTCCACGCCCTCGGTGTCGAGGTTGGGAGAGACCGCAAGGCGGTCCGCGATTTTGCCGAGGGCTTGGTCAAACTGCTGGAAAATGGGCAAGTCCCGAAACTGAATGAGCGTGTTCGTGGCAAAACGAATGGCGTCGAGGTCGTCGTCGTTCAACTGAACGTCGTTGATGCTGTAGCCCTCTTCTGTGTAGTGATAGCCTCGTTCGTCGCGGTGGTATTCAATGGGCGCGTAATAGCCGAGGTCGGCTTCGTTGCGCATGGCCCAGAGGTCCTTCTCGACCGTGGAAATGCTGATGTGCTCGCCGTCGCTGCCGTACAGCGCCTCTTCGCATGCCTGTCGGAGCTCTTCCTTGGTGGGGAAGGGCTTGCCTGGATTGGTCAAACACCGGTCAATGATCCGGTAGCGAAGGAGGGCGTATTTGTTCGCAGGCATGACTCAGGGCGTCTCGTGGGCTGTGGGTGGGACGAATTGCTTCATCATGGACATGCCGCGCGGCACGTACTGGGGGTCATGCGTCCGAGGCAAACCTGTGCGGGGATACGGCTGGCCGGTGTTGTGCATGTGAAAGCAATCGCGGAACCGTCCCTGCCGCATGACGCTCCCATAGGTTTGGTTGATCCAGTCGGCGCCGTGTTCCACGCCGTTGGGTCCGCGAATGTCACGGATGTTGACATCGAGCAGGATGCACTTGTAGCCCATCAATTGAAACGGGCCCCACGAGGTGGCGAGGTTCCGCAAGGCGTCGTCGGAGGCGTCGGCCAAATGGGCGGCTGTCACGTTTTCGTAGTTGGTTCGCTTGCCATCCCGAACCTGCTTTAGTCGTTTGAACACGTGCGGTTCAAACCGGGCGCCGGCGGGTTTTTTGCCCGAGCACTCGAGCATGAGCAAGGCCATAAGGTAGCCGTAGTCCAAGTCGTATTTCTCCGCGGCCCGCTGCACCTCCTGACTGTAGAAAGTCTCTGCGGCGGCCTTGCCGGCGCGGTCTCCGGCGGCGTGCCACGGCGTGACGAAGTGCGCTTGGTAGTACTGCCATCCCAAAAACAACCCGCCAAAAACCAGCAAGGCCGAGAGGAGGTGCTGGACGCGATTGCGGTCCAGCTTGGAAGTGCGGCGTTTGGACTTCTTCTTTTTGGCCATGTTACAGAAGTTCGTGGACCATCCGGATGAGGGGCAACAAGGCAAGGGCGGGCAACGCATCGACCAGGGGCCATTGCGGCAGGTTGTGGGCGCGCACCCCGAGCAGTTGGAAGCCGATGCCCAGCATCAAAATGCCTCCGAGCGCGCTGAGCTCTTGAATCAATGCAGGGGACATGCCTTGCCCCATGAACCCAAACGCCAGCGTCAGCCCCCCTTGGAACACGAGGACGCCCACGGCCGACCACAACACGCCTCGCCCGAGGGTGGCCGCGAGGAAGGCGCTGGAGATGAGATCCATCGTGCCTTTGATGAACAGGAGGTTGGGCTTGTTCAGAAGGCCGTCTTCCATGCAGCCCACGAGCGTCATCGAGCCCAGACAAAACAGGATCATGGCTTCCACAAAGCCGCGACCTGCCGTGGCGCCGTCCGTGGGTTGGGTGAGTCGGGAAAGGCGCGCTTGAAGTTTCAGGCTGTGGCCAAGGAGGGTTCCGAAGACCAGCGCGAGGAAGAGGTCGATGGGCTTCTCGGTCTCGAGGGCCATCATGCTCCCGATGGCCAACGTGAACAGGCCCAGCACAACGAACATCTTGTCCTTCAGTTCCGACGACCATCGGGCACCCAGCGCAAGGCCGGCAGAAGCGCCAATCGCCACGGCGACGGTGTTGAAGAGTGTGCCGACCATGTTGTGAAGTTACCTTTGGGGTTCCATGGGCCGAACTCGTGCAGAGTCCGGTCATGAACACCGATGCGTTGAAGTTCACTCTCGAATCCCAAGACCCTGGTTCCAAGGCACGTGCTGGCGTGCTGACCACCGATCACGGCGACATCCAGACGCCCATTTTCATGCCGGTCGGCACCATTGGTTCTGTGAGGGCCGTGCCCCAAACGGAGCTGAAGGAGGTGATAGACGCGGACATCATTTTGGGCAACACCTACCACTTGCACCTGCGCCCCGGAACGGAAGTGCTTGAGGAGGTGGGGGGACTCCACAAGTTCATGAATTGGGACCGCCCCATCTTGACGGACAGCGGGGGGTACCAGGTGTTCAGTTTGGCGGAAAACCGAAAGATCAAGGAGGAGGGCGCCACGTTCCGCAGCCACATTGACGGCAGCAAGCACCTGTTTTCGCCCGAACGCGTCATGGACATCCAGCGCAGCATCGGTGCCGACATCGTCATGGCCTTTGACGAGTGTCCGCCGTACCCATCGACTTACGAGTACGCCAAGAAGAGCATGGAGCTCACCCACCGGTGGTTGCATCGCTGTGTGACCCGCATGAACGAGACGGAGCCGCTCTACGGCCATGAGCAAGCGTTGTTCCCGATTGTGCAGGGGTCAACCTACCCGGATTTGCGCCGTGCCTCGGCCCATGCCGTGGCCGAAGTGCCTTCGCTCGGATACGCCATCGGCGGATTGAGTGTCGGAGAGCCCCACGAGGACATGTATGCCATGTGCGAAGAAGTGTGTGCCATCCTTCCCGAGGACGCCCCGCGCTACATGATGGGGGTCGGGACGCCGGTCAACATCCTTGAGAACATTGCGCTCGGGGTCGACATGTTTGATTGCGTGATGCCCACACGAAACGCGCGCACAGGCACGTTTTACACGTGGAACGGCGTCATGAACATGAAGAATGCCAAATGGAAAACGGACATGAGTCCGCTGGACCCCGACGGCACGGCGCCCGTGGATCACATGTACAGCAAGGCCTACGTGCGGCACCTGTTCCATGCGAATGAGCTGCTCGCGTTGTACATCGGCTCGGTGCACAATTTGGCCTTTTACCTCGACCTCGTGCGGGAAGCGCGAAAGCAAATTCAGGCCGGCACCTTCCGGGAGTGGAAAGACCGAATGGTCGTGCAATTGTCTCAACGCGTGTGACGGATGAAGCGTCTCGACCGTTACATCGTCGGCAAATTCCTGGGCACCTTCGGGTTCATGCTCGGGGTCTTTTGCATGGTGGTGGTGGTCTTCGACTTGATGGAGCACTTGGGCCGGCTGCTCGACCACCAGGCGCCTGTGCTGGACACCGCGTGGTATTACGTCAATGTGTGCTTTCACTTTGCGTCGCTGCTGATGGGATTCATCGTGTTTTTGACCATCATTTGGTTCACGAGTCGTTTGGCCCAAAACAGCGAAATCGTCGCCATGCTCGCCGGGGGCATGCCGTTCAAGAGGCTGTTCAGGCCCTATTTCTTCGCCGCGGGTTTGCTGGTGGCCTTGGCGTTGATGCTCGGTCACTGGATTGTGCCTCGGGCGAATGCGCAGAAGCTCGCCTTCGAGGAAAGCTTCGTCAACACCTCGGTGCACGTCAAAGACCGAAACCTGTATCGCGAGGTGGCCCCAGGGACGATTGTCTATTTCCGAAGCGTCAATTACGGCCGTGGCACAGGCTACAAGCTGCAGCTGGAACAATGGCAAGGGGACACGCTGACGCAACGGATGTTGGCAGCCAAGGCGACCTACATCCCGCAAGACAGCCTTTGGCGGTTGGTCAATGTGGGCATCCGGGACTACAAGGAGGGCGGCCGTCAGTACCACCGGTTTTTGTCGCGCCTGGACACGGCCTTGGTGATGAAGGTGGACGACTTTGCGGAACGCAATGAAGTGGTGGCCACGATGCCCACGTCGGAATTGCGTCAATACATCGCGGAGGTGCAACAGCGCGGGGCGGACACGGCCAACCTCGAATTGACCCTGTACAGCAGGACGGCGAATGCGGCGGCCATCTTGGTCTTGACGCTCATCGGCGTGTCGATTGCGGCCCGCCGGTTGCGCGGGGGGACGGGCCTGCACCTGTTTGCCGCCGTGCTCATTGGGTTCACTTACGTCTTCGCCTCCAAGGTGATTTCGGTCTGGGCTGCGTCCGTGGGGCTCCCACCGTGGTTCCCGCTAAGTGAATCGGGATTGAGGCTTGTGGCTGCGTGGATTCCCAACGCGTTGTTCGCTGCCTTGGGAGGGTGGCTCTACGTCAAGACGCCCAAGTGACGTACCTTCCATTCATGGACATGTGGATGCGAAACGTCTTGTTGTGTTTGGGCATGTGGACCGCGACGGTGCATGCCCAGTTGCCCACTTGGGTGGACGACATCGCGCCCTTGGTCCATTCGCATTGCGCGCATTGCCACCACAACGGTGGGGCGGGGCCCTTTCCACTGTTGACGTACGAAGACGTGTTCTTCACGGCTTTCATGGATTTGCACGTCATGCAAGATGGCGAGATGCCGCCGTGGCCGGCCGATCCGGCGTACAACCATTTCGTGGGAGAGAACGTGCTCAGCGACGAAGACGTGGCGCTGTTTGAAACGTGGTACAACACAGGCATGGCTTACGGCGACGAGTCGGTGGTCGTCACGCCGCCCGATTTTGGGCCCGAAGGGTCGCTCTTGGAGAGCTTGGATTTTGTGGCGGATTTTGACGCCTACGCCCTGCAATCGGATGGCGAGGAATACCGGTGGTTTGTGGTGTCCACCGACTTTGAGGAGACCAAATACATCCAAGCGGTCGAGGTGATTCCAGGCCTTCCCGGCGCCGTGCACCACGCCGACATTTTTGTCGACACCACGGGCGAGTCTGCCGCCTTGGACGAGGCCGATCCGCTTCCGGGCTTCAACGGGGCCACGGGTTGGCCCACCAACACGACGTACATCAACGCGTGGCAGCCGGGGGCGTTGCCTGCCCGGTACCCAGACGGATGGGGCATTCCCGTGCCTCCGGGGGCAGACATGGTCATTGAAATCCACTACGGACCGGACTTCGGAGGCCAAACCGACGACACCGTCATGAACCTCGAATGGGTGGACGAGCCCGAATCTGAGATCCGTCCCATTTTAGTGGGCTGGCTTTTGGGCAACGGCGCCATGACCGACGGCCCCTTGGTCATTCCGGCCAACCAGATGTCCACCTTCCACCAAGAGGCGGTGCTGTTCAATTCGGACAAGAGCCTTCTGAGCATTTGTCCGCACATGCACCTGCTCGGAAAGTCGTACAAAGTGTGGATGGAAACCCCGGCTGGCGACAGCATCCCGCTCATCGACATTCCCCAATGGCACTTCGAATGGCAGTTCTACTACCGGTTCCTCAGTCCCGTTTACGTGCCGGCGGGCACGGTGTTCAAGACGGAAGGGGTGTACGACAACACCGTGTGGAATCTCTTGAATCCCAACGACCCGCCCATTGAGGTGACGTACGGGTCACTCACCACGGACGAAATGTTCTTGGTCTATTTCATTTGGGCCGATCACGAAGAGGGCGATGAAGATTTGGTGTTTGGGACCGTCGAGGAGGAGGAGCCTGCGCGCATCGACACCTCGCCTTTCTCGGATGCACGACTTCAGGTCCACCCCAATCCGGTGCGCGAGGGCTCCAAGGTCACGTGGTCAGGACAGGGCAGGGCCCAGGCCGTGTTGCGAGCCTTGGGTGGAGGCGTGGTGTGGACGGGCACGTTGGCCCCAGGCATTCAGCCCGCCCCTTGGTCACATCTGCCCGCAGGCACATACTTGCTTTCCGCACAGGAAGGGTGGGAAGGCCGCGCGGCCGTGGCGGTCCAAGTGGTGCAATAAGCACCTTTTGCAGCGCCTCAAAAATCGCTGAAAATGGGCCCGCAAAATTCAGCCTCGGTGAGTCGCGCTGCCTCTCGGGCGACCCCTTCCTTTTCAAACACCCCAAACACGGTGGACCCGCTTCCCGTCATCTGTGCGTACGCCGCACCTGCCTCCGTCAAGGCGTCGATCAAGCGCCCAACTTCCGGATGTCGTTGACGCGCCCCCACTTCGAAGTCGTTCTGAATGACGTCGTGCCACGCGGTGACGGGCAGGGTTGAGAGTGCATGCCAGTCCGTGGGACGTGGAGTGGGCGTCACATCTGCAAATGCCTCCGCAGTGCCGATGTGGATGCCTGGGTTGGTCACGACCACCCACCACCCTCGCAAGGGGAGGTCGCCTTGCAAAGGCTCGACGATTTCGCCCCGTCCGCGCACAAGCGCGGGCGCGTCTTGGACGAAGAAGGGGCAATCGCTTCCCAATTCGGCCGCATGCGCCATCAGGGCAGCGTGGCTCAGTCCGAGGTTGCAGACGTCATTGAGGGCCCGAAGGGTGTAGGTGCCATCGGCACTGCCTCCGCCCACGCCTCCGCCCATGGGGAGCACCTTGTGCAGGTGGATGGACACGCCAGGCAAGTCAAACGCCTCAGCCAACCGTTTGTGGGCCCGCGTCACGAGGTTGTCGTCGGTGTTTCCAGGAATCGCGAGGCCGGTCCATTCGAAGCGGGCCTGCCCTTGAGGCACCTCCTCGTCAAGGATCACTTCCAGGATGTCTGACCAGCCAATGGGAAGGAACACGCTTTCCAAGTCGTGGAAACCGTCGTCTCGCTTTCCGGTGATGTGGAGACCGAGGTTGAGTTTGGCTGGGGGAAAGAAGACCATGGGTCAGTCCATGTAGCCAAAGCGCTTGAGCTTGCGCTCGTCGTCACGCCAGTTTTTGTCGACCCGCACGTACAAATCGAGGAACACCTTCTTGCCGAGGAAGGCCTCGATGTCCTTCCGGGCGTCCATGCCCACACGCTTGATCATGCGGCCTTGGGCGCCGACGACAATGTGCTTTTGGGATTCGCGTGCCACGTGAATTTCGGCCCGAATTCGGGTGATTTCAGGGCTGTCTTCATAGGCTTCCACCACGACTTCGCAGCTGTAGGGAATCTCTTGCTTGTAGTGCGTCAAGATCTTCTCGCGAACGATTTCAGACACGAAGAAGCGCATGGGCTTGTCGGTCAATTCGTCTTTGGGGAAGAAGGGGGGACTCTCGGGCAATTGACCAACGACGCGCTCGAGGAGGGTGTCCACGTTGAAATTGTGCAGCGCACTGATGGGCACCACGGACGCGCGTGGCAACTTGGAGGCCCACTCGTCGAGCTTGGCTTCGACCGCGGTTTGGTCTGTGGCGAGGTCAATCTTGTTGACCAGGACAAACGTCGGCACGTCCATCGCCGCGATTTTCTCGAGCGTGTCAGGATGGGCCATCCCATGTTCATTCACGTCGGTCACCACCAACAGCACGTCCGCATCCTGCAAGGCGGTCTTGACAAACTTCATCATCCCCTCCTGCAACTTGTACGCAGGGTCGAGGACGCCAGGCGTGTCGCTGTAGACAATCTGATAGTCGTCTTCATTGACGATGCCCATGATGCGGTGACGCGTGGTTTGGGCCTTCGCATTGATGATGCTCAAACGTTCCCCTACCAAACGGTTCATCAACGTGCTTTTGCCCACGTTGGGGGAGCCCACAATGTTCACGAAGCCGGCGCGGTGGCCGTCTTGTGCAGCAGGGGTTGGAAAGGGTTGATTGTCAGGCACCGTCGGTGGATTGAGGCTTCAAAGGTACGTTTTCGCTTGCGAAAGCGCGCCGATAAGTTTGCGTGAGCCAAAACCTTGTGTACATTTGCCCTCCGCTGTTCGCAAGGTCATGACTTGCTTCTGGCAACAGCGGAACCCACATCGCGGGGTGGAGCAGTTGGTAGCTCGTCGGGCTCATAACCCGAAGGTCGCAGGTTCAAGTCCTGTCCCCGCTACTACAAGCCCGATGCACGAGAGTGCATCGGGCTTTTCATTTGCGCCCGCGTCGAGCACAAGTGCTCGCAAGCAAGGATCGTATTTTGTGTCATCACAGTTGCAACAAAGTACCTTGACTTGCCGTAAGTTTTGGGGAAATCTGGAAGGCATGAAAGGAGTTGTTTTTACCGAGTTTCTCGAGATGGTCGAACAAAAGTTCGGCATGGAGATGGTCAACGCACTGATTGAAAACAACGACCTGTCTTCCGATGGGGTGTACTCGGCTGTGGGTACCTACCATCATTCCGAAATGGTGTCGTTGGTCGTGGACCTCGGCAAGCGCAGCGGCATCACGATTCCTGATTTGTTGAAGGCGTTTGGCGCCTACCTGTTCCAAACCTTCAAAACGGGGTATCCCGAGATGTTTGCCAACGCGACCAATGGGTTTGAGTTCCTGCAAAGCGTCGACCAGGAAATCCACGTGGAGGTCCTGAAGCTCTACCCCGATGCGGAATTGCCATCCTTCCGGACTGAGCTGCTCTCCGAGCGCGTTTTGCAAATGGACTACCGTTCCGACCGCGCCATGGGCGCGTTGGCCCACGGGCTGATCGAGGCGTGCGGGGAACACTACGACGAGGGATACCAAATCGACTTCCAGCCCCAAACCGAAGACGGCAAGCACGTGCGTTTTGTGATTGAAAAGCGCGCCTGAATTTCCCATGGCGGACGACGCATACAAGAAGGCGTTTGAGCGAGAACGCCTGGCCCGAAAGGAAGCGGAACGCATCACGGAAGCCAAGAGCCGTGAGTTGTTCGCACTCAACTCTGCGTTGAAAAAACTCAATGCCGAGTTGGAACAGCGCATCCTCGACCGCACGGCGGAACTGGAGGAGGCGCGACTGCGTGCCGAAGCCAACACCCGTGCCAAGTCCGAATTTTTGTCGGTGATGAGCCACGAAATGCGTTCACCACTGAACGTCATTGTGGGCTTCTCCGAATTGCTGGAGCAGCGCAGTCTCGAAGATCCGGAAGGGGGGTACGTGCGGAATTTGCGGTTCAGCGCCTTGCAGTTGTTGAACCTCATCAACGACATCTTGGATTTGAGTGCGATTGAGGCGGGCAAGGTGGCGTTTGACAACACGCCGTTTGACTTGGTCTACAACGTGGACAAGGTGTTCCAAGCCATGGAGCAACGCGCGGTGGACAAGGGATTGACCTGGTCCAAATCACTTCCGACCACGCTGCCTGCCCCACTGAAAGGGGATGCGGCCAAATTGAATCAGGTCCTCATCAATTTGCTGGACAACGCCATCAAATTCACCCGCAAGGGAGGGGTTTCACTCGATGTGACCCACATGCTGGAGAAAAGCTCAGACGAGGAAGTGTGGGTGTGTCTGGAGGTGCACGATACCGGCAAGGGCATCTCGGAAGACAACTTGGAACGCATTTTCCACAAGTTTGAGCAGGAGAACACCTCCACGCGCCGAGTGCATGGCGGCTCAGGATTGGGCCTGGCCATTTCCAAGCAATTGGTGACCCTGCAAGGCGGAACCATCACGTGCACGAGTGAACTGGGCAAGGGCACCACGTTCAGGGTGGAAATGCCCTTTGTGCATGAGCCACGGGCCGCGGAACATGGGCCGGCCGACCGCACGCAAGTGGAACAGCTCTCAGGCATGAAGTTGCTCGTGGTGGAAGACTTGGAGGTGAACCGGATGTTGTTGCGTCAAATGCTTCGCAACACGGGTGTGGTGTTGTTTGAAGCCGAGCACGGGGCGGAAGCATTGGAGGTGTTGGGCCAGCATGAGGTGGATTTGGTGCTGATGGATTTGTACATGCCCGAAATGGACGGAATCGAGGCCACCAAGGCCATCCGGGAAGGGGCTGTGAAGGGGGGCGACCGCGATTTGCCCATTGTGTGTTTGACGGCGGACGTGTTCAAGGAAACGAAGGAGGCCATTTTCTCTGCGGGGATGAACGACTTTGTGACCAAGCCCATTGAAATGCACCGGCTGTTTCAAGTTTTGGGACACTGGCAGCGGAACATCCTCGCCCGAAGGACCGCAACCTCCTGAAAATCTGAGGGGACGCCTACCTTCGCGGCATGCATTCACGTTGGATTTGGCTGGCAGGATTGGTGTTTTTGGGCGGATTCTTTGCCATGACGGCAATCGTACCCTCGACAGACGGCGTTTCCAAACAGGCCTCTGCGCCTGAAGGGAAACTCGCGCCCAACCTTTGGCAGGAATGGAAATGGAGTTTTCCGGATGCCACTTGGAATCCGGAGGATGCCGATGCGGCAGAGCGAGAGGCACGTCTTCACGATGCCCAAAACCAACAGCGCGTGATTGAGGGGACGTGGACGCAGCACGGGCCTTTGAATCTGAGCGGACGCATCAACGCGATTCATCAGGGAGACAATCCGCTGCAGCCTGCGATGTACGCCGGGGCTGCGGCAGGCGGGCTTTGGCGTTCGAACAACAACGGGGCCTCATGGGAGCCCATCACCGAGTCCTTTGAGAACATGGCCATTGGCACCATGGCCTTTCACCCGCTCACGCCGGAAATCATGTATGCGGGCACAGGCGACCCCCAAATCAGCGGTCATCCGCGCATCGGAGCAGGGGCATTCAAATCCCTTGACGGCGGAGATACGTGGACTTCGATTGGGTTGGAAGACACCCGCATCGTGAGTCGCATTGAGCTCGATCCGTTTGACCCCAATGTCGTGTTTGCAGCCACGATGGGCAACCCGAGCATGCCCGGACCCGATCGCGGCTTGTACCGAAGCCAAGATGCCGGTGCCACGTGGGAGCAAGTCCTCTTTGTGGGCGATTCCGTGGGAATCAACGACGTACGCATTTCGAGTGTGACGGGCGCCATTTTGGCCACCTCTTGGCACCGCATCCGCACGAGCACGACAAGCGACCTCGTGAGCCCCGACAACCAGGTGTACAGAAGCTTGGACGGTGGCGACACGTGGGAGCTCCTCCCGAGTCCATGGGGTGAGGGCGAGCGTTGCCGGATTGGCATCGACGAATCGCAAGGGCGCTTTGTCATCAATCCGGTCGGCGCGGATTTGCAATTCAGCAACCTGTATCGCTCGGGCGACGATGGGGCGACATGGGTGAACATTGTGCCAGAAGGGGCCATGCCAGAAGGTGTCCTCGGGGGATTTGGGTGGTACTTCTCCAAGGTGCGCATGAACCCTTGGGACTTTGGCGACATCAGTGTGTTGGGCGTCGAGCTTTGGAACACCTTGGATGGGGGCGAAACGTGGGAGCGCATGGGGCCAGAATGGTGGACGTACGAGGTGCATGCGGACAAGCATGACCTCCAGTGGGTGGGGCCCAATGAACTGATTTTGGCAACCGACGGTGGGGCGTATCGAACCACGGACCACGGCGAGACGTGGCAGGACATCGAGGCGCTGCCCATTGGCCAGTTCTACCATGTGACCCACATTCCTTGGGCACCCGGGTGGTACACGGCGGGCGCCCAGGACAACGGCACCACCACGGGCAACGCCTCTGTGGCGGCCAATTGGACACGGGACCGTGGGGGAGATGGTTTCACCGCGTTGTACCATCCTGAAGATCCATTTCTCAGGGTCGCCACCGTGCAGTACGCCAACTTCGCTTGGAGCATCTCGGCATGGGATGAAGAGCCCAATTGGAACGATTTCACCAACGGGTTGGATCCCGAGGACCGCGAGCCTTGGAATGCCCCCATCTTGTTTCACCCAGCTGAGCCCGACGTGGCGTGGTGCGCCACGGAACGCGTGTACCGCATGGAGGACGCGCCGTTTGGGGAATGGGAGCCGGTGAGTGAAGACTTGACCTTGGGGGAGAATCCAGGGCTGAGTTTTCGGGTGGTGACGTCCTTGTCTGGAAGTCCCTTTGACGCCAACACGGTGGCTGCGGGAACTTCTGATGGACAGGTGTGGTACACAACCAACGCCGGCGGGGACTGGACGTTGATGGTCGACGACCTGCCTCCACGTCAGGTGACCGACATCGCCTTCGATCCCTTCCATGCCGATTCCATCACAGTCACGTTGAATGGCTACAAGGATGCGGTGTACACGCCCCACGTCTTCAGGGCTTCCTTGGGAGGCGCCTGGCAGGATGTGACGGGCGATTTGCCAGATCATCCCGCCAACGACTGGCGCGCATTGAACGACAGCACCTGGGTCTTGGCCACCGATTTTGGGGTGTACCACACCACCAATTGGGGAGCGCATTGGGAGCGGGTGGGTGACATGCCCTTCATTCCGGTGTTTGAACTCGACGTGGACACCGCGGCCTCCCAGCTGGTGGCGGCCACGTTCGCAAGAAGCATCCAGACGTTTCCCCTCGACAGCCTTTTGCCTGAACCCACGGTCGTGGAGCCCGTGGACACGAGCGTCATTGCCGTGGGGGAATTCGCCGCGGCGGGGGCTTCGTGCCTCCGGCTGTTGGGACATCCTTTTGAGAACCGTGGAAGGGCACGATTGGATCCCTCTTGGCGAGGCGCACCTTGGTCGGTGCACGACCTGAACGGGAAGACCATGGACCAAGGTGTGGTCTCTGAGGCCACACTCGAGTGGGACATGCAGGACTGGCCGTCAGGTGGTTACGTGATGAAGCTTCACCCGTGGCGCGGTGCAGCGCCTTGCACCGCGCGTTTGGTCAAGGCCGTGACGCGCTGAGGGCCGTCCTCAAGGACACCCTGGCTTCGACCAAAAAACGCATTCAGTAGGGGCAGGGGGCGCCTACGCTGCTCAGCAACACGAGAAGGTCCCCAATGCCCACGGTGCCATCGCCGTCAGCGTCGCCATCGCAATTGCTCGTGCACCCAAAGGACGTCAGCATGTTCAGCAAATCTTCGACCTCCACGAAGTAATTGCCATTCAAGTCCGCGGGACATGAAGGTTCGGGAAATACGGTGCACGATGACGCCTTGTTAGAGATTTCGAGCACTTCGCCCGGTGTCAATGCCCGTCCGGCCAGCGCAGGGTGTGCAGCGGCATAACGCTCTGCCCGGAACACCGCATTTTGAGGAGCTGGGTCGCCTTGCGTCGCAGCACCAAACACCCCGATGGGGTTGCGGTAATTCCAAACCACCTCTTGGTTTTCGTCAATTTCTCGGATGTCTCCGCTGGCCCCTTCTGTGATCAGGATGTTGCCGTTGGGAAGTTGTTGCGCGCCGGAGGTGTTCTGAGAGAAAAACTCGGCGTCGAGGACGGTGGGGTAACGCCAATCCGTCATTTCGGGACCCCAAAGCCCATCTGAAGCCAAAGAGTACGTCCCACCGGCATTCAAGGGTGGCGTGAGGATTTCTACAGTGCTGTAAAATCCGTCGGGTCGTTCGTTGCCATTCGAAAACACCATCACACGACCGTCTTGAATCCAACGGGCGTCGTGTTGGCTGTGAAGCATGCGGTCGGCGGCGGTTCCACGTCCGTAAGCCTCAGGGTTGCCCCAGCGGTACAGAAGGTGTCCCTGGAAGGTGTGGGTCAAATCGCTTGGCGTGCTGTGGTCAATGATCCAAAGCTCATTGAAATCGCGGGAGCTCACCATGATTTGGTCCAACCCTTCATGATAGGCAATGGAGTTGGAGTGCAACCAATCCTTGTCATTCGCCGTGGCTTGGTAGTTGACATCCAATTGACGCGGGTGGTCTTGCGGGTCCCCGTAGTTGGGCAACGAAGGGTCAAAATCTTGGATGAGGTGATGGATGGACTCCCACTCCCACACCACGTTTCCACCCGAGGTGCCTTGCGGTTCAATCTCCACAATGGACATGCTCCACACCACCTCTGCCGTTTTCTCGGGGTCTCGGCCTTGGGCAATCCAACTGTCTGCGGGATAAGCGGTCCAAACCAGTGCCAGCACGTTGCCGTTGGGCAAAACCGCGATGTCGTGGTGCTGGCATTGTGTGGTGGAAGAGATGAGGTAGCTCCAAGTGAGGTTGCCTTCCCAATCGAACCGCTCAATGATGCCTCCGGTTCCTCCAGCGCCGAAGTTGGGATTGTTGGTACGCCCGGCACGGATCAAGCTTCCGTCGTCCAACAAATAGGCCATCATGCCCGCCTTGTATTCACTCGTCCAGCGGTTGACCTCTTCTCCGCAGTTGTTGACGAGGTACGTGTTTGTGGACGACGTGACAGGCAACAACGTGTATCCGTCGTACGATTGATCACTCTGGAACACCACGCCCACGGTCGGGACTTGGCCATGTGCGACCACGCCAAAGAACAGGACTGCAGCGATTGCGACGATTTGGATCAAACGGTTTTTCATTCAGACAGGGTCTAAGGTAACAACCGCCACCAAACCAAAAAGTTGCATGTTTACATAAGCGTAACCTGAGGTCAGTCCGCCTCGGGGTCTCTTATGTTTAGCCCTTGTGCAGGCCGCACTCCTTGGAGGACTGTTCCCACCACCATCGTCCGGCACGCGGGTGCTCGCCTTCGAGGACGGCACGGGTGCAAGGGGCGCATCCGATGGACGGGAAGCCCTTGCGGTGCAGGGAGTTGGTCGGCACGCCGTGGGAGTTGATGTACGTGTCCAACTCGGCGTCGGTCCAATTCACAATGGGGTTGAACTTGATCAGCCCAGTCATGCCGTCGCGCTCGAGGCGGGGGAGGGTGGCGCGGTTGTCGCTTTGGGCTGCACGCAATCCCGTGACCCAAACAGCAGCGCCTTCCAGGGCACGCTTCAGCGGATCGATTTTCCGGATGCGGCAGCAGGTTTTGCGGGCGTCGATGCTTCGGAAAATGGACGACATGCCCTGCTCGTTCACAAACTCCTCCAAGGATGCGGTGTCCGGAAAGAAGGACACCAGGTCGAGGTTGCTGTACTTGCTGCGGGTGCGGTCGATGAGGTCGTACGTCTCGGGGAAGAGCCGACCTGTGTCCAAGGTGACGAGCCGAACAGGCAGGTCATGTTGGGCGATGAGGTCGGTCAACGCCTGGTCCTCCAGTCCCAGTGAAGTCGTGAAGACGACCTGTTCAGGATACTGCTCGCAGAGCTGACGCAACGCCGTGACGGCATCGGTGCTGACGAGGTGGGGCAACGTAGACATATCCCGAAGATACGCCTTCGGGCCTTAATTCCTACTTATCCGATGGGAAAAAGAATTTTGGAGGCAACTCAGGCCGACGCAGCGCCCCCCTCTGGATGCACGGCCAGGTCGGACAACGTGCGCTGCTCGAGCACGGCCAAATTCGCGTCCCGCACCTCGGCCATCAGCCGGTTCAGCCCGCACACGGCCTCGTTGCAATCGTGGCAGCGCTCGTAGAAGTGAAGGCTGACGCAAGGGAGGGGCGCGATGGGGCCATCGAGGATGCGAATGACTTGCGCAAGGGGCGTGTCGTCGGGGTGTTTGAGGAGGTAGTATCCACCGCCTTTGCCCTTCTTGGAGCCCAGGATGCCTCCGCGTTTGAGGTCGAGCAAAATGGTCTCCAAAAACTTGGTGCTCATCGGGTGGATTTGGACCATGTCACTGATGGAAGTCGGGGCGTCAGAGGCGGAAGAATCAGGATCGTTCTGCTCGTTTCTTCGGGCCAAATCACGTCGGACCAGCGTGCTCAAAGCACGGAAGGCGTATTGCGCTTTTTTCGACAGCATGACCCCAAGTTAGGGGTTGTGCGGCTTAATCCCCCTTTTGGGGTGGATTTTCATTCCACGCTGCTGAGTCACCCTTAGACGCATTTGTTCAAAGCCTTGGCGACCTCAGTTTCACAAGGGGTTGACAGCGTCTTCGTACCTTAGGGGACCTGACAACGAACGACATGAACGCATTTGTACGCACAATGATCGGCTTGGGCTGGATGACCATGGGGGTCTCCGCGCTGGCGCAACAGCACACGGTGGCCCACCAATGGAATGAGCAGGTGCTCGAGGCCATTCGCAACGATTTTGCCCGTCCCACGGTGCATGCCCGCAACCTGTACCACGCCTCCATTTTGATGTACGACAGCTGGGCCGCCTACGACACCACGCAGTCCCAAACCATCTTCTTGGGGCAAGAATTTGACGGACACCTCTGCCCGTTCGACGAAGCCGCGTTGGACATCCCCGCAGACCTCGATGCGCGAAAGGAGGCGCAGGAAATCGCCATGAGCTACGCGTCGTACCGTCTGATTCGTCACCGCTACGAGTCCAGTCCCCAAGCGGAGTCGACGATGGCCAACATCTACGTGCAGATGATCATTCAGGAGTTGGACACGTCGTTCACCTCGACCGATTACGCCACCCACGGGGCGCCTGCGCTTGGCAACTACCTCGCCGAACAGCTCATCTCCTATGGGATGACAGACGGCTCCAACGAAGCCAATGAATACGCCAACACCTGCTACGAGCAGCTTGAGCCCAACATCCTCCCGGAAGTGCCCGGCACCAATGGGTTGGTGGACCCCAACCGCTGGCAGGCGGTGGAGCTCAGTTTTGCCATCGACCAAAGTGGCGAGCTCCTCACCGAAACGCCGCCCTTCCTCGGTCCCCAATGGGGTGAGGTGGCGGGATTCGCGTTGCGCGATTCCAACCTGACCACGGCGGAACGGGACGGGTGCACGTACAATTTGTGGCACGATCCGGGAGCGCCCGTGTACCTGGACACCAATGTCTTCTCTGGGTTTGACGATGCTTGGAAGTGGAACCACGGCATGGTATTGCGCTGGAGCGAGCACTTGTCGCCCGACGACGGGGTCATGTGGGACATCGGTCCCGGTTCGTTGAAGTACGATGGAAGCCTGCCCGAGTCAGACGAACTGGACTCCTTCTACGAGTGGGAGAACGGTGGCTTGACGGCTTGGTACGACGACGAAGGCAACTTTGGAGGGCAAGGCCATGAGGTCAATCCCTTCACGGGCGAACCCTACGCCACCAACATGGTGCCGCGTGGCGACTACGCCCGGGTGATTGCGGAATTTTGGGCGGACGGCCCGGACTCAGAGACGCCCCCAGGACACTGGTACACGCTTCTCAACGAATTCATCTTGGATGGCCAGGCCGGTCAGCACCGTTGGCGCGGACAGGGGCCCATCATCCCCGATTTGGAATTTGACGTGAAGTCCTACCTCGCCTTGGGCGGGGCGATGCACGATTGTGCCATTGCCGCATGGAGTGCCAAGGGCTACTACGACTACTCTCGCCCGGTGTCGGCCATCCGCTACATGGCGGAGCACGGCCAAAGCAGCGACCCCTCGCTGCCCAATTACCACCCCGCAGGATTGCCCCTTATCCCGGGCTTCATCGAGATGGTGGACGACGCAGACCCGTTGAACTTTTTTGGCGGAGAAGACCAAGTCGGAAAAGTGAAAGTGCGATGCTGGAAGGGCCCTGACTACATTGAGGTTCCCCTCATCGACGAGGCGGGTGTGGATTGGATCATGGCCGACCGTTGGTGGCCGTACCAGCGTCCCAGCTTTGTGACGCCCCCATTTGCGGGTTACGTCAGCGGACATAGCACCTACTCACGTGCCGCAGCCGAGCTGCTTGAATTGCTGACCGGTTCGGAATACTGGCCAGGAGGGATGGCCGAGTGGAGTGCGCCGATGAACCAGTTTTTGGTGTTCGAGGAAGGGCCAAGCATGAGTTTCAACCTGCAGTGGGCGACGTTCATGGACGCGTCGAATGAAAGCGCGCTCAGCCGCATGTGGGGCGGGATTCACCCACCCATTGACGACGCCCCGGGCCGCCGCATTGGCAAACATGTGGGGCGCAATGCCTTCCACTACGCAGAGACCCTCGTGTTTCCACAGTGGGCCCAAGAGTTTGGTGGCGACGGGTTCTTGCCCTCGGCCGATTGCCAGGGCGATTTCAATGGCGACGGTGCGCGCGGATCGGGCGACTTGATCCTTTTCTTGACCGCGTTTGGTTTGGGGTGGACCGGCCCCTACGACCTCGACAACTCCGCGGCCGTGGACACGCCTGACCTCTTGACCTTTTTGCAGTTGTGGGACAGCAATTGCGAGTGACGCCCGCCGTTGCACAATGGCCATCGGAACAACTTTGAGGCGTGCCTTGCGCATGGCGGCAGAATTGGGGTGATTTTTGGGGCATGGACAACAAGAACACCTCGCTGATTCTTTTTTCAGCGGTCTTTTTGCTCTTGGGCTTTTTGCTGGGCAGGGTGACCGCACCACCTCCGCACGCTGCCTTGATGAAGGGCCCCATGACCTGCGACCCGAGTGGCCTGGCTGAGGAATTCATGTGGGTGAGTGAAGGGGGTGAAAGCGTGCAAGTCATGACGATTGCCGACGGCGAGTTTGAGGGGGACACCGTGTTTGCGTTGCCGGGCGGTGGCACGGTGAATGTGGTCCGCCGTGGAGGTGACATGGAGGTGGAAGTGGAGGCGACAGCATCCCAAGACCCTGCGGCGCAAGGCCAAATGGAAAATCAGGTCACGGTCACACGAACCGAAGGCGCAGACGGTGAAATCCGCATCGAGAAGCGGGTGATCGTCGTGCGAGAAGATTGAACAACATCCTCAACACAATTTGAACATGAACAACAAAAGAACCCCTTGGTGGCAAGCAAGCATGTTGGCTTGCACGTTGCTTTTGGCGGCCTGCGGAAGCGCGCCGGTGGAAGAAGCTCCTGCTGCCCCTGAAGTTTCTCAGGAACAACTCGAAGCGGAAGCCCTCGCCAAAGCCGTTGAAACACGCGGCGAACCTTGCAATTGCGTCGTGGAAAACATGGAAGCCATGTCTGCCTTGCTTGAGTCGTTGAAGAGCACCGAGAGAATGACAGCACAAGAACTCAACATTCAAATCGCCACCATGCTTTTGCCTTGCATGAAGCCTGAGGGCAACACCATGCAAGACCGCGCCTTCTCCAAGGCGATGGGCAAGTGCGAAGGTTTCGCCGATTTGACGGAGGTCATGACTCAGGTGAAAAACGAAGTTCAAGCCCGCGTGCAAGAAGAAGCCGCGAACGACGCTTCACGTGACTTGGGTGCGGAAGGTGCCAAGGACGTGTTGAACAAACTGAAGCAGAACTGATCTGCTTCTGACAAACCCACGCCGCGAGGGTTACTTCGCGTCGTCGAGGCCGAGACGTTCGAGCACCGCTTGAACCTCGGCCTCTGTTTTTGCAAGTCGGGATTGACAAAAATCAAGAAGCGCGCTGGCACGCTGCAGTTGGGCCGTGAGCTCGTCGATGCCGAGCTGATTGCCCTGCATTTGGCCCAGGATGTGCTGAAGTTCTGCGACCGCATCGTCGTAGGACAGGTCCTGGATGGGGGTGGGGTCACTCATCGTGAGGGGAAGTTACGTTGGTCACGGTCACCTCGGCTTGGCCTTTGTGAAAATTGAGGGTCAGCACATCTCCCGTGGCCAATTCGTCGGCGTCTTTGATGGCCTCGCCGGCCTTTCTGGCGACGGCAAAACCGCGCGCGAGCGTCTTTGCCGGACTGAGGGCGTCCACGGTGGAGGCGAGGTGTTTCATGCGTTGCATGTGTTGTGTCAAGGCGTGCTGTGCGGTGGAGGTCAGCTGCTCGCGTGCATGGCCCAACCTCACGCGCTCCGCGGCCAGTCTTTGCTGGGGTTGGAGCTGCAGGATTTGCAGGTCCTTGGCAAAGCGTTCTCGTTCCAACGCCAAGCGCTGTCGAACGCGGCCCCCCATGGCCAGGCTCCACTCGGCCAGTCGGGATTGTTCGCCCCCCATCCTGTCGACCAAAAAATCGGCCACAGCCGTGGGTGTTTTGAAGTGCCGGTGCGCCACGAGGTCGGCCACGCTGAGGTCGGTCTCGTGCCCAATGCCCGTCAGGACGGGGCGCGGGGATTGTGAAATCGCAAGGCACAGTTCGAAGTCGTTAAACGCGTCCAAATCCAATGCCGAGCCACCGCCCCTGACCATGACGATCGCGTCGGGGTTCCATGCTTGCGCCTTGCCAAGCGCCTCGATGAGCGAAGATGGCGCCTCCTTGCCTTGCACCGTGGCCGAAAACACATTCACGTCAAACCCAAGTCGCCATTCGTTGTGCATCAGGTGCATGCCAAAATCTCGGAACCCCGACGTCCCTGGAGACCCGATCAGGGCCACCTTTTGGGTCAGACGCGGCAGGGGGACTCCTCGGTTCAACTCCATGACACCGCGGGCTTGAAGGGCAGCAAGGGTGGCCTGTTTGCGGCGTTCCGCTTCGCCGATCATCGCGGACAGGTCAATCTCCTCCAGGGCCAAACTCACCCCGTACACCGGATGGTACTGGACGCGCCCGCTGAACACGATTTCGGTCCCTTTGGCCAAAATGGTGTCCGCCGCATCCCCAAGGGCTGTTCGGACTTCGGCATGCTGGGCCTTCCACAGCGTGCCTCGCATGCTCGCCATTCGCTGGCCTTGGTGCTCTTCGACCAACTCCAAATAGACATGCCCCGCAGGGCTTTTGGTCAGCGACGCGATTTCAGCCCGAAACCACATGGCCCGCCCTTGCGTCACTTGTTCAAGCGTGCGCTTCAGGCTTTCGCCAAGCTGCGAAAGCGTGTAGATTTTTTTGTGGGGGTCGCTCAACGCGCCGCCAGCTTCCACGTGTGGTTCGCGCCTTGGTTCGTGATGAAATGGGCAATCACGAGCGCACCTGTGGGCCAAGCGGTTGGCTGGCCTTCGCGCAGGGTTTCAGAGAGGAGGACTCTCCCAGAGGCATCCGCCACGACGATGCGACCCGCTGCGGGTGCGTTCCACGTCCACGTGGCGCCCTGGCGGACAGGGTGTGCCCAGTCCAAGGAAGGCACGTTACCCAAGGCATCCACGGGATCACCCATTTCTGGAATGGAGAGGGTGGCCGCAAGGTATCCGTCGCCATTGGTCGAACCGTTGCCGTTGCATTCGAGGGCGCTGATGTAGAAGTCGGCATTTCCCGATCCCACCTCAGGGGCGGTCCAATTCACTTCAAACACGTTGGATGCGCTCGCGGCGTTGTGCTCCACGATGTGGCGTCCGTCCACGTCTTCGAGTTGGGCGTTTCCAGAGGGGGCGCTGAAACTTCCCGCATTGGAACCGTCGGCCAACACCGCGGTGCTCTGCATGCCGTATTGCGAGGCGGCCTCACCACCGGCAATGACCATGCGCACCAAGTATTCCTGACCAGGAGTGTACGCCGAGGCCACTTCTTGGGTGGCAGGGTCGATCACCTCAAACGAAGCCGAGGCGGACGTGGCCCCGTTGTGACAGCTCGTGCAGACGGGGTCAGAACCGGGGGCGCCGGTGCGGTCGCGGTTTTGGGCTTCCGCCACACCTTGTGAAGAGGCCATCAATCCCAGCAGGGTGGCCGAGACAGCGAACAAGAGGAGCGTGGATTGTTTCATAGGGTGAATGTCGGAAGAATCGTTCAATCTTTCCCTCGTATCTTCACATAACGAACGAGTCGCTTTGGATTCCCCTCTCACACACACGCAAAACGACGTCGAGCGCAGGTACCAACAGTCCTTGGAGGACTTGAATTACGCCCGCTCGATCCAGTCCATGATGGCGCCCACCGCGGCCCAATTGGACGCGCTTTTTCCGCAGTGCATGGTGTACGACAGGCCCATGGACAAGCTGAGTGGGGACTTTGTCTTTGTCGCCGAGCGAGACCAAATGGCGTACCTCGCCGCCTGCGACTGCACGGGGCACGGAATGAGCGCGGCGCTGATGACGGTGCTTGCCCGCGAAAAACTGTGGCAGGCCTTGAGCAAATCTTCCGGGCCCGCACACCTGCTGACACGCCTCGACGAGAAGTTCCGTGCGGCCATGATGAACGGGGACACGCACGCCATGCGCGCCGTGGGGATGGGCTTGGATTTGGCGGTGATTGCCTACCAGCCGGCCCAACAGCAACTCCGCTTCGCAGGGGCCAAACGCCCGCTGTGGATTGTGCGCAACGGCAAGCTCCTCGAATTCAAAGGGACGTCTCGGTCCATCGGTGGCGCCTACTGGAGGCAGCAGCCCTTCGTGGAGACCACCCTTCAGATGCGTCCGGGCGATTCAGTCTTCATGTTCTCGGACGGGGTGTCCGACCAGTTTGGCGGTCCCTACGACCGCAAACTGAAGCTCAAAGGCCTGCGCACGCTGATTTTGTTGCTCGCAGAGTTGCCCCCCGCGGACCAGCACGAATTCATCAAGACGTGGTTGACGTCGTGGCAAAGCGATTCGCCGGCGACCGATGACCAGTTGCTGCTTTCCTTCCGGGTTCCGACCTTGGAGGAATGAAGAAAGCCCTTCCCTTGTTTTTGGCCACGGTTGTGGCAGGTGCCGTTGTGGCGTGGTCGATGTACAACAAACCGCACAAGGACTACGCGCAAGAAGAGGTGGCCCAAACTTGGCGCGCCGAAGACTTGGTCGCCGCGTTCGCGGAAGCTCCGGACGACATGCAAGCCCAATGGCAAGAGAAGGTGGTTGAGGTCACAGGGACGGTGCGGTCGTCTTCGATGCAAGGCGTGGTGCTGAACCCGGGGGTGGTGGCCACCTACGACGAGGGGCACGGCCCTGAGGTGGCGCCCACGGGGCAAGTGACGCTCAAGGGCCGACTTGTGGGCTTTGACGACCTGTTTGGGGAGGTGCGCATCGACCACGTGCGTCTTTTGAATTGACAGTGGCGACCCAAAGCATTGACAATTTCTTGACATCGGAGCGCGACCGCCTTCGCAAGTTTGCGGAATGAACCCTGTCCAATCTTGGGGAGCCGTTGCGGTGCTCGCGACGACCATCCTGATGTCCTGCACAGAAACGCCTGCCGTGAACATGAATCCATGGAACCCTCGACTTGCCGAGACGACCGCGAGGTTGTTGGAAGACACCGCGTCTGTGGCTGAGGAACGCAAGTCCGAACTCAATGCCTTGGCCCAATGGACCGCTGAATCGCTCGACGAGCGCGGTCAGGCCGACCTGATTTTCATTTGCACGCACAACAGTCGACGCAGCCATTTGTCCCAGGTTTGGGCACAAGTGGGTGCGGACGTCGCGGGGGTGAAGGGCATTCGGACGTTCAGTGGCGGAACGGAAGCGACGGCGTGCAATCCGAGGACCGTGGCGGCCATGCAGCGGGCCGGCTTCGAAGTCGCGCAGCAGGACACCGTCCACGGCGAGACCAACCCCACCTATTTGGTTTCCACGGGGGTGTCAGACATGGCTTGCTTCAGCAAAAAATACGGGGACGAGCCCAACCCAAGTGAAGGGTTTGGGGCGGTCATGACGTGCAGCAGTGCGGACCGCGGTTGTCCCTTGGTGTATGGCGCGGACGCCCGCTTCGCCATTCCCTACGTCGACCCCAAGGTCAGCGACGGAACGGATGCGGAGGCGGCCACCTACGATGCCCGGCTCGAACAAATCGGGACCGAGATGCTCTATTTGATGGGGCAGGTGGCGGCGCGGGTCACGCGCTGAACAGCACCCACACGTACACGGCGCTGAAGGCCGTCAAAAACAGGAGGCCGAGCCAAGCCCAAGCTTGGAGGGCGCGGCTGGGCTTGGCTTCGGCCGGAAAATCGTCCCGGGTGACCAGCCGCAGGTTCCAAAACGCGATCACCGGGGCCACCAAAAACGACAAGGTGGTGGCCAGGTCGACCAGGGTTTTGAGCTGACCTCGGAAAGCCAACACGACGAGCAGGCCTCCGAGGGCGACCACAACCAAGGCGAGGCGATGCCGCATGGGATTGCGGTCGGTTTGGGTGGCTGCGGCCCACGCCCGGTCCAGGCTTCGGGCATACCCGTCCATCACGGTGATGCACGTGCTGAACATGGCGCTGAAGGCGGCTGCGCCCATGATCGGCGCGCTCCAATCTCCCATGGCCCGTGCATACAGGGAGACGATGCCCGAGGCGAAGGCGGCACTTCCGTCCGGCAACGTCGAGTCTGTGCGGTGGAGCAGGAGGGTTCCCAAAATCAGAAACCCGAGGGCGAGCACCACGGAAATGGCGTAGCCTGCATTGAATTCCGTCAGGGTTTCCTTCAGCGTGGGCTTGTATCCTGAAGTTCGAATGCGCTCAAGGGTCCAAAAGCTGTTCCACGTACTCAAATCCACGGCCGAGGGCATCCAGCCCATGAGCGCAATGACAAAGGCCATCCCGGCGGGCGTGGTCCACGACCACGTTTCGGGAACGACGGTGGCAGGAGGTGGGGCGGACACTGTCAGGGCCACAGCCACCACGGTAGACACGAGCAACACCGAGGCAAGCACTTTGATGACCATGTCCAAGGCGTTGAACTTTCCGAGCCACAGCAAGGCGATGCACGCCAGAAACAACCCCACCGTCACCTCAGAGGTGAAGGCGCTGCCCGTGCGCGCCGACACGCCGAGCAGGTTGTCCAAGAACGCACCCGTGACCATCCCGACCGCGGCCATGACGAAGAAGCACGTGCCCAAGGTCAAGCCGAGGTAGAGCCAAGACGCCCCACGACCGAAGGTTCGAAAGCCCTCGATGAGCGACTGTCCCGAGGCGGATGCATACCGGCTGCCAAACTCAAAGAAGGGGTACTTGGCGGCGTTCGCTGCGAGAATCGCCCAAAGCAGTCCAAACCCCGCAAGCGCGCCCGCCCGCGTCGACTGCACCAAGTGCGAAACGCCGATGCACGCGGAGGCGAACATGATGCCCGGTCCCAACACGCGCAACCACGACGCCTTGGCCGACATGTCAGTGAGGGAGTTTGTCGCCCTCAAGGGGGCTTTGGTCGCAGCCTTCGAGCGCGTCCAGATGCCGGTAGGTTACGTACATTTTCCAACCCACAATGGCCTTTTGGAATCCGCTCAGGCGGGTCAAATCAGGCGACTTGTGGATGGACGGAAGCAGCACCTTGTTCAAGCGCGCAAGGAGGCCCCAGATGCTCATTCTTCGTCGGTTTTGGATGCCCCTTTGAACTGGTCTTCCTTGTACTTGAACAGCACGTTGAACGTGGTCAAACTGCCGTAAATGCGCGTGATGTACTGCTGCAAGTTGACCTTGTCCTCGTCGGACAATTTGTCCTGGGCGTTGATTTGCTGTTCCATGACCCGCAAGCGGTCGCGCACCATCACAATCTTGTGGAAGAAAGTTTCCATGGGCACTTCTTTGGCCTGCAAACCTGCGTCCTCAGGCTGCATGATCAACGTGCCGCCTTCCCAGCGGTCGCCCAATTCGATCGGTGCGGGTTCGATGTATTGCTCGATGCGGTACATGTGCTCTTCAAACACCTGTTCCACCGCGGTTGTGATGTCCGACAAATCGGCGCTGCCCGCGTCCATGCCCTCTTCCACGATGTCCCATCCCGAGAAATCCTTGTTGAATTCCTTTTCGCCGTGGTCTTTGAAAAACACACGCCAAAAGTCTCCGTCTTGGTTGAAAATGACGCCTTCGCCGTAGGAAGGGTGTTCAATTTTTGCGCCGAGTTGTGCCATGGACTGCAAAATGCAAAGGAGAGAAGGGCATCCCGCCTCGAACCAAAAGGGGTTTCAACAAGTCGGCGTGGGAATTTGGGAGGAGGCACCCGCCTGAGCGTTGCATGTGCCTCGGAACTTCACAGACCATGAGCGAGCAGAACACGGGGCAAGCCCCACGCAAGATGATTCGGTGGGACCGCCTGGGCCTCGTGGCCTTGATTTTGGTGGGGTGTTCCAGTGGCATGGTCGCGTTGGTGGGAGGAACCGAGGCTGAGGAAGATGCGTTCACGCGCTTGACCCATCCCAAGCCCGTCGTGGCCCTGCAAAAGAAGGAGGCCCACCCCGTGCTGTTGCGCCAATCGTCCCAGCCCGCCAACGAGGAAAGCTCCGAGGAGGAAACCACAGGCATGTTGGATCGCGACGTGAGCCCCGCACCGGAACAAGCGCCCGAGCCGCAACCCGAGCCCCAGGCTGCCCCAGAACCGAAGCCCGAACCCAAGGCCAAGAAGGAGCGCGACAAGACGATTTTGCCTTGCAGCGTCTGCAAGAAAACGATGCGCGTTCCCCGCAATCCCTACACGGCCCATCAAAGCGCGGCGCGTTCCCTGCCCAACAGCTTTTTTGTCAAGAACGACATCGAGCTGAATGCAGGCAAGCGCAACGGCAAACTCGTGGAAGTCGAAGACGGACGCGGGTACCGGGTCGCGCGTTTGACGCACAGCCACGGCTGGCTTTTGCCCGAGACCTACCAATTGCTGAAGGACATGGGCAACGACTTTGCCGACGCGCTCGAGGGAACAGCGAGTGAGGGTGCGGTCTTTCGTGTCACCTCCGTCACCCGAACCGACAAGCAACAGCGCCGTCTGCGTCGCCGCAACCTCAACGCGACGAACAGCCAGAGCACGCACAGTTACGGCGCTTCGTTCGACATCGCCTTTGTCGACCGCATGGACGACGACGCCTCGTGTGGCACGCCGACCCGCGAGATGGAACGGTTGCTCAACCGCTACCAAAAGGCAGGAATCATTTACGTGATTCCCGAAGGCGGCTGCATGCACATCACGCTGCGCAAGCCCTGATCAGCCGATCAACGCGCAAGCGACAGCACCGTGGGCTTGTGACCCTCGGCCTGGATCATCCACAGACCTTCTGACAGACCTTGCAAGTCCACCCGGCTGCCTTGGCCGCGTCGCACGACTTGTCCAGACATGCTGCGCACCGTCCATGACGTTTGGGTGTGGACGCCTCGAAGGTTCACGACGTCGGTGGCGGGGTTGGGGTAGGCGACCAAAGACGTCATCTCTGCGTCGGTCACGGCCGTGGCACACTCCTCAACGAGGTCTTGGATCCACAACGTGCCGCCAAAAATGGCCAAGCCCGCACACTGCCCGTGGTCGTAGGCGCCGAGGTTGGTCGACGAATGCATCGTGCTCCCGTTCTCGGTCATCCAAGCGTCGGCCACCAGTGCATTTTGGTAGAACACCTGCTCGTCTTGCGTGCAGTAGTACATCTCCACAGGCGCTTCGGGTATCCACTGGTACACGTCGTTGTCCAGCGCGGCAAGGTGGAAGGGATGCGCAGGGTCGTTTTGGATTTCCTCGACCAAACCAGGCTGCAGGAATTCCTCCAGGGTACTCGGACAGGCATTGTTGATGGTCGCCGCGTCGTGGGTTCCATCGAACAAGTCGAGCATGGTGCTGGCGTAGGGCTCTTGGAACACTTCGGACAAGTCGTCATACAAGGTGCCGTACACGCTGTTCCATCCAATCACATTGTACGCGAGGTAGGCAGGGTTGGAGTAGGCTTCAAATTCAAACGTCTGGGGAAACTGGGTGCCGCTGATGTCGTAGGGACCGCTGCCTGGAACCGCACCCGACAAAGGGAATTCGTCGCCGTAGTCCGTGGTGGTCAGGTCCCGGGCCAAGGCCATCGCCGCGTGGCCGCCTTGGGAGTATCCGGAGATGAAGTTTTGGCCATTCAAGGTGTAGCCCAAATCCTCGGACAGCGCATCGGCCGCCCGCATCAAGTAAAAGCCCGCGTCCGATTCAGATTCGGCGTGGACGTAGGGGTGCATCAGTTCACTCGTCCCCAAGCCCACGTAATCGGGCATCAACACCAGCTGTCCCAAGGTGGCCATGAGCCCGCCGAAGGACCCTTCCACGCTGAGGAAGGACGGCGCATCGGTGCGCTTGAAAATGGTCCCGTGCATGTAGAGGTGGATGGGCAGTCCGCAAGGGTCGTCAAATCCTTGAGGCACGAACAGCGCGCCGCTCACTTCGATGGTGTCCCCGAGGTAGGGCATGTCGTACAGGACGCGGTAGGCGTTCACGTCGAACTCCGCGGAAAAGGAATCGCTCGGAATCCCGAACACGGCTGCCGTCGCCGCGAGCTGGGACTGGGTGTAGGTGGTGAGCAATTCCACGGATTGGCTGAAGCAGGTGCTGGCAAGGCCCAAAAACAGGCTGAATGAGAGTGTGGCGCGCAGTGACATGGTTGAGGTTTTGGGGCAAGGTAAAGGCTCCAAAACAAACAAGGCACGCCATGCGGCGTGCCTTGTTGCAATCTGCGCTTGGCGCAGGGAGGTCAGAACTCAGAGGTGGATCACCTCGTCGTAGGCGGCGGCAGCCGCTTCCATCACCGCCTCACTCAGGGTGGGGTGAGGGTGGATGGTCTTGATGAGCTCGTGACCGGTGGTTTCGAGCTTGCGCAAGGCCACAATCTCCGCGATCATCTCCGTCACGTTGGCGCCAATCATGTGGCCGCCGAGGAGTTCGCCGTACTTGGCGTCGAAGATGAGCTTCACAAAACCGTCCTTGTGGCCGGAGGCACTCGCCTTGCCTGACGCAGAGAAGGGGAACTTGCCCACCTTGATCTCGTGGCCCGCTTCCTTCGCGGCGTCTTCCGTCATGCCGACGCTTGCCACTTCGGGGAAGCAGTAGGTGCAGCCAGGAATGTTGCCGTAGTCGATGGGCTCGGGGCTGTGTCCTGCAATCTTCTCGACACAGGTGATGCCTTCGGCCGACGCCACGTGGGCGAGGGCGGGGCCCGGAACGCAGTCGCCGATGGCGTAGTAGCCGGGGATGTTGGTGGCGTAGTAGTCGTCCACCACAATCTTGCCGCGGTCGTGCACGATGCCGCACTCTTCGAGGCCGATGTTTTCAATGTTGGACACGACGCCAGCCGCGCTCAAGACCACGTCGCACTCGAGGTTTTCTTCGCCTTTTTTGGTCTTCACCGTGACCTTGCATCCCTTGCCAGAGGCATCGACGCCGGTAACTTCCGAGTTGGTCATGATGTTGATGCCGGCCTTTTTGAACGTGCGCTCGAGCTGCTTGGAGACTTCCTTGTCTTCCACGGGCACAATGCGGTCCACGTACTCCACCACGGTCACCTCGGTGCCGATGGCGTTGTAGAAGTAGGCGAACTCCACGCCGATGGCGCCGGATCCGACGACCACCATTTTCTTGGGCTGCTTCTTCAAGGTCATGGCTTCACGGTAGCCAATGATCTTCTCGCCGTCCTGCGGCATGGAAGGGAGCTGACGAGAGCGTGCGCCCGTCGCGATGATGATGTGGTTGGCTTCGAGGGTCGACTTCGCGCCATCGGCGGCGGTCACTTCGAGCTGCTTGCCAGGCAACAACTTGCCGTCGCCCATGATCACATCGATGTTGTTCTTCTTCATAAGGAACGTGACGCCTTTGCTCATGCCGTCTGCCACGCCCCGGCTGCGCTTCACCATGCCGCCAAAGTCGGCCTTGGGGGCAGCCACACTGATGCCGTAGTCCTCTGCGTGTTCGATGTACTCAAACACGTTGGCGCTCTTCAACAGCGCCTTCGTGGGGATGCATCCCCAGTTCAAACAAATGCCGCCAAGCGCCTCGCGCTCCACGACTGCGGTTTTCAAACCCAATTGCGATGCGCGGATGGCGGTCACATATCCGCCGGGTCCGCTTCCAAGAACAATCACGTCGTACTTCATGCCGCGAATGTACTGCCTCAGAGCATTCCCTATCTTCGCGTTTTCACGAAAGAATTCACGAAAGGAACAAAGCGATGCGCAACCTGATTTTGTTTGGCCCTCCAGGTGCAGGAAAAGGCACCCAAAGTGCCTTCCTCGTCGACCACTACAACTTGGTGCACCTCAGCACGGGAGACATCTTCCGCGCCAACATCAAAGGGGAGACAGAGCTGGGGCAATTGGCCAAGAGCTACATGAATCAAGGACAGCTCGTGCCGGACGACGTCACCATCAAGATGCTTGAGTCGGAGGTCGATAAGCACCCCGACGCCGCGGGCTTCATCTTCGACGGCTTTCCCCGCACCACCGCCCAGGCTGGCGCATTGGACGCCTTCCTTGAGGGCAAAGGCCAAACCATCGCCTCCATGCTTGCCCTCGAAGTGCCTGAAGAAGAACTCAAGACCCGCTTGCTCGCCCGTGCAGCCACGTCAGGCCGCGCCGATGATGCGGACCCAGCGGTGATTCAAAAGCGCATCGACGTGTACAACGCCGAGACGGCACCCGTCGCCGACCACTACCGTGCCGCGGGCAAGTATCAAGGCATCGACGGCGTCGGGTCCATCGAGGACATCACTGGACGTCTCACAGCCGCCATCGGCGCCTGACCCACCTTACACTTCCGCCATCTCATGGCCAGCCAAAACTTTGTTGACTACGTCAAAATCTGCTGCCGCTCTGGAAAGGGCGGGCAGGGATCAACGCACATGCACCGCGACAAGACCACCTCGAAGGGCGGTCCTGATGGGGGAGATGGCGGCCGTGGTGGGCACGTGATCATTCGCGGGAACAGCCAGCTTTGGACGCTCCTGCATCTCAAATACCAGCGCCACGTCATCGCCGCCCACGGCGAGGGAGGTTCGGGCAACCGGCGCCACGGCGCAGACGGCAAGGACGCCATCATTGAGGTGCCCCTCGGCACCCTCGTCAAAGACGCGGAGACAGGAGAGGTTCAAGCGGAGATCACGGAAGACGGTCAAGAAATCATCGCCACTCCCGGTGGGCGTGGCGGCCTCGGGAACGACCATTTCAAGTCGCCCACCAACCAAGCCCCGCGCTACGCCCAGCCCGGCGAAGACGGACTTGAAGAGTGGAAGATTGTCGAATTGAAGTTGCTCGCCGACGTCGGGTTGGTGGGCTTCCCCAATGCCGGCAAGTCCACGCTGCTCAGTGTGGTCAGCGCGGCCAAGCCGGAAATCGCCGACTACCCGTTCACCACGTTGCGCCCCAACCTCGGCATGGTCTCGTACCGCGATGAAAAGAGCTTTGTGATGGCGGACATTCCGGGCATCATTGAAGGTGCCGCGGAAGGCAAGGGACTCGGACTCCGGTTCCTGCGACACATCGAACGCAACCCCGTGTTGCTTTTCCTCGTGCCCGCCGACGCAGACGACATCCCGGCTGAGTACAAGACCCTGCGCGGCGAGTTGGAGAAGTACAACCCGCAGTTGATGGACAAGCAGCACATTTTGGCCATCAGCAAGAGCGACATGCTGGACGACGAGTTGGAGCGCGAGCTTCGGCAGGAGCTTGCCCAGCACTTGGAGACGCCTCCGCTGTTTTTCAGCAGCGTGGCCCAAAAAGGGTTGCAGCCCCTCAAAGACGCCATTTGGAAGGCCATCAACCAGGCCAACCCCATGCTGCACAACCCCCACTTTCAATGAGCATTGACCCCTCGTTGATCCGGGTCTTGCCTGAAGTGCAAGAGGCCTTGAACGAAGGCCGTGCTGTGGTGGCGCTGGAGTCCACGATCGTGGCCCACGGCATGCCATACCCCGCCAATTTGGAGACGGCCCAGGCGGTCGAGGCCATCGTGCGTGAGGAAGGGGCCGTGCCCGCCACCGTGGCCGTGGTCGATGGCGCAGTGCAGGTGGGATGCGATGCCGCGACCCTTGAACGCCTCGCCTCAGAGCCTGGCGTGGCCAAGGTCTCGCGACGGGACATGCCCGTGGTGCTGGCCAAAGGCACGCTCGGGGCCACCACCGTCAGCGGCACGCTCATCGGGGCGGGATTGGCCGGCATCCCCGTCTTCGTGACGGGGGGCATTGGCGGCGTGCACCGCGGCGTGGCCGACACGTGGGACATCAGCGCGGACCTCGATGAGCTGGTCCGTCATGACGTGGCCGTGGTCAGTGCCGGAGCGAAGTCCATCCTCGACTTGCCCAAAACGCTTGAGGTTCTCGAGACCAAGGGCATCACGGTGCTCGGTTACGACACCGACGAGTTCCCCGCCTTCTTCACGCCCAAGAGCGGTTTGGCGGTGGCGCACCGCGCCGACACTCCGGCGGAGGTGGCATCCATCATGAGAGCCAAGTGGGGCCTTGGATTGGAAGGAGGCGTGTTGGTGGCGAATCCGGTGCCTGAAGACATGGGCTTTGACGCTGCGACAGCCACCGATCAGGCCTTGCGTGAAGCCCAAAACCAAGGGGTGGAGGGCAAGGCGCTGACCCCGTTTTTGCTCAAGCACATTGCAGACTCGACCGAAGGCAAGAGCCTCGCGGCCAATGTGGCCCTCGTCAAGCACAATGCACGCATCGGTGCGCGCATCGCGGTGGCATACGCCGCTTCTTAACATTTTGATTGTCAAGCCGTGAACCTCTGAAGAGGTGCGGGGAGGGGACCTGTGTATTTTTGTGCTCACATGGCGGCAACTTCCACCACTCCGACGACCCAAGACGTGCAAGGCTTCCGAGAAGCGTTGCTCTCCGACTACAAATTGATGTGCGTCAGCCGTGAAGCCTCGCTTCTCGGCCGCAAAGAAGTGCTCACAGGAAAGGCCAAGTTTGGCATTTTTGGAGACGGAAAGGAGATGGCCCAAGTGGCCTTGGCGAAAGTGGTGCGCGCAGGGGACTGGCGCTCGGGCTACTACCGAGACCAAACCTTCATGATGGCCCGAGGCCTCTTGAACATGCAGCAGTACTTCGCGGCGTTGTATGCCCACGCAGACGTGGCCGCAGACCCCACCTCTGGGGGGCGTCAAATGGGCGGGCACTTTGCCACCCGCACGTTGAACGAGGACGGATCTTGGAAGGATTTGATGGCCGACTTCAACAGCTCAGCGGACATCAGTCCCACCGGTGGCCAAATGCCGCGACTGGTCGGACTGGCCCAAGCCAGCAAGGTGTTCCGTGCCCTTCCCGAGCTTGCCGCAAGCATGGCCACCTTCACCGACGGCGGCAACGAAATCGCCGTGGGCACCATCGGCGATGCGAGCACGTCAGAGGGGTTGTTTTGGGAATCCATGAATGCGGCATGCGTGCTTGAAGTGCCCATGCTCATGAGTGTCTGGGACGATGGGTACGGCATCTCGGTGCCCAAGAAATACCAGACGGTGAAGGAGAGCATTTCCACAGCCTTGTCTGGCTTCCAACGTGAAGAAGCCTCCAACGGTTTGATCATTTATCGCGTCAAAGGGTGGGATTACCCCAACCTCGTGGCGACGTACGAAGACGCGGCGCAGCGCTGCCGAGAAGAACACGTTCCCGTTTTGGTGCACGTGGAAGAGGTCACCCAACCCCAAGGACACAGCACGTCGGGATCGCACGAGCGGTACAAGACGGAAGAGCGTCTGACGTGGGCGGCGGAGTACGATTGCATCCGTCAAATGGCGGAATTTCTGTTGAAAGAGGGGGCGGCCACCCAAGAAGAGTTGGACGCCATTCGGAAAGAGGCCAAGAAGGACGTTCGCGCCCAGCAAAAAGAGGCTTGGGCTGCGTTCCGCGCCGCTCTGGACGAGGAGCGCATGTCGGCGGCCGACCTGTTGGCGCCGCTTGACGCGTCCCGTGCCGAGGCGTTGCGGAGCAACGGCGATGCCGGCCGGGCCGAAGTGGCGCAAGCCGTGCGCCGCGCCTTGGCCGACACGGCGGGGGAAGACACGCCGCAGCGCGTGGCGCTAGGCCGCTGGTTGGAGGCGTTTGACCGCGACAACGACAAGCGCTACAGCAGCACCCTCTACAGCGACGAGTCCGACAGCGCCCTGCGTGTTGAGGCCATTCCTGCCACCTACGACGGCCAGCCAGAACAACTCGACGGCCGCCAAATCCTTCAACGCAACTTCGAGGCGATGTTCAGCCGCGACCCACGTGTTTTGACGTTTGGGGAGGACACGGGCGGCATCGGTGGTGTGAACCAGGTGATGGAAGGCATGCAGGAGAAGTTTGGGGAGGTCCGCGTCAGCGACACGGGCATCCGCGAATGCACCATTCTGGGCCAGGGCATTGGCATGGCCATGCGCGGCCTTCGCCCCATTGCAGAAATCCAGTACCTGGACTACCTCTATTACGCCCTGCAAATCATGCGTGACGACCTCGCCTCGGTGCGGTATCGCACGGCGGGAGGCCAAAAAGCACCGCTCATTGTCCGCACCCGCGGCCACCGTTTGGAAGGCATTTGGCACAGCGGCTCACCGATGGGCGCCATCATTCACTCCATCCGAGGCATGCACGTGTGTGTGCCACGCAACATGACCCAGGCCGCTGGCATGTACAACACGCTCCTCGAAGCCGAGGAACCCGCGTTGGTCGTGGAGTGCTTGAACGGGTACCGGAAGAAGGAGCCGCTTCCCAACAACATCGACGCGTTCCGTGTTCCGTTGGGCGTGACCGAAACCTTGCGTGAGGGCGACGACCTCACCATGCTCAGCTACGGTTCCACCCTGCACCTCGCCGAAGAGGCGTGCGGGCGCTTGGCGGAATTGGGCATTGAAGTGGAATTGATCGACGCCCAAACCCTGTTGCCCTTTGACCTTGAAGGCGCGGTGGCGAAGTCGGTGGAAAAGACCAATCGACTGCTGGTTGTGGACGAAGACGTGTCTGGAGGGGCGTCGGCCTACCTGCTTGACGAGGTGTTGAACCGTCAGGGCGCGTGGCGCTTCTTGGATGGACAAGCCAAGACGCTGGCGGCCAAACCGCACCTCCCAGCCTATGGCAGCGACGGGGATTACTTCTCTAAGCCGAGCGTGGAGGACATCGTGGAGACGGCCTACAACGTATTGCGCGAGGTGGACCCGTCCAGTTACCCATCCCTGCGCTGATGTCTGATTCCACCTTTCCGATTCACACGGAATACATCGACCTGCTTCAGTTTTTGAAAGCCACAGGCATTGCAGCCACAGGGGGCGAGGCCAAAATGTTGGTGGACGACGGATTCATCCAGGTCAACGGCGAGGACGAAAGCCGTCGCCGAAGAAAGCTGCGTCCAGGCGACCGCGTGGACATTGCGTTGGACCCCGCAGAGTCGTGGGGGATTGTGGCGCAAGAGGGCTGATTTCCACACAACTTGCCGGTGTGTCCGGTGGACAATCTTCTTCGGAAGGGCAGGCGAGAAGCATGGACTTTGCGCATCTTGCAAAACCAAACCTGCACACATGCGCTTTGTAGAAGCCCTTTTGAAGCCCACCGCCACTGCCATGTCTTTCGTTGGAAAGACTGGATGGATGGCGTTGCTTTGGCTGATGTCCACCGCGATGGTGGCGCAATCCACCCTTGTTGGTTTCGTGAAAGACGGAGACACCGGGGAACCGATGTTTTCCGCCAGCGTCATGGTCGACGGCACCACCCAAGGGGTGATGACCGATTTTGACGGGCGCTTCAGCATCAACGTGGCGTCGCTGCCCGTGACCTTGAACGTCAGCTTCATTGGGTACAGCTTGAAGCAGGTGCAGGTCACCCAGGCCAACCAACGCATTGAGGTCAAGCTCATTGCGGATCAGGTTCTCATTGAGACCGCGGAAGTGGTGGGGGAGCGCATCAGCGACAAGCAGAAGCAGGCGCCGTTGACGGTGGAAACCATGGACGCCTTGGCCATCAAGGAGGCGCCCACAGGCAGCTTTTACGAAGGGCTTGGCAACTTGAAGGGGGTCGATTTGACCTCCGCGTCGTTGGGATTCAAAATCGTCAACACCCGTGGGTTCAACAGCACGTCTCCGGTGCGTTCGCTTCAGCTCATCGACGGCGTGGACAACCAAAGTCCCGGGTTGAACTTCTCGCTTGGCAACTTCCTTGGGGCACCCGACCTCGATGTGAAGACCGTGGAAATTGTGGCGGGTGCGAGTTCGGCGTACTTCGGGCCTGGTGCATTCAATGGCGTCATCAACATGGAAACCAAAGACCCGTTTGTGTTTGGCGGATTGAGTGCCTCCTACCGCATGGGAGAGCGCAACCTGAACGAATGGGGCTTCCGCTGGGCCGAGTCGTTTGACAACGAAGACGGCGATGCGGTGTTTGCGTACAAGATCAATGCCTTTGCCTTCTCGGCGTACGATTGGGAGGCCAACAACTACGGGCCGATTGACGGGTCGGATGTCGACGCGAGCAACCCGGGTCGGTTTGACGCGGTGAACATTTACGGCGACGAATACCGCGGCATCATGGACTTTTCCGAGGATGTCACAGACACCAAGCGGGGCTTGGGTACCTTCTTCCGAACCGGGTACAAAGAGGAAGACATCGTGGACTACAACACGAACAACCTCAAATTGAGCTTGAGCGGGCACTGGCGCTTGCAGCCGGACAAGAAGTACGAGAGCCCGGAGCTCATTTACGGCTTCAACATGGGGCGTGGCACCACGGTGTACCAAGGGGACAACCGCTTCAGCCTGCGCGACATTGAATTTTACCAGCACAAGGTGGAGTTGCGGAAGAAGGGCGATTGGTTCATCCGCGCCTACCGCACCAGCGAGGATGCGGGCAACAGCTACGATCCGTATGCCACAGCGTTGCGCATCCAGGACAGCATCCGGCCCGACAACGACTGGCGGGACCTGTACGTGGACTACTGGACAGACAGCATCATTCCCGTCTTGGACGAGACGTACCCGCCGTTTGGGTTGACGGGCGATTCGACCGCGGTCGGCGTCATTTTTGGGGACACGATTTGGGTGCCGACCTCGGGATACATCCAAGAGGACGTCGATGCATGGTACGCGGAGAACGGCGAACAGCTCAACGAATGGCACAGCACGGTGGCAGGTTGGGCCAATTCGGGCCAGTCGACCGTCCCGGGCATTGACTACAATCCGTTGGGCGGCGGAACGGCGGGCTCTGCCCAGTTTAACGATTTGTTCCAATACTTCACCACGCGCAAAAACAACCCCGAGGAGCGCGGCACCCGCTTCTTCGACGAGTCGTCGCTCATCCATGTCCATGGGGAAAAGATTTTCAAGCCTTGGTGGGCCGATGAAATCCGACTTGGCGCCAACGTCCGTCGATACACGCCGGATTCAGACGGGACCATTTTCAGCGACACCAACGGCCGGGTCATCACAAACCAGGAGTTTGGCATTTACACCGGGATCAAGCGTCGCTTCTTGGAGGACAAGCTGATTACGACGGCCACGATCCGCATGGACAAGAACGAGAATTTCCCGTACGTCTTCTCCCCAGCGGCATCCCTCGTGTGGACCCCCAACCCTGAGAATTTCCTCCGTGTAAGTGTGAGCTCAGCCTTGAGAAACCCGACGTTGGCGGACCAGTTCCTTTTCCTGGATGTGGGGCCGGCCACCTTGGTCGGAAACCTGCTCGGCGACGATGGGTTGACCAGCCTGGAGACGTTTGATGACTACCGCAACAGTTCTGAAGGTCTCGACATTGGCCTCGACCGGTCCATCATCGAGGACAACCGGTTTGCGATTGACCCCATCCGCCCGGAGCAAGTGCGCACGGTGGAAGTGGGGTATCGGACCACGCTGGGGGAGTCCTTGTACCTCGACATGAATGCCTACCGCAGTTGGTACACGGATTTCATTGGGTACATCGTGGCGCTGGACGTGGAGTTTTGGGAATCGGGCTTGCTCGAGAATTCACTCAAATCCGTGGATGTGTATCGCTACGCTGCGAACAGTTTGAATCAAGTCCAAACCCAAGGCGCCTCCCTCGGTTTCAATTACTTCCTCGACGACAACTTCACGGTCAACGGCAACTACAGCTGGAACAAGTTGGTGAAGACGGACGAGGACGATCCGATCATTCCTGCCTTCAACACGCCGGAGCACAAGTTCAACGTGGGCTTGACAGCCCGTGGTTTGAGTGCCAAAAACAAAGACACGTGGGGCTTTGGCATCAACTACCGTTGGGTGCAAGGCTTTGTGTTTGAGGGCTCTCCCCAGTTCACCGGATTCGTGCCGAGCTACGATTTGATGGACACCCAAGTCAACTACAAGTTTGATGCGCACGGGTTGACCGTCAAGGCTGGAGCGAGCAACCTGCTCCGCAACGAGCACATCGAAACTTACGGCGGTCCCACCGTGGGACGCTTGGCATACCTCAGCCTGGCGCTCGACGTCAACTGATGAATTCGCGACCCACATTTATCGACACAAAGATGTTGTTTGTCGACGAAAAGGTGTCATTCAGACACTGATTTGAACCAAAACCCTTACATTTACCGCAAACCATTTACACCTATGAAAAAGTTTTTAACCCTTGCCTTGGGTCTCTTGGCTTTCAGCCAGTTGGACGCCCAAGTGCGCTACATCAACGAGGTCTTCTCGGACGTGGATGTGACCACAGACGTGGTTTACGGCTCCAACGTGACCGTGCTCCCCTTGTTGCAAGGTGTGGCTCCAGCTGCCCAACCTTTGGCTTGTGACATTTATGAGCCCGCCGGCGATACAGAAACTGACCGTCCGCTCATCATCTACATCCACACCGGAAACTTCCTTCCTCAGTACCTGAACGGAAGTGCCGTGGGCAACAAGAGCGACTCTACGGCTGTCGAGCTCTGCACGCGTTACGCCAAGATGGGCTACGTCGTGGCCTCCATCGATTACCGCTTGGGTTGGAACCCGCTCGCTGCCACGCAGTCAGAGCGTACCTTCCAATTGATCAACGCGGCTTACCGTGGCGTTCAGGACGCCCGTACCGCCGTGCGTTTCTTCCGCATGTCGGAGGACACCATGGGCGATCCTTACGGCATTGACCCAACCAAAATTGGATACTTCGGTGAAGGCACTGGTGGCTACGTGAGCTACGCGGCCTCCACCATCGAAAACTACAACGACATCATCTTGGACGACATGGGCATGCCCATCGCCAAGTTCTGGACAGGAACACCAGGCCAGCCTGACTACATTCCCATGGTCATTGAGCAGGTCAACGGTGACCCTGAGGCCATCACGGATGGTTTTGCGCCTGCGGGCGTGTTCGGGCCAGACCCCGTGCAGCTCTGCATTGCCAACCACCCAGGCTACAGCTCAGACGTGTCCTTCCAGGTGAACCTCGGTGGTGCCTTGGGTGACTTGAACTGGCTCGACGCGGGTGACCCTGCAATGATCAGCTTCCAGGCTCCTGCAGACCAGTTCGCACCTTACACCACCGGTGTCCTCGTGGTTCCCACAACCAACGAGAACGTGGTGGAAGTGAGCGGTGCCTTTGACATCCACTCTGAGATCAACGCTCAGATGATGCCCAACAACAACGCGGTATTCCAGAGCCTCGGTTTGACCGATGCGTTCTCTGCCCAAGCGACTGCCAACGGCAACCAAGGCTGGGACGGTTTGTACCCTGTCTTGAACGACTACGTGGCTGGTGCTCCAACGCAGCCTTTTGACGGCGCACCATGGCAGTGGTGGGATGTGGCGACCACGGAATTGGTGGATGCGGCCAACGGAACGACCATTGCACAGACCCAGCTGACGTTGAACCCCAACATGGGACCCCTCGAAGGCCGCGCATACTGCGACACCATCGTGGGCTACGCTGCGCCTCGCATGGCTGCGTTGTTGGACTTGGCCACAGCAGGTCCTGGTTGCACCGACTCTGCGGCATGCAACTACAACCCACTCGCGACTTCTGACGACGGCTCTTGCACCTTCGCAGACGCTGGTTTTGACTGCTCTGGCAACGCCATTGCACCAGGTTGCACGGACCCCATGGCATGCAACTACGACAACACTGCGCAAAGCGACGATGGCTCTTGTGACTACCTCGAAACCACAACCATCCCGACCGGTGAGACCGACGTGTGGTTGGTGGGCTTGACCCTCACGGGCACGCCATTCGAGGCCTTGGCCGGCGGTTGCGAAGCAACAGGTGGTGTGAACCCCAACGTGAGCATCAACGGTGTGATCGTGGGTGACGGTTCTGCACCATTGACCATGGCTGGCATCACGGATCCCACTGGTTTGCTCGGCGATTTGGCTGCATTGGCTTCAACCGTGTCCTTCGGCATCTGCGGTGACAACATCACTGTGGCCGCGTTGGGCAACGTCATCCCCATGGTGGGCAACGGCCAGTTCTGGCAGTCTCCTATTCCTGTCAACGAGGATGGTCAATACCTCTGGGCTGCACCCATGGCCAACTTCAGCGTGGGTTGTGCCGATCCTACGGCCAACAACTTCTCAAGCGCTTGCGACTTGAGCTTGGCTTGCACGTACGACGTGGTCTTCTCTGTGGACATGAACACCACAGATGGTACCACAGGTGTGGCATGGGCCGGCACCATCAACGGCTGGAACAACACGTCCAACCCCATGTCGGACGACGACATGGACGGTGTGTACGAAGTGACCATCTCGTTGCCCGCGGGTGATCATGAGTACAAGTTCATCCAAAACGCAGATTGGGGCTTGGCCGAATCGTTCAACGGTTCAGAGTCATGCACAACGCCACCTGCAGAGTTTGTGAACCGCGTGGTGACTGTCACGGGTGCGGCGATGCTCGACGCAGTCTGCTACAACAGCTGTGACGCATGCCCAACATCGGGTTGCACAGATCCTGCGTTCTTTGAGTTTGATCCCTACGCGGGCATCGACGACGGTTCTTGCGGAACGTTGGTGGTGGAAGGTTGTCTCTACGACAATGCCACCAACTACAACCCCATCGCCAACACAGACGACGGTTCATGTGAATTCGATGGCACGGGTGGCGGCAACGATTGCCCAAGTGACCTCGATGGCGACGGTTCTGTGGCAACTGCGGACTTGTTGACGTTCTTGAGCTTCTTCGGAAGCACTTGCAACTGATTTTGATTGATCTTCCTTTGAAAGGGTCGCCTTCGGGCGGCCCTTTTTTGTGCTTGCCATGCAAGGAAAAGACCTGGCATGACCTTTGAAGAGATGTGAAACAACAAGAGGGTGGTGACCGGCGTTGCGCGTTTGGAATTCATTCTTTGTTATCTTCAACCCTCAAACAACAGAACAATACCTATCGTTATGAAGCAGTTTTTCGCAGCATGTGCCTTGATGTTGGGCATCGTTTCCATGAGCGTCGCTCAAGAAGTCGTGACTGGTCCTGCCATCAGCTTGGACAAAGACGTGCACGATTACGGAACCATTCAGCAAGGCGCCAACGGCGCGTGTGAGTTCACCGTGACCAACAGCGGCACCGAGCCTCTCATCATTTCTCGTTGCAAGGGCTCTTGCGGTTGCACAGTCCCTCAGTGCGAGAAGTCGCCCATCGCCCCAGGAAACACGTCTGCGATCACGGTGAAGTACGACACAAAGCGCATTGGCCCCATCAACAAGTCGGTGACCATCACCTCCAATGCCTCCAATGAGCCCACCAAGGTGATCCGCATCAAGGGCAAGGTGGAAGCTTCTGACCTCGGAAACAGCGGCGGAGTTCCTGTGAAGCAGCCTGCAGCAGGCGCGCCCACTACGGGCAAGCAATAAGCAGAACCCTTTCCGATTCAACCAAAGCCACCCTGCGGGGTGGCTTTGTTGTTTGAATGCGGGTATTTTTGTGCTCCATCTCCAACACGGAAGACGCCACCATGAACATCCCAGCGCAATACGACCCCTCTTTGACCGAAGACAAATGGTACGCCCATTGGCTTGAAGCGGGACACTTTCACTCCACACCGGACGAGCGAGAACCCTACACGGTGGTCATTCCTCCTCCCAATGTGACAGGGGTGCTGCACATGGGGCACATGCTCAACAACACCATCCAAGACGTGTTGGTCCGCCGTGCGCGCATGCAAGGGAAGAACGCGTGCTGGGTGCCGGGAACGGACCATGCGTCCATCGCCACGGAGGCGAAGGTGGTGCGTCGTTTGCGCGACAAAGGGATCAAGAAGTCGGACCTGTCGCGGGACGCGTTTTTGGGCCATGCGTGGGAGTGGACCCACGAGCACGGGGGCATCATCCTCGAGCAGCTGAAGAAGCTCGGGGCCAGCTGCGATTGGAACCGCACGCGCTTCACCATGGACGAGGGCTACTACAAAGGGGTCATTGACACGTTTGTGGAGTTCCACGAGAAGGGATTGATTTACCGGGGCGTGCGCATGGTCAACTGGGATCCCGTGGCGTTGACGGCGCTGAGCGACGAAGAGGTGATTCACACCGAAGAGCACGGCAAACTGTACTACGTGCGTTACGCCATTGCAGGGGAGAACGACCGTTGGATCACCGTGGCGACAACACGTCCGGAAACCATCATGGGGGACACGGCCATCTGCGTCCACCCCGACGACGAGCGTTACAAAGACCTCGTGGGCAAGAAGGCGATTGTGCCTGTGGTGAACCGAGAGGTGCCCATCATCGCGGACGACTACATCGACATCGAGTTTGGGACGGGGTGCCTGAAGGTGACACCTGCCCACGACACCAACGACTACGACCTCGGCCAAAAGCACGGCCTCGAGACCATCGACACGATCAACGCGGACGGCACCATGTCTGCGGAGGCGGGTGCCTACGAAGGAATGGACCGGTTCGAGTGTCGGAAGAAGTTCCCGGAAGAATTGGACCGCATTGGCAACCTCGTCAAGGTGGAGGAATACACCAACAAGGTGGGGCGCAGCGAGCGGACCAATGCCGTGATCGAGCCGCGCTTGTCGCTGCAGTGGTTCTTGGCGATGGAAGAATTGTCGAAACCGGCCTTGGAGGCGGTGATGAACGACACGGTTCAATTCCACCCGCCCAAGTTCAAGAACAGCTACCGCCACTGGATGGAGAACGTCAAGGACTGGTGCATCAGTCGTCAGTTGTGGTGGGGGCACCAAATCCCGGCGTGGTTCTTTGGCGAAGGAGAAGAGGATTACGTGGTGGCGCGCACGGAGGAAGAAGCCTTGGCACAAGCCCAGGCGAAGACCGGAAATGCGGGCATGACCATGGCGGACTTGCGACGAGACGAGGACGTGATGGACACGTGGTTCAGCTCGTGGATTTGGCCCATTCAGGTGTTCGATGGCTTGCACAAGGAGGAGGAAGTGGCGTATTACTACCCCACCAACGACCTTGTGACGGCGCCTGAAATCATGTTCTTCTGGGTGGCCCGCATGATCATCAGTGGCTACCACTACCGCGGAGAAGCACCGTTCAAGAACGTGTACTACACCGGCATCGTGCGGGACAAAAAAGGCCGCAAGATGTCCAAGAGCCTGGGCAACAGCCCGGATCCCATCGACCTGATGAAGCAGTACGGCGCGGACGGCGTGCGCGTGGGCATGCTGTTGACGTCGCCTGCGGGCAACGACTTGCCGTTCGACGACAAGCTCTGCGAGCAAGGCCGAAACTTCGCCAACAAGATTTGGAACGCGTTCCGCCTCGTGCAGGGGTGGGAGGTCGACGACGCGAAGGCGCAACCGGAAGCGGCGGCCACAGCTGTGGCGTGGATGGAATCTCGCAGCCAACAGGCCATGGAAGAGCTGGACACGGCGTTTGCCAGCTTCCGCCTGAGCGAGGCGCTCATGACGACCTACCGCCTGGTGTGGGAGGAGTACTGCAGCTGGTACTTGGAGTCGATCAAGCCGCCGTTTGGCGAGCCGATTGACGGGGCCACGAAGCGCGCGACGCTCGAGATGTTCGAGCGCATGCTGAAGTTGTTGCACCCGTTCATGCCGTTCCTGACCGAAGAAGTGTGGCATTGGACGAGCGAGCGCAGCGGACATGCCGACGATTTGTGTGTGGCCGCTTGGCCAGAGCGTGCGGCTTACGACAAGGCCATCTTGTCCGACATCGACATGGCGAAGGAGGTGGTCACCGCCATCCGCAACATCCGCAACGACAACGGCATCCCCAACAAGGAGAAGCTGGAATTGAAGGTCCAACCTGGAGCAGGGTATCCCGCGCACCTCGAGCCTTGGATTGCCCACCTGACCAACCTGAGCAGCATTGAGCACGTGACAGAGAAGGTGAAGGGCGCCTTTGGGTTTGTGCAGGGCACGCACCGGTTCTCGGTGCCGTTCGGCGAAGGCTTTGACATCGATGCGGAGCGCGCCAAAGTCCAAAAGGACCTCGATTACCAGCAAGGGTTCTTGCGCAGCGTGCGTGGCAAACTCTCCAACGAGAAGTTTGTGAACGGGGCGCCGGAACAAGTGGTCGAGAACGAGCGCAAGAAAGAGGCGGACGCCTTGGCCAAGATTGCGGTGCTTGAAGAGAAGCTCGCGGACCTCGGTTGAGTGCCTGACCGCGCGAACACGACGCCCGGTTGGGGTGTTGTGTCGGCATGTTTGGACTCTTCAAAAAAGATCCTGTGGAGAAGCTCCGGAAGGAGCACGCGGACCTCTTGGCCCGCGCCCACAAAATGAGCACGGTGGATCGTGCCAAGTCAGACGCGTTGGTGGCGCAAGCTGCTGAGGTGGAAGCCAAGTTGGTGGCCCTTCAATCTGAGAAGTCATGAGGACGGTGGCGATTGTCGGGGACAGCCGAGGCATTGGCGCGGCCCTTCGCGAGCAGCTTTTGGATCAGGGGGTGCGCGTCATTGGCGTGTCCCGAACGGGCGTGCAACGAGATGGGGGAGAGCATCCCAACTACCAGAGTTTGGTGTTTGATGCGGTGGAGCATCCGTGTGACTTGTCTGGATTTGCCGACAAGCTGGATGGACTGGTTTACTGTCCTGGCACCATCAAGCTCAAGCCCTTGCGTGGCTTGAAACCAGAGCAATTCCAAGACGATTTCCGCATCAACGTGCTGGGCGCTGTCCATACGCTCAAAGCCAACCACGCCCTCCTCAAAGCGGGTGCCGTGGACGGTGCAAAGCCCGGTGTGGTATTGTTCAGCACCGTGGCGGTGCAAACGGGCATGGCGTTCCACGCGAGCATCGCAGCGTCGAAGGGCGCCGTGGAAGGCTTGGTGCGGACGTTGGCCGCGGAGTGGGCGCCGGACATTCGAGTCAACGCGGTTGCGCCGAGTTTGACGGACACGAGCTTGGCGGCGAGCTTGCTTGGCAACGACGCCAAGCGAGAGGCAGCTGCGGACCGTCATCCACTTAAGAAAGTGCTCGGTGCCGACGAAGTGGCTTCTGCTGCGGCGTATTTGGTGTCGGAACAGGCCGCGGGCATCACCGGTCAGGTGATGCAGGTCGATGCAGGGATGGGCGCCGTGCGATGAGCGCTGAGGCGGACATGGTCCGTTGGACCCGAGAAGACCTTGAAAGGTGGCCATCCAGGAAGCGTGCGCGGACGGTCAACAGCTTGAGTGGATTCAAGAGTGCCACCCTCGTGGGCTCTGCGGATTTGGAGGGCGTGCACAATTTGAGTGTCGTCAGTTCGGTGGTGCACCTGGGGTCGAGTCCCGCCCAAATGGGCATGGTGCTTCGCCCGCCAGGTGACGATGCACACACGTACAAAAATTTGAAGGCCATCGGCCAGTGCACTTTCAACCACATCGGCGTGGATTGGATTGCCAAGGCCCATCAGTGCAGCGCACGGTATCCGGCCGACGTTTCGGAGTTTGAGGCTGTGGGCTTGACGCCTTGCGGGGTGGAAGGGACGTGGGAAGCCCCGGCAGTGTCCGAAGCCCGCGTGCGCATGGGCCTGACTTTGGTAGAAGACATGGTGTTGCCCAACCGATGCCACTTCATGGTGCTCGACGTGCAATGGGTCGAGGTTGACGGGCGCGCTGTGGCAGAGGACGGCTACGTTGATTTGGGACGGGCTGGAACGACGGCCATCAGTGGCTTGGATGGCTACCACGACACCACGCATCTGGGGCGGTTGTCCTACGCGAAGGTGGGCAAGGAGGTGGACGTGTTGACAGACGTGATGGTCGGCTGGAACGACGTGTGATGGTGGCGGGGGTGCATGTGGTGTGGTTCAAACGAGACCTGCGGACGCGGGATCACGAACCGTTGCAGCGTGCCCTTCAATCTGCCTCCCACGCGGGGGGACAGGTGTTGCTGTTGCAAGTCTTCGAACCGGGCTTGTTGGCCCATCCCACCACGTCGTCCCGTCACGTGCGTTTTCAATGGGAATGCGGCGATGACATTCAATTCACGTTGAAACAGGAGTCGTGGGGGCTGACCTTTCACCGCGTCTGTGCCCCCGTGCTGGAAGTGCTCGACCATCTCCGGCAGACGGTGGGGGTGGCCGCCATTCATTCCCATGAAGAGACGGGGGTGTTGTGGACGTTTGACCGGGACAAAAAGGTGGCGCAATGGTGCGACACCCATCGTGTGCCGTGGCACGAGGTTTCGCAGGCCGGAGTGCAGCGTTGCAGGACGTCAAGGGCGGGATGGGTGGAAGCCTGGCACGCCAACATGGCCCGTCCGTGGGCCAACCCGGATTTGGAAAGCTGGCGTGCCTCGGAAGGCAGGGAGGCGGAGGTGGTTTGGCCTGCAGCTTGGACGGTGCAAGAGGCGCCTGCGGTCGTGCATGGCGCAGATCTGAAGGGCGCGGGACCGTTTCAACCGGGAGGGGAACGGGCGGGGCATGCGTACTTGAAGAGCTTCCTGAAGGAGGGCCGGATTCGCACCTACCAAAAGCACATCAGCAAGCCTGAATTCAGCCGCAAGAGTTGCAGCCGCTTGTCGCCTTATTTGGCGTGGGGGGCGATGACCATCCGGCAAGTCTACCAAGCGTTGGAATCCACCTCGCAGGGGCGAAATCACCATGCGTTTGGAAGCCGCTTGCGCTGGCATTGTCACTTCATCCAAAAGTTCGAATCTGAACATGCCCTCGAGTGGCGCAACGTCAACCGTGCCTACGATGCCCTGCCGGTGCATCACAACCCGGAATGGCTGGCGCGTTGGGAGGAAGGGACGACAGGGGTCCCCCTTGTGGATGCCTGCATGCGTGCCGTGCGGGAGACGGGGTATTTGAATTTTCGGATGCGGGCGATGTTGGTGAGTTTTTTGACCCACCACATGAACCATGCATGGCAGGACGGCGTGGCGCACTTGGCGCGGTGTTTTTTGGACTTTGAACCCGGGATTCACTACAGCCAGTTTCAGATGCAAGCAGGGGTGACTGGCATCAACACGGTGCGCATTTACAATCCGGTGAAGCAAGGACAGGAGCACGATTCAGAAGGCAACTTCGTGCGGGCCTGGGTCCCGGAGCTGGAAAGCGTTCCGACGGAGTGGATTCATGCGCCGTGGACCGCGCCGCCCATGGCGGCGGCGATGGGGGGGTGGGCTTCGGAGGCGTATCCCGAACCCATGCTGGATTTGACGGAAGCCGCCCGTTCCGCCCGCGAACGGATGTGGGCGTTTCGAAAGCGGCCCGACGTCAAAGCGGAGGGACGTCGCATCTTGGCCCGACATGTTGTGCCGCCACGTGCCCAAACGAAAGGCAGAATGCGCGAACTTTGAGGCATGACGGCGCCCCGAGACCCAGCCACATTGTTGCACCACGAGATTGTGGGAGACAACCCCGACGCACCGTGGATGGTGCTGATTCATGGGGCGGGCGGATCCATTCGGACGTGGAAGTTTCAAATTGAAGCGTTCGCTCCCCACTACCGGTTGCTCCTCCTCGATTTGCGTGACCATGGGTTGAGCAAGGACATTTTGCCTGAGTTCCCCGCCTACGATTTTGACATTGTGGCGGAGGACATTTTGCGGGTCATCGACCACTTGGGCATTGACAAGGCGCACTTTGTGAGTTTGAGCATCGGCAGTGTCATCCTCCAAAAAATCGACATCGAGCGCCCCGAACTCATCGACCGCATGGTCATGGCGGGGGCCATTTTTGACGGCAGTTGGTTGATGCACCTGTTCGTGCACAGCGCGAAAGCCCTCAATTTCATTTTGCCGTATCGGGCGATTTACTGGATGTTTTCGTTCATCGTGTTGCCCCGGCGCAACCACCGGTTGAGTCGATGGATTTTCAGAAGGCAGAGCAAAAAACTGTCGCAAGGAGAGTACCTCAAGTGGGTGGAGTTGTACAAGCCGTTTTTCAAGCTTGTCCGTCAATACGTGCAGCGGCCAGTCATGAAGAAAGGGCTGGTGGTCATGGGTGACCAAGACCACATCTTCTTCAAGGCGGCAGAGCGCTTCACGCAGATCCAGCGCAACATGCGCCTGAGCGTCATTGAGAATTGCGGGCACGTCTGCAGCATTGAAGCGCCTGAGCTCTTCAATGAATTGGTGCTGCAATTCCTCAGCGACGACGAGGTCCCCCAGCGCGTCACCGCCAATCCTGTGCCCATGTCATGGGCCGAGTTGCGGTCCTTGCAGGGCGCCAAAGTCTGAGGCATGGCGCACAAGAAAGCCCACCTTCCCGAAAAAACCTGTGTGACTTGTGGCAGGCCTTTTGCGTGGCGCAAAAAATGGGCGCGTGATTGGGACAATGTGAAGCATTGCAGCGAACGCTGTCGACGCAACAGATCGTCGTCTGCCAAGGAAACATGAGGCCGCGACGGGTGTTACCTCAGGACCATGTCCGTTGCACCCGACACCTGCCCTCGCCCCGCCCGGACGTTGCGCTTCCTCTTGGGCGATCAGCTCAATGCATCTCACTCCTGGTGGCAGGCGCCACAGGACGACGTGCTGACGGTCATGATGGAGTGCCGGCAGGAAACGGACTACGCGCGTCATCACGTGCAGAAGGTGCTGGCGTTTTTCCTCGCGATGCGCAGCTTCGCCAAAGAGCGCATCGCGAAGGGACACCACGTGCACTACCTCGCCATTGACGGTCCCGATGCGGCCCGTCCGATGATGGAGGTGTTGCGCGCCTTGGTTTCCGAAACAGGCGCCACCAAGGTGCGTGTGCAGGCCCCCGACGAGTGGCGGCTCGACGAGATGTTCCGCGAAGCGATGAACACGTGGCCGGAGACGTTGGGGGTGTCGGTGACCATGGACGACACCGAACACTTTTTGACCAGTCGGACCGACCTGGCGGACCATTTCAAAGGCAAGAAGCAGTACCTCATGGAGTCGTTCTACCGCATGATGCGGAAACGACATGACGTCCTTTTGGACGGTGCTGGACAGCCAGAAGGAGGCAAGTGGAATTACGACGCCAACAACCGCAAGAAGCTTCCCAAAGGCCACGTGCCTCCCGCGCCCCGGCTTTGGGAGCGCGACGTGACGACGTTGCTTTCCGACCTCGAGAAAGCAGGCGTGGAAACCGTCGGCAGGGTGGACGCCGCGCACTTTGGTTGGCCAGTCACTCGGGGTGAGAGCCTCGAATTGCTGGACGTCTTCGTGGAGGAGTTGCTTCCACGGTTTGGGGATTTTCAAGACGCACTTACAGAAGACAGCTGGACGGTGTACCACAGCCGATTGAGCTTTGCGATGAACGTCAAAATGCTTCATCCGCGGGAGGTTATTGAAGCTGTGGAGCGAAAGTGGCACTCGGCGCCGGACCATGCGAGCATCGAGCAAGCTGAAGGATTCATCCGCCAAATCTTGGGCTGGAGAGAATACATGCGTGGCGTGTACTGGGCCCACATGCCGGAGTACGCGGACCTCAATTTCTTCCAGCACGACCGGAAGCTGCCGTCTTGGTTTTGGACGGGGGAGACGGGCATGCGCTGCCTTCAGCATGCCATCGGCCAAACCCTCGACCACGCCTACGCCCACCACATCCAACGCTTGATGGTGACCGGCAACTTCGCCTTGCTGGCCGGCATCGATCCCGACGAAGTGGACCAATGGTACCTCGGCGTGTACATCGACGCGATCGAGTGGGTGGAGATGACCAACACCCGCGGCATGAGTCAGTTCGCCGATGGCGGCATCGTGGGCACCAAGCCGTACGTCTCGTCGGCCAACTACATGCACAAAATGGGGCCGCATTGCGCCTCATGCAAATACAAGCGGCAGGCCAAAACCGAAGACGACGCCTGCCCATTCAACAGCCTCTATTGGCATTTCCACGCCCGGAATCGAGACCTGCTCGAGCGCAACCCGCGCATCGGCATGGTCTACCGGACCTGGGACAAGATGCAGCCCGCCCAACAACAAGCCCTCTTGGACCGCGGTGATGCCGTTCTTGCCAACCTCGAAACCCTCTGACATGAGCACATCACGCACCCTCCATTGGTTCCGCAACGACCTTCGACTTGACGACAATCCGGCCCTGGCCGAGGCGCTTCGCAGCGACGAGGTGGTCCCCGTGGTCGTGTTGGACGACCGCTTTTGGTCCGAGGACCGCTGGGGACATGTGAAGACCGGTCCGTTTCGGACGCGGTTTGTCCTGGAAAGCATCGCGGACCTGAAGGCGGCCATCGAAGACGTTGGAGGTAGCCTGCTCGTCAAGCAGGGACGGCCTGAAGAGATTTTGCCAAGTCTGATGAAGCAGTGGGGGTGTGCCTCCCTCACGGCCCAGGCTGAGCACACCCCGGAAGAGCTCGACATCGAATCGGCCGTGGCGCGCGCGGTCCAGGAAGCCGGCGGCACCTCCCGGTGGATTGAAGGACACACCTTGTTCCATCCCGACGACCTGCCGATGGACCTTGACGCGATCCCAGACATCTTCACCCAATTCCGCAAGAAGGTCGAGAAGCACAGCGAAGTCCGAGAGTGCATCGCGGCACCCACGGCATTGTCTTGTCCCGACGGACTCACCTCGGACGATGTGCCGTCGTTGAACGACATGCTCGCCCAAACCGGCCAAACCATGCCGCCCGCAGACAGCCGTGGGGTGTTGCCGTTCAAGGGAGGGGCGTCGGAGGCACGTGCCCGTTTGAAGCACTATTTCTGGGACACCAAGAAGCTTGCGGTGTACAAGAAAACCAGGAACGGACTCGTGGGCTCAGATTACAGCAGCAAATTCAGCCCATGGCTGGCCCACGGCTGCATCAGCCCACGACGCATTGCCAGTGAAGTGTACCGGTTTGAAGACAACGTCGAGGCCAACGACAGCACCTACTGGCTGATCTTTGAATTGATTTGGCGGGATTACTTCCGGTTCATTGCGATGAAGTTTGGGTCACGCATCTTCCACCGCAAAGCACTCAAGCCCGAGAGCGCCAACCGCGGCACGCAATGGCCTGCGTTTGAGGCGTGGAAAGAGGGGAGAACCAAGGACGCCTTTGTGAATGCCAACATGCGCGAACTCGCACGTACGGGATTCATGAGCAACCGCGGCCGCCAAAACGTGGCCTCTTACCTCGTTCATGACCTCGGCATCGACTGGCGCTTGGGGGCTTCGTGGTTTGAGCACTGCCTGTTGGACTACGACCCCGCGAGCAACGCGGGCAATTGGATTTACGTGGCCGGCGTGGGCAACGACCCCCGTCCCAACCGCAAATTCAACACGCAGCGACAGGCCGAGATGTACGACGGCGAGGGCAAATACCAAACACTCTGGAGCACCGATGCTTTGGAACTTGACGTACGCTGACCCCGACCGCTGGCAAGAGGTTTATGCCATATCTGGGAAGCCTCTCCCATGGTGGAAGCGCGCCGGCAGCCCCCGCATGCGGTTGCTGGAGGGGCCGGGCCCTGTGTCGGACATGATTGAGGAGACGAGCGACGTGAAGTGGGCCAACCTCCAACGCACCCAAGCCGGTGCCATCTTGTACTTCCGGGTCCGCTTGGAAGTCTATGGACTGCCATGTGCTGCGGCAGAGACGCAGTGGCACATCCACACGACGGGAGGGCAGCGCGAACTGAACCTTCACCACGTCCAGGGGTTGGTGCGCCTCGGATTGTCTTCCACACCTTCCAAAGGGTTCTTGGCGCTGCTGAATGCGGCGTTTGGCCCCGAAACCGTGTCCAAAGTACACGCGTAAGTTGTTGGAAACGTGTATATTGCATATCCGGGCTCAACGCTGCCCGTCCATGACAACCCGATGAGAAGATGAGCAAATCTCGCACGATGAATGAGTTGCGTCAAACCCGTGACGCTGTGTACAACCCGCCTGTGTCGCATGACGAACGCATGAACGAACGCTTGGTGGGAGACATCTACGTGATTCTCGATGGGGAAGGTCTGCCCGCTGTGGCGTGTGACGATGTGCAATGCTTGATTCAAGCGCGTCCTGAGTGGTCTGCGCAGGCCATCAAGTCCCACTTCAAGGCATCTCAAGAGCAGTACGTGGCACCCAACGGCGAGGTCGTTCACCACGTCCGCCGCCGGAAGGGCCGCGTGTAATCTTTCCCTCGACCGTTCCCTGAGAGGGACACAAAAAAGCCCCGGTGCAATGTGCACCGGGGCTTTTTGTTTGTCGTAGGCTTCGCGGCTCAGTGGCTCGCGAGGTAGGCAGCCACGCCGTCGTTGGTGGCGGCCATGGCGTCCTTGCCTTTCTCCCAGTTCGCAGGGCACACTTCGCCGTGCGTTTCGTTGTGGATCCACGCATCGAGCACGCGGATGGCCTCGTCCACGTTGCGGCCGATGGGGAAGAAGTTCACGAGCTGGTGACGCACGATGCCTTCCTTGTCGATGAGGAACAAACCGCGGTACGCGATCATCTCACCTTCTGCAGTGAGGTTGCCTTCCTCGTCGTAGTCGTACTCGCCGGCAAGCACATCGTAGTTGGTGGAGATGGTCTTGTTGGTGTCTGCCACGAGGGGGTACGTCACGCCCTCGATGCCGCCGTTGTCCTTGGATACGCGGAGGTAGGCTTGGTGCGTTTCCGCGGTGTCTGTAGAGACGCCGACCACTGCACAGTTGCGGGCCTCGAATTCACCGAGCTTTTCTTGGAATGCGTGAATCTCTGTGGGACACACAAACGTGAAGTCCTTGGGGTAGAAGAACAACACCACGTACTTGTTGCCGAGGTACTGATCGAGAGAGAAGTTGTCAACGATGTCGCTGCCATTGAGGACTGCGGTTTCGCTGAAATGGGGAGCCTTGCGGCCGACGAGAACTGCCATGGTTCTGTTGTTGGGTTTGGTTTGTGAATTTGACTGCGAAGATAACAGGCGCGACGTGGTGGGGTTCTTTTTTGGGCCTCAAGAAATGGTAACATTTGTTCCACGTCATTCCGCCCCAGGGTTGCCGCATTCAAGTCCATCTTTGTCCCATGAGAAAAGCCCCCGCAGAATGGCACTTCATCAACCGCGAGTTGAGCTGGCTGTCTTTCAACGAGCGCGTGCTGCAAGAGGCGCAGGTTGCGCGCACGCCGTTGATTGAGCGGGTGCGTTTTTTGGGCATTTTCTCCAACAACCTCGATGAGTTCTACCGCGTTCGCGTGGCCAACCTGCAGCGGGTCTTGATGGTGGACAAAAAAGCCAAGACCACCCTCGGGTTCGCCTACGACGAAACGCTGTCCCAGGTCGTCACGCGGATCGAAGGCTTGCGTCGGCAATACGACAAGACCTTTCACGAAGTGATTGCCGCGTTGGAGCGCGAGAACATTCGCTTTGTGCGCGAAGACGAGCTGGATGAAGACGACGCGGAATTTGTGTCGGCGTATTTCCGGCGCGCCGTGCGACCTGAATTGGTGCCGATCATGCTGGGCCGCAAGGTCAAAATGCCCCAGCTGATCGACGGAGACGGCTACCTCGCGGTGCGGTTGACCTTCGAAGAGGACAAGGAGAAGTTGGCGGTCATCCACATCCCGCGGCACTTGGACCGGTTCCTGACCCTGCCCGAGCGAGGAGGCACGCAGCGCGTCATGTTTTTGGAGGACGTCATCCGGCATGCCTTGCCCAAAATCTTCAGGCTCTTTGAGGCCGCAAGCGTGGAAGCCTACGCCTTGAAGGCCACGCGCGACGCCGATTTGGACATGGACGACGACGTGGCGCGTTCGATGATGAACCGCGTGGAGCGGGGCTTGAAAAAGCGCAAGCAGGGCGAATACGTGCGCCTCATTCACGACCGCGACATGCCGGAAGACATGCTCGCAGGGTTGTTGAAGAAGATGAAGGTGCCGTCTGCGGCGAGTGTCGTGGCGGGAGACCGGTATCACAACCGAAGGGACTTGATGGGGTTCCCGGACTTTGGACGTGCCGACCTCGTCTACCCCTCGCAACCGCCCATTACCCATCCCCGTCTTCGAAATGCGCCAAGCGTGATGCGCGCGATTGCGGAGGGCGATGTGCTGGTGCACTGCCCGTATCACAAGTTTGTCCATGTGGTCGACTTTTTGCGGGAGGCGGCCATTGACCCCCATGTGACGACGATTCAAATCAATTTGTACCGCGTTGCCAAGAACAGCCAGGTCATCAACGTCCTTGTCAATGCGGCGCGGAACGGCAAGCGCGTCGAAGTCATTGTGGAGCTCGCGGCACGCTTTGACGAAAAGCACAACCTCAAGGTGGCCAACATGTTGCAGGAGGCAGGTGCCATTGTACGCATCGGCATTCCCAATCTGAAGGTGCACTGCAAGATCATTTTGGTGACGCGCCGCCAAAAGGGGAAAGTCAGGCGCTTCGGACACGTGGGCACGGGCAACTTCCACGAACGCAATGCCGGGATCTACGAGGATTTGAGTCTGTTCACGGCCAACCCCAAGATCACCGGTGAATTGGCCAAGCTGTTTGATTTCTTCGAGAACAGCTTCGAGCGCAAGGTCTATCGGAACCTCTTCGTCAGTCCGTTCTCCACCCGCCGACGCTTCACCAAGCTCATTGACGACGAAATCGCCCGCGCCGAAGCAGGCAAGGAAGCGTGGATGGACCTCAAGCTCAACAACATTGTGGACGTGGGCATGATTGAGAAGCTCTACGCGGCAAGTCAAGCGGGGGTCAAAGTGCGCATGGTCGTACGCGGCATTTGCGCGCTCCGGCCAGGGGTTCCAGGGTTGAGTGAAAACATCGAGGTTCGATCGATTGTCGGCCGGTACCTCGAGCACTCTCGCTTCATGCGTTTTTGCAACGGCGGCAAGCCCCTGACCTACCTGAGCAGTGCCGATTGGATGACGCGCAACCTGGACAGGAGGGTGGAGGTCACCGCACCTGTTTTGGACGCAGACCTCGCGAACGACCTGCGCGCGCACTTTGGGCGAATGTGGGACGACAACACCCACGCCCGGGTCATTCAGCCGGACGGCACCAATGCCTGGGTGACGTCTGAAGATGCTGCCCCACTTGTGCAAGCCCAACAGGACTTGTACCTTGAGCTGAAAGGCAGAGCAGATTGAAGTTTGGAGCCATTGACATCGGGTCGAACGCCGTCAGGTTGCTGATTGCGCGCGTGGACGAGGGAGAAGAGGAGCGCAAGTCGGTCGACAAGCTCAGTTTCTACCGCGTTCCTGTGCGCCTGGGTGCCGATGTGTTCAGCGACGGGGCCATTTCCGAAGAGAAGATCAAGCACTTGGTGAAGACCATGAAGGCGTTTTGGTACCTCATGGATGTGCACGGGGTGGAGTGGTTTCATGCCTATGCCACCAGCGCCATGCGGGAGGCCAGCAACGTCAAGTCGGTGATCAAAAAGGTCAAGAAGGCGGCCAACATCGACATTGAACCCATCACGGGAGACCGAGAAGCCAAGTTGATTTTTGGCAATTTCGCCCAAGCCACGATGGACGAACGCAAGGACTACCTGTACATCGATGTGGGGGGAGGGAGCACGGAATTGACACTCATTCGAGAGGGGCGACGCGTCAAGGGCAAGAGCTTCCAACTTGGCACGGTGCGACAGCTGGCAGGCCGCATTCCCGATGGAGAATGGGCTGCCGTCGAAGCGTACGTGACTGAACTGAAATCAGAAGAGCGACCGCTGTACGCCATTGGGACAGGAGGCAACGCCAACCGCCTTCAGAGGCTGGCGTTGACGCCCCGCGACGAGGCCATCCCCGAGGGCAAGTTGCGCAAGGTTGCGGCCGATTTGGCGCGTTTGAGCGTGGAGAAACGGAGACGTCAATACCACCTCAAGCCAGACCGGGCCGATGTCATCGTGCCCGCGGCCAACATTTACCTGAAGATCATGGCCATGGCTGGCGCCTCGCACATGCTGGTGCCCAAGGTGGGCTTGGTGGACGGCATGATTTTGAGCACCCATGAGGAGTGGCTCAAGTCACAGAAGGAGGAAGCCAAGCGGAAAAAAGCCAAGGCGGCCAAATCCGCCAAGTGAACGCAAAAAAAGAGGAGGGCCCGGAAGGCCCCCCTCGTTCATGCCTCCTGAGAAGGCTTACAGGTTCTTCGCAAGGAAGGCGTCCACCTCGAAGATGCGCTTGGGCTTCAGCACAATCTTGCCTTCGCTGTCCAGCAGGAAGTACGTGGGGGTGGAGGTGATCTTGTAGTCCTTGACAATGGGCGAGTCCCAACCCTGCAACTGGCTGACGTTGGGGTATTGCATGCCGCGTTGCTCGATGACGCCCACCCACGTGGAGCGCGCTTGGTCCAAGCTCACGCCAATGGCTTCGAATCCGCGGTTTTGGTATTTGGCGTACACCGGAATCAACACCGGAATTTCTTGCTCGCACTTGTGGCACCAAGACGCCCAAAACATCACAAGCGTGTACTTGTTGGCCTGGGCGGTTTGCATCAAATCGAGCGTTCCGCCATCCCATTTGTTCATGGTGAAGTTGGGAGGTGTCTTGCCCACTTGAAGGTTGATGATGCCTTGGGCGCGTTGACGGATCACGTCGCTCAGGTCGGCGCCGCAGTCTTCGTCGTAGATGTAGTTGTCCAAGATGTACTGGCAGATGTGCTCCTTGCCCGTGTTGTAGAATCCTTCGAGCATGGAGTACAAGGCACTCTCAAGGGTGGCAGGGTTGGGCTCAAAATGGGCCTTCACCATGTCGATGCATGCGAGGAAACCGGGGTCGTTGCCCTTGCTGTACGCCACCATGAACCCTTGGATGCGGTCGCTGATCGCCATGCTGCGAATCAGGCTGTTGTCCATGGGGTCGATGTCGTCGAAGAAGTTGCCCTGAGAACCGGGGTACTTGGGGTTTTTCCAGCCCAAAAACTTGGCGATGTACGTGCCAGGGTTGGCGTCCATCAACTCGTGCTGTTTGGCGACGAGCTCCATTTCCTTGTCTTCAATCTGCTTCTCAACTTGGGCGCGGAAGGGGCTGTCCTTGAGCTGCTTGCGGAGGTTGCGGATTTGGTTGTTGTTGACGCGGCTGAAGTTCTCGTAAGTGAACCACGTACGGTTTTCTGCGCTGGCAGGGGCGCTTTTCCCGCTGGTCATTTGCTTGGATCGGAACACGAGGTTCAAGTCGGCCTCGTCCGGGTTCATGACGAACTGGCAGTTGTTCTTCGCGTCGTTTCCTTGGAGTTTGTAGAAGCCGCGGTGCACTTCCACGCGGCCAAAGTCAAAGGCCTGGTTCATCACCTTCGTGCTGTCCATCAAGGTCACATTGCGGCCCTCCGTTTCGTAGAGGTACAGCATGGTTCCGTTGCCCGCAGGCATGCTGCCGTGCAAGCGCACTTTGCCCACCTTGTCTCCGTCGTTGGCTTCGTTGACACCACTTTTCCATTTGGCAGAGACCGTCACATCGGGTTGCGCCGCGGGCGTGGCTGCCTCGGTGTTGGTCGCTTTTGTTGTCGCTTTCTTCGATGCCGGAGCATCGCCGTTTCCGCAGCCGAGGGTCAACAAAGCAGCGGTGCAAAGGGTCCAAATCATGGGTTGTTTCATTCGTTCTGGGATGACGCTGACGGGGAGAAGAACGCCCCGTTTCACCCACGAATTTAAGTAGTGAGCCCGCATGGACGTGTGTGTCTTCTGCCCGTTGTCATGTAACTTGTGTGAATGGAACGCTCAAAAGCACTCGCCCTGCTCAGTTTGGATGACACCGCGACCACGGATGGCATCACAGATGCGTTGGACCAAGCGGTCTTCAAAGTGCGGGATCACTTCTTGCGCAGCGCGGTCATTCCCAAGCTGGCGGAAGGCAGGGTGGAGAAGTGTGTTCAGTTGAGCGATGTGGCCCAAACCCTCGGCATTCCCGCCTTGGGACAGCCCGCACCCATTCCCCAAACGCTGCCTCACGGGGCCGACCTCGAAGCCCTCGTTTTGGGCCATGTCGAGAACATCCGCCGCTGCCGCAACGCCATGGCCACGACCTTGGACCCCGACAGCGTGGCGCAGTTGGGCCACCTCATGTCTAAGGTCCAGACGGATTACATGACCGCCTTCCTCAAGCTTACGTCCACGTTGGTCAACAAACCGCATGAGGGCACTGTTCCCGCCCGAGAGGAGGTGGACTGGATGGCCTTGCTCGCCGCTGTACGCGCAGCCAAAAAGGGCCCCGGAAGTGGGGTGTTGCTCCAAGATTTGGTGGCGAAAGAGCGCGCCCGGATGGAGGCGATGCTTACTGCCAGCCAGCCAACGCCGAGTTGAAGGTCTGCGACGGACGCATAACGGCACTGCACTTGTCGGCATCGGGACGATAGTATCCGCCCAGGTCCACATGGCTTCCCTGCACGGCAATCAATTCCTCCACAATGGCCGCTTCCTGTGACCGAAGCACTTCGGCGAAAGGCTTTGCAGCCTCTGCGAGGGCAGGCTCTTGGGTTTGTGCTGCAAGGGCCTCAGCCCAAAACAACGCCAGGTAGAAGTGGGAGCCCCGGTTGTCGATGCCGCCAAGGCGTCGGGTCGGGCTTTTGTCTTCGTCCAAGAACCGGGTCGTCGCGTCGTCCAAGGCGTCGGCCAACACTTGCGCCTGCGCATTGTCCGTGCTTGAAGCAATGTGCTCCAAGCTCGGCACCAAGGCCATGAACTCGCCGAGGCTGTCCCAGCGCAAGTAGTTTTCGCTGACGAGCTGCTGCACGTGCTTGGGGGCAGAGCCTCCCGCGCCCGTTTCGAACAAGCCACCGCCGTTCATCAGGGGCACGATGCTCAGCATTTTGGCCGAGGTGCCCACCTCAAGGATGGGGAAGAGGTCCGTCAAGTAGTCACGCAACACATTGCCCGTCACCGAAATGGTGTTCAAGCCTTTTACGATGCGTTCCAGCGAGAAAGTGGTTGCTTCGGTGGGGGCGAGGATGTGCAATTCCAACCCATCCGTGTCGTGTTGAGGCAGGTACGCTTCCACCTTGGCGATGAGCTGGGCGTCGTGTGCGCGGTTGGCGTCGAGCCAGAACACGGCAGGGTCGCCGGTCGCGCGTGCACGTGTCACAGCCAACTTCACCCAGTCTTGGATGGGGGCGTCCTTGACTTGGCACATGCGGAACACGTCCCCTTCGGAAACGTCCTGGTGCATCAACACGTCACCGCCGGTGGTGACGACTTCCACACGGCCGGCGGCCGCCATTTGGAAGGTCTTGTCGTGGGAGCCGTACTCCTCGGCCTTTTGGGCCATGAGTCCCACGTTGGGCACACTGCCCATGGTGGCGGGATCCAACGCGCCGTTGGCCTTGCAGAAATCAATGGTCGCTTGGTATACGCCAGCGTAAGAGCGGTCCGGAATGACCGCCACGGCATCTTGCGTGGCCCCTTGGGCGTTCCACATCTTGCCGCCCTCGCGGATCATGGCAGGCATGGACGCGTCGATGATGACGTCTGAAGGAACGTGGAGGTTGGTGATGCCCTTGTCGGAGTTCACCATGGCCAAATCGGGTCGCATCGCCATGGTTTCCGCGATGGTCGCCTCGATGGCGGTACGGTCTTCCATGGTCTCGAGTTTGGCCACCAGGTCGCCAAACCCGTTGTTGAAGTCCACCCCGGCGGCGTCCAACGCCGCGCCGTGCTTTTCCAGCACGGGCTTGAAGAAGGCGCGAACCGCGGCCCCAAACAAAATGGGGTCCGAGACCTTCATCATGGTCGCCTTCATGTGCAGGGAGAACAACGCACCTTCCGCCTTGACGCGGTCGATTTCTGCAGCCAAAAACGCTTCGAGCTTGTCCATGGACAGGGCAGCGCAGTCGATGATTTCACCGGCTTGCAACGCGAGTCCGCCTTTCAATACGGTCCGCGCTCCGTTCTCGCCCACGTGGACGAGGTCCACCGTCGTGGCGTCCGCCACCGTCACACTCTTTTCCGATCCGTAAAAGTCGCCTTCGGGCATGCTGGCCACGCGGGCCAAGCTGTCTGAAGACCAGGCGCCCATGCGGTGGGGGTGCTTTTGGGCGTAGGATTTCACGGCCTTCGGCGCACGGCGGTCGCTGTTGCCTTCCCGCAACACGGGGTTGACGGCGGAACCTTTGACCTTGTCGTAGCGCGCTTTGAGCTCCTTCTCCGCCTCGTTTGCGGGCTCGTCCGGATAGTCCGGAAGGTCAAATCCAAGCCCCTGCAACTCGGCAATGGCCGCCTTCAATTGAGGAATCGACGCGCTGATGTTGGGGAGCTTCACAATGTTCGCGTCTGGGGTTTTGGCCAGGGCGCCCAATTCGGCCAGCGCGTCGTGCGCGGCTTGGTCGCTCGGCAAAACGTCAGACATGGCGGCCAGAATGCGGCCGCTCAACGAAATGTCTCTGGTTTCCACGGTCACGCCTGCTTTGGCAGCGAAGGCTTGGACAATGGGAAGAAAGCTGTAGGTCGCCAGTGCAGGCGCCTCATCCGTAAGGGTGTAGAGAATCTTGGACATGCGGCGGCAAAGGTCGGAAATCCGCGTTGATGATGCCACGTCAAGGCAAGACCTTCTGCATCCACGCGCAGGGCAAGGCCTGTCCGCGCACCACGGGCAGGCGCATTTCCAGCGAGATGTATCCCCGGTTGCGAAGCAACGGTTGCAGGTGCAGACTGGCTTGGGTTGCGATGGTCTTGAACCCCAATTGCAGCGCTTCGTCTTCGACACACCCCAGCAAGGCACCCCCCACGCCAAGCCTTTGACACGTCGGCGACACGTAAAGAAGGTCCAACCATGCCTCGTCTGAATCGCCGGCGCGCCAACTGGCCACCCCGAGCAGTGCATCGCGGGCCCCAAAAGCTCCCCAAGAACGTTGCTGGGTCAATCGGGCGCCCCAATCGTCATCGTCAAACGCCGCCCACGCTTGCCGTTGTTCGCGGCTGTAGTGCGTGGCATGCATCATGCTTTCTCGGCACAAGACCAAGGAGGCCTCCATGTTCTCGTCTCGGAGGGATCGAACCTTGAGATCACTCACGGCCAAGGGCGACGATGGGGTCGAGTTTGGAGGCAAGCCGTGCCGGGTAGTAGCCCGAGGCCAAACTGGTCAAAAAACACAAGACGACCCCCAAGGTCACCCATCCCCAAGGCACCACGAAGGGCGTTTCGAAATAGGAGGCAATGAGGTTGCCCACGGCGAGGCCCAAGCCAATCCCGACAACCCCTCCGAGTTGGCCAATGACCATGACTTCCACCAGGAATTGCATGCGGATGGCCCGGCTCGACGCACCGAGGCTCTTGCGTGTCCCTATTTCCCGCGTGCGCTCGCTCACGGACACCAGCATGATGTTCATGAGGCCAATGCCCGCGCCAAGCAGGGTGATGAGGCCAATGAAGACCGCGGCCAAGGTGATGCCGTCGGTGGCTTCAAGCAGGGTGTCCACCAGCCGGTTGCTTTGGCGGATGCGAAAGGTGTTGGGGTCCCCGGGGGCATCGCCACGCACCATGCGCATCCATCCTGTGGCGGCATCCACCGCCTCCGGCAGGTCCTCTGCCTGGTCGACAGTGCAGGTCAAGTTGTAGCTTCTGCCTTCGTCGGAATACTGGCGACGCACACCGAGCAAGGGCATGAGAATTTGGTTGTCTTGGGACATCCCAAACGTCGTCCCCCGCGCCTCCAAAATCCCCGCAATGGTGTAGCGTTGCGCCCCCACCAACACATGCTGCCCGACGGGGTCTTCCCACGACTCAAACACGCGGTCCACCACGGACTGCCCCAAGAGCACCACGGCATGGCCGTTGTCAATTTCGGCCGGAGTGAAGTTGCGGCCCTGCGCAATGCCAAGACCGCTGACCGGCAGGTACAATTCATCCACGCCTTGCACTGTCACGTTGGGATCGGTGCGCAGGCTGCCGCGGGTGACCGTGGCCATGCCCGTGCCAAACACCGAGACGGCGACGTCAAAATCGCCCTCGGATTCGCGCTTGAACCGCATGGCTTCCCGGTAATCAATGGGCGGGCTTGGCATGGTGCGGCGGCCGTTGAACATGCCTCCGCTGCGCATTTGGTCGATGGAAAAGCTTTGGGTGCCGAGCGAGGAAAACTCCTGTCTCACGTTGGCCTTCAGCGATTCGGTGGCCGTCACCATGGCAATGAGGGCCATGATGCCGATGCCAATGATCCCGACCGTCAAAGACGTGCGCAGCACTTGGCCTCGGATGGACCGCAAGGCCACCGAAACCATGTCTCGCCACAACGTCGACGTGGATGCCATGGCTGAAAGTTAGGGCTGTCCCGCGCTTAGTAGGAGAGGAGGTGGCCCGGACCGGCGTTGGTGCTCATCTTCTTCAAAGGCGGCGCAAACTTGGTCAGGGAGATGCCCTCCACCGCACCGAGGTACTCGTCGAGGTTGGGCGTGCGGCCCAAAATCGCGGACAACACCACGACAGGGGTGGATGCCAAGAGCGATTCGCCCTTTTTGCGGTCGCTGTCCTTCACCACACGCCCTTGGAAGAGGCGGGTGGAAGTGGCCATGACCGTGTCACCCTTCTCAGCCTTCTCTTGGTTGCCCATGCAAAGGTTGCACCCGGGGCGCTCGAGGTACATCATGTTGTCGTACTCGGTGCGCGCAGCGGTCTTGGGCGCGTCGTCGTCAAACACAAACCCAGAGTACTTCTGCAAGACATCCCAATCTCCCTCGGCCTTCAATTCATCGATGATGTTGTAGGTGGGGGCGGTCACCACGAGGGGCGCTTGGAACGTCACATCGCCGTGCTGCTTCTCGAGGTTGCGGAGCATTTGGGCCACAATCTTCAAGTCGCCTTTGTGCACCATGCAAGAACCGACAAAACCGAGGTCGACCTCCTTGGTGCCTTCGTAGTAGCTCAGCGGACGAATGGTGTCGTGGGTGTAGCGCTTGGACACGTCTTCGTTGTGGACGTCGGGGTCGGCGATCATCGGTTGGTTGATGATGTCGAGGTCCACTTCAAACTCTGCGTAGTACTTGGCGTTGTTGTCTGGCGTCAACGGGGGCTTTTCACCGGACTCAATCTCCGCAATGCGCTTGTTCGCTTGGTCGATGAGGCCCTGGAGCACGCCTTTGGCATTGTCCATGCCTTTGTCAATCATGATTTGGATGCGGCCCTTGGCGATGTTCAGCGACTCAATGAGCGTGTCGGGCTCGGAGATGCAAATCGACGCCTTGGCTTTCATTTCCGCAGTCCAGTCGGTGAAGGTGAACGCCTGGTCGGCAGGCAAGGTGCCGATGTGCACCTCGATGACGCGCCCTTGGAAGACGTTCTCGCCGCCAAAGTGTTGGAGCATCTGGGCCTGGGTGGCGTGGACGACGTCGCGGAAGTCCATGTGCGATTGCATTTGGCCCTTGAACGTCACCTTCACAGATTCAGGAATGGGCATGGATGCCTCCCCAGTGGCCAACGCCAAGGCCACCGTGCCGGAGTCGGCCCCAAACGCCACGCCTTTCGACATGCGGGTGTGGCTGTCTCCCCCAATGATGATCGCCCAATCGTCCACGGTCAAATCGTTGAGGACCTTGTGGATGACGTCGGTCATGGCGTGGTATTCGCCCTCGGGGTCGCGCCCTGTGATGAGTCCAAAGTCGTTCATGAACTTCATCAACCGAGGGATGTTCTCTTGCGCTTTCAAGTCCCAAACAGACGCTGTGTGGCAGCCCGATTGGTATGCGCCATCGACGATGGGGGAGATGGTGGTCGCCGCCATCATTTCAAGCTCTTGGGACGTCATCAGGCCCGTCGTGTCTTGCGAGCCCACGATGTTCACCTCAGCGCGGACGTAGGACCCTGCGTGCAACACGTTGCCCGAAGTGCCCACCGCGTTCTTGTTGAAGATCTTTTCAACTGCCGTGAGGCCTTGGCCTTCGTGGCTGATTTCCTTGGACGTGGCGAAGACGGGAGGCACGTCGATGCCGAGGGTCTTGGCCGCGAATGTTTGGAGCTTCTTGCCAAACACAATGGCGTACGAGCCGCCGGCACGCATGAACTCCATCTTTTGTGGCGTCAGCGAAGCGCTGATGTCAATGAGCTCTTTGTCGCCTTGGCAAAGCTTCTTGGTCTTGGTGTTGATGGTGAACACAGTGCCGGTGTCCACGCTGTAGACTTGTTCAAGCACAGGCTCGCCATCGGCGTCGAGGACGGTGTTGCCCTCGCTGTCAACTTTCTTGACCCAGTTCTTGAGGTCCACCCCGATGCCTCCCGTCACGCCCACCGTGGTGAGGAAAATGGGGGAGATGCCGTTGGTGCCTGCAACCACAGGTGCGATGTTGATGAAGGGCACGTACTCACTTGCCTGCTTGCCAATCCAAAGCGCCACGTTGTTCACGCCGGACATCCGCGAGGAGCCCACACCCATGGTGCCTTTTTCGGCCACGAGCATGACGCGCTTGTCGGGATGTTGCTTTTGCAAGTCGAGGAGTTCGTTCTGGCGCACGGTGTCGTGCTCAAACATGGACTTGCCATGCAATTCACGGTCTGAGCGCGAGTGCGCGTCGCTGCCCGGGGACAACAAATCTGTGGAGATGTCGCCCACCCCAGCCACGTACGTGACCACGTCGATGGTTTCCTCCACGTCGGGCAGGTTGGTGAAGAACTCCGCTTGGGCGTAGCTCTTGATAATGTCGGTGGCAATCGAATGACCCGCTTCGTGTGCAGCGGCCAAACGGTCGGTGTCCGCCTCGTACAAGAACACCTGCGTTTTCAACACAGCAGCCGCTTCCAAGGCAATGGCTTCGTCCTGGCCGAGCGTCAAGTCGAGCAACACCTCAATGGAGGGGCCGCCCTTCATGTGCGACAGCTGCTCGAAGGCAGAAGCCCGGTCGATTTCCGCCACCTCAACCTGTCCCAAAATGACGTCTTTCAAGAAAGCCGCCTTGGCACCCGCCGCACTGGTGGTGCCGGGAAGGACGTTGTAGATGAAGAAATTCAAAGACGCCTCACGCTCAGGGTGGTTGGGGTCTTTGATTTGGTCAATGATCTCGTTCAGCAAGGCCGAGTCGTCGATAGGCTTGGGGTGCAATCCTTCGGCTTTGCGGTCTTCGATTTCTTGGAGATACGTAGGGTATTTGCTCATCTTCTTCTGTTGGAATGCGAGGTCTCGGCGGTGTTGGGCCGAACGCGAAAATAAGCAATTCGAACAGGTCGTGTCCTTGGAAAGCGGATTGGGGGGGTGAATTGACGGAAATTTGGAACATGACTCCTCCCGGTGCTGTGTCTTGGATGACGGGTGAACGCCAAATGTGGCTGTTGCCCCAAAAAGCCATCTGGTGGCCGTCCCAGTCGTTGCTCATGGTGAGCGACCTGCACCTCGCCAAAGCGGAGCACTTCCGTTCCAAGGGGTTGGCCGTGCCGCCCACCGTGGATTTTCAAACCTTGGGGGTCTTGACCTCGCTCCTGAACGACCTCCGGCCCTCGCAGTTGGTGATTCTTGGGGACTTGTTTCACAGCGCGCCCAACCGCGCTTGGCAGGAGTTTTCGGCCTGGCTTTCCGACGAGTTTGACAACGGGCTGCAGGACGCCATTTTGGTGCGGGGCAACCACGACCGCGCCCACGACGCGACGTACGAAGACATGGGGCTGGTGGTGGTGGATTCATGGGGCAACCACGGCGTGGTGTTGACCCACGAACCGGACGACGAGATCCCCAAGGGAACGGCCATCCACCTGTGTGGCCACATTCATCCCGCGGTGCGCCTTCGGGGTGCTGGTCGTCAGAGTGTGGTGGTGCCGTGTTTTGTCCAAACCAGCACAGGATGTGAAGCCGGATTCCGACTCACGTTGCCCGCCTTTGGGGCCTTCACAGGGACGCACCTCATCGAGCCCAAACGCGGGGTCGAGGCGTACCTGATTTCAGAATCGAGTGTGATGGGCCCCGTTCGGGCCACGCCGCACGCCGGGTTCAGTCGGCGAGGTCGAAGGTGATTTCGCCGGTGGCGTCAATCGTGTTGTTGCCACGGGTGGCCGACACGTTGGTCATCGTCATTACGTGGGCGTCGTCACTTACGGCGATGGACAATGAGGCCCCTGACATGGTCCAATCAACGCCCAGTCCAGGAGACTCCACCTGTTGCACGGTCAAGGCTTCAGCCCCGGCCGAGAGGTTGAGCGTGGTGTTGGCGCCGTCGAGTGAAGTGGTCAAGGTGAACACCACGTTGCGCGGTTCGTCGCGCGCCTCGATTTCGGCCAGCGTCCGGACGTCCGCCACGATGTGGTAACGGTAGGTCTCGCTGTCAAGCTGCTCCACCTCGGCCATGCGCATGCCCAAATCCCGTCCGTCCCAAACTACATATCCGCAATCGCAATCGAACGATTCCCCGTCGTACGAATCGTATTTGGTGCATCCGGAAAGCAAGGTTCCCAACAACATCAAAGCACCGAGTGTGGCGAAGGCAGAAGGGCGTGAAAGAATCATGTGAGCAGCGTTTTCAGGTCGAAAGATACAGCGCAGGGTCAACGTCCGGGCAGGGGAGCGTCCCAGCGATACAAGAGGTGCGGTTGGGCGGCCTCGAAGAATGCCGCGTGCTGTTCCGCCCACGTGGCCTCCAACTCTGTCAATGGTGTCCCTGCTTCCAGGGCCAAACGCAGGGCGTCGGTGCCCGCAAGTTTGTCAAAAAAGGAAGGAGAAGTGATGAATCCGTCCAACGACCCCTTTTGCAACCTCCAATGCCGGGCCCACCTCTCGAGCGGTTCCAAGGTGAAGCCCGGTCGAGGCTGTCCATGCGCGGCCAACGATTCGATGCGCCAGGTAACTGCGAGCTGTTCCAAGTGCTGACCCTCGCATGGGATGTTTTCGTGTTTGGGGTGGGGCGCTGCCCCGGGGGTGGAGACCGGGGTGAATGCAAAGGAGCCCAGTCCCGTGCTCGGATGCCCCAGACTCTCAAAAGGGTGCGGCGTTCCCCGGCCCACGCTGACCACCGTCGGTTCAAACAGACACAGCGACGGGTACAAGTCAATCGAAGTCGCGGAGGGGAGGTTGGGGCTGGGGCGAATGGCCAATTGAAAGTCGGTGCCGTGGCTCCAACCATGGCAGGTCACGACCCGAGGCAGCCAGTGCTCGGGAACCTCAATCCAACCTTCGGCGCACCCCATCAAGGCCGCTTCCCCGAGGGTCAATCCATGCACCATGGGTGTGGGAATGAATCCCACAAACGATTTGAAGGCTGGGTCGAGCATGGGGCCCTGCATGTGGTGTCCGTGGGGATTGGGACGGTCGAGGACCACGAGCGAGACGTCGGCCTCCGCGCACGCCTCCATGACCAACATCAAGGAGCTGATGTACGTGTAGAAACGGGCGCCGACGTCTTGGATGTCAAACACCACGACGTCAATGTCGGCAAGCTGTTCAGGCTGCGGCTTCCGGTGCTTGCCATGCAACGAGTAGACGGGGAGCCCTGTGGCCGCGTCGGTGCCGTCAAGGATGTCTGCCCCGTTCGCTGCTTCGCCGCGAAACCCGTGTTCGGGGGCAAACACGTTGCGGATGTCGATCCCTCGGGCGAGGAGGGTGTCCACGAGGTGGACGTCGCCGACCACGCTGGTGTGGTTGCCGACGACGGCGACGCGTTTGGACTGGAGCCAAGGCAGGTAGACGTCCATTTGGGCGTTGCCGAGCACGATGTCTTGGCCATGCGCTCCGGGAATCGCCAGACAGAGAAGAAGCAAGGCCAGGCCCAGTTCGTTCATGAGTTTGAGAATGCGCTTGGCGATGGTGGCGTCGGTTTTGGCCGAGGCAATCTGATGGATGGCGTTTCTGCGCTTGCCAGGCAGCATGGCGTCAAAACGCTGCAAGAACTCCGGATCGTCCTCCAGCATCTCCTGCAAGTCGGGCGGAACGGCCATGCCGTATTTGCTGTCGTCCACGCGGAAGTCGACGTGAACCCATCCGCCATGCGCGGTTTGGGCTTGCTTCAACTTCTCCTTGGAGACCATGACAAACCAACGGCCGTCGCCCGTGCCCAGGAGACCACAATGCCAGGTCACCCCGTCGTTGACCGTGATGACAAAGCGCTTGGCCCCTTGGCCCCGAATCTCGTCGGCCAGCGCCCCGGGCAAGGCGAGAAAGTGCATGTGGCCCTCGCCTTCAAAGCGTTCGATTTGTGCTGAAAAGCTCCAGTTCATGGCGGTCAGTTCATTCTCAACGTAAGGGCAGGGCGAATTCGCGTGGACCACAGTGCAGGCATCACCATGGCGACCACGCAGAGCCCAAAGGCCACCACCTCCATGGTCACCAGTCCGGGCGCATCCACGAGAATGGGGACGGCGTTGACGTAGTACGCTGCGGGGTCCAGGGGCACAACTTTCCACGTGGCTTGGACCCACACGAGGCCCAATCCCACGAGGTTGCCCCACGCAAACCCTTGCCCCAAAATGCGCGCCGCGTGCCACAGAAACGCCTGGACCACGGCACCATCACTCATGCCGAGGGCCTTGAGCAAGCCCACTTGGCTGCGTCGTTCCAAGATGATGATGAGCAACGCACTGGTCATGTTGATGATGGAAATCAGGACCATCAGGCCCACAATCACATCCACATTCAAATCGAGCATGCCCAACCAGCTGAACATTTCAGGGTGCTGTTGGTCCACACGCGCCGCCTGCCAATGGTAGGGGATGTGCTGAAACAAGCGCTCCTGAAGCAGGGGCATGTCGTCGAGGTTTTGGGCCCAAACGTCATAGCCGTCCACCACCTTGTGGTGTGTGCCTTCAGAGATGTTGGCCACCCAACCGTCCTCACCATGGGACAAACGAACGGTGTCGGTCAAGGCGCCGGCGCCCACCAGCCAGAGGGGTTCTGCCTCGCGCGGCATGTTCTGCAGAGAAAGGGTCCGACGCCCTTGCCCGGCAATGCCTTCGGGCAGCTGATCCCATCGGCCGGTCCATGCGGAACCCCGCTCGTCACGGCCAAAGGCTTGTCCAACCGCACGCACGCCGGTGGGGGTGGGTTCCAAGGTGATTTGGCCTTCTGCGCCTCGCCGGGCGGCGTCTTGCAACACCCGGGCCGGAATCCACACGTGCCGTTGGTCAAACTCGAGCAGCCCCGTTTCGTAAATGCCGCACACCCGCATGGGGCGCGGCCGAATGTCGTCGGGGCCCACCACCACGTAAAGGGTCAGCCGGGATGCGGTGTCCAATTCGAGTTTTTGGGCCAGCGGCGCGCCGATCAACACCTCCTTGGTGCTGCCCATGGAAGGCAGTCGACCGCGAAGGAGGCCCGAGGTGATTCGGGTCACTTGGGAGGTGGAATCCAACCCGCGGATGACGACGCCTTGCAATGCTTGAGAGGTTTCGACCATGCCCGCCCGCTCGTGGCGCAAGGCGACGTGGGCCACATCTTCGACCTGACGGAGGGTGTCGAGCATGCCCGCGCTCCAGGTGAGTCCCCGTGCACCGGGGTCGCTGGGCGCGACCTTGACGTGGCTGTCGAAGCCGACCACCAGGCTTTTGACTTCGTGTTGGAAGCCTTGCACCACCGCAGAGGCCAAAATCATCAAGGCCACCCCCAGGGTGACGCCTGAAGTGGCGATGCGCACCACCGGCCGGGAGTTCAATTCCCGGTTGCTGCGCGCCATGCGCTTGGCGATCAACCTTTCCACGTTCACAGCCTGAAAGGTAAGGGGTGGAAAGGGTGGTGTGCGTGATGGGAGGCGCTACTTTTGGACGCATGAACGTGCACGACAACATCCTTGGAACCATCGGAAACACACCGATGGTTCGGTTGAACGCCATTGCGGAGGAATTTCCCTGTCCGATTTGGGCCAAAGTGGAGTACTTCAACCCCGGCCACAGCGTGAAGGACCGCATGGCGTTGTCCATGATTGAGGCGGCCGAGGCGAGTGGCAAACTCAAGCCCGGGGGTACGGTCATCGAATGCACCTCAGGCAACACGGGCATGGGCCTCGCGCTGGCATGCATTGTCAAAGGCTACAAGCTCATCTGCACCACCAACTGCAAGCAAAGCAAGGAGAAGGTGGACATTCTGCGCGCGATGGGGGCGGAGGTGCATGTTTGTCCCACGGCCGTGGCACCAGACCACCCGGACAGCTACTACAGCGTGGCGGAGAAACTGCACAACGAGATCCCCAACAGCGTGTGGTGCAACCAATACGACAACCTCGCCAACCGCGAGGCGCACTACCGTTCGACGGGCCCTGAGATTTGGAAGCAGACAGAGGGCAAAATCACGCACTTCATCGTCGGCGTGGGCACCGGTGGCACGATCAGCGGCACCGCCAAGTACCTCAAGGAGCAGAACCCGGACATCCAGATTTGGGGCATCGACTCGTACGGTTCCGTGTTCAAGAAGTACCACGAAACCGGAGAGTTCGACGAAAACGAAATCTATTCCTACATCACCGAGGGAATTGGCGAAGACATCCTTCCAGCCAACGTCGATTTCAGCCTCATTGATCACTTTGAAAAGGTGACCGACGAAGCGGGCGCACACGCCGCACGCGAGCTGGCCAAGAAGGAAGGGTTGTTGATCGGATACAGCTGCGGCAGTGCCTTCCAAGGGTTGCGCCAATTGAAGGACCGCCTCAAGCCAACCGATGTGCCCGTCGTGCTCTTCCACGACCACGGCTCACGCTACACCGCCAAGGTCTACAACGACGACTGGATGCGCGAGCAGGGCTGGCTCAAGTAAACCGCCTGCCCCAGACTTGCTTCATGCAAGTCAGTCCCTGAAGTCCAAATTGTGGCGCACGCCCACGAGCAGCACATGGTTGCGCTCGGCGGCCAAGCCGCTTCCTTTCCACAGGACTTGCTGCAGGTACCCCAGTTGGAAGGCCGTGCCGCCTTCGAGCTTGTGGTTCAACGCCACGGAAAGGCGGTTTTGCTGAAGCAAGTTGAGCACGGGGATTTCCAGCGACCGCAAGCCGATGAAGGCTTCTTCATAGGCACTCAAAGACCACGTGGGATGGTTGGGGATGGGCCACGTGACTTGCACAAAGTACCGGGCACGATGCTGCCATGCGCTGCCTGATTCGTGCATCATGAGCCGCTGTTCGAGGCGGTAGCGGTGCGTCCACTTGAGTGCCCCGGTTTGAGATTTCGTGATGAGCTGCTGCCAAATGCGGTGCTCGTCGAAGGTCTCTCCAATGGGTTGCTCGCCGTAGGGGAAGCTGCGGATCCAACCGTACCCTCCAGTGACAATGTGCTGGTCGTCGCGGTGCCAATCGAGGCCCACGCGCAACAAGGATTGCTGCCAATCGGCGCCCAAGCCCGTTCTACGGAATTGGTACTCCGTGTGCAGCCCGAGCTGGTCGGTGAGGCGGTGGTTGCCAAACAGCATGTACCACGACATCTGCTGGTCCACCACATCTCTCATGTCGTCTTGCGCCTGCACGGCAGAACCCGCAAGAATGAGACCCAGGGTGGCGCAGACCCAACGATGGAAAGGGAGCTTCTTCAGAATCATGCGCCGAAAATACATGGCGCGCGATGCATGTGGGCGCAACCTTGGGCACCGGACCATGTGACCCGGGGCACGTTCGACTGTCCGGTCAGGGCTTATGCCTTGGCGAACTCCCGCACCGTCTTGGCGATGATCGCAATGCAGTCTTCAAGCTGCGATGCCGTCATGACAAGGGGAGGGGCGAAGCGAATGATGTTGCCGTGGGTGGGCTTGGCGAGCAGGCCGTTGTCCTTCAGGGCCACGCACAAATCCCACGCCGTGCTGCTGTCGGGCGTGTCGTTGATGAGGACCGCGTTGAGCAGGCCGCGTCCACGCACCGATTTCAAGAGCGGGCTTTGGTCCACCAGTTCTTGCATGGCTTCGCGGAAGCGGGCCCCGAGGGTGCGTGCGTTTTGGGCGAGCTTCTCGTCGGCCACGACCGCGAGGGCTTCGGTGGCGACGACGCCGGCAACGGGGTTGCCCCCAAACGTCGATCCGTGCTGTCCCGGGTGAATCACACCCATCACCGCGTCGTCCGCAAGCACGGCCGAGACGGGGTAGGCGCCGCCGCTGATGGCCTTGCCGAGAATGAGCAGGTCGGCCTTCACGTACGTCGATTGACGCTCGCACTTGGCCTCGCAGGTGCAGTTGCCGCAGGTGGCGAGCAGGGCGCCGGTGCGGGCGATGCCGGTTTGGACTTCGTCGGCCATGAACAGCACGTTCGCCGCTTTGCACAGGGCGTGGGCTTCACGCATGTAATCGTCCGCAGGCACGTTCACGCCCGCCTCGCCTTGGATGGGCTCCACGAGGAATCCCGCCACGTTGGGGTCCTTCAGGGCGGCCGCGAGGGCATCGAGGTCGTTGTAGGGGATGACCTCAAAGCCTGGGGTGTAAGGTCCAAACCCTCCCGTGCTGTCCGGATCCGTCGAGAACGACACGATGGTCGTCGTTCGGCCGTGGAAGTTCTCAGAACACGTGACGATTTTGGCGGCGCCAGAAGGCACACCCTTCACGTCGTAGGCCCATTTCCGGGCGATTTTGATGGCGGTTTCGACCGCTTCCGCTCCGGTGTTCATCGGCAGCACCTTGTCGTAGCCGAAGTATTCGGTCACGAACTTCTCGTAGGGTCCGAGGATGCTGTTGTAGAAGGCGCGGGAGGTGAGGGTGAGCTTCGCGGTTTGGTCTTGCATGGCCTTGACAATCCGCGGGTGGCAATGCCCTTGGTTCACGGCGCTGTAGGCGCTCAGGAAATCGAAGTACTGTTTGCCCTCCACATCCCACACATGCACGCCTTCACCGCGGTCGAGCACGACCGGAAGGGGGTGGTAGTTGTGGGCGCCGTGGGCATCTTCGAGGGCCATCAAATCGGCCGAGCTGAGCGTAGCATTCGTGTTCATGCGACAAAAATAGGGCGGGACTTGGCCTCACCCCGTCGACATCGGTGACTCTCGATGTACTTTTGCACTCCAAAACCTAAGACAACCAATCTTTTCCCCATGGCGACCAACCGCACTTTCACCATGATCAAGCCCGACGCAACGGGCGCTGGCAACACAGGCAAAATCATTGACCGCATCATCGGTGCCGGTTTCACCATCAAAGCGATGAAGTGGACCCAACTGAGCATGGACGATGCCGCTGCGTTCTACGCGGTGCACAAGGAGCGTCCTTTCTTCGGTGAACTCACCGAGTACATGACGTCGGCCCCCATCGTGGCGGCCATCCTTGAAAAGGACAACGCCGTGGCGGACTTCCGCACCTTGATCGGTGCAACCAACCCCGCTGAAGCCGCTCCCGGCACGATCCGCGCGGACTTCGCGGAGAGCATCGCGGCCAACGCTGTGCACGGCTCCGACAGCGACGAAAACGCCGCCATTGAGGGTGCGTTCTTCTTCAGCACCCGCGAGCTCGCATAAGCGAACTCGACGCACGATTCGAAAAAAGGCTGCCCCCGGGCGGCCTTTTTTTGTGGACGGCCCCCTCGAAGGAGCGCCGGGTCCGAGGGGTCAGTCAAAGAAGATGTCCGCGAAGTTGAGGAGGTAGAGTTCGCTCTCTGCCCGCGTCAATGCGGTGTACAACCACCGCAGCCATTCGAGGTCCACGCGTTCCTCGGTCATGAAACCTTGGTCCACGACCACCGCAGGCCATTGGCCACCTTGGCTTTTGTGGCACGTGAGGGCGTAGGCGAATTTGACCTGAAGCGCTTGATAGCAGGGGTCGGAGTTGGTGGCTTCGTGGATTTTGGCCTTGCTCCCGAGGTGCGAGTGGTCGGCGCTGACGTCGTCGTACAAGGCCTTGCGCTCGGCCCGGGACTGCGAGGCGCGCTCGGAAGTCAACACACTCAGGTTGATGTGCACGGAAAAACTGGGGTAGTCAGGAACGTCCGCCAGCCGCACCTCGGCTTCCACAAAGGGGGTGTCGTACCGCTCGAAGCGCGACAAGATGCGGTCCACGATGAGGGTGTCCCCATTTGCAATCAGATTGGTCGAAAGCTCTTCGTGATCCGCCAGCCAATGGTAGTTGTTGGCGACGACCATGAGCCGATCCCCGGCGTTGAGGTCGTCCTCTTGCCACAGGACCCGCGCCCGAATCTGTTGGTTGAACTGCACCGCGCGTTTGTTGGACCGCGTGATGACCACCAAGTTGTCTTCGCCGTGTTTGGCGTGGAGGTCGACAAGCAAATCTTCCAACTCTTGGCCAAACACCCGCTGCAGCCCCGGTCCCGGTTCAAAATGGGGAAGGGGCGCAGGGTTTTGAACGTCCGTCACGGCCATGCGCATGCGCAGGTCGTGGGCGTTGCTCAAAATGGCACTGTCCAATTCTTGACGCACGACGTCGTTCAAGGTGACTTCGGCCAAGGTGAGGTCGAAGGCATCCCGGAGTTTGGAGCCTTGCAGGGCCGGGCTCTCCGACGCGCCCACCGGGGGAAGCTGCGCGTCGTCGCCGATGAGCATGAGCCGACACCCATGGCCTGAGTACACGAACTCCACGAGGTCGTCCAACAGACTGCGGTACTGAAATCCGCCGGAGGGAAGTCCTCCGCTTTCCCCAATCATGGAGGCCTCGTCGACGATGAACAGCGTGTCCGTCCGTCGGTTGGGCATCAACCCGTACGCCGTTCCACCTTCGGGATTGCGCTTGGGACGGTAGATGTGCCGGTGAATGGTCGAGGCGTCTTGTCCCGCATGTCCCGCGAGGACCTTGGCGGCTCGGCCTGTGGGTGCGAGGAGCACACACTTTTGGCGGGCGTCACGGAGCGTGCGAACGACCGCGCCCACCGCGGTGGTTTTTCCTGTACCTGCATATCCGCGCAACACCAAGGCGCATCTCGGCTTTTCGGACACGATGAACCGGGACCAAACGTGCGCAAACCGCTCTTGACTTTCCGTGGGGGTGAATGGGATTTGGCCCAACAAGCGGGACTCAAATTCAGCCGCACGGGCGAGGTTGGACAGGGAGGGGGAGGAGCGGGGCATGGTTGGGCCTCCGAAGGTAGGTCGCGTTGCGTTGCAGGGTGCGACGCATGTTGTAGTTTTGAGGCGCAAACACGCGATTCGCACCATGGAAAAGTTCTTCAACGAAATCAACAAGTACGTCATCAGCATTTTGCTGTTCCTCGGAGGCTTTGGCTTTTTGTCCAAGTACTTGAGTGGCGATGCCCTGGAAAGCCAGCCTGTGGCGATGCTCTACGCTTCACTCGCGATGATCGCAGTGGGGGTCGTGGCCATGCCCGTGGTGTTGGAGAAATTGAACCAGCAGGTGTACAAGGCGTTGCTCGCAGTGGGGGTGATCAGTGCCGCGGCGCTGGCCTACTCCGTGTTCTACTCTGTGGATGAGGAAATCGAGTTCCAAGCCACTCAAAAAGCAGTCAACGCCACCACAATCCAGCGCCTGAAGGACATCCGTTCTGCGCAGGAGTCGCACTTGGCGGTTTACGGCACGTTTGCCGAGACGTTTGACAGCTTGTTGCGTTTTGTCCAGGCCCCTGTGGTGCCGGTGGAATTCAACATGGGTTCTTTCCACGACACCTTGCCTGAAGCCCAAAGCCGCGAAGAAGGCTACGTGATCAAGCGTGCAGACATTGCGTTGATTGCGGAGGAGAAGGACATGACAGAAGAAGGCCTTTTGGACTTGATCATGGAGGACCTGAGCCCTTACAAAGTGCGCGACACCTTGTACACTTCGTTCTACGACGAGAACTTCACCCCGGAAGCCCGTGCGGCCCAACGCTTGCCTCAGGTCAGCTTGGACTCTTTGCCGTTCAATTCCTACACCGGGGAGCGCTTCATCATGAAGACAGGGGCCGTCGAAGTGGGCCGCGTGTGGCAACCCACGATCTTGGTGCAGGACCCCACGCCCTTTGGCCGTGAAAAAGTGAAGAAGGACACCCTTCGCTTCGGTTCCTTGGCAGAGGCGCACCGCGACGGAAACTGGCGCAACTGATTCGGCGATGGGCCGACTTTCGCTTGTGTGGGATGCGCCGTGGTTGATGTGGACCACGGGACAGTCCCATGAAGTGAACCGCAGAGAAATTTCGAATCCAGACATGGTGGTGGAGGTGCTTCGCGCGCTCCGTCATCAAGTGGGCATTGGGGCCGAGGTGATCCACGCCGAATGGGCCAAACCCGCCACCGTCGTGCCTTCCGCCGTGCTGCCCAACGATGTCACGGCAGCCCAGCTGGATCCACTCCATCACATGCATCACGGCCCCCTGGGGGCCAATGCACGCTTGCACAGTCACCTGCTGGATGCCTTCGAGGACAGGCCTTGGTTGGCCGTGGAAGGCGATTCTGTCTGGGCGGAGGCCGTTCACAGCATGTTCCCCCAAGCCCAGCACCGTCCCTTGGTGCACGCCCTGATTCACGACGCCGTTCAATGGCACCGCGAGGCGCCCTGTGACGGGTGGTCGTTTCGGGTGGACATCCGAGAATCGGGTGCGGTCATGGCCGCCACGGCGGGTGAATCACTGCAATGGGTGCACCACTTGTCCGGCGGCTCCACGGCGGAAGACGCGTTGTACGCCATGGTGAATGCCGCCCACCGCGGGGACATGGAGCCGCAACAATGCCGCGTGCGTTGGTCCGGAGAAGAAGCACTGACCCAAGGGTGGTCTCGATTCATGGAAGTCAGTCCCGCAGAAGTCGGCTCTGAGGAACGCGCTTCTTCAACGTGGTCGTCTTTGTTTCAAACCATGGAATCATGCGGATAACAGGAGGAGCTTGGCGCGGGCGTCGGTTGCCGGAACTCAGGGGGTTTCAAGGTCGCCCCACCACGGATTTTGGGCGCGAGGGGTTGTTCAATTTGCTGTCGTCTCGCGTCGACTTGGAAGGGGCCCAGGTCCTTGACTTGTTTGCGGGAACCGGCATGGTGTCCCTCGAGTTTTTGAGTCGCGGCGCAGGTTCTGTGACTGCCGTGGAGCGGGCGCCCAAGGCGTGTCGATTTGCGACCCAGCAGGCAAGCCAATTGGGAAGCGACGACCTTCACACGGTGTGTGCCGATGTGTGGGGCTTTCTGAACAAGCCGCTTACCCAGTTTGACCTCGTCTTTGCGGATCCACCGTACGACATGCCCAAGTTGGACACGTTGCCCGATGTGGTTCGCGAGAGTGGAATTCTTGGCCAAGGTGGATGGTTCATCCTGGAACACGGCGAGCGCATGGATGTGTCGGACAAGTCAGGGTACGTTCTTTCGAGGAAATACGGACACGTCCATTTCAGTTTGTTTACCTTCGATTGAATGCGAAGAGCTCTGTTTCCAGGGTCGTTTGACCCCGTCACCAAAGGCCACGAAAACGTGGTGATCCGTGCCACGGCCATGTTTGACGAAGTGGTGGTGGCTGTAGGACGTCATGGCTCCAAGAAAGGGCTTTTCTCCGTCGAGGAGCGCGTGGCCATGTTGGAAGCCACCTTCGCGGCACATCCTTCCGTCAAGGTGGTGTCTTACGAGGGGCTGACGGCCGATTTCTGTCGAAGCCTCGGTGCCCAGTTTCAACTCCGGGGCGTACGCAATGCCGTGGACCTGAGCTACGAACAAACGCTGGCGCACATGACCCGCGCCATGCACCCCGATTTGGACACGGTCGTGCTGTTGACGGATCCGCAGTACGCATCCATTCATTCCACCGTGGTGCGCGACGTCCACGCCCATGGCGGCGATGTTTCCCCGTTCGTGCCTGAAGCCATTTTGCCATGGTTCGCTGCCCAAGGGTGATGCGCTTGATGTCGTTGTGCTGCGCACTGGCGTGGACCGGTGCGCAAGGGCTGTGGGCCCAAACCGACGTGATTGTCCAATGGATGGATGAAGAGGGGAACCCAGCCTGCCAATCGTCCGATGCCGGTCACACGCTGCATGTCAGCGCGTGGATCGACGGCGTGACCCAAACGGCCATTCAAGCCGAAGATTTGGTGGTGGACAGCACTGGGACATGCCTCTGGCCCGGGGTGGCCTCTGGCGTGTACACCCTGGAAGCGTTGCCGTGGTCGTGGACGTTGGTGATTGAGCCCCAAGCGGACGTGGACACAGTGACCTTGATTTGGCCAAGTCGTCCGTTCCAAGGGCTGCGCAAGAACCCGTCCAAAGTGCGGTATGCCGAAGGGCATCCGGGCGCAGCGGTGGACAGCCTTCAATTGTGGCTCAGCCAGCAGCTCGATTCGCTCGACCTCGACCAGCTCATGGCCTCGGGCGCTGTGGGGGCCAATGCGACACAAAGTGCTGCGGCCAGAGCGGCCTTGAATCAGGCCCTTGAGCGAGGCAACCAAGAAATTGCAGCGCGGTTGACGCTGGCGCCACACACGCTGTGGGGAGACCTCATGGCTTCCCTCGTGCGGGAGTGGCAGATGAGTTTGGGGGCCACAGAGGACCTTGCGGCGCTTCGTGCTTGGGAGGGCGCGGTGGAGGCGCGTTCGTGGAAAGATCGATTGGCTTCTCCGGGCTGGTGCTCCTCATGGGAATTGCAACACGACCAATGGTGGGATGTGCTTGAAGAGGCCCGCCGGCCGTGGCGGTCCTGGGTCGCCATGGGCGATGTGGACAGCTTGTGTCAGGCGACCGGCTGGTCGTTGGATGAATTGCATGTGGCCATGTGGATGGGGCAAGCCCAAAACTGGAGCCGATGGGCCGACTCGTGGTGGGATTTGCGCTGGAAGGACCAGTGCGACGTGGCGGGCATCCGTCGAGAATCTGACCAAGCCCGCCGTTACGTGTTGACGGGCCAAGCGTGGGGAGATGTCATGTGGATGATGCCCAACGGAGACCTCGAGCCTGCATGGGCAGGGGAGGGCGACTGGCGCGTTTGGTTGATCACGCGCTCAGGCTCGGCGTCAGGCACGCGTGAATGGTCCATTTTGCGCTCGTGGATGGCCAACCAAGCTCCGAAAGACGTGTCATGGGGAGTGCTTTCTGTCGATGCAAACGAAGAGGGATGGTCCTCCACCTTGGCGCAACGAGAACAAATTCGAGAGCGGATCCGCTGGGTCGGAAGGGACCCCAGTTGGTGGGACCGATTGGACGTGTCGCGGGTTCCGCAGGTCGTGGTCGTGAGACCGGACGGTGAGATCCACACCCACCATGCCTCGCTTCCAAGCGAAGGGCTCTTTGCCGAGCTGAAGCGTTGGCGCCTCACGGTGCGCTAAACCGCACTTCAGACGGGCCTCAATCAGGCCGACTGACCTTCGTTTTCTGCAGGAAGGAGGGCGTCCAAGACAATGCGAATGCTGCCAAAGGTGTTGGACGTGACCTCCTCTGAAAAAGGCGGTTGAAGCCACGTCACGTCCGAGATGCCTTCGATGGCTTGGGGGATGCCTTTTGTTTGGGTTCCGGCATGACGCATGGGATACCAAAACGTGGTCTTCAGATGCACCACGCCGCCTGCCTCATACGTGTGGAAGGTGGTGAATGCATCCCCGGTCAAGGTCAAGTCGGTGATGCCCGTTTCTTCTTCCACCTCACGCACCGCAGCTTCTTCCAAGCGCTCGCCTGGTTCGAGCTTGCCCTTCGGGAGGTCCCATTTTCCGTTGCGCTGAATCCAGAGAACATGACCCTCGTCGTCCCGCACCACGCCTCCTGCGGCAGCGAGCTCGTGGTAGCCTGCACAAAAGGTCATCCATACGTGGTCCAAGTCGTTCGCGTAGACCTTCACCTCGTTCACTTCGGGGCTTCGCTTCAACATGGTGGGCAGGTCGCGAAGCATGCGTTCGGTCGGGTTGAGCAAGGTCATCGTGCCCTCGGAAGTGGACCCGGAGGGAGCCGACATTTCCTCAGGCATCGGGCGAAATTTCACCCGGCGATTCAGCATGAATACATCGTAGCTTTGTGACATGACCATTGCGTCCGACCAACGCCGAAAGGTAGCGGAATTCTTGCTCCGCATCAAAGCCATCCAGCTGCGTCCTTCCGACCCCTTCACGTGGGCGAGTGGACGTCTTTCTCCCATCTATTGTGACAACCGAAAGCTGCTCTCTCATCCTGCCGTGCGCACGTTCGTCAGGCAGTTGACGAGCGAGTTGATCGAGGAGCGCTACGGCAAACCAGATGGGATCGCTGGGGTGGCCACAGGAGGCATCGCCTTGGGGGCCTTGGTCGCCCAAGAAATGGGCTTGCCGTTTTGCTACGTGCGGAGTTCGGCCAAGTCGCATGGCACCGGTCAGCAAGTGGAAGGGGATCTCGATACCATGCGCAACGTGGTGGTCATCGAAGACCTGATTTCCACCGGCAAAAGCAGCTTGAATGCAGTGGCGGCCTTGCGTGAAGCCGACCTCGAAGTCAAAGGCCTTGTCGCGATCTTCTCCTATGGATTTTCGGATGCGGTGGCGCGTTTTGAGGAGGCCAAGTGCCCGATGGAAGTGCTCACCGATTACCCCACCATGTTGGAGCAGGCACAGGCGGAGGGCTACATCACGGAAGAACAATCCAAGCTTCTCGCGGCGTGGTCTTCAGACCCGGTGGCGTGGAGTGACGAACGCCAAAAAGCATGACGCGCATTGAATCGCCTGTGGTCCGCGTGGCCGCATCTCCTGCCAAGGTTTCGCAGGACTTCCAAGATTGGAACACCTTCGGGGAATTGCTCGCAGCAGGGCCCGTTTCAGACTTCAAAGCCGAAGGCGACAAATGTTCGTTCAAGGTCACCGGCGGTGTCGCGGTGCATTTGGTCCGCACTTCTGACAACAGCGCCTCAGAGGGCACGGTGTTGACCCTCGCCACGGAGGCGCCCACGCCAGTGAAATTCACCCTCGACGTCGCCGTTCACGCCGACGGCGACGGTGCCACATGTCAGGTGGGGTGCGATGCGGATTTGAACCCCTTCACCAAGATGATGGTGGAGCCGGCTTTGAAGGGCCTGTTCAGCCAAATGGCGGACACGCTCCAAGCACGTTACTAAGAGGTCTTCTCGGCGGTGCTCACCAGCACCATTGCACTTCGGACGAGGACAGCCACTCCGAAGGCGGAAGTGTTTCTGCTTCGCGAGGCGACGACCACTCAAAGCGTCCTTGCCCTTCGGCATTCACCCCTCGGAACATGCCGTGCCAGGTTCGTTCGTGAACGACAAAGGTCCTCGGTTCTCCGAGCCCAAACAACGCGTCGTTGTAGTCCTCCATCAACCCGTCGACGCCGCCTTCAAGTCGCCGAACAATCCCCTCGGCAAGGGCGGTCGCAAGGTCTGAAGGCGTCAGCTCCTCGTGCCACGCTTCGGCCAAGCTCACCGCAGGGTAGCTCCGGCCAAGCCGGCTCGATCCGACGTTGATGCCCACGCCAATCACGGTGGTGGACCATTGGCTGCCACGCCACACATTTTCGACCAAAATCCCCGCAGCCTTTCTGTGTTCTCCGGCGTGCCACACCAGCACATCGTTGGGCCATTTCACGCGAATCGCACCCGGGGATTGGCTCGCGGGCAGGTGATGGGAAAGGAGGTCTCGCACGGCCAAGGCCACGTGCATGTTGACCAAGGTGGGGTTCCAGTCGGCCTGCACGGGAATGGCCAAACTCAGGCACAAGTCGCGGCCTGCTTCTGAGCTCCATCGACGGTCCCGCTGGCCGCGGCCTTGGGTTTGGTGATCCGTGGTGAACAACACCGGTCCCTGCGGGAGGGTGTGCCTCAGCCAGTCCATGGCCCATTGGTTGGTGCTCGGAACGGAAGGAAGGTGGTGATGTTGCCAGATCATGGTTTGGCATTCCTTGGCAGGGTCCTTCGCAGACTTGCCGGCAAGATGCCCTCCAAAAGTAGTACCTTTGAGACTGCGGAAGCACGGATGAATTCGATCACACCTCCCCCTACAGAAGCCCTCGCCCACGTGGTGGTCCAGGGCTTGGAAGCCGTCAAGGCCCAAGACATTGTCTCGCTGGATTTGCGTCCCTTGACGCATGCCATCGCGTCGACCTTCATCGTGGCCTCGGCGTCCAGCAGAACGCAGGTTGAAGCGCTGGCCCGGTCGGTGGAACAAGCAACTTCTGAGACGTTGAATGAACGTCCATGGGGGGTTCATGGTTTGAGAGGTGGGGAATGGGTCATTCTCGACTACAGCGATGTGGTCGTGCACATCTTCCACAACGAAGCCCGCGCGCATTATGCGTTGGAAGAATTGTGGGGAGATGCCCCCGTTCAACACCACACCTCGAACTGACAACCATGGACAAGAAATCTTCCAAAGCCAAGAACCCCGGCAACGACAAATCAGGTCAGCCCGGCGGCAAACCAGGCCGTCAGATGAACTTCTACTGGGTGTATGCCATTGTGGCCGTGCTCTTGCTGACCACCATCATGTTGGGAGAATCCAGCGGGCAGAAGAAGGTGCAATGGCCCGAGTTCAAAGAAATGGCCGAAGCCGGTCAAATCGCCCGGGTGACCCACAACGGCCACACGGCCAACCTGTTCTTCACCAAGGAGGTGCGGGACAGCTTGCTCGGGGAAAAGTCCGATCCGCAGCTTTTGCAGGCCCTCTACGCCGGCGCGGATGCGTCGATGAACATCCCTGACGGAGAGGCTTACCAGACCGACTTGAAGGAATTGCAGGAGGCGCACGGATTTGACCTGCGCTACGATCCGCCGAACGAATGGGGAGGCCAAATCCTGTCGTGGGTCATTTTCCTCGGCCTGATGGTCGTGGTGTGGATGTTCCTGATGCGTCGCCTCGGAGGTGGTGCGCCAGGGGGAGGCCAAATCTTCAACATCGGCAAATCCAAAGCCCAAGTCTTCGAAAAGGGAGAGGGCACCGACGTGACCTTCAACAACGTGGCGGGCGTGGATGGCGCGAAGGAAGAACTCCAGGAAATCGTAGACTTCCTCAAGCACCCCGACAAGTACACCGAACTCGGGGCAAAAATCCCCAAAGGCGCCCTTCTCGTGGGCCCTCCGGGCACGGGAAAGACCTTGCTCGCCAAGGCGGTTGCCGGTGAAGCCCAAGTGCCTTTCTTCAGCTTGAGTGGTTCGGATTTTGTCGAGATGTTCGTGGGGGTCGGCGCGTCACGCGTCCGCGACCTCTTCAAGCAAGCCAAAGAGAAGTCCCCAGCCATCATCTTCATCGACGAGATCGACGCCATTGGCCGGGCGCGCGGCAAGAACGCGAACTTCGGATCCAACGACGAGCGTGAAAACACCCTGAACCAGCTCCTGACCGAGATGGACGGGTTTGGGACCAACAGTGGGGTGATCATCCTCGCGGCGACCAACCGCGCCGACATTTTGGACAAGGCCTTGATGCGTGCCGGTCGTTTTGACCGCCAGATCTACGTCGACATGCCGGACGTCAATGAGCGCAAAGCCATCTTCGACGTGCACCTGCGTCCCATCAAAACCGACAACTCGGTCGACATCGACTTCCTGTCAAAGCAAACGCCAGGATTCAGCGGCGCCGACATCGCCAACGTGTGCAACGAAGCGGCCTTGTTCGCCGCACGAAAAGACCGAAAGCTCGTCGTGCATCAGGACTTCTTGGATGCGGTGGACCGCATCATCGGCGGTTTGGAAAAGCGCACCAAGGTCATCACGGAAAACGAGAAGAACACCATCGCGTTCCATGAAGCGGGACACGCTGTGGTGAGCTGGTTGGTCGAGTTTGCCTCGCCGCTGGTGAAGGTCAGCATTGTGCCTCGAGGCCAAAGCCTCGGTGCCGCATGGTACCTCCCCGAAGAACGCGCCATCACCACCACGGAGCAGATCTTCGATGAGATGTGCGCGGCGTTGGGCGGACGTGCAGCGGAGGAAATCATGTTTGGCAAGATTTCTACGGGGGCGCTAAGCGACCTCGAGAAGGTGACCAAGCAGGCCTACTCCATGGTGTCGATTTACGGGTTGAACGAACGCATTGGCAACCGCAGCTACTACGACAGCCGTGGGGAAAACTCGTTCACCAAGCCATACAGCGAAGAGACCGCCCGCATCATTGACGAAGAAGTCAGCGCGGTGATTGAAAAGGCGTACGACCGCGCCAAGGACATCTTGGCGACCAACCGCGAAAAGCTGGAAGCCTTGGCCCAATCGCTGTTGGACAACGAGGTGATTTTCAAGGAAGACGTCGAGCGCATTTTGGGTGCGCGTCCATTCGCCTCTGCTTCCCCAGCATTGGCTGAGCCCGCTACGGTGCCCGCCACCGAGCCTGAAAAGCCAACCGCGGACTCGACAGAAAGCGCGGAATCATCCGACAGCGCACCTGAAAGCCCCAAGGAGGACGCATGAAGGGATGGGTGCTTGTGACGCGGTGTCCTGACGCCACCATGGCGCCCCTCATCCAGGGCGGACTCGAGGCCGAAGGCATCCCCTGTGTGGTCATGAACAAGCAAGACTCGAGCTACGTCGGCATGTGCTTCGCGGTGCGGCCTGTGGAGATTTGGGTTCCGGAGGCACACGCGGCTGCCGCGGAAGCCTGGCTCAACGCCAAGGAGGAATGACAGCGGCCCACCGGAACGAGACCGTCACACGTGCCCTCACCGGGGTGGTGTTCGTGGCCGTCGTAATGGGAGCCGTGGCGTGGTCGGCATGGAGCAACGCTCTGTTGTGGGCAGTTGTGGCCGTCCTGGCCTGGGCCGAGTGGTTCAAGGCGCCCGAGGGACCTCCCACGTCGTGGCCCAAGCCCTTGCTATTTCTCTTTCCGGTGCCAGCCCTCGCGGCCTTGGTGTGGATGGGGGAGGCGGATCCCTACGACCCGTGGCCGATCCTGAGTTTTTTGTGGATGATTTGGGCCAACGACACAGGGGCCTACGTGGTGGGCAAACCGTTTGGGAAACGCAAGCTTTGGCCCGCGGTTTCGCCGGGCAAATCGTGGGAGGGTACTCTCGGAGGGGTGGCCGCAGCGGCGGGTGTGGCGTGGGCTGCGCTTGGTTCGGAGTGGCTCTGGCTCGGAGGGGTGATGGGCGCCTTGTCCACGGCGGGCGATTTGACCCAAAGCGCGTGGAAGCGCCGTCGCCACATGAAGGACTCGGGGAATTTGCTGCCCGGACATGGTGGCATCATGGACAGGTTTGACGGATTTTTCTACGCAGCCCCGGTCTATGTCGTGATTTGGTGCATTTTCGCACCCTAAAACACCGATCACATGACGTTGCACAGAGAAGGGTATGGGCTGATTGCTTTGGCAGTGGCCAGCGGTGCCACCTTGGTGGGGATTCCGTTGTGGTTTGAGTCGCCGAGTTGGTTAGTGCAGTTGATGGGGTTCCTTGCAGTTGTGGACGTCGTGCTGGTGGCGCAGTTCTTCCGAATTCCCAAGCGCGTGCCTGTCGCAGCCGAAGGCCAAATCCTCTGTCCCAGCGACGGCAAAGTCGTGGTCATCGAGGAAGTGGACGAGCCTGAGGTGTTTGGCGACAAGCGCATCCAAGTCAGCATTTTCATGAGCCCGCTCAATGTCCACGCCCAGTGGGCCCCCATGGCAGGTGAGGTCACCCACGCGAACTACCACCCCGGCAAATACCTCGTCGCGTGGCACCCCAAGAGCAGCACGGAAAACGAACGCACGACGCTCGTGATCAACGGCGAACGTGGGCCCGTGTTGTTCCGTCAGATTGCGGGCGCAGTCGCGCGTCGCATCCGCTGGTACATCGAGCCAGGACAGCGCGTCGCGCTCGGGGAAGAAGTGGGCTTCATCAAGTTTGGTTCCCGCATCGACGTTTTTCTGCCCTTGGGTTCGGAGATCCATGTCGGGCTCGAGGAGAAGGTGAAGGGCCGCGAGACGGTGCTGGCCACCTTGCCGAAGTAAGGGGTTTGGTCTTCCCCTTTGTGAGAATTACTTTGGGGACCAAATCCACTTTTGATGAAACAATTTGCCTTTCTCGCGCTCGGTCTGTTGGCCGCAGCGCCCACATTTGCCCAAAAGCATGCGCTTGAGCAAACCCCGCAAGTCGCCCTCTCTGCACGAGTGAAGGCGCCCATGCCCACCCACGCGGTGTTGGACATCGATCACCGTCCTGAAACGCCGGTGAACACCCAAAACCTCGCCAGCGCAGACCACATTCAGTCTCGCGACCTCGTCATCGAGCGTCAGGTGTTGGGCTTGACCCAGTACGACCTTCAATCCAACGCAGCCATCGACGACCGCATGGCGGGCAACGAAGCTGCGGTCAGCGCCGCCTGGATCATGAGCTTGGACGTCAGCCCTTTTGAGGACCGCGGATCCGGCTACAACTTCTTTGACGGCAACGTGTGGGGCGAGCAGCCTTACGAGCGTGTGGAAGACGTGCGCATCGGTTGGCCTTCCATCAACCACATGGGCGACGGCCGCGAAGTGATCATCAGCCATGCGGGCATTGAGACAGGACTTCACATGGTGCGCCGCGATGCAGGCACCGGGTCTTGGGAAGATTCAGATCTCCCCAACTACGCCTACCTCGAAGACAGCACCACCGTGGGTAACCTTTGGCCTCGTGCCGCAGTGGGTGGCTTGAACGACGAAATCATCCACGTCATCTGCATCACCACGCCCGTGGCGAACGGTGGTGTGGAGTACCAAGGCCAGGACGGTGCGTTGTTGTACTACCGCTCGCTGGACCACGGAGACACGTGGGAAATGCAAACCTTCCCGCAACTGGACACGTCCAACTTCATCAACATGAGCGCCGACGCCTACGCCATCCACGCCGATGGTGGAACCGTGGCCTTCGCGGTTTTCAACGACCTGCAGGACAGCTTCATCATGATTTCGGAGGACGCAGGCGAGAACTGGGAATACCACATCCTCGCGGACTTCCCGGTCGACATGTACCAAATCGACAGCGGCTTGCCGGACAGCCTCGGCTACGACTTTGACGGCGACGGCATTTTTGCGGAGTACTTGAACTCCGACGGGGCAGGGGATGTGCACGTGGATGAATTTGGCACGGTGCACTGTGTGTTTGGGGCGATGTACTACGCGGATGCCGACACGACAGACGCCAACTTCAGCTTCTTCCCAGGCACCAACGGCCTGCAGTACTGGCGCGAAGACTTCGGCAACGACAGCAGTGTGACCATTGCGTACGCGTACGACATCGACGAAAGCGGTGGTCTTGATTTGGAAGATGAGATCGCAGCATACTTCGTGAACCTCGCAGGCATCCCCAGCATGGGATCGGACGAGGACGGCAACCTGTACGTCAGCTACAGCGCCATCATGGAGAACTACAGCTCCGGCACCCAAAACTACCGTCACGTGTACCTCGTGAATTCTCAAGACAACGGGGACACGTGGAACAGCGATGACGCATGCGACTTGACGCCAGACATCGATTTTGATGGTTACGAGTCTGTGTTTGCGTCCATCAGCCCTCGTTTGACAGACCACGTGGAATTGATCTACCAACGCGACTTTGAGCCTGGATTGCACATCCGCGGCGACGAAGACCCCATGGATGTCAATGAAATCGTGCACATCCGCGTGCCCATCGCGGACCTCGGCGAGTGTGCCGACATTGACTTCGAAGACTGGGTGGGCGTGGCTGAAGCCTTCCAGCCCGGTCAGGTTCAGTTGTTCCCCAACCCTGCAAACGCGCAGGTGGAATTGATCATCGACCGTCCCGGGGCGCACGACGTGCGCGTGTTGGACATCGAAGGTCGTCAGCACATGGCTTGGACCACCACGGGATTGGTCGAGCGCATGGATGTGCGGACGTTGACTTCAGGCATCTACTTCGTGGAACTGACCCAAGGAACGCAACGCACGGTGGTGCGCCTCGCGGTCCAATGAGTTCATGGCTTTTGACTTTGAGAAAGCGGCACTTCGGTGCCGCTTTTTTTGTGCCCCAACCCATCTTTGCGCCATGAACGTCCACTTGCTTTCCATCGGCGATGAGCTGCTCATTGGCCAAACCGTCAACACCAACGCTGCCTGGATGGGCAAGCGGTTGACTGAAGATGGATGGAGGGTGTCTCGCGTGGTCACACTGTCAGACGACCCGGACACGATTCGCCAGGAATTGGACCGGGCGCTGGGGGCGGCGGATGCCGTGCTGTTGACCGGCGGACTGGGGCCCACCAAAGACGACTTGACCAAGCATGTGCTGGCTGAGCATTTTGGGACGGAGCTCGTGATGCATGAAGACATCGCAGCCCAAATCCAAGCGTGGTTCGAGTCGCGCAATGTTCCGTTCCTTGAGGTGAATCGCCTTCAGGCCATGTTGCCCCGCGAATGCACGGTGCTGCCCAACCCTCTGGGCACGGCCTCGGGCATGTGGTTTGAGCGGCCTTCGGGCAAGGTGGTGGTGAGCATGCCAGGTGTGCCTTACGAGATGGAGGGGTTGATGGACAACGAGGTCCTGCCTCGCTTGCGCACCCACTTCAAGCTGCCGACGACGTTGTACGAAACCGTGGTCACCGCAGGCATCGGCGAGTCGTCGTTGGCCGCGTTGGTGGCCGATTGGGAGGAGGCTCTGCCTGCAAAAGGGGTGTCTTTGGCGTACCTGCCTTCGCCAGGGCAGGTGAAGGTCCGCTTGGGCGTGAAAGGACCTGCCGAAGACCGCACATCGCTTACCCAACTCTTGAAATCCGAAACCGACGCTTTTGTGGCCCTGGCCGCAGACCATGTCATTGGTCGGGGCCATTCGGGACTGCCTGAGGCGGTGCTCGGCTTGCTTCAGAAACGAGGCCAAACCGTCTGCACCGCGGAATCGTGCACGGGCGGGCGCATCGCGTCCATGCTCACCTCGGTGCCTGGCGCCAGTGCGTCGATGTGGGGTGGGGTGGTGGCCTACGACAACAGCGTCAAGCAAGAGATCCTTGGCGTTTCTCCCGAAGCGCTTGCCGAGCACGGCGCCGTCAGTGAGGTCGTGGTGAAAGCCATGGCACGAGGCGCCCGAAAGCAATTGGGCACGGATTGGGCGGTCGCCACGTCGGGCGTGGCAGGTCCGAGCGGAGGGACGGAAGAAAAGCCCGTGGGCATGGTGTGGATGGCCGTGGCCGGACCGGAGGGAGAACGGGCGTGGTGCCATCGCTTTGGTTCGCAGCGAGAGCGCATTGTCCAGCGGGCGTCACGCCGAATTTTGACCCATCTTCACGAAGCCTTGCGAGAAGGTGGGGATGAAGGTTGGATGAATGGCGAAAAAGTTGTTTCTTTGCAGTCCTAAAAATTAGAGCCATGAGCCGCGTCTGTGAAATTACCGGGAAGAAAGTGATGGTGGGAAACAACGTTTCGCACTCTCAGCGTAAGACAAAGCGTCGTTTCTACCCCAACCTTCAACGCAAGCGCTTCTACATTCCAGAAGAAGACCGTTGGGTGACCTTGCGCGTTTCTGCCAAGGCCATTCGCACCATCAGCAAGATTGGTGTGCTCGCAGCCATGAAGCGTGGCGAAGAGCTCGGCGTCCTCCAGGCGAAGTAATCGTCCCGGACCTCTGGAGGGAAGTCCTCCTTGCACAACGACCTGCCCCCGACGGCGGGTCGTTTGCGTTTGCGCAAGTTTCCCAAATCCCTCGGCATGCAGGGACAAAAAAAGACGCCTCGAAGGCGTCTTTTTTCATTGAGGGCCAAACGGCCTGGGCCGGCCGACCCGCCAGGTCAGGGCACTCAGTTGTTGCCCAAAATCAACGGCAACCCGTCGTCGCCACCGCCCACAACCACAATCTTGGTGTTGTTGCTCTTGGCGATTTCCTTGGTGGCTTCGATGCCTTTCCACTTGAGCAGTTTTTCGCTCAAGCCCTTGGAAATGATTTCCTCAAAATCCCGGATGCCTGCCGCTTCGATGCGAAGGCGGTCGGCTTCTTTTTGGGCTTTCTCCAAGCGGAACTCGTATTCCAACGATTCTTGCTCCTGTTGCAGCTTGCGCTCGATGGCCTGCTCCAACGTGGTGGGGAGGGTGATGTTCCGGATCAAGACGTCGTTGAGCTGGATGTAGTTCTCAGCGAGCTTGTCCGCGAGTTGGTTCTTGATCTCCAACTGGATTTGCTCTCGCTTGGTCGTGTTGAATTCCTCGGGGAGGTACTTGGCGATGACCTCGCGCGCGACGGAGCGCATGGCAGGGCGAATCACCTTCTGTTCGTAGTTGCGTCCCCGTTCGATTTCCAGGCGGCCCAGGTTCTCGTACTCTGGCTGCGTGAAGACCGTCATGTCCATGTTGATCTTGAGCAGGTTGGAGCTCAGGACCTCCAGGGCTTCCATTTGTTCGGTTTGACGGATCTCGTATTCATAAACCTTGTTCCAAGGCGCTTTAAAGTGGAAGCCGCTCTTCAATGGGGCTTCGTCGGGATCAACGCCTTCGCCAAACGTGTGGAAGGTCAAACCGGCGTAGCCGGAGGGCACTGTGACCGTCAGGGAGCCCCACAACATCACGACGGGGAGGAAAACGATCAGGGCAACGAGGATGCCGCGCAAGCGTCGACGGTCCTCAGGGGAAGCAGACATGTTCATGCGGGAAAGATAGTTTGGGGATGGACGAAGTCACAAGGTTTGTTGCCCACGTTCACCGGCTTTAACGGCCGCCTCCGGCGCGGCGAATGGCCCACTCGGCCGTCAGCAAAACCAACAGGGCCACCAGCAGCCAAAGCTGGGCGTGCAAGGGAAGGCGTTCTGAGGACGTGTGGACGATGTCCTGGCTTGGCGTGCGATTCGCGAAAGCGGCCCACGCTTGCCGAATGCCTACCAAGTCTTGGGGTTGGTCTAAGGTCCCCAAGTATTTCCCTTCCGTGCGAAGGGCGAGCCTCTTGAGCAGGCCGTGGTTCGCAGGCGTGAGGCTGGCCTCGGCTTGGACCGCGTTGACAACGAGGCTGCCTTTTTCAGTGAGCGTCTCTCCATTTTGGACACACGAGGACACCCAGTTGTAGACCCCCGGCAAGAGCATGCCAAGGTCCAAGTTGAAGTCTGTGCCCCGAGGGTTCTCCACAAAGCGGTGGATGGTGGGCTGTCCATTTTGCTTGGTCAGTTCGAGGGTCACTTCGACGTCCACCGTGGGGGAAAGGGAGGCGTCGTAGACCTCGGCCACCCATTCGCACCGGAGGTCCTCGTCGAGCCGTTCCGGGACGCGAACGCGAAGGCGTTTGACGTCGTCGCGGCTGCTCAGGTATTGCAGGGTGCGGTTGACCAAATCGTCAAAAGCGACACTCTCTCCATCGTGACGGACGAGGTCCTGCATGCGCCATCTCCACAGGCCTTCGCCCAAGGTGACGGCGACGCGCCGTACGTCGCCTTCGCGCACCGCCCACAGTGGCCAATCCGTGCTCACAGGTCCCACCTGCTGCGTCAAGGCGGACACAAGCGCAGGAGTGGTGCTGTATTCGCCCGTGGGACAGGCCAGCGGCGGCCACATGGCGAGCATCCGGTCCAATTCGGAAGGAAGTGGGAACGATTCGAACGCCGCAGTGGTTTGGCCTTGCGCTTCGGTGACCAAGGGCTCAGGCGCATGTTGGAAGCCCACCACATTGAGGTCCCAGTCGTTCCACGTGGTGGAGGCACCTCCCATGACCCAAATCGCCCGGCCCTCTTGAATGGCGTCCGTGACGGCCGAGGGCAGAAGAGAAGGCGTCAAGTGGTGGAGCACCAAGACGTCGTGGTCAGGCAACGGCGTTCCTGCATCAAGCTCTGAGGCCCAAATCACCTCAGTCTCTTGGTGAACGTTGGTTTCTGCCGCGCTGCGAAGGGCGGCGAGGTCGGGGTGGGGAGCCGCGGCGACAAAGAGGATTTGTCGGCGGCTTTCCAAGATGTCGATGGTGGCGCGCTTCCGGTTGTTGCGCGTGGTGACTTCGTTGCCGCTCCAAGACGTCGTGGGCGAAATGGACGCTTGCAGCGTCATGGTGCCCGCCTTTTCCGCATCGACTTGGAGGGTCCATCGGGTGCTGCTGAAGCTGTGGTTGGGGGTCCATGTTGTGGAGCCCAACGTCGAGCCTCCCGAACTCAGACGCAGCGTCATGGGGACGCCTTCGGCGCCACGCGCTTGGGCCGTCACCTCCACGGGGAAAGCGTTGCCGAGGTAGGCGACTTCGTTGAGACGAAGCTTGGAAACTTCGAGGTCGGTGACGAGCGAGGTGTCGCCCGTGCCCACGAACACGTGGGGAACGTCCAGCCGCGCCGCCGTGAATTCAGGATCGGGGCCGCGGTTTGCCCGGCCATCTGTCACGACAACCACGGCAGGGACATTGCGGTGAACGTACCGGTCGCGGATGGCCTCGAGTGCCGAACCCAAGTCCGTCCGTTTTCCTCTGGGGTTCCAAGTCTCGACTTCCTTCACCTCACGGTCGAAGGCAAACAGATCGACGCCCCACTGTGCGTCTTGGCCCCAAGAAGTGACGTCGGCCACCAGTGCGCCCAAGGCTTCCTTCCTCTCCACGCTGTCTTGCCCCATCCATTGTGAGGCGGTGGCGTCCACCAACACAGGAAGCACCGGGGCTTCACGCGTTTCGGTGGTGCTCCGCAACATGGGGCTGAGCAGCAGGAATCCGAGGGTGCCCAGCACGGAGGCACGCAGGAGCGCGAGAAGCCAAGATGGTTTGGGACGGTCCTGTCCCCAACCATAGAGCAGGGCAGTCAACCCCAAGGTCATGCCCGCCAAGGCAATCCATTGCCATGGCTGGGCCTGAACGATGAGGTTGGAGAAGTCCATGAATCGGGGGAGCGTGCCGTCAGGCGGTGATCATGCCGCCATCCACGTTCAGGGTTTGGCCTGTGATGTAGGCGCTCATGTCGCTCGCCAAGAAGACGCACAAGTTGGCCACATCTTCAGGGGTGCCGCCGCGCTTCAGTGGGATGGCGTCGCGCCATCCTTGCACCGTGTCGGCATCGAGCTTGGCGGTCATTTCCGTTTCAATGAATCCAGGGGCAATGG
>CAZGQI010000003.1:0-105949 GCA_964527895.1 uncultured Comamonadaceae bacterium | reverse complement strand
CGGTGGGGAAGTCGGGGTCGGCCTTGGCCTTGTCCACCGCATCCTTCACCTTTCGAAGCGCTTCCGTGGGGGTGACGTCGAAGTTGAATTTGATGTCGATGGCGCTGAAGCCCTGCACACTTGTGGAAGTGATCTCGTCGATGCCTGAGATGGTGTTGATTTCCTTCTCGAGCGGACGGGTGATCAGCTTTTCCATGTTCACCGGGCTGTTCCCGGGGTAGGCGGTGCTGACAAAAATCTCCGGCACCACAATCTCGGGGAACGCCTCCTTGGGCACCGTGAGGTAGCTGCTGATGCCAGACAGGGTGATGATGGCGATGAGCACAAAGACGGTCGTCTTGTTTTGGATGCTCAGCGTCGTCAGCCCAAACTCACGCAGCTTTCCTCCGTCCCGAGGGGTCTGGGGGGTTGTTTCACTCATGGCTCGCCGATCAGGATTCAATCAAGGTCACACGCTCGCCGTCCACCACGCGCGCTGCGCCGCGGTCAATGACGCGGTCGCCTGGCTTCAAGCCTTGCTCGATGAGGAGCATGCCGTCCGACACCACGCCGGTTTCAATGGGTTGCTTTTTCGCTTGGTCGCCGCGCACCACGTACACGTATTCCTGACCATTGGCGTCCTGCTGAACAAGGGCCGAGGGCAAGGCGAGAGCGCTGTCCAACGCGAGGTCCGTGATGTGCACCGTGGTCACCATGTTGGGCAAGGCGCGCGTGCCTGCCGGCAAATCCACGGTCAAGTCAATCGTGCGGTTGGCCGCCTCGATGAACTGACCCACGCGACGAACCTGACTGTCGATGGGCTCGAGGCCGCGTGCTTCGACGCGCACAGGTTGGCCGGCACTCACCGAACCGGCATAGTGGTCGCTGACCGACGCACGGATGTACAGGTCGCTCAAGTCCACCACACGCACCACGGGCATCGGGGGCGCCGCCATCTCTCCGACGTTGACAAACACCCGGTCCAACACGCCGCTGAAAGGTGCGCGAATGACCGCTTGATCGATTTGCTCATCGAGGGTGGCCAGGCTGCGCTTCAAGGCTTCGAGTCCGGTTTGGGCTTGGAGGTAATCCACCTCAGAACCGATCTCCTTTTCCCAAAGGCGCTCTTGGCGCTCGAAGAGGTTTTGGGCCAATTCCAGCTGGATCACAAGCTCCGCGCGCTGCTTGGCCAAGACATCGGTGTCGATGCGCACCAACGCCGTGCCTTCATTCACCTTGGCGCCCTCTTCCACGAGCACTTCGCGCACCACGCCTGGGAAGGCCGCGAGGACGTTGGCGATTCGGTCCGTTTGGACGTTGCCCTGCACTGCAAACGAGTGAGAGAAAGGCGCGGCTTGCACGGTTTGGACGCCCACGCGGGTCCACCGCGCATTGGCCGTCTCAGGGGCTGCAGTGTCGGTCTCCGCAGGCGCGCCGCAGCGCACGAGCAATGCGGTCGCCAAGGCCACAAGGCCGAGGGGTTTCAAAATCTTCTTCATGGTCGTGGATTGGATGCGATGAGGCGCTGCTGGGCGGTGAGCCAAGCGAGTTGCGCGCCAATCAGGTTGCCCTCGGCTTCGAGGAGTTGGTTTTGGGCGGTGTTGAGTTCAAAGCTGCTGCGGACGCCTTCCTTGTGTCCGAGTTCGATGCGTGTGAGGATGCGCGAGGCCAAATCGCGCTGCTGTTCCGCATTGGTGAGCGCCGACTGGGCGTCCAAGAACGTCGCGCGGGCATTGTCAAATTCCAGGCGGGCGGCCGATTCCATTTGGGCAAGGCCCGACTCCGCGGTAAGCACCGCAAGTTTGGCTTTCTCCACGCGCTGACGGCCTCCAAAACTGGTCCAAATCGGCATGTTCACCGACACCCCCACAATCTGAGAGGGGTACCAGCTTGCTTGATCGGCGAGCACCGGGAATTCTGGATCGCGGAACGTTTGGGCACTGTTCGAATAGAACGCAGCCACCTGCGGAAGGCCCTCTGCACGGCGGTTCATGACATCGAGTTCCGCCAGAGCCACATAACGTCGTTGCTCCTCCAGACCGGGATTGCTGTTCAAGTTCAGGCTTGACTGCATCGCCTCCGGGACGCTGGATGCGGTCAACAGAGACAAGTTGTCCGTCAACGACACCTCGTCGTCCACCTCCAGGCCACATTGGAACAGGAGAAGCTTTTTGGTCAGCTCCGCTTGCAATTGTGCCGTGTTGAGTTGCTGCTGCAAAGACTGTCGCGTCAGCTGAAGCTGGTCCGCATCCACGGACTCCATCAAGCCTTCTTCAGCCAAAGCGCGAAGCTCCTGCTCTGACGACGTCACCAAGGCCAAGGCACGGTCCAACGTTTCGACGTTGGCCGCCGCCGCAAGGGCCGTCACATAGGCTTCCGCCACGAGACGTCGGGTCTCCACTTCGGTGGCATCCACCGCCAAATCCTTCGCGTCGGCAAACACCTGAGCGGCCTTCATGCCAACCAGGTAACTGCCGCTGAACACCAGCTGACTTGCGCTGATGCCTGCAGTCGCCGATTGCGTGGTGCCAAACGCCAACTCCAGCACCAGGTCTTCAGGAGCGGTTGGGTCAAACGACGAGGCGGGAACCACTTGGGTTGGGATGTCCAAAAAATGGTTGAAGTCAAACGACGCGTTGACTTGGGGCAGGCCAGTGGCCAGCAGCTCCTTGACGTCCCGTCGGGCGACCTCCACGTCGATCCGGGCGCGCTGCATGGCGTAGGCTTGTTCCACGCCCAGCGTTTGGGCCTGTTCCAAGCTCAACGACAGCTGTGCCACGGCGCCTTGGGAAAGGCTGCAACACAGCGCGACGGCCGCGGCGCTTTGAGAGAAAATTCGTGTCTTCATGAAAGTCGTTGGGTTTCGAGGTAGGCCACGCCTTCGGCGCTTGCGATGCCGCGGATGTGGTAAGTGAAGAGGGCTTTGAAATGTTCGGCCAGCGGACGCGCAAGGGTTCCATTTTCCGCCTGACGCACCATGTCCTCCACCAAGGCGAGGTGCAGGTCCGCCACCGCCTCCACGTTCAAGTCCGCGCGGTACATGCCCTGTTCCATCCCACGGGTCACGTTGTGCACCACCACACGGCGGATCATGTTCTTGCGACGCGTGTGCGTAGCCTCAAACACCTTGGGGTAGTACTTTTTCAAATCGAACAGCACCGTGGAGTTGATGGCCGACAGCATTTGGTGCTTGTTTTCCATCTCCCGCAACGCCAGGTCAATGGCGTTCCCCTCTCCGTGCATGACCTCCGCCATTTGGGCCTCGAGGCCGTCGAGGTGACCGTGAAGGGCTTTCGACACCAAATCGCGCTTGTCCGAGAAGTACTTGTACAAGGTCTTCTTGCTGCATGCGAGCTGGCCGGCGAGATCGTCCATGCTGAGGGCTTTGATGCCAAAACGCCCAAACAGCGCGGCACACCGGTCCCTCAATTCCAACCCGCGCTCGTCCAAGGCGGCGTCATTCTCAACAACGGTGGAAAGGTCGTTCTGCGACATGCGGCCGCAAAACTACAACGCGATGCATGCATAGGAAACGAAAAAAGTGCAAAACGTTTCCTCGGTTTCCTCCCCCGTCACTCAAGGTCCAAATCGTAGGCCGTCAGCAGCCCCTCCAGACCATCTCTGCGAAACTTCGCCCCGCGCATGCGGTTCTCGTCCGGACGGATGCGCCACCCTGTCGCAGTGCGGAAATCGGTGCCGGCGAGCTTGGTTTGACCAAACAACGCGCCTTTCAAGTCCACCTCATCGAACACCACGCCCTCGAGGTTGGCCGCGGTGAAATCTGCCCCGTGGGCCCGGCCGCCTTTCCACGAAATCTGACGGCCATCCACCCCCTCCAAGTTGGCCGAATCCAACATGCAGTCCACCAAGCGCACCTCCAATCCCAGGGTGTTGCAAGAGGCCAAATCGAATCCCACAAGCTTGCACCTTTCGAACGTCACGCCCTGCAATCCAAGGCCCAACGTGCGGACGTTGGACAAGTCGGAATCGCGGAAAACACAATCCTCAAACCGGGCGCCTCGCAAGTCCAAACCCGACCAGTCCGCCCCTTTGAAGGTGCACGATTCAAAGCGCGCGTCGCGCAAGTCGCCCCACCCATGGTCTCGGCTGAATGTCTGTTCGAACGCCTCGAATGCACTCATGACAGCGCGTCTGCAATGAGGTCGTCGTCCGCGTGGTTGGCCCGCGTCACCTTCAGGCGCGGCTCCATGTCCATGGCGCGGTCAATGGCCCACTGGGCGCCTTTGTTTCTGGCCCAGCTCCGACGCGCAATGCCGTTGTTGACGTCCCAGTGCAGCATGGAACGCAGGCGGCGCTCGCTGTCTTCGCTTCCGTCGATGAGCATGCCAAACCCGCCGTTCATCACCTCTCCCCAACCGACGCCGCCGCCGTTGTGCAGGCTGATCCACGTCGCGCCTCGGAAGCCGTCGCCGACGAAGTTCTGGACCGCCATGTCCGCGGTGAACGCGGAGCCGTCGTAGATGTTGGACGTCTCGCGGTAAGGGCTGTCCGTGCCGCTCACGTCGTGGTGGTCTCGACCGAGCACAACCGGCCCCTTGAGGCGGCCGTCCTTGATGGCGTCGTTGAAGGCCGAAGCGATTTCCGCGCGGCCTTGGGCGTCGGCGTACAGAATGCGCGCCTGCGACCCCACGACAAGCTTGTTGGCCTTCGCTTCCCGAATCCAACGCACGTTGTCTTGCATTTGCTGTTGGATGTCGGCAGGCGCCTCGGCCATCAAGCGCTCGAGCACTTCGGCCGCGAGGTTGTCGGTGACGTCGAGGTCGGCCGGGTCGCCGCTGCAACACACCCAACGGAACGGACCAAATCCGTAATCAAAACACATGGGACCCATGATGTCCTGGACGTACGAGGGGTACTTGAAGCCCTCTCCTTCGGCGTCCATGATGTCCGCGCCCGCCCGGCTCGCCTCGAGCAAGAAGGCATTGCCGTAGTCGAAGAAGTAGGTGCCGCGTGCGGTGTGCTTGTTGACCGCATCCGCATGACGCTTGAGCGACGCCTTGACCAGGGTTTTGAACTGCGCAGGATCCTCCGCCATCATCGCATTGGCCGACTCAAAGTCGAGGCCCACGGGGTAGTATCCGCCCGCCCACGGGTTGTGGAGCGAGGTTTGGTCTGAGCCCATGTCCACGAGGATGCTGTCCTCGTCGAACTTCTCCCAAACCTCCACCACGTTGCCGAGGTAGGCAAACGACTCTGCGCGTTTGGCCGACACCGCCTCCTTGACGCGGGCCGACAAATCGTCGAGGTCTGTGACCACGTGGTCCACCCATCCCTGCTCGTGTCGCTTGTAGGCCGCCGCGGGATTGACTTCCGCAGTGACAGAGACGCACCCCGCGATGTTGGCCGCCTTGGGTTGGGCACCACTCATGCCTCCGAGTCCGGCGGTGACAAACAATTTGCCTGCAAGGCCGTCCGTGGTGTTGGTGACGCCGCGCTTTCGGTCAATCATGCGGCCTGCGTTCAAGACGGTAATGGTGGTGCCATGCACAATGCCCTGGGGGCCGATGTACATGTACGAGCCAGCCGTCATTTGGCCGTATTGGCTGACGCCAAGGGCGTTCATGCGCTCCCAATCGTCGGGCTGGCTGTAGTTGGGAATGACCATGCCGTTGGTGACCACCACGCGGGGAGCCTCCTTGTTGGAAGGGAACAGCCCCATGGGGTGACCGGAGTACATGACGAGGGTTTGGTCTTCCTCCATCTCGCTCAAATACTTCATGGCGAGGCGGTACTGGGCCCAGTTTTGGAACACCGCACCGTTGCCGCCGTACGTGATCAACTCCTCGGGGTGCTGGGCCACCGCAGGGTCCAAGTTGTTCTGGATCATGAGCATCACCGAGGCCGCTTGTCGGCACTTCGCGGGATACCACTCAATGGGGTAGGCCTTCATGGCGTGCCTTGGACGCAACCGGTACATGTAGATGCGGCCGTAAGTCCTCAGCTCCTCGGCAAACTCAGGCGCCAGTTCTGCATGCTGTTCCTCCGGGAAATACCGCAGGGCATTGCGCAACGCAAGGGCCTTCTCCTTGTCTGTCAAGATGTCCTTGCGAACCGGCGCGTGGCTCCATTCTGGGTTGCGCTGAACGGCAGGAGGCAAGGTCGCAGGGAGGCCTTCGCAAATCGCAGCTTGCAGGTCCGAGGCGCGGAAGTCGGCGGGTTGAAGGTCGGCGGCAGTCATGGCGTGTTCTTTTTCTTCGTGAAACGGCCGGTTCGTTTGTCAAATCCATAGGGGCAGTGTTTGCATCCGCTTTGACAACAATGGCCGCGCTTCAAATGGTATGCCTCTGTGAAGACAATGAACCCTTCGGGCGTCTTGTAGAAGTCTTCAGGCTCAAGCTCCTTGGGCATGTCCCAAAAGTACCGCCAACTCCGCCTGAATGTTCTGTTGCTTGTCTTGGGTGTACCACTTGTGCACCTCTTGGCTGTACGTGTGGGCGATCGCGGGGTCCGATTTGATGCGCTTCACAAGCGCCATGGCTTCCTCCGGACGGGGGCCCCACGTGCCCAAAACCTGCAAGCCTTCATCGAGCAACACGGTCTTGGGAATGGCCCGACCCCCGTTGGTCAAGAACAAATCCATGACCTCCACATGGTCGTCGCGCATCAACGCGCGCACCTCCAACTTCCCTTCCGAGGCATTCACCATGGCTTCGTGAACGGGCAGGATTTGGGCGCCGTCACCGCACCAAAACTCGTTCAAAACCAACATCTTCGTGCCCAATTTCACCCCGCGCACCGCATCCCGCAGCGCCGGGCTCATCCCCTGCTTGGCCAGCGACTTTCGGATGCGCTTGATGCGTTGCTGGTTGATGGGAATGTACTTGTCGTACGGCGCGGCTTCTTCGTCGGGATTGGGCGTGGCGTCGCGCAATCCATCCAGGTGCTCGGTGATGCTTTGGGCAGTCTCCCAGCCTTGGCGAATCAAGGCTGCAGCGTGGGGGGAAGTGTGGTCGTCCATGAAGCCCAAAAGTAGCGCCGCCCCCAGCCCCACAAATGCCTAACTTTGCCAACGCCCATGAGCGACTTTCTCCAGCACGAGTGCGGCATTGCCATGCTGCGCCTCAAGAAGCCCCTTCAGCACTACGTTGACAAGTACGGCACGCCCTTCTACGGGCTGAACAAGATGTACCTGTTGATGGAAAAGCAGCACAACCGTGGGCAAGACGGCGCCGGTTTGGCCAACATCAAACTCGACGTCAACCCCGGAAAGCGTTACATCTCACGCATGCGCTCCGTGGACGCTCGCCCCATCCAAGATCTCTTCAAAAAGATCATGTGGCGCTTCAAAGATCTCACCGCAGAAGAGCTTCAAGACGCCATCGCCCTGCAAAACGACTTTGCCTTCACCGGAGAGCTGTTCTTGGGCCACTTGCGCTACGGCACCTTTGGGAAAAATGAGATCGAAAACTGCCACCCCTTCCTGCGCCAAAGCAACTGGCGCACCCGAAACCTCGTGGTGGCGGGAAACTTCAACCTGACCAACGTCGACGAATTGTTTGACGTGCTTGTCAAGCTCGGCCAGCACCCCAAGCAGAAGTCAGACACCGTCACTGTCCTCGAAAAAATCGGCCACTTCCTCGACGAGGAAAACCAACGTCTGTTCGAAGCGCTCAAGGCAGAAGGGCTGCACAACCAAAGCATTTCGGAACGCATCGCCGACACACTCGACATGGGCCACGTGCTGCGGCGTGCCTCCACGGACTTCGACGGGGGTTACGTCATGTGTGGCATGGCCGGACACGGCGATGCCTTTGTAATGCGCGACCCCAATGGCATTCGTCCTGCCTACTGGTACGAAGACGATGACGTGGTGGTGGCCGCCTCTGAGCGCCCCGTCATCCAAACCGCCTTCAACGTGCCAGCCGACCAGATTCACGAAGTGGATCCCGGTTCTGCCTTGATCATTCAGCGCAACGGGAAGGCCCACCTCGAAGAAATTCGTCCCGCCGGCGAACGCAAGGCGTGCAGTTTCGAGCGCATTTACTTCTCGCGCGGAAACGACGCCGACATTTACAGCGAGCGGAAGGCCTTGGGAAGCGCCATCGTGCCGCGCGTGCTCGAAGCGGTGGAACACGATTTGGACCACACGGTGACCAGCTTCATCCCCAACACTGCGGAATCTTCCTTCTATGGCTTGATTCACGGCTTGGAGGAGCATTTGAACACGAGTAAAATTGCCCGCATCAAAGGACTTGGCGTCGACCCCGACCACGCGGAAATTGAATCGATCTTGAACGAACGGCCTCGGGTCGACAAGATTGCCATCAAGGACGCCAAACTTCGCACCTTCATCACCGAAGACAGTTCCCGCGACGACCTTGTGGCCCACGTCTACGACATCACCTACGGCACCGTCGAGCGCGGGGTCGACAATTTGGTCGTCATCGACGACAGCATCGTCCGCGGCACGACCTTGAAGAAAAGCATCCTTCGCATCCTCGACCGGCTTGGCCCCAAGCGCATCGTGGTGGCGTCAAGCGCACCCCAAATTCGATACCCCGACTGCTACGGCATCGACATGGCGCGGATGGGCGATTTCATTGCGTTTCAAGCCGCCGTATCCCTGCTCAAAGAGCGCGGCATGGAAGACATCCTCCAAACGACCTACGAGGCGTGCAAGCATCAGCTCACGCTTCCCTTGGAGGAAAACGTCAACCAGGTGAATGCCATCTACGAACCCTTCACGGACGAGGAGATCAGCGACCGCATCAGCGATTTGCTCACGCCCGAGGGCATGCAGTCCGAGGTGAAAATCATCTTCCAAAGCGTCGACGGCCTGCACGAAGCATGCCCCAATCACCTTGGCGACTGGTACTTCACGGGCAACTTCCCCACGCCTGGCGGACACCGGGTCGTCAACAAAGCCTTCGTGTATTACATGGAAGGCAACGACGCGCGGGCGTATTGATCAGTGGGTGACCACGATTCTTCGCGTGGTCGAGGTGCCTTCAATGTTCAAAAATGCCAGACCTGTGGGCCAACCTGACACGTCCCACGTTTCGCGATTCGCTGACAGTTGCCGGCGATCCAACATCCGTCCTTGAATGTCCGTAACTCGAATCCAGTCGCCGGCCTGCGCTTCCACAGTGAGTTGACTTACCGCCGGAGATGGAAAGGCTTTCAGAGATGCTTGCGTCGGAAGTTCCAGTCCTGTTGCAGCGTCCACCACGAACTCAGCGCCTGAAAACGCCAAGGTCGTGTCCACCCCTACAATTTGGTAGTAGTCGTATGTCGCGGCCACATGCAATGGCATGTCTTGCACCCAGTACATTTCTCCAACAATCAGGAGCTCTAAAGCTCCCGTCACGGTGCTGTCATACACGCTTTGCGTTGCATCCACGCGCAAGGCCCCTTCAAAACTCAATTCGTTAGGCAACGTCAACGTCCCCGATTCCAACACCTCCTGCTGAAGGATTTGGCGGCGGAACACGCTGAGGCCGTTGGCCATGAATTCAAACTCCAACGAATCGCTGTGGATGTCTCCCGCAGCATATGGGTAGGGAATGAATTGAATGGCCTCGGGGTGGGTGACTTGCAGACCCGTGGCCCCGTCGACAAAACCCCAAAAGTCCATGCCTTCCTCATTGTAAGCGTAGAATTGCTCGGTCAAACCTCCTGTTGCTGCAACGATTTGCTGAGAAAAGTCCGCCTCTGGAAATGCATCCCCGTAGGCCGAGCTGTCGGCAGGCACAAAGGCAAATTCCACATTTTGAATGGACGTTTCTGTCGACCAATCAAACCCTGAAGGTTGCGAAGTGGTCACCCCATATGTGAACGTGAATCCGTGGTTGGGCAAATTCGGTTGGGTCATCGACTGAGATGAAGCCGAAAGGGACACGAGCACCAGGGCCGCAGCGAATGACGCTTGGAAGAATTTGGTTGTGAACATGGGGACAAAGTAACCAATCGCCTCGAATTAGCTTTGCAACATGGCGGCACCCATGCTCTTTTACGACGGACCTTGTCGGCTGTGTCAGCGGTCGGTGCGGTGGGTGCGCAAACACGCGCCAGGGGTGGTGTGCGTTCCCCTTCAAGGCGAGGAAGCCCAAGCCCGTCTACCCAACGACCTCGTCACACCACCATTGCAAGGCGTCGTATTCATCGACACTGCGGACGTGGTCCACATCGCCCACCGAGGCCTTCGCGCGCTGGCAACCCACACCTCGTTTCCTTGGCGATGGATGCTTCTTTGCGTTCCTGCATGGGGATATGCACTGATGGCGAGCACCCGCCACTTTTGGGGCCGAGACGACGCTTGCTCGATGGGTTGACGCTGTGTGACTTGGGTGCCCCATTCATCTCCAAAGCCGACGGTACCTTTGCACCCATGAACACATTTGTAGAATGGATCAGCCAGCCATGGCCTTGGTACGTGGCGGGACCGATCATCGGATTGATGGTGCCATTGCACCTCATCCTGTTGAACCGAACGTTTGGAATCAGCTCGTCGTTCCGCCACGTGTGCGCGGCATGCATCCCCAACAACCTCGACTTCCTCAAGTACGACTGGAAATCTGAGTCTTGGAACCTCGTGTTTGCCGGAGGCGTGCTCATTGGCGCGTTCTTGGCGGCCACCTTCTTCTCGACAGACGCGCCCATTGCGCTGAGTGAAGCCGCCGTCGCGCGCATGGGTGAGATGGGCATCCGAGATTTGTCGGGCCAACATCCATCCGAATTGTTTTCGTGGTCTTTCATCGGAAACTGGCGCACATTGCTGTTGGTCGTGGTGGGCGGGTTCCTGGTTGGCTTCGGCACGCGCTATGCGGGCGGGTGCACTTCTGGGCACGCCATCATGGGCCTGAGCCATTTCCAGCTCCCCTCTTTTGTGGCTGTGCTTGGTTTCTTCACGGGCGGACTCATCATGAGCTGGCTCGTCCTTCCCCTCATCCTCACTTGAACGCTGCAGTCATGAAAAACCTCATTGCATTGGTGTTGGGCACGTTGTTTGGCCTGATCCTCGTCAAAGCGGAAGTCCTCTCGTGGTTCCGCATCCAAGAAATGTTTGCCTTCCAGAGCTTCCACATGTACGGAATCATTGGAAGTGCGGTCGGCGTGGGCGCGCTCAGCGTGTTCTTGATTCGTCGACTGAAGGTCAAGAGCATTGAAGGCAACGTGATCGAATTGAAAGACAAAGCCCCGCGCTACACATCTGCCTACTTGGGCGGCACGGCGTTTGGGCTCGGATGGGCCATGACGGGCGCGTGCCCGGGTCCGATGTACGCCTTGATTGGCAGCGGAACCACCATCATGGTGCTCGCCGTCGTGGCCGGGGTGTTGGGTGTCTTCACCTACGCCGCGCTTCGCGACAAACTCCCCCACTGAGGGAGCTTTCCTCTCCAGGGCTTTTGGGCCCTCAACGCACGACGAGGCGGCGGGTCACTCCTGTCGCCTCGTTCTTTACCAAGTAAATGCCGGGCGCCCAACCTTCCGTGGACAGCGACGTGCCACGGACCCCCATGTGCTGCCTTCCCGAGGCGTTCCACACGGACCATGTGGCTTGGGCGTCTGCCCCCAAGGTGATGGTTTGGCCCTCATGCGCAGGGTTGGGGAACAAGGGAAGGCTGGCCGTTAAGGTCAACACACCGTCGGTGCCGCTGGTGTCTGGCTCTGAGGGTGCGGCACCCTGGTAGCGCACCACCGTGGGCACACCCAAGGTCGTGGACACCTCCATCCAAGGCATGCCGCCATCTGCAAGCCACGTGTAGGTGACGGTCTCGCGTTCAAACGCAAAGCCCTGACCGGCCAAGGCGACGTACACGCTGTCGTCGCTGGTGACGGTCGACTTCAACCGAAGCACCTCGTGGCTGGACCCGTCGGGCAACAAGAGCGTTCCATAGCCGTCCACCTCTGAATATCGGTCTTGGTCCACCGCGTACGTGAACGTTTCAGGCACCTCCACCACGTAAGATGCGGTGGACTCCAACGTCGCATCCACCGTCAACGGCACGGGATGCACTTCGTCGATGTCGTCAAACGGCACCGGCAATTCAATGCCGGACAGAGACAATCCAAGGCCCACCTGGTTGTAGGACCCTCCTGCGTATTGGTGGTAACCCACCACTTCATCAATTTCAATGGGCAGGCCGCCACCCACATCTCCACCGAGGTCGCCCAAATCCGGGATGTTCAAGAACGTGTAGAAATGGTCGGCTTGAACCTCGGGGTAGAGGAACGCGTTGTCGAAGGTGAAAATCGCCGTGAAGGACGCCGAGCCGATGTCTTGCACACCCACCACGGTCGAATCCACGGGTTCGAGTTCCGAGAAATCCCAAATCCACCCTGGGCCTGACGCTTCGAAATCCAAGAGCAGATCCGGCGTGAGGTTTTGGAACACGTGGTCGGTTCCGCCTTGCGGCAGGTCCGTTTGATTGACCGTGATTTGCGCAGAGGTCGATTCCACCAGCGCGGTGGACAGCAGGGCAAGGCCCAGGAGGCGAATGTTCATGTGATGAAGATACGCGCAGTTTGGCAAGCACCTTCACCGAACGTTTGGGGCAGAAAAAAGCCCCGCTTGTGGCGAGGCTTTCTCTGTACCCGGGGTGGGAATCGAACCCACACTCCTTGCGGAACGCGAGTTTGAGTCGCGCGCGTCTACCAATTCCGCCACCCGGGCTTCTCGGTAAGGAGGACGCAAATGTAAGTCAGTTCTCTTTGTTCACCATGATTCGACGCGTCTTAGCTTTGGAGTCATGGCTAAAAGGCGCGTGTTGATTGTGACCTACTACTGGCCTCCCTCGGGAGGTGCAGGGGTCCAGCGCTGGTTGAAGTTCGCCAAGTATTTGCCCAAACACGGTTGGTCTCCAGTGGTTTACGTCCCTGAAGGGGCCCATTACCCGGCGCTGGATCCCGGGCTGCAGTCGGACGTCTCTCCCGACACCGAAGTGTGGAAGGGGCCCATCTTTGAACCCGCTTCGTGGCTCGACGCCCTGAAACTGGGGCGGTCCCAAAACCGGTTTGGGAGTTCTTCCAGCCCTTCGGGAAAGAAGAAATCCGGCGGACTCGTCCAATGGATTCGGGGCAACGTGTTCATCCCGGACGCGCGCATGTTTTGGATTCGGCCCTCCATTCGGCGGCTGAAAAAACGCCTCGCGGCGGCTTCGGTGGACGCCATTGTCTCCACAGGCCCTCCGCATTCGACCCATCTGATTGCCCTCGGATTGAAACAGGCCTTTCCTGACATTCCGTGGGTGGCAGACTTCCGGGATCCGTGGTCCGACATGGACTACTTGGACGATTTCAATTTGACGGCGCAGAGCCGTGCCCGGCACAAGGCCTTGGAGCAGAAGGTGGTTGAACATGCGGATCGGGTGGTGGTCACCGCGCCTTCAGCCGCCGTGTCCATCCTCGGACGTCCCTTGCAAGACAACGACCCCAAAGGCGTCTGGATTCCCAATGGATATGATGCTGCGGATGGGTTTGACCTCGAAGACGCGCCTGCAGACGGGCCCTTTGTGCTCGGCTTTTTTGGGTCGTTGTATGGAAGCCGGAACGCCCCTGGGCTGTGGCGTGCCATCCGGGACCACAACGCCCGGCCCGAGACCACCCGGCCTTTGCACTTGGTCCTCTACGGCGCCCTCGACCCCGCCATCCAGGCCGAACTGGAGCGAACCCTTCCTTCCGACGCGTGGCGATTCGCAGGGAGCGTCTCCCACGACGCGGTTCCCCAAGCGATGTCGCCTTGCCATGCCTTGGTGATCCTCCAAAACAACAACGAGACCGGCCGCCGCACGATTCCAGGCAAGGCCTTTGAATACCTCGCCACAGGACGTCCTTTGATTGCCGGAGGCGCCCTGGACAGCGACCTCGAGCGCTTGTTGGGGTCCTGGGGGTTTGGCCTTTGCGGCATGGAAGATGACCAAGGATTTGCACACCAAATCCAACAGGCCCTCGCCGGCAGAACGAGCCACACCTCCCCCGAGCGCTTCCAACGAGACGCGCTCGCCCACGAGTACAGCGAACTGCTTCATACATTGGGGCCGCAGACCACCCACTGACCTGAACCCATGCACCTTCTCATCGTCATCGGCACCCGCCCCAACTTCATCAAGGTCACGCGCTTTCGCAAGGTGATGGATGCCATTCCCGGTGCCAAGCTCACCTTGGTCCACACCGGGCAGCACTACGACAAGGCGATGTCGCAGGTCTTTTTTGACCAATTTGACCTGCGACCCGACCACGTCTTGAAGTTGCATTCCGGTTCCGCGGGTTTGCAATTCGCCCACATGACCACCCAGCTTGTCGAGGTCATGGAGAAGGTCAAGCCGGACTTTGTGTTGGTCCCTGGCGACGTGAACAGCACGCTTGCTGGGGCGCTTGCAGCCCAACGGCTCGGGATTCCTTTGGGGCACCTGGAGGCAGGTCTGCGCAGCTTTGACCGCTCCATGCCGGAGGAAATCAACCGCATTTTGGTCGACCAACTCAGTGCGCATCACTTCGTCACGGAAGACTCGGGCTTGACCCACTTGAAGGACGAGGGGCTCGACCAAGGGGGCAACGTGCACTTCGTGGGCAACACCATGATTGACACGTTGGTGCACTTCTCACCCCAAATCGATCAAAGCCCCATCCTGTCTGACCTCGGTTTGGATGCGGGTGAGGATTTCCACCTGCTGACCATGCACCGGCCCGCCACCGTGGACAACCGGGAGGGATGCCAGTTCATCGTGGACCTCCTCCAAAACCTCTGTGCTTCCGCGCCTGTGGTCTTCCCCATCCACCCAAGAACGCAGAAGAACTTGGAATCTTTTGGGCTTGCCGATGTGCTCGAGCATCCCGCGTTGAAGCGGACGCCGCCCATGGACTACTTCGCGTTCCAGCACCTGATTTCCAAAGCCAAAACGGTCGTCACAGACTCGGGAGGCATCCAAGAAGAAACGACGTACCGGCAAGTGCCGTGCATCACCCTCCGTCCCAACACGGAGCGGCCGAGCACGACGACCCTGGGCACCAACCAAATGTTGACCAAGCTCCATGTCTCGGACGTCATGCACGCCATCGACAACCCCAAAGAAGGGGTCGTGCCCCCGCTCTGGGACGGCCACGCCACCGAGCGCATCGTCAACCTCATCAGGGGGTTGTGAAGGACGTGTCCTTGAAACCCTTGGTCCATCCCGCCGAGGGATATCGCTTTGCACACGAACTTTGACGCTCCATCAACACCTCGATCCTTTGAACCACGCGTTTCGCATGCTGCTCCTTTTGGGGTTGAGCCTTGTGCTCACCCTTCCCTCCGTCGCCCAGTGGGACTTGGTGCAGGGGGCGCAATTGATCTCGGACGACTGCATTCGTTTGACCCAAGCGGTCCAAAATCAGCGAGGCGCCGCGTGGAACAACTGTCAGATCAACCTTGAAGCGGACGTCGACCTGCAGTTCTCCGTGAACTTTGGCACCACCGACGCCGACGGCGCCGACGGCATGGTGTTCGTGCTGCAACAATCCGGCACAGGCAATTTCACTGTGGGGAGCACAGGAGGCTCCATTGGTTACGAAAATGGCCCGTTTGTACCGTCTCTTGCCGTCGAATTGGACACGTGGCAGAACGGAGATGTGGGCGACCCTTGGTACGATCACATCGCAATCACAAGCAACGGGTCCATCATGCACAACGTGGAGGGACCGGTTCAGGCCCACGAATCGCAGACCAACATCGAAACGGGACAAGACTATTCGTTTCGCATCGTCTGGAGCGCCGCGAACGAACTGCTTGAAGTGTATTTCGCCGGGAGCCTGCGCCTGTCTTACACGGGCGACATCGTAGACACCTTTTTTGGGGGAGACCCACTGGTCTATTGGGGATTCGTGGCTTCCACCGGCGGCGCCGTTGGAAACGAACAGCGCTTCTGCCTCGTTGACGCGACCTATGCCACCCACATCAATGCCCTCAGCGCGTCTCCTTCGGGACCTTGGGAGATATGCCAAGGCGAAGAGCTTGAGTTGACCGGCCTGGCCTCGGCCCCAGCCACAAGCGCGATTTGGGAAGACACCAACTCCACAGAAATCTCCGTCACTTCCGGCGGGGAATACGCCTTGTATGGGGCGGATGCCGAAGGCTGTCCCGCCACCGGCTCCATCTTCGTGGACGAACTTCCAGGGCCGGAATTGGCCCTGCTTGTGGACGCCAACCTCGTGATCTGCGACGGGTCCGAGGCTGAGCTCATCGCAGAGGCTGCGGCGGGAGCCACGGTCACGTGGGATGGGGAAGAAGGACTCAGCACCATCACCACGGAAGAAGGACCCCATGAGGTCGTGGCCACGCTTGCGGGTTGCACGTCCTCCCAGGTGGTTGACGTGTTGTTCCAAGCCACCCCTGACGTCAGCTTTGCCCAAAATGGCCAGCCCGTTTCTGGGACGCTCGAAATCTGTGACGGCGAAGTCTTGAGCCTTGAGGCCGTCGCCTCAAACAATGGCGAGGCCACGTGGGCTGTCAACAACCAAAGCACACTCACCATCGGTGTGGCGGGTGCATACGAAGCCACAGCATCCATGAACGAATGTGAGTCCGACCCGGAAGCCCTTGTCATCGAGGTGTTGCCTTTGGCTGAAGGTGCCTTCACCACGACCCCCAACAGCTTGTGCTGGGAATCCACCGGGGTCGTCGGCTTCAACATCTTCAACGACGCCTCCGTGGCCTCATGGGACCTGCCCACAGGAACCACCAACCTGAACCAGGCGGGCGCGGGAGTGTACCACGCCAACCTCATCCACGACAACGGATGCGAAAGCACTGAGTCGTTCAATTACACCATGCTTCCTCCCATTGTCACAGGGTTGGTGGATCCTGCGCCCTTGTGTGACGAAGAAGTGGCCGTGCTGAGCGTCACGGGCAACGTGGATGCGCTGAGTTGGAATGTGGGGGGCAACGGCGCCAACCTGCCCGTGGTGGCGTCCATGGGCGAAGGTCCTTTTGTGGCGAACGTCACGCTCGGCGAGTGCGCCCAATCGGACACGGCATACGTCACGTGGTGGCCAACGCCCACCGTGGGTTCGCAGCCCGACAGCGTGTCTCGTTGCGTGTTGGATGCCCCGTATTCGTTTGTGTGGCCCACCCAAACCGACGACCCTGTCGGCACCTGGATTTGGAGTGTGAACAACGATGCCGCCACTGCGGGCTACAGCGCCTACGACGAGGGCGAATACCTCATTGAAGTGCGTGACAACGCCACGGGGTGCATGGACAGCCACACCGTGCGTGTGGAGGTGCTCCCCAACCTCAACGTCGTGGCTTCGGCCGTGGACCCCTTGATCTGCATTGGCGATTCGACCGAAGTGCGCGTGGAGCTGCTCCCCGTCCTCGACACCGACCCTTATGAGATTCCCTTCTCCTTGGTGTGGTCCACCGAAGGCGCCTCTGGGTTTGAAAACAACGTCGTGGGGGGCGAGCACTACATCACGGCCACCAACGCCTGTGGGTCGTCGGTGGCCCTCGCCGAGGTGGAGGAGGAATACTGCGGATGTCACGTGTGGATTCCCAACGCGTTCACCCCAGACGGAGACGGGCTGAATGAGGGCTTTCGAATCGAGAGCAGCTGCGAATGGGACGCCTTCTCTTTTCAGGTCTTCAACCGGTGGGGAGAGCAGGTCTGGTCCACCGAAGACGCGGATCGGCCTTGGGATGGAGGGGCGCCTGATTTGGGCAACGGAGACCACTACTTGCCCGATGGATGGTACCCTTACATCGTGAAGTGGGAATACCGGGAGGACGGCGTGTTCTACCGAGAACAAAAAGTGGGGCGCATCCTCATCGTCCGCTGACGGGCGTTTACGCCAGGAACACCATCCGGAAACACGTGCCTTTGCCCGGCTCAGAGGAGGCCACGAGGATTTGGCCTTTGTGAACCTCTTCCACAATGCGCTTGGCAAGTGACAAGCCCAAACCCCAGCCACGCTCCTTCGTCGTGAAGCCGGGATCAAACACTTTTCTTGCCACCGCTTTGGTCATGCCCTTGCCGTTGTCCTCCACCTCAATGGTGAATGCGTCTTCCCGCCAATGCGCACGCACGGTGAGCACGCCCTCCCCATCCATGGCGTCCACAGCGTTTCGAATGAGGTTTTCAAGGACCCAACTCAACAGGGGGCGGCTGAGCATCAGGTGCCCTGCATCAGGGCCCAGCTCCTGCACCATCTCCACGTGTTTGCTCACGCGGGGACGCATGTACTCCGCAGTCTCTCGAACCACCTCAAGGGGGTTGTCCTCCTTGAGGGTGGCCTCGGATCCAATCTTGGAAAAGCGCTCCGCCACCACGTGCAGTCGGGCGATGTCTTTGTCCATTTCTTTCAGCGCTTCCTCCTCTACACCCTTCGCCGCGAGCAACCCTGACCACGCCATCAACGAACTCAAGGGCGTGCCCAACTGGTGCGCCGTTTCCTTGGCCATGCCCACCCAAACCCGGTTTTGTTCCGCCCGCCTCGAGGCAGAGAACACGAGGTAAGCGACGAGCAAAAACGCCGCAATCAACAGCAACTGCACCGCGGGGAAATAGCGCAGCTGGGTCAAGACCGCGCTTTCCTCATAAAAGACCATGTGCCAACCCTCCCCCGGCAAATACACGGGAATGGGTGGGTTGTCCTCGGCCATGGCCACGTAATGTGCCTGCAATTTCTCAGGGGTGTCGAGTTTCGACACGTCAATGCCTTGAGACTTGACCACCTTGGTGGCTGTTGAATCAATCAACAAGACAGGCACGGACGCGCTGTTGATGACCGTCTCCGAAATGAACGACTCGATGAGCTCGTCCATGGCCTCGCGAAGTTTGCGCAGGCGCACACTCTCGGCGTAGTAAATGGTTTGGCCTACCTCCTCGAAGCGGATGGGTGGATTCCGGCTCATTTGGGTGCGCCGAATGCTGTCGTAGTACGCCCGCTCTGCCACACCATCCGGCGGTGGATCCACGTTGACTTTGTACACCACCTCCCCCGCTTTGTTCGTGATGAGCACGGGAACCGTGTTGTTGTTGACCAAGAAGTCGCCCGCGAAGGTCAAATCCGTTCCGTCGGGGGCTTCCTGAATCAACCGATAGGCGGAGGCGAGCCGGTCGGCACGCTTCTTTTCTTCCGCTCCGAGGTCTTCGAACAGGGTTTGGGTGTACGTCACAAGCTCCGCCCGCTGCTTCACCGCTTCCACCCACAAATCCACCTTCCGCTGCTCTTCTTCGCGGATGATGGAGGAAAGGTGTTGGGTGTATCCAAGCGTCACCACCACGATGGCGGCGGCGGCCAGAAAAAGCAATCGCTTGGACAGGGTGTCATACATGTCAGTCGTATGCGGGGCAGCGGCCTCCTGTGCTGAAGAACGGGTCGTCCTTGTCACATGCCGTCAAAGAAATCACGATTTCGTGGGAGTTTCGTCCTGCCACATTCAGAGCGGAGACCCCAAAATCATACGCATACCCCACCGTCATGGACTCGAACAACTTCAAGTTCATGACCCCGACCAATGCGGATCCAGAACGGTAGCCCAAGCCCATCGAGATGCGGTTGTCCATGCTGAATGAGCCCTGAAAATCAATGGCTGCAGGCAGTCCGGAAGCCATTCGCATTTGAAGCGCGGGGCGGAAGGCAAACCGACGGTCCAATTTGATGTAGCGTCCCCCCGTCAACACCACCGTCCGGCCTGAAGATGTGGTGGCAGCGATGTCTGTCAATGTGGTCGCCGTGACATTTTGAATGCTGAATGCCGCGAAATTGAGTTTGTCCTCGTACCACAACCCAAAATCCATCGTCGGGAACACCGTTTGCGATGTCGCGGAGCCGAACAACGCTGGGTCATCGGTGGCGGCCACCTCAGGAAATTGAAGGCTTCCCACATCCAAGCGGTACTGGACCATTCCCAGGCCGATCCCCGCACTCAACCGGGCGCCCGTGGTGAGTCGGATTTTGGTGGAGTACGCCAAGCTGAACCTCGTGTTGGACCAGGGACCAATCGCGTCGGTCATCACATAGCCCCCCATCCCGTGTGCCAACGTCGTGCCGTGACCCAACCTCCCCGACAGGGAGGCGAAACTCGTCATCGGCGCGCCCTCAAATCCCGTCCACTGAGAGCGAACCCCCATGCGCATGTCCAAACAGGGTGAATTGCCCGCCGCCGCCGGGTTGTCCAAAAAATTGGACATCAGGAACAGCGACCGCGTCCCCACGAACTGCGCTTGCGCCGACCAGCACACGGACACCAGCGCCAAGGTCAAAAGGTGTTTCATGCTCATCGGATCACGGCGACATGCCCCGTCACGGGAGCGAGGTTGGCATTCGGTTCATTCAGGTGAATCACGTAATAGTACGTGCCTGCAGGGACATCCACGCCGCGGTTCTTGCCCGCCCAAGGATTGGGGTAAGACACGGAACGGAACACGCTTTGGCCCCAACGGTCAAACACCTCGATGGTCGACGTGGGAAATTGGGACAACCCGTAGATGTTCCACGTGTCGTTGAACGCATCGTTGTTGGGCGAAAACGCATTGGGCACCTCGATGGGCGACCCCACCGCCACGAGCACCGCATCCGTGTAAGAACAACCTTGGATGTACCCCGTCACCTCAAAGGTGGTGGTCTCGTATGGGCTGAGCTCCGCCAGTTGATTGTCCACCATTTGGGCCAGCTCCACCGGAGTCCAATCGAAGCCCAAATCGGGGTCCGAACCCAACACCTCCACCGTCGTGCTTTCTCCGTAATCGATGGAAGAAGTGCAGCAGGCGTCAATGCTCATCGCCAGGCCTTCCAACCGCACATCCACCGCGCAATCCGAAGCCGAAGAACCGAGCAACAACACGTAATCGGTGTTTTGAAACAGTGGCAGGGTGGTCAGCGTGGTGTCGGTCGACACCGTCCACAAGTCGGAGGCGGGGACGAACTCCTCTGCGTTGCACTCGTCCAAAGGGTTCGACTGAAACACCCTCGCCACAAGGGGCGCTTCACACGACAGGGCACTCAACATCACGGCGGCTGGCTCAGAAGGCTCTGCAAACTGTCCGAAGAACGTCGTGTGAAAGTGGATCACTTGGACCCGACTGGCGTCAAACACCCCGGCCAAGGCCGCAGAACCTGGCAAATCCAGCGGCGACCCCAACACGGCGGTGGTGTCCGTTTGGCCGCAAAGGTCAAGGGCATTGTTGCACGCTTGGCCTTGGGCGACGGAGGCGATGCTGGCGCCTAGCAAGGCGCAGCAACACACGCGAAAAACGTCACGAATGGTCATGTTTCGAAGGTAGTTCCACGTAGAACGCAGAATGTCCCTTCAACGACATGTCATCAACAGGCTTTCGGGGAAAGGCGTGGGGAACAATCAGGACTCAAATCCCACCAACAACGCGCCTTTTTCCACGGCTTCGCCTTCGGAGATGGGCACCTCAGACACGGTCCCGGCCGCCACGGCCTTGATCATGTTTTCCATCTTCATGGCCTCGAGCACGAGCAGGGCTTGGCCCTCCTCCACGGCATCTCCTGGCTTGACCAAGACCTGCAACACCTTGCCAGGCATGGGCGCCTTGATGTCCCCTGAGGCCGCGCCTGCAGAGACCGACATGCCCATCTTCTCGAGCAATTTGGCACGCTCGTCGAGCACGCGCACCTCACGACGCACGCCGTTGATGCGAATGACCAGGTGGCCTTCTGCGCCGGGACCGGACTCACATTCCACTTTGTAGCGCGCGCCGTTTTGCAACACGGACCACGTGCGCGGGCCCAAGGCCGTCCACTCGGCGTTGGTGTCCATGTCCGTCAATGCGCGTTCAACGCGGACCTCGTCCCACTGGATTTCTCGAGCCATGACGCGAAGGTAGCATGGAAGCCACGACCTTTGGGACATGGCCGGCGTCTACCTCCATGTTCCGTTTTGTCGACAAGCCTGTCACTACTGCGACTTCCACTTCTCGACAAACACCCAAACCGTCGACGCCATGGTTCGTTCAATCGCGTCGGAAGCCCGACTTCGTGCGCCGCATTTTTTGGCGTCGCTGAATGGGCCAATCACCACCTTGTACCTCGGTGGCGGCACGCCCTCCCTGTTGCCCCCCGACGCCATGAAGCGACTCGTTCTCGAAGTCTCTGACGCCTTGCATTTGGACGTGTCCACACTTGCGGAGGTCACCTTGGAAGCCAATCCTGAGGACTTGGAGGATGCCCGCTTGGACGCTTGGCTGGAAGCCGGCTTCAACCGCCTCAGTGTGGGCATCCAAAGCTTCGACGACGAGACCCTGATCTGGATGAACCGCGCCCACACCGGTCGGGAGGCGGAACAAGGCATCCTTCGGGCCCACGCTGCCGGCTTCGACACCATGACCGTGGACCTCATCTACGGGGTTCCCACGGGTCGCCAATGGCAGGACGACGTGGAGCGCGCCCTCTCCCTTCCCGTCCGGCACCTCAGCGCGTATGCCCTGACTGTAGAGCCCCAAACCGTGCTTGGCACACGCGTGGAGCGCGGCGAAGAAACCCCGCCTCCCGACGAGCGCACCGTGCAGGAATACCACCACTTGTGCAGCGTCATGGCAGACCGTGGGTGGTCCCATTACGAGACGAGCAATTGGGCCGCTCCCCGTGGCGATGAAGGGCACTGGAAGGCGATCCACAACAGCGCGTACTGGTCGGGCAAACCTTACTTGGGCCTTGGGCCTGGTGCGCACGGATTCTTGGCCCCTGAGCGATACGCGAACGTGTCCAACAACCCCGCCTACATGCGGGCGCTGGAACAAGGTTCGTTGTCTGAGTCAAGGGAAACCCTCTCCCGCGTAGATCGCTACAACGAGGCCATCATGACCGGGCTGCGAACCGCCCACGGCATCCACCCAGAAGATTTGCATGAAGCCCACGGGTTGCGGCCCGACGTGGTCGATCCCAAGGCTTGGTCACACGCGCTGAGTTGTGGGGACTTGGTGCCCTTGGAAGGCGGTCGCTTCCGCATTCCAGAAACGCAGTGGATCACCGGCGACCGTGTGGCGGCGGCGCTTTTTCACGTGGCGTAGCGCGGAGCAACGTGTCCACAAACACCGCCCCAATGACCAGCGCCGCACCGAGGTAGAAACCCGACAAAAAGCGCTCGTCAAACAAGACATACGCCAGCACAATCGCGTAAATGGGTTCGAGGTTGATGGCCATGGCCGACTCAAAGGGCGTCAATTGCTGCAAGACCTGGATGGACACCATGAAGGCAAACGACGTGGCCACCACCGCAAGCAACACAATCCAAAGCCAGTCTGACCCGGACAGCTGAATCAACGACAGATCAAACTCCCCTTGCATGGCCAACCACAGCGCCATCCCCACACTGGCTGCCATCAACTCCACAGCACTGAGCTGAACCGGGTCGTGCTGTTTGACGAGCACCCCGTTGACGGTGCTGAACATCGCTGCAAGCACCGCGCTTGCCAACCCGAGGAGGATGCCTGCGGTTTGGTCTCGTTCCGCCTGAAACACAAGCGCGATGCCCACAAACACCACAGCAGCAACCGCCATTTCACGCCACGCAATGGACCGCTTGAAGACCACCGGTTCGATGAGCCCCACGAAAAGCGGTGCCGTGGCCAACATGGTCAGTGCCAGCCCCACAGAACTCGCCTTGATGGACGCAAAAAACGTCACCCAATGCACCGCAACCACCCAGCCCACAAGGCCCACCCGGAGCACGTTGGGCCACGTCCAAGACGACCAACGCGACCGAAACCACAAAAACGCTGCGGTGGTCAACCCTCCAAGGGTGACGCGCCAGAACACCAAGGGTTCGGCGTCAATCGAGATGAGTTTGCCCAAGATGCCCGTGAACCCAAAAATCACCACCACCCCGTGGAGCAGCAACAGGCTTCGGGTTCGGGCTGACATCAGTGCTGAATGGCGAACCGTGCGGTTTGGGTGGCCAAATGCACAGACTCAGGCTTCACCTCCATGGTGTAGACGCCCCGCGCCCACGCTGTGACGTCGAGGGGCCGGCGACCCGCTGCCATGCGCTCGCGCCACACCTCACGGCCTGCAGCGTCGCGGACCACCATCTCGGCGGCTGTGGCGCAAGACACTTGCAACACGTCTGAGGCCGGGTTGGGGAAGAGGTCGAGCTTGAAGGATGTTTCCATCACAGCATCTTCCTCTTCGACGACGATTTGGGCCGTCGACTGGTCCGAGCATTGGCTTTCTTGGTCAGTGGCCGTCAAGAAGATGTTGTACGTGCCGGGCTCGGTATAGGTCAACTCGGGGTCTTCCTCGTTGCTGAACGTGCCGTTGCCAAAAGACCACTGGAAGAAGTCGGCGTTCTCGCTCTCATTGATGGCAAACACGGGGTCGCCACCCAGAACAAGGACGTCGGGTACGGTGAACAACGAGAGGACCGGATCGGTCAAGTCGTCCAAGCTTCTTGGCAACAGGGTGTATCCGTCCAAGAAAGGCGCGTTTCCATCAGACTGACCCCCAATGCCCGTCAACCCAAACGTCCCGATGGGCGGTTCCATTCCCCAGATGTCGGTGTTGCCGTCGATTCGGATTTGCAAATCGCCGATGCCATAGTCGACCATCACGTCGAAAAACGGGAAGTTGTTGGTCCATTGCGCGGGGTCCACAAGCTTCACACACTTCAACTTGACCACGCGCGACTCCGTCTCCTCGCCCATCTCCTGAACAAGGATCGGTTCTTGGGTGTCGAATCCACTGCCCTCGTAAATCAGGGTGTCGGCGTACAACGTGGCCAGACCCGCGAACTGGCCCACGACCCCGCGCACCCGCACACTGTCTCCCTCCTGCACCTCATAGCCAAAGTTGTTGATGGCGCTGAACACGTTGATGCCGTTGGTGGGGTCAATCAAGGTGAAACGTAGGCCCTGGGGATAGTCGTTCCAGCCGTGGACGATGCCGCGCAGTTCGCACGCCGTGTCGATGCTGTCGAGCACCCCTTGGCTGTTGGTGCCACGCACCATGTCGATGTCGTACACGGGGTAGGTCAAATCCGAAGGAAGGATGTGCACCACCACGGTTTGGATGCCCAACACGGCTCCTCCAGAGAGAATGGTCAACGTCAGTTCGACGTCTTCCTGAAGCTCGGGGTCTTCCTCGTCGATGGCCACGAAGTTGAACGACTGGCTGTTCAACAAGCCGGACTCAAACGTGAAGTTCAGAGGGAACACGGCGGGGTAATCCGAGCCCGATTCGGCATCGCCGCCAGTGACGGAAACCTGCACCTCCACGTCCTCGAGGGGATAGCCGACGAGCATCTCGACCGCAACCGCGCTGCCTTCTGCCACGTACAGTTCCGGTGCTGCAAAACCCACCACCATCGTTCCGAGGCCGCCGCACGACGCGGTGTGCTCGCCGAGGAAATCAAACGTGTCTTGCGGGTAGACGTCCCATTGGGTTTGGCCTTCGTTCCAGTTGGTGGAGCCCTGGCCAATGTTGGGCTTTCTGACCAACGTGTATTCTGCCATGGCGCCTTCACCCACAGGCCACGGGCCAAGCGGGTCTTCCCCAATCACGCCCATCATGTCGATGATTTCGCCATTCTTCCGCAGCACAATCGGATCGTTGCCGTTGAACCACGTCACCGTGCTTAGGGCTTGGCTTTGGTTGACGATGGGCGCGGCCGCTTGGGGGTTGCCCAACACCGTTACGCCGCCCGACACGAGCACCCCTTCCAAGTCCAAGCTTTGGATGGGGGTCTCCGAGCCGTTGTTGTAGACCTCCATCACATACGGGGTGAGGTCCACGTCAAACGGCGTGGGGTTGTGGATTTCCAGGGCCTTGTTGTTGCTCGTCCCTTCCACGTATTCGCTGATGATCAAATCGTCGCACAACCCGGCAGAGCCGCATTGCAAAATGGTCACCGGCAAAGCGTTTGACGACAAGCTGTCGCAGCCCATGGCCGCGGCGTCGAACACAGAGCCTCCTTCCGCGATGGTGGTGGAGTCCAACCCGTCTTGGTAGCTGAGGCCCCAAACGTGGTAGTCTCCTGCCTCACCAAACGCCGCAAAGTCGTAGTATGGCTCGTCCGTGGTCACCAAAATCTCATCCGCTTCGTTGCAGATCAAGAAGACGTATTCCCCCTCGACAGCGTCGCTGTAGTAGCCAAAAGGCACGAGCGCACCATCTTCTGTGAGACATGCTTCCGCATCTGCTTCTCCCCCTGCCGTCAACAACGTACCTCCGTCGCAGGAAGGAATCTCACACGTTTCCCCGACCAACGTCACGGGCTCGGCAGACAGGCTGACACATCCCCCTTCAGGCACCGTCACAATGCTGTCCAAGGACGTCCATCCCGGGGCGAGCAACGCGTCATGCGAAATGGCGTGCACTTCAAACGTGCCGTCTCCCAATCCTTCCATGTTGAGGGCAGTTCCAAGGAACACCTCCAAGACCTCCCCGGTCTCGGGGTCCACAATGGCCAAGCTTGTGGCCGCATTCGCCGCGTCACTTTGGTGTGTGAACCCGACGATGGCCGGCCCGATGTCCGTGCAGAACACCGTGTTGGCGGGGTTGTTCAGCGCCAAGTGACCCCCTTCACAGGGAAGCACGTTGGACGATCCGGGGCTGAGGGCCTGCATCACAAAGGCTTGGTCAAACGCCTCGCCGCCGTCAGGAACGCGCGACAATCCGTCTGACCCAGGAGACACGCCCTCTCCCCCTTCGTAAACGGTCGCCTCCGCGTCGGGGTTCACCACCTCCACAATGGCTGTCATCTGGGGGTTGGACACGCTGGTGTTGCCGTAGAGCACCGCGTCCACCATGTCGTCAAACACAGGGGCCTGGTCCAACTCGAAAGATGACGCTGGGCTGGCCGCCAACACCACCCCCGCCACGGAATTCTGCCAACCCTCGCCGTTCAATGCCAGGAAGCCTTCCGCATCCAATGCAAGTCCGTTGAGGTCCACGACAGCTTGGGTTTGGGCTGACCAATCGCCGCTTGAAAAGGCCGATTTGACAATCACCAAAGCGTGGCCGTCCAGCGCCGTACCTGGTGTGCCGTAGAGTTCGACGAACTGCCCTGTTTCCGGGCCAACCACAAGGTTCAATTCATTGATGACCACGTCCTGGGCGGTGGCGGTCGTGCTGCCCATCAAGCCCGCGAGGAGCAAAGCAGCGCTGAGGGAAACCAAATTTCCTTTCATGGCGTAGGTTGTGAATGGACGTCGAAGGTAGCGTACCTTTCATGAGCAAGAGATGAAGCCTGGCATATCCTTGATTGAAAAGTTGGATGATTTCATCCGGCGGTACCACAGAAACAAAGCCCTTCGCGGGGCTTTGCTGTCGTTTGCGACCCTCACCTTGGGTGCGCTCTTGCTTGCCGCGCTCGAAAACGTCGGACGCTTTGGCGTGGCCGGACGGACCGTGCTCTTTTACGCGTTCGCCGCCACGACGCTGGCCGTGCTGGCCACCCAGGTGGTGTGGCCCATGCTTCAATGGTTTCGCCTGAGCCGAGGCCTGACTTACGACCAAGCTGCGCGGATTGTGGGCGAGCACTTTCCCGAAGTCAAGGACAAACTCCTCAACACCCTCCAGCTGCAACAACAAGTGGACAACGCGCAAGGCGCAGACGTCACCTTGTTGGCCGCAAGCATTGACCAACGCACCGCCTCCCTCCGACCGCTGCCCTTCACCCAAGCGGTGGATGTGGGTCCGGCCATGAAGGCCCTGCGCATGGCGCTTCCTGTGGCGGTGGTGGTCGGTGCCGTGGTTTGGCTGAAGCCCAATTGGGTAACGGAGCCCGCAACGCGCATCGTGCAGCACCGCACCGAGTTTGTGGAGCCAGCGCCGTTCCGGTTTGAACTCCGCAACGAAAGCCTGGAGGTCGCCGCCGGGGACGCCCTCACCCTCGAGGTCGAGGTGGTTGGCGACGAACTTCCAAGTGCCGTGATGGTGGAGGCGCAGGGCGGACGTTTCCGCATGGAACGCACGCGGGACCACGTCTTTCGCTACACCTTCCCGTCCGTGCGTTCGAGCACGCCGTTCCGGTTTTTGGCCAATGGATGGCGGTCGGACGAGTTTGTGGCGGTGCCTTTTGCCATGCCTTCGCTCGCGGAGCTCCGCGTCGAAGCCACCCCTCCTCGGTACACAGGCCTCCCGGCCATCGACCAGCGCAACCAAGGCGACCTGACGGTGCCCGAAGGCACGCCCATCCAATGGTCCATCCGTGTGGCCAACGGCGACGGTGTCACCATGCGCCTCGCAGACAACCCACTGGACGTCCGGGCAGGTGCAGCCAGCACCTACTTCGCCAATTGGGTGGCCTCTTCCAACACCGTCTATTGGGTCACGCCCACCGGCGTAGAGGCGATGGGCGATTCGTTGCGCCACCGCATTCGGGTCATTCGGGACGGCAAGCCCTCCATTCGCGTCTCGGAAGAACAGGACAGCACCTCCCGAAAGCGACGCCATTTCACGGGCGCCATCCAAGACGATTACGGATTCAGCCGCCTGACGTTTGCGTGGGCCTTTGTGGAGCGTACGGCTCGACAGGGTTTGGACGAACCCCTTCTCGCCGGTGACACCCCATTGGAGACCGACGGACGTGTGGAGTTGGACGTTCCCGCCGGCCGCCAAGGCACGTTCTTCCACACGTGGGACATGGGGGGGTTGGACTGGCGTGAGGGCGACGTGTTGGAGTGTTGGATTGAAGTTTGGGACAACGACGGCGTCCACGGGGCCAAAATGGTCCGGTCCGGCACCACCCGGATTGCGGCCCCCAGCCAAGAAGAAATCCGTGAAGAGCGCAACGAGACCGCCGATTCCATCGAAGAAAATTTGGAAGAAGCGTCCCGCGAGGCCGCCGAGTTGCGAGAAGCCATGGAGGCCATGCAAGAGCGTTTGCGGGAACAGGGCGAAATGACCTGGCAGGACCGCCAAGCCATGGAAGACCTCATGGAGCAGCAGAAGTCGCTTCAAGAGAAGCTCGAGCAAATGCGTGAAGAGAACGAGCGCAAAGACGAGCGCGCCAACGAATTCAGCAAGCAAGAAGAACGCATCCTCGACAAGCAGGAGCAGCTCCAAAAACTCATGGACAACATCATGAGCGAGGAACTCCGCCAGATCTATGAGCAAATGGAAGAGCTCATGCAGGAGATGGATCCGGAAAAGATGCAAGAGCAACTCAACGAGATGGAGCTCAACCATGACGCCATGGAAAAGGAGCTGGACCGCGCGCTGGAGCAGTTCCGTCAGCTGGAGTGGGAAACCAAGATGGATGAAGCCATCGAGGACCTGAAGAAACTGGCGGAGGAGCAAAAAATGCTGGCGGAGGAAACGGATTTGGGCCTCATGGATCCTGAGGAGCTCAAGGCCAAACAAGACAGCCTCAACCAAGCTTTTGAGGAGCTGCGCAAAGACCTCGATCAACTGGAAAAGGACAACCAGCAACTCGAAAACCCCAACCCCATGATGGACAGCTCCGAGGAAGAGCAATCCATTCAGGAAGAGATGCAAAAAGGGTCCGAGCAGTTGGACAAAGGCAAGGACAAGAAGGCCTCCGACAGCCAGCAAAAAGCGGGCGAACAGATGGAGCAGCTCGCCCAACAAATGGAGCAGATGCAAATGGACTCGGAATCCGAATCCGCCAGCGAAGACATGGACGCGCTCCGGGCCCTTTTGGAAAACATCTTGACGCTGTCCTTTGAAGAGGAGGGTTTGATGGCCGAGCTCAAACTCACCGACGAACAAGACCCACGGTACATCAACCACGGCCAAGCCCAGCGCAAACTGAAAGACGACGCCGTGATGGTGGAAGACAGTTTGTTCGCCTTGAGCATGCGCATCCCGCAGCTTGCGTCCGCGGTCAACCGAGAAATCGGATTGGTGAACCGCCACATGGGCAAGGCACTCGATGGGTTTGGGGATCGTCAGACGGCGGACATCGCCATGAACCAGCAGTACGTGATGACGTCCTTCAACAACCTCGCCCTGCTCTTGGACGAGGCGTTGCAGCAGATGCAGCAGAAGGAAGCCCAAAAGCAACCCGGCTCCGGCAACTGCGAAAAACCCGGCGGGTCAGGCAATCCCTCCCCTTCCCCCAAGGCCGGAGACATGAAGAAGATGCAGCAAGCCTTGGGCAAGAAGCTGGAACAGATGAAGGAGCAAATGGGCAAGGGGTCCAACAAGGGGGAGGTTGGCAAGCAAAAGCCCGGCGGCTTGTCGAAGGAACTCGCCCAGATGGCGGCCCAACAAGCCGCCCTGCGAAAAATGGCCCAGGAGAAGGCCAAGCAACTGAACGAAGACGGTTCCGGAAAGGGCAACCAGATGGGCGACATCGCCAAAGAGATGGAGGAAATCGAACGCGACCTCGTCAACCGGCAGGTCGATCAAGCCACGCTCCAGCGTCAACAAGACCTCATCACACGGCTTCTCGAGGCTGAAAACGCCGAACGCATTCGGGGCGAAAAGGAGGAGCGGACCTCCCAAACAGGCGACGACGCGCTGAAAACGACCCCTCCGCAAGAGTCGGAATACCTCCGCCAAAAGATGAACGAACTCGAATTGTTACGCACAGTCCCTGCTGAACTACTTCCGTATTACCGCGACTGCGTCAACGATTATTTCAATACTTTGGACCTCGAACCCGGAAGCCCTGAATTGACGCCATGACGACGACGATGCCTGAATTGCGATTCGACTCCAAGCCCGAGAACATCGCGGTGGTGGAACGACTCATTGACCAAATCAGTGAAGACCACAGCATCATTCCCGAGCATTACGGGAATGTCTTGATTGCCATGACCGAGGGCGTGAACAACGCCATCGTGCACGGCAACAAGCTCGATCCTGAGAAGTCTGTGTCCGTGTCTTGCGCCATTGACGAGAAGAACCTCGTGTTCCGCATTTCCGACGAAGGCCCCGGGTTTGACTACGACAACTTGCCCGACCCGACGGCGCCTGAAAACATCGAGAAGCCCCACGGCCGAGGTGTGTTCTTGATGCGTCACCTCGCCGACGAATGCGCATTCGAGGACGACGGCCGCATTGTCGAGCTCACCTTCTCCAACGTCCTCGCCTGAGCCGATGATTGTTTTCGTGGACGGGGACGTCCCGTGCAAGGTGGAGGGCCGTCGCGCTGTCAAGTCCTGGCTTCGCTCCGTGGCCGACCATCACGGCAAATCCCTCGGAGACCTCAGTGTGGTCGCCTGCTCCGACGAAGAACTCCTAGAGTACAACCGCAAGTACCTCGACCACGACACCTACACCGACATCATCACCTTCGACCACTCGGAGGGCGACACCCTCTCCGGGGACCTGTTGATCTCGTTCGACCGAGTTGGTGAAAATGCTGAAAATCAGGGTGTTGTGTTTCAAGAAGAGCTTCGGCGCGTGATGGTTCACGGGGTCTTGCACCTGGCAGGACTCAAGGACAAGACCGACGCCGACGCCCAAGCCATGCGCGCGGCCGAGGACCATGCTTTGGCCATGTTCCACGTGGAACATCGCAGCTAAAGAACATCCTCACGACCTTTGCCTTCATGATTCAGACGTACGATGTCATCGTCGTGGGCGCAGGCCACGCCGGCAATGAAGCCGCTGCCGCTTCCGCGAACCTTGGGGCCTCCACCCTGCTCATCACCATGAACATGGGGGTCATTGGGCAGATGTCTTGCAACCCCGCCATGGGGGGCATCGCCAAGGGCCAAATCGTGCGTGAAGTGGACGCCCTCGGCGGCTATTCCGGGCTCGTTTCCGACCGAAGCGCCATCCAATTCCGCATGCTGAACAAGTCCAAAGGACCGGCCATGTGGAGCCCCAGAACGCAAAACGACCGCAACCTCTTTGCCCAGGCTTGGAGAGAGATGCTCGAGGGCACCCCCAACCTGGATTTTTGGCAAGACAGCGTGGTGGGCATCCTTGTCGAGCAAGGTCGCTGCGTCGGGGTCAAGACAGGTTTGGGCATGGAAATCCGAGCCAAGTCTGTGGTCCTCACCAACGGCACCTTCCTCAACGGATTGATGCACATCGGTGAGAAGCAATTTGGTGGCGGGCGCGCCGGCGAGCGTGCCTCCATGGGCATCACGGAACAGCTTGTGGAACTCGGCTTTGAAAGCGGGCGCATGAAGACAGGCACCCCACCACGTGTGGATGGGCGCTCCTTGGATTACACCAAAATGGCCGAACAACCAGGCGACGAAAACCCTGGGCGCTTCAGCTACCTCCCCCATCACCCCATCACCCAGCAAATCCCTTGTCACATCACCTACACATCCACGGAGGTGCATGACTTGCTTCGGGAAGGGTTTGACCGCTCCCCCATGTTCAATGGGCGCATTCGCGGCTTGGGTCCGAGATACTGCCCGAGCATTGAAGACAAGATCGACCGGTTCGCCGACAAAGACCGCCACCAAGTGTTTGTCGAGCCCGAGGGTTGGAACACCTGTGAGATCTACGTCAACGGTTTCAGCACAAGCCTTCCGGAAGATGTCCAGCTTCGGGCCATGCGGAAGATCCCAGGCTTTGAGCACGCCAAGATGTTCCGCCCCGGATACGCCGTCGAATACGACTACTTCCCCCCCACCCAGCTCCAACACAGCCTGGAAACCCGGCTTGTCGACGGACTCTACTTCGCAGGCCAAATCAACGGCACCACGGGCTACGAAGAAGCCGCGTGCCAAGGCCTGATGGCCGGCATCAACGCCGCGCGTTCCACGTGGAACAAAGAGCCCATCACCTTCAGCCGAAGCCAAGCGTACATCGGGGTGTTGATTGACGATTTGGTGACCAAAGGCACGGAAGAACCGTACCGCATGTTCACGTCCCGCGCTGAATACCGCATCCTTTTGCGCCAAGACAACGCCGACGAACGCCTCACCCCCCTTGCCCACGATTTGGGCCTCGCGAGCGACGAACGCATGGCCGCGCTGGAGGCGAAGCTCGCCGGCGTTCAAACCCTGCGCAAGGAATTGAAAAAACTCAGCGTGACCCCGGACGAAGCGCAACCCGTCCTCGACGCCGTGAATTCCTCCCCCTTGAAGCACGCGGTGCGCGCCCAAGACATCCTGTCCCGCCCCCACGTCACCCTCAACGCGCTGCACGAGGGCATTGACACCGTCCGCGCATTGACCACCCACCACCCTGCCGAAGTCCTCGAGCAAGTGGAAATTCAGGTCAAATACGAAGGCTACATCGCCAAAGAACAAGACATGGCCGATCGCTTGGGCAAACTGGACCACCTGGTGATTCCGGAAGACTTGGACTTCACGCGCCTCACCTCGCTCAGTTATGAGGGACGCCAAAAGCTCACCGACCGTCGTCCCCGCACGCTTGGAGAGGCTTCCCGCATCTCTGGCGTCAGCCCCTCAGACTTGAGTGTGCTGATGGTCTACCTCGGGCGGTAGCGTGTACCTTTGGAGCCGCATGAACATCCAAAACATCCTTGCCGACCTCGGCATCCAAGATCACAACCCCGGCGTAATGATTGGCGCTGAAGCCTTCGGGTCAGGGGCCAGCATTGAAAGCCACTCCCCCGTTGACGGGAAGCGCATCGCCTCACTCAGCACGGCAACCGCCGAAGACTACGAGCGGGTCATGACTGCCGCCTCCGACGCGTTTGTGGAATGGAGAAAGTGGACCGCCCCTCAACGAGGTGAAGTCGTCCGCCAATACGGTGAAGCCCTTCGCGCCAAAAAGGAAAGCCTCGGCGCCCTCGTTTCTTACGAAATGGGCAAGAGCTACCAAGAAGGACTTGGCGAGGTGCAGGAGATGATTGACATCTGCGACTTCGCGGTAGGCCAGAGCCGTCAACTCTACGGCTTGACAATGCACTCTGAGCGCCCCAACCACCGCATGTATGAGCAATACCACCCCCTCGGCGTGGTGGGCATCATCAGCGCCTTCAACTTCCCTGTGGCCGTGTGGTGCTGGAACACCGCGCTCGCGTGGATTGCGGGTGACGTTTGTGTTTGGAAGCCCTCAGAAAAGGCGCCTTTGTGCTCCATTGCATGCCAGCACATTTGGAATGAGGTGGCTGAAGCCAACAACCTTCCTGCCGGCACCAGCTGCATCGTCAACGGCGATTACACCGTGGGTGAGATGATGACGGCCGACCGTCGCGTCCCGCTCGTCTCCGCCACCGGTTCCATTCGCATGGGCAAAATTGTGGCGCAAGCTGTGGCGGCACGTCTCGGTCGTTCGCTCTTGGAGTTGGGCGGCAACAACGCCATCATCATCACGCCTGAAGCGGACCTCAAGATGGTCATTCCCGCGACAGTGTTTGGCGCTGTGGGAACCTGTGGACAGCGTTGCACCAGCACGCGCCGCTTGATCATTCACAGCAGCATCTACGACAAGGTGCGCGATCAGCTCACGCAAGCCTACAAGCAAATCCGCATTGGCGATCCGTTGGACGAAAACAACCATGTGGGACCCCTCATTGACACCGATGCCGTGGCGCAATACGAGCGCGCACTCGAAGCGGTCGTGGAGCAGGGGGGAAGCGTTTTGGTTCCCGGTGGCCGCTTGGAAGGCGCTGGATACGAAAGCGGTTGCTACGTGAAGCCTGCGATTGCCGAAGTCACCAACGACCTCGAGATCGTGCAGCACGAGACCTTTGCCCCAATCCTCTACTTGATGAAGTACGACACCTTGGATGAGGCGATTGCCATGCAAAACGGCGTGGTTCAAGGGTTGTCTTCTGCCATCATGACCAACAACGTTCGCGAAGCAGAAGCCTTCCTTTCTTGCGCTGGCTCTGATTGCGGCATTGCCAACGTCAACATCGGCACCTCCGGTGCAGAGATCGGTGGTGCATTTGGTGGTGAAAAGGAAACAGGAGGTGGACGCGAGTCTGGTTCCGATGCTTGGAAAGCGTACATGCGTCGCCAAACGAACACCATCAACTACGGAAGCGACTTGCCGCTTGCGCAAGGCATCAAGTTCGACCTCTGAGTCGTCCCAACTACCTTGCGGTCATGTTCGCATTTCCGCCACACCCTACAAAGGCAGCTTCGCGCTGCCTTTGTGCATTTCTGGCCATCACCATCATGGCTTGCTCGACAGACGGTCCTGAGCAAAACCTCTATGTCGCCGAATTTGGCACCCAGCCCAAAACCGAGGTGTTGGCAGAGCGTATTGCCGACGGTTGGGTCATTCGCAATGGCGAAGAGCGCATTGTGCTCCGTCATTTGGGAGAAGAACTTTACGCCGTTCCCGTTTTTGGCGGATCCTGGAAAGGCCGGTGGGAAGGGGAGGAGTGGCGCGGACATTGGACGGACTCGCTTCGTCCGGGAGACTACCGCGTGCCTCTCACCCTGACCCCTTTGGTGAAACCCCAGTCTACATCGGGATCCAAAACCGCTTCGCGTTGGGACACGAGCGAAGGAACGCTGCTCCTCCACACCAGGCAAGATTCCGTGTGGGCCACCATTTCCACGCCGACCGGAGACTACCGCTACCTCGCGGGTAAAAAATCAGACAACATATTGATATTCAGCACATTTGATGGTGCACACCTGTTTCGATTCAGTGCGACCCTCAAGGGTGATTCACTCGTCCAGGGGTCCTTTCTCTCTGGGACGCATTACCAGACCTCATTTGACGGCGTTCTTGCGCCCGATGTGGGAGAGGGTTGGAAAAGTGGGAGACAAGCTTTCAATGGCGCCGAAATGGCCTTGGAAGGGGTGAATGCCACAGGTGACAACGTGACTTGGGACAAGTCCGCTCTCGAAGCCGCGGGCAAAACTGGGCTGGTGGTGGATGTCATGGGCACGTGGTGCCCCAACTGCATGGATGAGGCCCGGCTTTTGGCTGAGCTAGCTCCAAGTCATCCTGACGTGCAGTTTGTGAGTTTGGCGTTTGAGCGAAGCACCGACGCCAGCATTTTGCCACGCCTGGGTCAATTCCAAGAAGAACTGCAGCTTTCCTGGGACGTGCTGCTGGGAGGGAAGGCAAGCAAGCGCATCGCTGCCGAATGTTTGGGGGTCGTGGACACGGTGCATTCGTTCCCGACCACTGTCTTTTGGGTGCCGGGGTCAGACCCAGTGATTCACACTGGATTCAACGGTCCCGCCACAGGAGAGGGCTACGTTGTTGAACGCGCTTTCTTCGAGAATCAACTCAACCGTCTCAGCGGTCGCTCGGAAAATCATTGACCTTGTCCACCACAATGCGGTGATCCATGTTGGCCAAGTGCCATGCCGTGTGGAACACAAGCTTGCCGATTTCCGCCATTTTGGGGTACATGATTTTGTCCCAATCGTCCCCTGGTTTGTGGTAATCTTCATGCACGCCTGTGAAGTAGAAAATCACAGGGATGTTGTTCTTGGCGAAATTGTAGTGGTCGCTGCGGTAGTAAAAGCGGTTGGGGTCGTCAGGCGCGTTGTACGTGTAATCCAGCGCGAGGTTGGTGTATGTGTCGTTGCAGTACTCGCTGATTTCGTGGAGCTCTGAACTCAGCTTGTCCGCGCCAATGAGGTACACGTAACGGGGATCGTCCTCGTGGTCTGCATCGGTGCGGCCAATCATGTCAATGTTCAAGTTGGCCACAGTGTTCTCCAACGGAAACACGGGATGGTCCGCATAGTACTCGCTGCCCAGCAGGCCTTTTTCCTCACCCACCACATTCATGAACAACACACTTCGCTTGGGTTGAAGTTTTCTGTCTTCTCCCATCTTCAAAAATTGGCGTGCCAATTCCATGACCGTCACCGTGCCGGAACCATCATCGTCCGCGCCATTGTGGATTTCACCGTCGATGATGCCCACGTGGTCGTAATGGGAAGTGATGACGATGACTTCGTCCTTCATTTCGGGGTCCGAACCCTCCAAAAAAGCGAGTACATTCTCTGCTTCGTAGTTGGATCTGAGTTGGTCGATGTTCAATTCAAACGACAGCCCCAACTTGGCCGCTTTGGCCGGTTTGCCATTGTCGACGGATGCTGCGTGGTTCGCCAGAGACTTCATTTTGGAGGTGGCCAGCCATGAATCCGCTTGAGATTGCTTGACAAAAAGGGTCGGGAGGTTGGTGCCTTCTCCTTCCTTTTCGCGGTCGAGGGAAGTGGACTTGCGAAGCATCCACTTTTTCATGCGGCTGGACCGAACGTCATAAGCTTCGTCCTCCATGACGACCACCACAGCTTGAGCCCCAAGAGACTGTGCCAATTCTCGCTTTTTTCCGAGCGATTCAGCCCATTCGGAAGGGGCACCATCCTCAGTGATTTTGGATTGTCCTTCCGCATCGGTGGGTTCCCCGTCAAGGAACATCACCACACCTTCACCTTTGAACTTTTTGTAATCGTTCCAACGGTCGTCTTGAATGCCGTGACCCACAAACGTCAACGGCTGATCCTTCAGGGAAGTCACATCCAAACCCGGATACACGAGGAAATCTTCCGCCAATACCAAGGTGTCTTCCCCCGCCACCAAAGAACCACCCCTGATTTGGGTGTTCACCAAGGGCACCATTTGAAAGAAAGATCCGTTGTTGCACGGCTCAAAACCGAGAGAACCGTAATACGCTTCCAGGTAACTGGCCGCCTTCCGTTGACCGATTTCACCCGTTTCCCGGCCTTCAAAACCGTCGCTCGCCAGGATGCTCAAATGCACACGAAGTTGCTTTTCATCCAACTTCACAGAATTCACATAACGTGGATCGGTCAAATCACCTTGTCCCCAACCGGAAAGGACCATGGCGAACATGGCCACCATCGCACAGGCAATCTTTCCCACGCGACGTGCATGACGTCCCCCTTCAAATTCAGAAGAGAAAAACGCATCCACCATCTCCAAAGCCGTTTCCTCAGAAACGAAACGCGCAGGAATGCACAACACGTTGGCGTTGTTGTGTTGACGGCCCAAAGACGCAATCTCTGGGGTCCATGCAATGCAAGCGCGCACGTCGTTGTGTTTGTTGGCAGTCATGGCCACGCCGTTGGCAGAACCACAGATCAAAATGCCCAATCCGGCATGTTCCCCTGCGACATCCTCCGCCACCGCATGGGCATGGTCTGGATAATCCACACTGTCAGGTGTGTCTGTACCACGGTTCAACATGGTGTGGCCTTGGGCTTCGAGGTGTTGTGCGATTCGGGCCTTCAGTTCAGGTCCCGCGTGATCGCATCCAATGCTGACAATCATGTCACGAAAATACCCACACTCGCCGTTCATGAACCTGTGAGTAGCAAAGAAGAACTTTTTTTGGAAAGGGAACGGTTTGTCTCTAAGCCAGACGCCAGGGTCCCACACCAAATCTTTTGCCGCCGATTTTCACACGTGTTATCCCCTGAAATCACCGTGGTTTTGCACATCAATCACAGCCATGATTTTTGCCCAAGACCCCTGGTCCACAATGTGTGCAAAACCATGCATACTCGCTTTGGATCAGTGATTTGATTTCCACATCTCCTGCCGAACTTTGTGAATGAGGGGTGAACATCGTCTTTTGCAAGAGGTGCGATCCACGAGTTTTCCCACTCATCCACATGCCTACTATGACATCATCTTCTCTTTTAAAAAAATTCATTTTCATTGTAGGGTGTGGACAACCCATGTGGGCGCAAGAATGTGACTGGGTTCAGTTCAAGCATGAGAATGGGGCAGTGGCCAGTGAAGGATGCTTCGAAAATGGCGTGCCGGTAGGGGTGTGGAAGAGTTACGACGATCGGGGAATGTTGTTGAGCGAAGGTGAACGCCAAAACAACCAACCACAAGGATTGTGGAAATTCTACAACCAAGGCGTGCTTCGGGAAACGGCAGAGTTTGTGGATGGCCAAAAAGACGGGGTGCAAACGATTTGGGTGGAAGGTCTGTTGACCGATTCCGTTCTATGGACAGCGGGGCAGCGGGAAGGAGAGTCCATGGGGTTTCGTCCGGACGGTTCCTTGAAAATGCTTGTTCCCTACGAGAAGGACAAGCGCGAAGGCAAAGCCACGTTGTTCAATGCACAGAACGAACCCCATGGCTATCGGTGGTACAAGCAAGACAGGTTGCTGGCTTCAGAATCGTTCAACCGAATGGACGAACGAGGCAGGAAATCGGGTCCTTGGAAGGTGTTTCACCCTTCTGGACGCGTGATTGAAACAGGCTTTTACCTGGAAGATTTGAAGCATGGCACCTTCCAATATTTCGATGCCCGAGGAAGTGTGACTGCAGTGGTGGAATACCGATTTGGCAAGGAAGTGTTGCCTGAGGCTGCGGAAGATCCAGTGGTGGAAGTCCAAACCACGCGCAGGCCTGATGGGTCGATTGCAGAAACGGTGACGTACGTCAATGGCATCAAGGAAGGAGTGGCCAGGCAATACGATGAAGGAGGCACAGTGGTGGGTGGATCGGTGTTTGCATCGGACGTTTTGGTCGCCGAAGGCATCACCACGAAGGAGGGAAAACGAAACGGTCCTTGGAAGGAGTATTGGCCCAATGGCACGTTGCGTGCAGAGGGACAATATGTGAACGATGCGCGAGAGGGTCGATGGGTGTTTTACCGCGAATCAGGGGAGAAGGAACAACAAGGGGAGTACATCGCCGATGCGATTCATGGAGCTTGGACGTGGTGGTACCCAGGTGGGGCCATTCATCGGGAAGAAGCATACCGCAGGGGCGAGCCGGTGGGCACGTTTGTGGAATACGACACCACAGGTGCAGCACTGGTTTCTGGCGCATATGAACAAGGATTGCGCCATGGTGCATGGCGAATGCAAGTGAACGATCACCTTGAGGAAGGGTACTATGTGTACGGGGAGAAAGACGGGGTTTGGACGCACACCTACGGCAACGGGAAACGTCAGTTTGAAGGCGCCTACGTGGTGGGACAACCCGACGGCAAACACCGAACATGGCATGAGAACGGTGTGCTGGAAGAGGAGGGGAAGTATGAAAGTGGGGCCAAACACAAGAAATGGAGACTCTACGATGACACAGGTATCGTACTGCACGAGTACATTTACCGGTACGGCAAGCTGCGCAAGGTGGACGGTTCGAAAGTGGACAAACGACGCGATGGCAAGCTGAAAGGCAACTGAACGCATGACGAAGGCACAACTCCAGCTTCTCGAGGCTTGTCCTGAAGCCATGATTTTGGTGGAGGGTGGCAAGCCTATGGCTTGGAATTCGCAAGCTTCACGGATGTTGGACTGGACGTCCCAGAGTGCCGGTGTGGATCACCTTTGGCACACGAAAGGAGGGTTGTGGTTGTTGGAAGGGGACGAAGTGGGGTTGTTTGAGGGCAAGGTGGAACGTGCACTTCAAGGCAAACCAGCCAAAATGCGCTGCCGGGCCATTCGTCAAACCGGAACCATGTTTGATGCAGAATGGAAAGCTGTGCCCGTGGGGGATGGCACCCTTCTCTTGCAGATTCGCGACATCAGCGAGCGCATGGTGTACGAAGAGGTCATTCGCGAAAGTGAGCAACGGTTTCGATCCCTTGCGCGACATGCGATGGAGGGCATTGCGTTTTTGGACGGAAACAAAATCATTGACGCCAACGAGCAATTTGCCATTCTTTTTGGGTGGAAGGAATTGCCCATCGGAGAGGACATTCTGACGTTTGTGAATCCTCGGGATTGGCAACGTTTGGGGGCTCGAAAATTTGCGCGTTCCCGGGTGGAACTTCAAGGCATCACCCAACAAGGAAGGACGATTCACCTGGAAGCCACGCGCTCCACGGACTCCACCACCAACCAAACGGTGTTGATGGTCTACGACATCACAGTGCGCAAGCGCACTGAATTGGATTTGCTCCAAACCAAGGAACGTTTCCGAATGCTCGTGGAAACAAGTCCCATGGGGCTGCTTCTGATGGTCGACGGCAAAGTGAAGTACAGCAACCCAGGGGTCCTTGATTTGATGGGCATCCGCATGGAGGATGAATTGTACGACGAGCGTTTTGTCTCCCTCTTTCACGAGGACGATCAAGCCGTGCTTCAAGAAGACATCCGCCTCGTGGAAATGGGGGAACGCCCTCCTTACCGGGAGGTGCGCATCCGAGTGTCGGATGACGAAGTGGTGGAGGTGGGTGTTCGGATGACGTTGTCGTTCCACGACCGTTCACCAGCCGTTCAAGTGACGTTGACCGATTTGCGGACGCGGGTCGCCTTGATCCGTGAGCAAATGCGTGCCACGTTGGCCGAAGAATCCAACAACCTTCTGAAGGAAGAGATCAAGCGCCACAAAGCCACGCAGATGCGTTTGGCGGATGCCGAGCGTTTGAACCGTTCCATCATTGAATCGTCCATCGACATGATTGTCGCGTTCAATGAGGAGGGGGAGTTGTCGCAATACAACCAAGCGTTTGCCGTGGAGTTTGGGTTGGAGTTTGGAGAAGAAGCGGAGACGTACACATTCAGAAACTTCGTGGCCACCAAATCGGAGGCCGACCGAATCCGAAACGAGGTCTACGAGAACTCCAATTTTTCTGGAGAAACCCAAGGCAAGCGGTTGAATGGGGATGTTTTCCCCATGTACCTGACCGTGGCGTTGTTGCGGGACGAGGCAGACAACGTATTTGGGGCCATGGCGGTGGGCCGTGACATCACCGAGGCCAAACTCGCCCAAGAAGAATTGGAAGCCAGCGAGGAGCGTTACAGAAGCATTCTGGACAACGCGAACGACGCCATCTTCACGTTGGACGACAGCGGATTTTTCACCTACACCAACCCTTCGTTCAACGAGTTGTTGGGGTACTCGGAGATTGAGTTGTCCAAACGGACGGTCCACGACGTCATTCAAGGCTTGCCCAAGCGTGGCAAGACGTGGATCAAAGCCATTGCGGAGTCGGGTGCAGAGCGGGAGTTTGTGGCTGCCGACGGCAAGGTCTTGACCATGCTCGGTGGCGCCACCATCCAACACAACGACAAGGGAAAACCGACCGGAGTGCGGGGCATTTACCTCGACATCACGGACATGTTGTTGCACGAACGGCGCGCCAAAACGCAAAGTGCCAAGCTCGAGTCCATTTTCGATTCCACGGAAAACATGATCATGTTCACCATGGACAGCGCGGACCATGTGAACGCTTTCAACAAAAACTTCAAGAACATTTTTGAGTACGATTTTGGGTTGACGTTTGAATCGTCCAAATCGTTCATTGATGACATTTCGAGGGTGGTGGACGAGGAACCTTATCAAGGGCAGCTTCGGTTGTTCTTGCGGGCCATGGAGGGCAAGCCGCAACAATTCGAGTTGCCGCTCAAAACCATTCATGGCGAAAGCAGATGGTATCAGGTGTTCCTCAACCCCGTGACCTTGGAGGAGGACCAGCGTGAAATCAGTTGCATCGCCTACGACATCACCGAGCGCAAGGAGATCGACCGTGCCATTCGCAGCGCATTGAAGGAGAAAGAGGTGTTGCTTCAAGAGGTGCACCACCGTGTGAAAAACAACCTGCAAGTGATCAGCAGCATGCTGAATTTGCAAAAGTCGTTTGTCAAGGATCCCGAGACGCTCAACCTGCTTGAGGAGAGCACCAACCGCATCGCGACAATGAGCTTCATCCACGAGTCGCTCTACCGCAACACCGATTTCGCCAACATCAGTTTTGCGGAATACCTGCAGCGCTTGAGTGCCAACCTCATTCAGAGTTATTCTCGCAGCGATTGTGAAGTGGTGTTGCAGACGGTGTTTGATGAAGTTTATTTGAGCCTGGAACAAGCCATTCCGTGTGGCCTGATCACCAACGAGCTTGTATCGAATTCGTTGAAATACGCATTCCCCGAACGGTCCCAAGGCATCATCACCCTTCGCATCCAACACGTGGAAGGAGGCGCGGTGGAGCTTGAAGTGTCTGACGATGGTGTAGGCCTTCCTCCAGGCATGGACTTCGCCAAAAACGACTCCCTTGGGGTCTACCTCGTCCAAGCACTGACCGAACAAATTGACGGGGAATTGGTGGTAACGAGCGTGGATCAGGGCCGAAAGGGGTGCAGCTTTTTGGTTAGATTTACCCCATCTGAGTGAGGCTCAACGACGCGCCTGACGATTCACATTTGCAAGACAAACCCATGGCCATCAACATTTTGGTGACGGAGGACGAGAGCATCGTTCGGAAAGACATTGAGCGCTGCCTCGGCAAGCTCGGATACAACGTGGTCGCCACGGCGGACAACGGAGAGAAGGCCATTGAACTCGCCTTGAAGCACAAGCCCGATTTGGCCCTGATGGACATCATGATCAAGGGAGACATGACGGGCATTGCAGCCGCAGAAGAAATCAAGCGCAACCTTGACATCCCCGTGGTGTTCCTCACGGCATACGCCGACGAAAACACGCTGTCACAAGCCAAGCTGGCGGAACCCCACGGCTACATCTTGAAGCCCTTCAAGGAGGTGGACATCCAGACAGCCGTGGAAATGGCCCTGCACAAGCACAGCAAGGAAATGGAGCTCAAGACCGAGGCCGATTTCTTGCGGACCATGGCGGAACACAAGGAAGACGCGGAGGTCATCTTTGTCAAGAACCGCAGCCGCTTGATGCGTGTCAAGCACGAGGATTTGCTCTTTGTGGAGGCCTTGAAAGACTACGTTGTGGTGCACACCCGCGAAGAATCATACACGATTCACAGCACCATGAAGGAGGTCGAGCGCAAGCTGTCAGACCGCCGTTTCATCCGCGTGCACCGCAGCTACATCGTGAACCTTCACGCCATCGAAAGCATGAAGTACGCGAACATCACCATGGAAGGCATCGAGAAGGAAATTCCAGTCGGGGGTTCGTACAAGGATGTCCTCGCGAGCCGGATCAACCTGCTCTAAGGAGGGTCAATTTCGGGGGTCGAGCCAGGGAACCAGACGCCTGAGTTCACGCACCCACACGGCGTAACCCAAATCGTTCAAGTGAAGGCGGTCGGCGACAAAGAAGTCGTCGCGCAATGTGCCATCGGCATGATGTTGCACGTCCCAAAAGTCCACCCAATGGGCGCCGTGGTTCATGGCCACCAACCGCAACTCCCGGTTCAGCGCGAGGTACGCGGACGCGAGGTGATGCCTGGCGCGACTGGCCTTGGGGGCAATGACCACAACGGCGGTTTCCGGCATCCTCCGAGACAATTCTTCCAGCAACCGGTCGGCGACGTCGAGAATGTCCTCTGAGGGCACGCCGTCGCTCAAGTCGTTGTCGCCTTCGTAAATCACCAAAATCTCGGGCCGAAGGGAATAGATGAGGGTGTCGCGCAGCGCCCACAAATCAGAGAAACACGATCCCCCAAATCCGGCGTTGACGACGTCGTATTGCGAGAAGACCGTGTCTGTTTGAGGCCATTTCCGAATGGAGCTGCTTCCCGTCAGGACAAGCCGGGGCTTTTGACCTTCCAACTGCTGTGCGGCGTTGTGGATGGTGGCAATGCGGCTGTCGTAGGACTGTCCACACAGCTGCGCCATGCAAGTTTGCGGCGCCCACAAAAACAGGAGAATCACCCCCCACGTCGAACGCATCAGGCGTTGCGTTGTTTCCAAACGTCGCGGATGGCCAACAGCAGTCCCACAACGGCGGCAAACACGCCTGCGTTGAAGACTTGCTCGGCGCTCATCAGGTGGTTGAGCTTGAAGGTGAACCCGACCAGGATGCCGGAAAGCCCCAAGAGCAGAAGGGTGAGGGTGGGTTTCGAAAGGTTCATGGTGCAAGGTAGATGTTTCCATTGGGCCGGAACCAGCAACCCATGCGCAGATTCACCTACATCGACTGGCTTCGCAACGTGTCCAACATCACGAGGGTGATGATCCACGCTTCCGTGCCTTACATGGCAAGCACACCTGCTTTATAGTGGAGATGTTTTACGTGATTTCGGGGTTCATGTTTGGGTTGGAGATGTCTTGAAAGAGCGTGAAACAGATCGCCCAAAACCGCGGCCAGCGCATCGTGCTGCCTTTTGTGGCAGGGGTGGGAATTGGGCATGGAGAACTTCTTCCCAACGGGCCACTTGTGGTTTTTGTACTAACGCTGCGGTATTTCACGGACGCGTCTTATTGGGTGTACCTGTCCAACATGCCGCTGGTCATGCTTTGGCACGTGATGCTGGCGCCGCTGGACATGTCCATCTATGTGAAGTTCCCGATTTCCCTGTTGGGGGCGTTTGGGATGAGCATGCTGACCTACGAATACATGGTGCGATACACGTGGATGGGGGCGGTGCTCAACAAGCGCCGTGTGCGCAACCCCACCTGAAGCCAGGCCAAACAAAAAAACCCCGCTCGAGGCGAGGCCTCTTTGGGGTTTGTCCGCTTTCAAAGCGGTTTGCTCATGGCCACGAATTCGAAGTTTTCTTTTCCAATCTGGAAATCGTGATTGCCGACTTGTTCAAAGCCGCTGCTCTTGTAGAAACTGACTGCTCTCTCGTTGCTGTGAAGCACGGAAAGCCACACGTGATCAAAGTTCAATTTCTTGGCCTTCTTCAACAGAGCATCTTGCAGACCAAATCCAATTTTCATGGACAGAAAGTCTTTCAAAACGTAGATTTTCTGGAGCTGACAAACGTCTTGTGACTCCACAAAGTCGGAATGGGAATTCAGTTTAAGTTTCGCATATCCGACAGGCAGCCGGTTGGCAAAAGCGATCCAGAAAACGTTGTCTGGCTTCTTGATGCCATCTTCCATTTTTTGGACTGAAAATGTCGAATTGTGGTAATCGATCAAATCTTGTGGATCCCGAAAAAAATGCCCAAACGTTTCGGTAAACGTTGTTCTCCCGAGCAGCGCAATGAATGGGGCATCTTCTTCTCTCGCCAATCTGATTTCGATGGTGTTCATCCGTCGTTGAAGGTTGTGACTCAGCTGTAGCGAACTTAAGCCACTGACGTCTTGTGGCGGAAGCTCTCGCGATGATTCGGGTGGTTGCAATGCGCTACCGGCTGGGGAGATGCGGGTCGGCGTGGTTCAAGGAATTTTGGCAGGCAACAAAAAGCCCCGCACGAGGCGAGGCTTCTTTTGGGCTCCTCCACTTGGACTTGAACCAAGGACCCTCTGATTAACAGTCAGATGCTCTAACCAGCTGAGCTATGGAGGAATTTGCGGACGGCAAAAATACGCCAGGGTGCGCATTGAAGCAATACCTTTGGTGAAAATCAGCAGAATCTCCCGAAATCATGGCGGTATTGACCCTAGGCACGGTGGCCTTCGACACCATTGAAACCCCTTTTGGCAACTCAGGAAAAGTGGTGGGTGGCGCAGCCAGCTACATCGCGCTTGCGGTGTCGCACTTCGTGCGGAAGCAGCACCTCGTCAGCGTGATCGGCGAGGATTTCCCCCAAGAATTTCTCTCGGAATTGTCGGGCCGAGGCGCTTGCCTCAATGGGTTGACGCGTGTGGAGGGGGGTGAGAGCTTCCATTGGGCAGGCAAATATCACGACGACATGGTGGGCCGCGACACGCTGGCCACAGATTTGAATGTGTTGATTGGCTGGGAGCCCAAGGTGTGCAAGTCGGGCCACAACGCCGACTTCGTGATGCTCGGCAACCTGGACCCCGCCGTGCAGTTGGCTGTGCTCGATCAAGTGGCCGCGCCCAAGCTCGTGGTGTTGGACACCATGAACTTTTGGATGGATGTGGCCTTGGACAACCTCAAGAAAATCATCTCCCGCGTGGACGTGTTGACAGTGAATGACGAGGAGGCGCGTCAGTTGACGGGCGAGCACTTCTTGCCCAAGGCCGCCCGCGCCATCCACGCCATGGGGCCCAAAACCGTCGTCATCAAAAAGGGCGAGCATGGCGCGCTCATGTTCCAAGACGACAAAGTGTTTTTCGCCCCGGCATTCCCGCTCGAGAAAGTGGTGGATCCGACTGGCGCAGGCGACACCTTCGCGGGAGGCTTCATCGGCTACTTGGCCTCGCGTCACGAAGCGACAGGCGAAGTGTCTTGGGAAGACATGAAGCAGGCAGTGACCGTGGGAAGTGTCATGGCAAGCTTCACATGCGAGGCATTTGGAACTTCAGGTCTCCGAGCGCTGACCGCAGAGGACACCCAGCGCCGTTGGGAGGAGTACACGCAACTGACGGCGTGTGGTTCGCTTGTTTGGCCCGCCTAAAAACCGATCATTCCGCGACCTGACCCAACCAAGGGGTCGGATCCAACGGCCTTCCGCGAACCCACCACTCAAAGTGGAGGTGGGGACCCGTGGTCAATTCTCCGGTGTTTCCCATCAGGGCAACAGCCTCTCCGCCGCTGACCAAATCGCCTTGACGCTTGAGCAAGGACGCGCAATGCTTGTACACGGAAACCCGTTCGCCGCGGTGCTGAATCAGCAAGGTGTAGCCCGTTTCCACGGTGTAGCTGCTGAACAACACCGACCCGTCGTCCACCGCTTGAACGGCGGTTCCCTCTGGTGCGACAAGGTCAATGCCGAGATGGCCAATGCCCACATCCATTCCTGAGGAGATGCCGCCCACAAGGGGCAAGAAAGGGAAACCGATGGTGGCGTTGCCGTCTGAGGATTTGCGTTGAAGGGCGAAGCGGTCTTCCTGGTCGATTTGGCTGCGCAGGGCCATCTCTCCTTCGCCGGCGCCTGTCTCGAGGGTGGAAAGCGACGCCGGATCGGGAAGCGTGTTGTCAGCAGGGTCGGAGGCGCCTTGAAGGAATGCCAACGCTGCGGAGTCCCCCGCGAGGGAGTGTCGCAAGGCGGTCAGACTCATTTCTTGGCGGGCGAGCAGCCGGGTCAACGAATCGGCCATCGCCCGGGTCTCTCGCATGTCCTCCCGGGTGGACTCCGCCACGTATCCTGGCACCACCCATTCGCGCAAGGGCGTGTGCGCCACAGCGAGATAGGTGAGGCCCATCATTAGGCCGACGGCCAACGCCAGCCACACTGCCCAATTCCGGGGGGTGCCGTTGAACACCCGAATCTCAGAGTAGGAACTCTCATCAAATACGGTGACCCGAAGCCGGTGTTTCCACAGAGACATGTTGCGAATATCCGCCACAGGAACAGAAGTTTCTCGACCAACCAAGGCCTGCATCCAATAAATTTGACCCTTCTACGTTGAAGCACCCGATGTCAACCCGCTCCCTTACGCTCGCTTTGGCCACCATGATGTTGGTGTTGGCTTCGTGCACCACCAAGCGCGACGGGCGGGCGTACCGGCTGTTCCACAACACGACGGCGAAGTACAACGGCTTCTTCTACGCCAACGAAGCCCATGCGGAGGCGGAACTCAAGCTTGAGGAGCTTCACGAGGAGCGTTGGGACGAGGTGCTTCCATTGTTCCTCGAGGCCGACGAATCCACAGCCCAGCAAATTTTCCCCTTGATGGAACGGGCCATCGAGAAGTGCACCCGCGTGGTGGACCGACACACCATGGCTCCGCCCAAACGCATGACCAAGTCGTTCAACCGACCGGTCATGAACAAGTGGATCGACGACAACTACACCGTCATTGGCAAGTCTTACTACCTCAAAGGGGACTACCCCAAGGCGGAGGAGATTTTCACCTACCTCGTGCGGACTGTGGACGGGGCAGATGCTGAGGCATGGGCGTTCTCTTGGTTGGGCCGCACGCACATGCGAACCGGGGACGAAATCAAAGCGAAAAACGCCCTCACCAAGGCCGAGAGTGTCCGCGATGCATCGGACGACGCCAAGGCCCACACCTTGATGGTTCTTGCCCAATACAAGATCCTGCAAGAGGAGTACGAGGCCGCTGCGAGGCACTTGGAAGACGCGTTGCCGTTGTTGGGCAAAAAGGACAAAGCCCGTACGCGCGTCACGTTTGTGTTGGCCCAGTGCCTTCGTGAGATGGGCGACAAGGAGCGCGCCATTGAAGAATTCCAAGCCGTCGCGGACATGCGCTGGGCGGATTACGAGTGGACATTCCAAGGCAACATTCAGCAGGCCATGACGTACGAGCGTCGCAATGGAAACAGCGACGCCATTGTGGAGTTGCTGGAAGACATGCTCAACGACAAGAAGAACGAAGCCTACCTCGACCAAGTGTATTTCGCGTTGGGCGAGGTGGCCCTTGAAGACCGTCGCCGCGACGAATCCTTCGACCTGTTCAAAGCTTCGGTGGCTGCGCATGTGGACGATGAGCACCAGTTGGGCAAGGGCTACTTGAAGCTGGCGGATCTCTACATGGAGGATTTGGTCTACCCCACAGCCCAAGCGTATTACGACTCAGCCCTCGTCTACATCGACGAAGACAACGAACGGAAGGACGAGATTTCTTCGCTGGCGTCAGACCTGAGCAGCTTGGTGGAAAACCTCAACATCATCTCGGAAGTCGACAGTCTCCTCAACCTGTGTGACATGGACGAAGACCTGCGTCTGCGGGCGGTGGACCGCGTGTTGCGCAACATGGAGTTGGAGATGCAGCGCTTGCGGGACGAGCGCGAGGCCGCGGCAGAAGCTGCCGCCGCTGCCGCCGCTGCGGACAACTCGGGTGCGGGGATGTTTTGGCCCTACAACGGACAATTGCGACAGTCGGGCCAGCAGGAGTTCTTGTCCTATTGGGGCGACCGGGTGCTGGAGGACAACTGGCGCCGCGCCAACAAATTGGGCAACCTGTTCTCTGAAGACGAGGAAGGTGGAGACGTTGGAGACAGTGACGACTCTGAAGAGGTGTTGGACCCCCTCGACCCCGCGAACTTGCCCACGTTTGAGGAACTGTTGGCCACGTTGCCGTGCGAACCCGAGGACCGTGTGGTCCAGGAGGAGCGCATGGCGGAGGCTTACTACAACGCGGGTTTGGACTACCGCGAGAAGTTGAGTGACAACGAGAAGGCCATCGAAACGTGGGTGGAACTGGTGGAAGTCCTCGACAGCTCCAATTTTCACCCCACAGCTCACTACCAGCTGTTCCGCACCTACCTGGAGCGGGAAATCGAGGAGAACTATCAGAACCCCTTCTGCGACGACTGCAACAGCGCGTACTGGGCGGACGAGATCATTCGGTTGTACCCAGGAAGCGAGTGGGCGCGTTTGATCGAGGATCCAGAGTACTTGGACGAGGAGGAGGTGACGCGCCAAGCGCAACGCGAGGAGTACGAGGCCATGTTGAGCCGCTACTACACCCGCGACTACCAAAACGTGTTGCTCGACATCGACGAGGTGTTGGAGCGCGACTCCGCCAACTTCTACGCCTGCAAGTACACCCTGCTTCGCGCCCAATGTGTGGGCGGATTGACCAGCTACACGGGAGACCGCACCCCTTATTTCGAGGCGTTGCAGGGGATTCTCGGCATGTGCCCTGACACCGAAGAGGCGGCGTTCGCACGCGATTTGATGCGGGCGCTGGGGGTCGAATTGGGCCGCGAGGAAACCAAGCCCGAGGAGGTGGAAGAAGAGGTTGCGGAGGAGTCACCGTTCAAGGTGCAGCCAAGCAAGGAACACTACTTCGCGATTTTCGTGCCTGTGGGCCGTGGAAACGGCGAAGAAATCAAGGCGCAAACGTCAGATTTCAACAGTGCGTTTTACGCCTCCAAGCGCCTCAAAGTGACCAGCAATTTGATCGACCGCGCCAACCAGGTGGTTTTGACCAAATCCTTCAGGAATTCCGAGGAAGCCATGGGGTATTACGAGGTGTTCACCTCCAACCGAGAAGACCTCATTGACATCAATTCTTCGGGGTACGATTTGGTGGTGATCAGCAACGAAAACTATGTGACGTTGTTCAAAAACAAGGACATCCAAGGGTACGTGAAGTTCTTCTCAGAACAGTACCTTTCGGCCAAATGATTGGCAACAAGAAATCCCCCATGGGCATGGACGCCCCAAGCACGGATGCGGTGAACCGCATTGTCGAAGGAACGGTCTTCGAAGGCAACATCCGAAGCACGAGCAACATGCGTGTCGACGGCACGTTTGACGGTGACATTGTGACCAAAGGTCGTTTGGTGGTGGGCCCCAAGGGCATCATCAAAGGCAACGTCAAGTGCGCTCACTGTGAGGTGGAAGGCGTCATGGAAGGCCAAATCGAAGTGGCAGAACTGATGGCCCTCAAGGCATCTGCGAAAGTCGCAGGAACCATCTTCTACGGTCAGTTGAGCGTGGAAGCCGGTGCGCAGCCAGTGGGCACGTTCCACATGGGTGCCCGCGAGCGCAAGGAAGCCCCCATGATGGGCAAGCCTGGCGCGGTGAACACCCTGAAGGGCGCTGAAGTGGAGACTGGCATGCCCAAGAAAGAGGCGATCAAGGCTCCTTTGGCCCAGACCAAGCTCTGATTCCTCATGTCGGAGCGCGACACGTCGTCGGACGCCTCGCGCGCTGAAGTCAAGAAAAACAGCACGTCCATCCTGCGTTTTGCGGGCATGGGCTTTCAACTCGCCGCGGCCATTGGTCTCGGCGTTGTTGTTGGCATGAAGGTGGACGAACACCTCATGTGGGAGCAACCCATGGGCACGGCCTTGTTTGGCTTGTTTGGCCTTGCGGCAGGCATGTACCAAGTGTTGCGAGCCCTTCTTTGAATCATGACGCTGCGCCTGGCCTTCCTCGCTCTCGTCGCTGTCACCGCCCTTTCGCTGACGGCGCCCCATGTCATCCCCCGCCTGTCGGTCCTTTCTGGCTTGTGGTGGTGGCCCGCCACGGTGATTTCGTTGGCCGTGGCCGCCGCACTCGGGTTGAATTGGATTCGGAAAGCCAGCGACAAGTCGCCCATGCAGTTTGTGGCGGCTGTGAATGGCACCACCGCGATGAAGTTGTTCACGACCTTGGGGTGGCTGACCGCGTTCTTGGTGTCCAACGAGGAGGCGCGGCTGGAATTTGTGTTCGGGGCGTTCGGCGTGTTTGTCCTTTACACTGTGGTGATTGTGGCAGCAACGGTGGGGTCTGGGGACCAAAAACAAAAGAACTGATTTCAATTGTGCAAAACACCGCTTTCGTGAGTACTTTTGCCGCGGATTTGCAACCATGAACAAGCGTATTGCTCTCTTTTTCGGATTGTTGGTCGCCACGGTGACCACAACGGCATGGGCTGAAGACAGCCACGACCACGGCCATGAACAGGAGGAGTTCAATCCGAGCAACTTCATCATTCACCACGTTGCCGACGCCCACGAGATTCACCTGTGGGGAGACGTGCACATTCCATTGCCCATCATTGTGTACAACGCCGAGCATGGCTTGGACGTGTTCATGAGCAGTGCGTTTGAAGGCCACGGCGATGTACGTGTCGCGGAGCGCCCCTCAGGGGTGACGTACGAGTTGAGCCATGGGCACATCGCGCTGGCAGGCGCGCATGCGGGTCATGATCACGGTTCTCATGAAGGTCACGACCACGGAGACCATGGCCACCACGGACCTGTGGTGTACGACCTGAGCATCACCAAATCCATCTTCGGCATGCTTCTCATGTTGGGATTGATGGTTGTGTTGTTCGGCCGCATGGCGGGGAGCTACAAGAACCGTCAGGGCCAAGCGCCCACGGGAATGACCAACGCTCTGGAACCCTTGGTGGTGTTCCTCCGTGACGAAATCGCCATTCCCAACATCGGAAAAGCGAAGGCAGACAAGTTCTTGCCCTTCCTCATGACGGTGTTCTTCTTCATCTTCTTCGCCAACTTATTGGGACTGGTTCCATTCATCGGAGGATTCAACGTGACAGGCACTTTGGGCATCACCATGGTGTTGGCGTCGCTGGTTTTCTTGATCACAGCCTTCAATGGAAACAAGCATTACTGGGGCCACTTGTTTTGGCCTCCGGGTGTGCCGCTGTTTGTGATGCCCATCATCGTTCCCATCGAGATTGTGGGGATGTTCTTGAAGCCCATCGTGTTGATGATCCGTTTGACGGCGAACATCAGCGCGGGTCACATCATCATCTTGTCGTTTGTGAGCTTGATTCTCATTTTCGGCAAAGGCGGGGAGGCGATGGCAGCCGGTTACGGCATTGGCATCTTCTCGACAGCCTTCATGATTTTCATGTACTGCCTCGAACTCCTTGTGGCGTTCTTGCAAGCATTTGTCTTTACCCTCTTGGCCGCGATTTACTTCGGTGAAGCGACCCACGAGGCCCATCATTGATTCTTATTACTCTTTCAAAATTTTCCAAATGGAATTGTTGACCATCCTTCTTGAAATTGGACAGGGCCTCGCAGGCCTCGGTGCAGGTGCTGCTGCTATCGGTGCAGGCCTCGGTGTTGGACGCATTGGCGGATCTGCCTTGGAAGCCATGGCCCGTCAGCCTGAAATCGCTGGCGACATTCGCTCCAACATGATTGTGGCTGCGGCACTGGTTGAGGGTGTTGCCCTCTTCGGTGTGATTGTTTGCTTGCTCGTCGCCCTCGGATAATTCGATGGAGGCGCTGCTGACACCCGCATTCGGGACTGTCGTCTGGTCCACCATTGCCTTTTTGGTGGTCATGTTCTTGCTGCGCAAAATGGCGTGGGGGCCCATCCTCACTGCCTTGAAAGAGCGTGAAGAGAGCATTGCCACTGCGTTGAATGAAGCGGACAAGGCCCGTTCAGAAATGACGGCCTTGCAAGCGGACAACGACCGCCTGCTTCAAGAAGCACGTGCAGAACGCGACGCGATGTTGCGTGAAGCGCGCGAAATGGCAGACAAAGTGGTGGCGGAGGCCAAGGCCAAAGCCAAGGACGAGGCCTCTCGTGAAGCGGAAAACGCTCGCCAAGCAATCGCCACAGAACGCAAAGCCGCAGTCGCGGAATTGAAGGCGGAAGTGGCGAAGTTGTCTGTGTCCATCGCGGAAAAGCTCATTCGCACGGAGTTGTCCGGTGAAGACAAGCAGCAAGCGTTGGTGCAGAAGTTGATCGACGAAAGCCCATTGAACTAAGCCATGGCTACAGCACGAGTCGCCGCACGTTACGCGAAAGCCCTTCTTTCTCTTGCGCAGGAGCGCAACGAGTTGGATGCGGTGGGTCAGGATTTGGACACGCTTGATGCGTTGTTCGCCGGCTCACGCGACTTGGTGGTTCTGCTTCAAAGCCCCATTGTAAAGGGGGACAAGAAGCAGGCTGTGCTGGATGCTGTCCTCAAGGGTCACGTTGGTGAACTCACGGCGAGTTACCTCCAAATCCTCATCCAGAAAGGAAGAGAAGGTTTGGTGGTGGACATGGTCCAAGAAGGCCAAACCCAGCTTCGGGCCCTTCGCAACATTCAATCTGTGACAGTGACCACTGCCGTGGCATTGACAGACGCGTTGCGGTCCAGCATCCTCGCCCAAGTGGCCAAAGTCCACAAAGGCGAAGTGGAATTGACTGAACAGGTCGATCCTGAAATCCTTGGAGGGTACATCCTCCACATTGGAGATCAGATGATCGACGCCTCGGTGAAGCGCCAAATTCAGGCGCTTGGCCGTGAACTCACGGAACACGATTACGAGCCCGAATTTTGATCGGGACAAAATCACAAACTGATGGCTGATATCAACCCAGCAGAAGTCTCCAGCATCCTCCGCGAGCAACTCGCAGGATCTGCAAGTGCAGCTCAACTCGAGGAAGTTGGCACCGTCCTCCAGGTGGGAGACGGAATCGCCCGCATTTACGGATTGACAAGTGTGCAGTCCGGAGAATTGATCGAATTTGAAAATGGCGTTCGCGGCATCGTCCTCAACCTCGAGGAAGACAACGTGGGTGTGGTGTTGCTCGAGCCTTCAGGAGACTTGAAGGAAGGCAGCACGGCCAAGCGCACGAACTCCATTGCATCGGTCAAGGTGGGTGAAGGCATGTTGGGCCGCGTGGTCAACATGTTGGGCGAACCCATTGACGGCAAGGGTCCCATCACGGGAGAGACGTTTGACATGCCAGTTGAGCGCAAGGCGCCGGGTGTGATTTACCGTCAGCCTGTCAACGAGCCTTTGCAGACAGGCATCAAGTCCATCGATGCGATGATTCCTATCGGCCGTGGACAGCGTGAGTTGATCATCGGTGACCGTCAGACGGGAAAGACGACGGTGGCCATTGACACCATCATCAACCAGAAAGAGTTCTACGACGCGGGTGAGCCCGTGTTCTGCATCTATGTCGCTGTGGGCCAAAAAGGTTCTACCGTGGCAGGCATCGTGAAGACGCTCGAAGAAGCTGGTGCCTTGGCCTACACTGTGGTGGTGGCTGCAACGGCATCAGACCCTGCACCTCTCCAGTTCTACGCACCGTTTACGGGCGCGGCGATCGGAGAGTACTTCCGCGACACAGGTCGTCCTGCATTGGTGGTCTATGATGACCTCTCCAAGCAGGCGGTGGCCTACCGTGAGGTGTCGTTGCTGCTCCGTCGTCCTCCAGGCCGTGAGGCTTACCCAGGTGACGTCTTCTACCTCCACTCTCGTTTGCTCGAGCGTGCGGCGAAGGTCATCGCGGAGGACAGCATCGCAGCCCAAATGAACGACCTCCCCGAGTCCCTCAAGGGCAAAGTGAAGGGTGGCGGTTCATTGACGGCCCTCCCCATCATTGAGACCCAAGCAGGTGACGTGTCTGCGTACATCCCAACCAACGTGATCTCCATCACGGATGGACAGATTTTCTTGGAATCCAACCTCTTCCTCTCCGGCGTGCGTCCCGCGATCAACGTGGGCATCTCGGTGAGCCGTGTGGGTGGTTCTGCGCAGATCAAGTCCATGAAGAAGGTGGCAGGTACACTGAAGCTTGACCAAGCGCAGTTCCGCGAGTTGGAAGCGTTTGCCAAGTTTGGCTCTGACCTCGACGACGCCACCAAAGCCGTGCTTGGCAAGGGTGAACGCAACGTGGAGATCTTGAAGCAAGCCCAAAACTCTCCCCTCCCTGTAGAGGAGCAGATTGCCATCATCTACTGCGGCACCAAGAACTTGTTGAAAGATGTCCCCGTGGACAAGATTCGCGAGTTTGAGGTGGAGTTCTTGGGCTACATGCGCAACAAGCATGCGGACACCATGGCTTCGTTGAAAGCCGGCAAGTACACCGACGCAGAAACCAGTGTGATTGAGTCTGCGGCAGCAGAAATGACCGCCCGTTACGCCTGATTCGTTAAGCCATGGCTGGAGGACTTCAAGAAGTACGCGATCGCATCTCCTCGGTGCAGAACACCATGCAGATCACCTCTGCAATGAAAATGGTGTCTGCGGCAAAGTTGCGCCGTGCGCAAGATGCCATCACCCAAATGCGCCCTTACGCTGTGAAGCTGCAGGGCATGTTGGCCAACGTGAGTGCCAGCTTGGAGCAGGGAGAAGGTCAATACTCCGAAGTTCGTGAGGTCAAGCGGGTGTTGATTGTGTCCATCACCTCCAACCGGGGGTTGTGTGGCGCATTCAACAACAACGTTGTGAAGCTTGCGACCAGCGCAGTGAAAGCTTGCGAAGAAGCCAACCAAGCATACGCGGTCTTGCCACTCGGAAAGAAGGCGCTGGACGCTGCCAACCGTTTGGAGTGGCCCGTGGCAGAAGGGTTCGGGGATGCGTCGACCACACTGTTCGAGAACCTCGACTTCGCCCATGCTTCTGAGGTGGCCAATGAAGTGATGGCCCAATTCGCGGACGGCACGTACGACCGCGTTGTGTTGGCATACAACCAATTCAAGAACGCGGCGGTGCAGATCCCCACGGAAGAGGCGTTCTTGCCCATGCTCCCTGATGTGGATTCAGAAGGCGATGCATCTTCCGTTGACTACATCTTCGAGCCCAACAAAGAAGAAATTGTGGAGCGCATGCTTCCCAACGCCCTTCGCGTTCAGTTGTACAAGGCGTTGCTCGACAGCCATGCTGCAGAGCACGGCGCGCGGATGACGGCCATGCACCAAGCCACCGACAACGGTGGTGAGTTGCTCCGTGACTTGCGCATCACGTACAACAAGGCTCGTCAAACGGCGATCACGACAGAAATCCTCGAGATCGTGGCCGGTTCTGAGGCGCTCGACGGCTAATCGGCCGCTCCCTGTTTTCTTGGCACACTTTGTGGTTAGCTTGAGCCCATGGGCTTGAGGTTCCGCATCTTCCTGGGCATGATGGCCGTGGTGCTTTGCGCGCTGGTGGCCACTGGTTACGTGGCGTATCGGTACGGCGTCGATGCAGAGGCCACCTACAACGCCCAGCGGTTGCTACGCAAAGAAGCCGCACTTCAAAGAAGCCTGAGCTACATGCTCGAACGCATGGGTGGCACGGTGGGGCAGGACAGCTTGGCCTTGGTGTTCACGGACCGCATCTGTGAATTGGCCGACGTGCACAGCCTCACATTTTCGCTGTACGACAACCAAGGCCGGTTGGTGACGACCTCTGCGGGCCCAGGGTCGCCCGACAGCACAGTCGCCTTATCCTTGAACTACGACGTCCTTACGTCGGCGACGCATGGAGAGGGGCGCACAGAAATTCCAAACGTCCGCGGAGGCACGGAAGTGGTTTGGCCATTGAAGACAGGAAGCGGCGAAGTGCTGGCTTTGGGTCACGTCCATTACGACCCTCGCTTGGCAGAGGAGGCGGATTGGAAGGCGTTTTTGCTTCGTTTGGCGCCCGTGTACGCCCTTTTGTTCCTGTTGGTGGGGTTGCTTGGGTTTTCCTTGTCCAACTCGATTGTGGGGCCTCTAAGGCGCCTGAGTTCAGACATGCAGTCCAACCCCTTGCAACGAGGCCAAAGCAAAACGCTCACGTACCGTTGGAGAGATGAAATCGGAAGTTTGGTGGCCTCTTACAATGCCCTGCTTGTGCAATTGGAGGAAAGCATGAACGCGCGTGCTTCTCTGGAACGGGAAGGGGCGTGGCGGGAAATGGCACAGCAGGTCGCCCATGAAATCAAAAACCCACTGACCCCCCTGAAATTGGGGGCGCAACACTTGGATCGGGCCTGGCGTGATGGCGCACCAGATTTTGAAGCGCGATTGCAACGCTACACCCAGACCACCACCCAGCAGATCGATGCGTTGAGCAACATCGCAGAGGGCTTTGCCATGTTGGCCACAGACGGCAAGTCAGAAATGAGTCGGATTGGCGTCAATCGATTGCTTCAGGATGTGGTGTACCTGCACGAGTCGTCAGGCGTTCAGATTGAGTTGCCTTCGGAAGAGGTGGTCGTGTTTGCGGACCGGACGCGGCTCATGCGCGCCTTCAACAACCTCGTCCAAAACGCGTTGGAATCGGGTCCCGGCCGAGATGTCGAAGTCAAGGTGCGGCTGACGTGTGAGAAAGGTCTGGCGACCATTGAGGTGCGGGACAACGGCGATGGCATCGAGGAGTCGCGCTTGGCACGCATTTTTGAGCCCAAATTCACCACCAAAACCCACGGCTTGGGCCTCGGCCTCGCCATGGTTCGGGCGATTGTCAAGGGCGCCGGAGGACGCTTGGACGTGTCGTCCGAGCTTGGCAAGGGAAGCGCGTTTGTGGTTGTCCTGCCTCAGATGGATCAGACCAAAGGATAAAGCACCGGCCGGCTGATCGCCGCGTCGTTGTCCATGGGAGCCACACCGAGGTGGAGGAGGTACATCCCGTCGGGCGCATTGGAAGGCATGTAGATGAGCTCCGTGATGCTGCATCCCTGTCTCGGGTTGTCTGGAACCCGCCAAAAGGCGTGATGCGCCTCCAACCGCCCGCCGTCCACTTCACGGTCCACCGACGGCAAATCCACCAGCACATGCTCGACGCCCTGTTGGACAAGCTTGTCCATGAAGGCAACGGTGAAGTAGGGTGGGTTGGTGTTGGACCACGCTTTGGTGCGTTTGGCGTCGTCGTTGGGCAGTGTTCTGATCACCAAGGCCGGCGGCCAGGGTCCATCGGGCAGGGCTTCGAGGCTGTCGACGTCCACCACAAGGTCGTCTTCACGCCGTTGGGGCGTCACGCTGATGGCCAAACACGGGAAGTGCGATGTCCTTCCGCGGAACAAAGGGTCCACGGGATGGATGACCGGCGTAATGTGCCCCAGACATTCCGTATGTGTGCCGTGGCCGTGAGGATTGAACAGGATGTCACGAAAATTCACAGAACCCCCTTGGTCGACGGCACCCACGAATCCGTCCCCGCGGACGGGGGTCATCTTGGGAGAATCCACATACCACGCGGAGGGATTGGGACCGCCATTGCCCACCAACATGGTGCTCAAATCCAAGGGGCGCGTCAAGTCGGCACGATGGGCGATGCCGTTCCATTCGAAGTGACAATCCATGACCTCAAGAAACGAAGAAAGGCGCCACGAGGGCGCCTTTCTGTGTAAGTCGAAGTGGGTTTGTTCTTATTCGAACAAGAAACCAATACGGAGCATGCCGGTAGAGTACGTGCCCAAGAAGTTTGCGCCGCTGAAAAATGCGTCACGCGCAGGATCTCGGGGGAAACCGTTGGGGTCAATCACAGCGTCTTGAGTGGCAGGAGACTGTTCCGACCAATCTGACCAGAGGGCGTCTGCAGCGATGTACGCGGCTTGGTCGGCGGGACCACCGTTAGGGTTCACGGTTGTGACACCGTCACCGAGCCAAGGTTGGCCGTTGATGACGTAATTCACCTCTGTGGCGCTGTTCCACTGGAATCCTCCACCACTGGCGTCGTTGGTGTTCACTACGAGGCCATCCTCACCGGAGGGGTTGCCCTGGCCACCATCGAAGTAGATGTTGAAGGCGTTGTTGTCGCTTGCAGTGATGGTCGACGTGATTCCCGCCGTTTGTGAGAACCGAAGGCCAGCTTCAAAGCCCACGTAGATCGCATCGTTGAAGTAGTAGTCAGCACCGAAGAGCAAGTCCACATTGAGCGTCGTGGATTTGATCTCGTTCGCGTAAGACCACACTCCCCAGTTGGCAGGATCGGGCTCACTTTCCCAAACGGAGAAGTCAACCGTGCTGCCGTCCAAATTGAGTGCGCTGAAACGCTCACGCTGCAGAGTGAGGGAGTTCATGCTGATGCCTGCGCCCACGGCGAGGTAGGGAGACAAGTTGTCGGTTCCTTTGAAGTGCTTTTCGTAACCGATGCCCAAGTCCAAACGAGAGTGGTCGTTGGTCAAAAACAAGTCAGGGTGTGTAAGCGTGCCAGTGGCGCCTGTTTCCTGGAGGGAGTTTTCAGGCACAACGAGGTAGCTGTTGCTGGTGTTGTTCAGGCCGAGGGTCACACGCAACGCAGCGTCGTCGTCAAGGAAGTTTCTGTACTTGATGACAGAAGCGTTAATAGGGTTGGCACCAAACGGATTGAAGGATACTTCAATGTTGTGCTCGCCGCCCAACTGCTTTTGTGCATTGGCGGAGGTGAAAGCCACGGCGAACGCGGCCAAGGTGAACATCAGTTTTTTCATGACTGAAATTTAGGTTTCAAAGATTCGGTGGTGCAAGAAAGCACACAACGAGAGATTCACAACAATTCGAGGTTATCAACATTCACAGAAATGATTGTTGATAACCATATTTATGTCAGGTGCGACGCGTCATTCCACGGTGACACTCTTGGCAAGGTTGCGCGGTTGGTCCACGTTGCACCCCCTCATCAACGCGATGTGGTAGCTCAAAAGTTGCATGGGAATCACGGTGAGAAGCGGTGCCAACGCGTCGTCGACCTTGGGAATTTCCAAAATGTGGTCGGCCAAGGCCCGAACCTTGGTGTCTCCTTCGGTGACGACGGCCAGGATTTGGCCCCCACGCGCCTTCACTTCTTGGATGTTGCTCACCACCTTTTCATAGACCTCGTCCTGGGTGGCAATGAAGACCACGGGCATCGCCTCGTCGATCAACGCGATGGGGCCGTGCTTCATTTCGGCCGCGGGGTAGCCCTCGGCATGGATGTAGCTGATCTCTTTCAGTTTCAACGCGCCTTCGAGCGCCACGGGGAATTGGTACCCTCGGCCGAGGTACAAGGCGTTTTCCGCGTGCGCGAACTTCCCCGCGATGTGTTCAATGATGCCCGCGTTGTCCAACACCCGCTCTACGAGGCCAGGGATGTTGTCGAGCCCCGTCATGAGGCGCATGAACTGCTGGTCCTCAAGCTTTCCGGAGCGATGTCCCACGTGCATGGCCAAAATGGTCAACACGGCCACTTGAGCTGTGAAGGCTTTGGTGGAGGCGACGCCGATTTCGGGTCCTGCGTGGGTGTAGGCGCCGGCGTGGGTTTCTCGCGCGATGCTTGATCCTACCACGTTGCACACCCCAAACACGTGCGCGCCTTGTTCCTTGGCCAAACGGATGGCCGCCAACGTGTCCGCTGTTTCTCCACTTTGGGAGATGGCAATGACGACGTCGTCTTCACGGATGATGGGGTTCCGGTATCGGAATTCGGAGGCGTATTCCACTTCCACAGGAATGCGCGCCAAACTCTCGAAGAGGTATTCGGCCACCAGTCCGGCATGCCAACTCGTTCCGCACCCGAGAATCAGAATGCGCTGGGCTTTGCTCCACACGTCCCAGTGGTCGTCGATTCCCGACACTGTCGACTCTCCCGCCTGGAGGCGGATGCGTCCACGGATGGAGTCGCGGATGGATTTGGGCTGCTCAAAGATTTCCTTCAGCATGAAGTGGTCGTACCCTGCTTTTTCCAGAGACGCCATCTCGAGTTCGATGGCATGGATTTCGGGTGTGACGACCGTGTCACCGATGGTGCGGATGGTCAGCTCTCCCGAGCGATGCATCGTCGCCACTTCCTCGTCTTCGAGGTAGATGACGTTTTTGGTGTGGGCCACAATGGGCGTGGCGTCGGAACCCACAAAGAATTCGTTGTCTTGACCCACGCCGATGACGAGCGGGGAAGATTTGCGTGCAGCAATGAGGCGGTCGGGATGATTTTGGTCAATCACAACCAGAGCGTATGCGCCCACCACTTCCTTGAGTGCGGTCCGAACGGCATCGGGCAAGTCCAGGCCCGTGGAGAGCTGTACTTCTTCGATGAAGTGGGCAAGCACTTCGGTGTCGGTTTGGCTGACCAAGTTGTGGCCGCGGTGGGTGAGCAGTTCCCGAAGGGCCTCGTAGTTCTCGATGATGCCGTTGTGAATGACTGCAATGCGTCCTTGGCCTCCGGCGTGAGGGTGGGCGTTCACGTCGCTGGGGGGGCCGTGTGTGGCCCACCGCGTGTGCCCGATGCCCACGGTGCCTTGGGGTTTGTTCTCCCCAACATGCGCTTCCAAGTTGGCCACTTTGCCTTGCTTCTTTTCGATGCGCAGCTTGTCTTGGCTTTCCAACGTGGCGATGCCCGCGCTGTCATATCCTCGGTATTCGAGGCGCTTCAATCCGTCAATGAGGATGGGGTAGGCTTCTTGGGGCCCGAGGTATCCGACAATTCCACACATGGTGCGAGGGCAAACTTTGGTTAGCGTCCGAGGGTCAAGGTCAGTCGTGCGGGGTCGTCCACCTGGGTGCCTTTCAATACCACGCTGGACACGGAGACGCCGCGACGGCTGGACACAAGGTACAACTCACGGCCGTCCAAATCGCCTTTCATCAGCGCTTGGACGGTGCTGCTCAGGTTGAAGACGTAAGCCTTTCGCGTGGCATCGTAGGTGCCGTCCACCGGAATCGGCGCCTCTTCGTCCGGCGTTTCCGACAAATTGCCTTCTTCGTTCTCGAGCAACACAAATAGCCGATCGGGCGCCGGGATGGGTTTGTCAAAGGACTCCGGATCGACCGGAAGCACCAACTCCGCTTTCAGCACGGTGGGAACGTCCGAGAGGCTGTCCTGAAACGCGGCAAGGTGTGGGAAGCGAAGACGGACTTTGGTGCCCGATGCAGACAACACGTAAGCACGTTCTGTGCCAGCCAATTCTTCCACCGATTCGTCCGCATCCAATACCGCCAAATCGCCTTCGAACACATGCTCGAACAAGTTCATGCGCGCACTCAAGGGGCTGATCAGGAAATCGTAAAACGAGGTGTCGGCGTCGTTGTGGTAGTGCAACCGCATGACGCTCAATCCGCTGTTGATGTCGAAGGCAAGCGCGCCATGCAGCACATCCAAGGGTTGAACCAAAATGCCAGGCACGACCTCAAACCAGGATGCGTTTTCGTCGTAGGTGCTCGAATCGAGGTCGACCAAGGTTTGGCCCAAGTCAGTCCTCAAGGGAATGCGAAGCGTGGGGGGCAAGGTGTCCTCCCCAAGGATGAGCTCATCGGCCGGGCGCAAGTCCATGGCGCCTGCCAAGGGAGACACCCATTCGTCACCGGTCGTTGGCGGCGTCCACGAGGAGTAATACGAACTGTCGAAGGACAGGCTGTCTGTCAGAGGCTGAATGGAGAAAGAGGATGGCGAAAGCCGGCCGTAGAAGTCTCCCGTGTATCGCAATTGCAGGAAGAGGCTGTCGGCCACAGGGTTCTCACCGAAGTTCAAATCGGTGGCAGAGAGGCGAAGTTGCGTGGCCAACGACGCACGAACTTGCCCAAAGCGAGGAACGTACACGCTGCCCACAAGTCCCGTGCTGAGTCGATCGGTTCTGAGGCTGTCTTCACGAAGCGTGGCGAGCTTGACCGTGACCGTGTCAATCACAACCACATCGAGCAATTCAGACGCGGGTTGAAGTCCGAGCCCAATGTCTGTGGTCGGTTTGGTGCACCCGAGGGCGAGTGCCAAAAAGCATCCAAGAAACAAGCTGACTGTCGGGTGGATGCGGAAGTCGTTCCTCTTCATGAGGGCACGAAGTTCAACAAGAACTCCTTTACTCCGCGACAGTCTCAGCCTTTCCCTCCAACATGGTGTCGTAGAAGGCGTTGATTTCAGAAACAAACCCTTCGCTTCCGCTGTAGGGCAAGACGGGCTTGTCCATGCCGGCCAAAGCTGCTTGCGATTCGGTGCTGAGCTCTTCGGAACCCACGATGATCGCGTCTGCACCTTGCATGCCGAGCGCGTTGAGGTTTTCGAAGGTCGGTTCGCCAATGCTGGCCAAGGCGTCTGCAGGAATGCCGTGCGCCTCAGCCTTGGCGGCCATGCCGGCATCCAAAGAACCTTCAAACCCTTCGTCGTACGCATGGTAAATCACCTTGGCGTTTTCGAAGTAAGGTTCGTCGGCAAACACGTGCTTGAGGTAAAGCGGAACGAGGCTGGTCATCCATCCACTGCAGTGGATGATGTCCGGCGCCCAGCCCAGCTTGCGCACCGTTTCAAGCACGCCGCGAACGAAGAAGAGGCTGCGCTCGTCGTTGTCTTCGAAGAAATTTCCATCTGCGTCCTCCAAGACAGCCTTGCGCTTGAAGTAAGTGTCGTTGTCGATGAAGTACACCTGAATGCGGGCCGAGGGTATGGAGGCCACCTTGATGATCAAAGGGTGATCCGTATCGTTCACATTGAGGTTCATGCCGGAAAGGCGAATGACCTCATGGAGTTGGTGCCGGCGCTCATTGATCTTGCCAAATCGTGGCATGAAAACGCGGATTTCCTTTCCTTTCTCGTGCGTCCCTTGGGGCAACATGCGTGAGACGTGGCTCATCGTGGTTTCCGGGAGGTAGGGAGTGAGGTGCTGAGAAATGTAAAGGACGCGTGGCTTACTCATAGTTATGTACTTCGTGAAACGGAGCCCTAAGATAAGTAAATTTGGACCCAAATCCAAGCATTCACGCGGGTTACAGCGCCAAAACAACTGGTTTCCATGGTCCTTTTGCATTCTTTGGAAGAGCTTCACGCTTGGCAGCGCGACAACGCTTGGGCGTCGCGGCAAACGGGGTTTGTGCCCACCATGGGCGCGTTGCATGAGGGTCACGCGAGTTTGATTCGGTTGGCTGCCGGGCGCTGCGAGTTGGTCGTGGTGTCCGTGCTCGTGAACCCCACACAATTCAATGAACAGGACGACTTTGAGTCGTATCCGAGGACGCTGGATCGCGATGCCGCATTTGCGGCGGATGCCGGTGCAGACGCCGTGTTTGCACCCTCTGCAGAAGACTTGTACGGTGGGGTACCTTCGGCGCCTTCTGTGGATTGGGGGCCGCTCACCCATGCGTATGAAGGCGCCCATCGCCCGGGGCATTTTGACGGCGTGGTCGCGGTGGTAGACCTGCTTTTTGACGCCGTGAGGCCGTCCTTGTCTGTCTTTGGCGAAAAGGACCTGCAACAAGTTGCGGTGGTGAAGCGTTTGGCCCGCGAGCGCCATCCAAACTTGGAGGTGGTGGTCGGCGCGCTGGTTCGCGACGACCATTGCTTGGCATTGAGTTCGAGAAACGCCCGACTTGACCATGAGGGGTTGGTGACTGCGCGTCGGTTGAGTCGGACCCTACGCGAATTGCAGGAGGCGTGCGCAAAGGGGGGAGATGTGGCCGAGGCGTTGACTGCGGGTCGCGAGGCCCTTGAAGCCACTCCTGGCATCACCTTGGAATACCTCGACGTGGTGGATGCGCAGTCCTTTGAGCCCTCCAGAGGGGCCCGTGATCAAGAAGCACACGTGGTGGTGGCCGCGCATGTCCAAGGGGTGCGTCTCATCGACAACGCGCCGTTGAGGACTTGAGTCCAGAAGTGTTGGCAACTGGCCCGGATTTCGGAACTTGCCCTCAAATCTTCACGCCATGGGTGCCGTCGGTCCTACACAACTCCTCCTCATTGCATTGGTCATTTTGCTGCTCTTTGGTGGCCGCAAAATCCCTGAGCTCATGCGCGGCCTCGGCCAGGGCATGAAGGAATTCAAAGACGCTTCGAGCGGCAAAGAAGACAAGGCAGACGGCTCGGACAAGGACGCCTGATGAAAGGCCTTGCGACGTGCTTGTCGTGGGTCTTCGGGTTCATGTGCGTTGTCGCCTTTGGCCAAACGGAAGGAGACTCCTTGGCTGTGCCAGTGTCACACGACACCGCTTTGCATGTTGAGCCCGACACGTTGGTCAGCACTGACACGGTGCCCCATGACATCGCGATGGATTGGGAAGCCCAATGGGCTGAATGGTGTGCCACGGCCCACTGTGTCAGTTCAGATTCCTCTCTTTGGAATGTGCCCGATGTGGGTTTGGCACGGGTGGGCGACCACTTGGATTCTGCGTTTGTCGCTGAGAGGTTGGCCGCTCTGAATGTGCTTTCTGAACTCGACCTCCGTTGGAATCCAGTGGCGCATCGCAGGATTGTGACCTACGGCAAGCGACGAACGCATCACCTCGGAACCATGCTGGGCCGTTCGGCGATGTACTTCCCGTTGTTTGAAGAGGTGCTGGCACGGGAGGGCTTGCCGCTTGAGTTGAAGTACTTGTCGGTGGTGGAAAGCGGCCTGAACCCAGAAGCCCGATCGCCGGCGGGCGCGCGCGGCCTCTGGCAGTTCATGTATTACACGGCGAAGGCGGAAGGACTTCGCATCGACGGGTATGTGGACGAGCGAAAAGACCCCTTGTTGGCCACGGAGGCGGCCTGTCGACACCTGCGCCGATTGCATCGGATGTACGGCGACTGGTATTTCGCACTTGCGGCCTACAACGCCGGTCCAGGCAACGTCAACAAGGCAATTCGGCGGTCTGGCGGCAAGACCAATTACTGGGAGGTGCGGCCGTTCTTGCCCAAAGAAACCCGAGACTACGTGCCCAACTTCATTGCCGTGGTGTACATGATGGAGCACCACGCGGACCACGGCATCTTCCCGCAAAAGGCGCTTCATGGGGCGATGTCGGTGGACACGTTGATGGTGGAGGGGCCGTTGCGCTTCGACCAAATGGCGGCCGTAACGTCCCTTTCCGAAGCGGAAGTTGCCGTTTTGAACCCCATGTATCGCCTGAAAATCGTGCCTGGACCAGGCGAGAAATTCGCGGTGCGCTGGCCGGTGGAAAAAGTGGCCGAGTTTTTGGAGAAGGAAGAGGCGATGCGCGCCCACAAACCCGATTTGACCCCCACCATCAAGTACGAGCCTGAGCCCGTGGTGTACCGGGTGAAAAGCGGCGATGTGCTTGGCACGATTGCGCGAAAGCACGGGGTGAAAGTGTCCCAGCTTAAGGCTTGGAACGACCTGAAAAGCACCACCATCCGCGTGGGCCAACGATTGATCATCCATGCAGATCCCAACACCCTCTAAGTTCTTTTCGGCTTGGCTCGTTGTGGCCTTGGCGCTCGTGTCCTTGCCCGCCTGCGAAGGGGATGGGGCCAGGGTGGCGCTTCCCGGCAAAGTGGGGGCGGCAGGAGAGCTGGTGGTGGTGGCGACGCCTGAGGTTTGGGCGGGCCCCGCGGGGGACACGATCCAAGCGTTGATGGGTCAGCCTTATCCGGTGCTTCCACAGTACGAGCCGCTGATGGACGTGGTTCACCTGGAACCGGCGTTGTTTGACCGGTTTTGGAAGCCCCACCGCAACATCTTGGTGCTGGAGGTGGCCGACAGGGTGGACACCCAAGAGCCGTCGCTCACGTTTTACCGAAACAAATACAGCCGAGGCCAAATCTACATGGTGGCCAAGGCGCGCACGGCAGAGGCGCTGACCGAGGTTCTGTTGTCCCGCGGCGGGGAGATGGTCAGCCTGTTGCACGCCGAGGAGGCATCGCGCTTTGCCGACATTGTGGCGCTTTCTCCCAACGAAGTGGTGGCCCGCGACGTGTTGAACAAGTGGGGCATCCAGGGATTGTGGCCCAAGGATGCGCGTTTGGCCAAACAAACCGACGACTTCTGGTGGGTCGACCGTCAGCTCACCCGGTTGAAAGGCGGCGACAACCACGATATTCAACAAGGGTTCTTCATTCACAGCGAACCGTATGTCAGCTCAGACCAGCTCAGCCTGGAGCACGTGCTTGACCGTCGGGATGCGTTGACCCGAAAGCACGTTCAAGGCCCCACCCAAGGCAGTTACATGGCCACCGAACGGCGGTTCTTTCCCGCTTATGAGGAGATGCAGTTTGACGGCCACTTTGCCCTCGAGATTCGCGGCTTGTGGAAGATGGAAAACGACTTCATGGGCGGACCCTTTTACAGTTTGACCATCGTGGACGAAGCAGAAGGGAGACTCCTGACGATTGAAGGATACGCCTACGCGCCCTATTTCGACAAGCGGCCGTACATCCGAGAAGTGGAGGGGCTTGTGCGCCGGTCGGCCTTGGTGGGCATTCCGCAGCCCGCACCCTGATCAGCGCGCCACCACAAATGTGCCCGTGGCGCGGATCGCGCCGCCTTCCGTTCCAAAGCGCACCTCATAGGTGCCCCGAGGCCAAGCGCTGACGTCCACGTGCCCGTCGGCACAGGCTGCCGTGTGCACGAGTTGGCCTGAACTGTTGAAGACGTTCAAGATGAGCGTTTCTGAGGGGGTCGATCCTCGGAGGTTCCAACGAAGCGTTTCGCTGGCTGGGTTGGGCATCAAAGTGAGTTCAGGCGTGGACGACGTGGACACCTCTTGGAGGGCCACAGAAACGTCGCCCTTGGCGAAGGCGTATTGCCCTTTGCGAAGATTGGAAATCTTGAAAACGCCGCTTCCGTTGGCGAGCGAACCCGCCTGCCAGTCGTAATCGGGGTATTGGACCCAAGGCGAACCGGCGCGCGGCCGCCACGCAAGGAACGCCCCTTCTTCTGTGTCTCCGTAAAGTCCCGCGTCGAGGTCGGTGTCGTCGTTGCCGACGTAGTTGAGTCGGGCGTCCAAGAGCGGCGCGTTGTCGCTGCCCTCTTCCCACGTGCCGTCCACCACCCAAAAGTGGGTGTCGCTCAAACTCTCCACATACGGTGCCGCAGGGCCTTGGTCTGGGGCGGCCCAGTGGTGCTCCACACGGACCAGGATGCTGTCTCCCTCGGGGATGTCGTCGCATCCCACGCGCATGTCCACCCAAGGCAGGTTGCTCAAGCCCGTGGGTTCGGTGACGGCGAAGGTGTGGTCCAGGCGGCCTTGGTTGAGCCGCCCATCGGCATTCAGGCCAACCAAGATGAAGGGTTCTTCGTGTTGGAAGGTGATTTGGTCAAACTCTCCACCGACACGGGCATGCACCAGCGTGGTGTCCCATTGCGCGTTCCACAGCGTCACGTCGAGGGGCTCGTTTTCGTGGAAGCCCGGGCACGCGCGGAGCTTTTGGTGCAGGTGCAGCGTTGTGGCAAAGCAGCCGTTCTCGGGCGCTGTGCTCATGCTGTCGACGACCCATGTGCTGAACCCGGGCTGCAGGGCTTGTGCTTCGAAGAAGGGGGTCAAATCTTCACCCGTGGCCTCTTCGAGAAGCATTTCAAAGTCGGCCACGTCCATGTGGCTGTCGAAGCGCGCCGCAATGACGTCTTGGCCCGCTTGACGGAACACCTCGTCTCCGAGGTAGGCGCGGAGGTTGTGCATGATGCTGGCGCCCTTGTAGTAGGTATGTCGACCGTAGATGTGTTCGTCGGGCATGGGTGAAAGGGGGTGGAATCCTTCGTCTTGCACATGGCATTCTTCCAGCACAAATTGTTGGTTGTCTTTGACCAAATCCACAAAGGCCTCGTGGCCGTCTTTCCACTCCACAAAAAGGTGGCTGCTGTATTCCGCAGGCCCTTCCTTCAACCACATGTGGTTGTGGATGGTGGGGGCCACCAAGTCGCCCCACCAGTGGTGTCCCAATTCGTGGGCGAACAGGTCTCCGTTGGCGAAGTTGCTCTGCTCCATCATGAACCGGGGGTAGGCAATGTTGGTGGGGATTTCGAGGGCGCCGTCCGTGGTCAACACGTATCCGACGCGTTCCCAGGCGTAGGGACCCCACCAGTATTCCAGGGCGTCAATGGCGAAGCCGAGGTCGGCGAATTTGGCCTGCATGGCATTGATGTCCCCCGCCTTGCCCGTGAGTCGAACCGGGATGGTTCCGTACTCCCCTTCGTGCTCGTAGTCGTGGTCTACGTAGGGCCCCACGGCCATGGCGCTGAGGTGCGTGGGGATGGGGTGGTCCAGCGCCCAGGTGGTCCGCACGGTGTCGCCACCCAACGCGACCTCCTCGACGAGGTGGCCTTGGTTGTGGGCCCGTCGTCCGCCCGCGCTGGTGATGTGGTAGGTGTAGGTGGCGCGTTCCACAAAGTTGTCGAAGCACGGGTACCACACCTTGCCGAAGTTGGGCGGGATGGAGGTCAGGCCGATGCCTAGGTTGTAGATCAGGTCGCTGGCGTAGTACACTCCGCCCCAGTAGGGGTCGTCGTTGGGCTGCCCTCCATACCAAACCTGCAACTCCACCGCTTCACCTTCCGTCATGGGGGCCGGCGCATCGACGTGGAGTTCTGGCCCTGCTTGTTCGAAGGTCACCGCATTGCCGTTCCAGTGCACACTGTCGACGGTCAAGCCCTGGAGGTCCCACCACATAGAGGTCCCCCCGCCCTGCAGCACCGTGAAATCGATGGTGGCCAAGGCTTGCATGGATTGCCCCGAATAGTCCGTCACGTCCAACACCAAATCGTAGTGCACGACGTCAAAGCTGTCACTGCGCGCGATGCTTGGCCCCATGTCGTAGTTGTCGACGGGCAGCACCCGAAGCGCAGGATTGTCCTGCGTGCAACCCGCGGCGTGACACCCTTGAACAAGGAAGGGGGCGCGCACGGTGCGTTCGTGTTCGTGGAGGCGGGGGATGGAAGAGGTTTGGCCTGAGGCCAATCCGCATGTGCCCGCAGCCAAGAAAAGGGCGGTCAGACGGGAAAAAAGGAGTCGAGGCAGCGCAATCATGCCTCCAAGTTAGGTGTACTTTCGCAGCATGAAACAGGTCGAACGTACCTCCCTCGTTGAAGTCGCATACACCTTGCGGGCCGATGGACCTGAGGGGGAAGAACTGGAAACGTGCACCGAAGAGGCGCCCTTTGTGTTCCGGATGGGGGACGAGGAAGCGCTCGAAGCGTTTGAGCAGCAGTTGCTGGGCAAAAAGACGGGCGAGCCGTTTTCGTTTGTGATCGCCTGTGAGGACGCTTACGGCGACGAGACCGAAGAAGCCATTGTGGCATTGCCCAAGGAGACCTTCATGGTCGACGGCAAAATCGACGAGGAAGTCATGAAGCCCGGAGAGGTCGTGCCGTTGGAGGACGACGAGGGCAACGAGTTGATCGGGGTTGTGGTGGAAGTGGAGGGGGACGTGGTGCACGTCGATTTCAACCATCCCCTTGCCGGGCTTGACCTTCATTTCGAAGGTGTGATTGTGGCCCTCGGCGCTTGACCTCGGGGCAACACGCCCAACACACTTTGTTGACGAAAACCCAACCCTTGGTTGGCGTACAAGTGAACATGAGGGGAGTTCTTTCGCCTCATGCCTAACAACATCTCCAAAACCCATCGCGGGGATGCGCCCAAACTGGTCGTCATGGACCTCTTGGGCGTGTTTGTAGAACATGACGAGGCGGTGAGAAGCGCCCTCGCTGCCGCGTTTCAAGCCCATGGTGAGCGGGTGGACCCCGACATTGCAGGTATGGCCATTGGCCACCCTGGCACGCAAGGCATTTGTCGTGTGTTTCAGTGGTTGTTCCCCATGGAACGGCCCAACGAGTCGGCGGTCAAATCCATCCACGAATTGGCCGTCAAAGAATTGCAACGGCTCGTTCGATTTGGGGGGGCCATTCAACCCTCTTCGAGTGTGGTGCGGCTTTGCGAAATGTGGACGCGTGCCGGCCTCCAAGTGGCGGCCACGACCACGCTGGACGCGCGGGTGGTCAAGGTGTTGCTGCACCGTTTGGGCTGGGATGAAACGCCGCCGTTTCACGCCTTGGTGTTGGCCGAGGAAGTCGAGCGCCCCACGCCAGGACCAGACATGATCCTCGAATGCATGGCGCGTTTGGGGGTGAAGGACCCCAAGGAGGTGGCCAAAGTGGCCACGCATGTGATGGGGCTTTCCGACGCGCGCCAATTGGGGTGCGGTTGGAATGTGCTGATTGACGACGGAAACTTGACGATGGACCAAATCGCCGTGTTGGCGCCGACCGCGATTTTGGACCAGGCGTCGGAACTCGCGCGACTTTGGTCCTTGCCAGTCCATTCTGACGTGGAACTCGAAGACGAAATTGCGCGGTTCTTGGCGCGGCCTTGAGGGGAAATTCGGTCTTCGGTTGGGGTGACTTGGTGCAGTACCTTCGCCCCATGGAACGCACGGAAATCAGTGAATTGGGTGAGTTTGGGTTGATTCAACGCATGACGCGAGCATTGAGTCACCAACAGCCGTCGACCCTTCGCGGGGTCGGGGACGACGCAGCGGTCATTGACCCAATGGGCAAGCGCGTGGTGGTGTCCACTGACATGCTTTGCGAGGGCGTGCACTTTGACCTCAGCTATGTCCCGCTGAAGCACCTCGGTTACAAGTCTGTGGTGGTCAACTTGAGCGACATCTGTGCCATGAACGCGACCCCCACGCAAGTGGTCGTGGGCTTGGGGTTGAGCAACCGGTTTTCCGTGGAGGCCGTGGACGAGCTTTACGAAGGCATTCGCCTTGCGTGCGAGGTCTACAAGGTGGACTTGGTGGGAGGCGACACGACGTCTTCGCCCTCGGGTTTGACGTTGTCGGTGACGGCCATGGGCCTCGCCGAGCCGGATGCCTTGGTGGGGCGCGATGGTTCGGGGGACGACGACCTCTTGGTGGTGAGCGGGGATTTGGGCGCGGCTTACATGGGACTCCAAATCTTAGAACGTGAGAAAAGCGTCTTCCAAGCGGCCCCCACCGCCCAGCCGGAACTCGAAGATTTCGCCTACCTCTTGGAGCGTCAGTTGAAGCCAGAAGCCCGCGTGGATGTGGTGCGCGAAATGGCGGATCTCGGCCTGAAGCCAACCTCCATGATTGACATCAGCGACGGGTTGTCGAGCGAAATCATGCACTTGGGCACGTCTTCTGGCGTTGGATTCAAGGTGTACGAAGACAAGCTGCCGATCGACCCCAAGGTGTACGACACGGCGCGCGAGTTCAACCTCGACCCGACGCTGTGTATGCTCAGCGGTGGCGAGGATTACGAGCTGCTTTTCACCGTCAAGCAAGACGATTACGAAAAGGTTCGGAACCACCCCAAGTTGAGCATCATCGGCCACGCTGTGGCCGCGCCTGACGCGTTCACACTCGTGACCAAAAACGGCCCCGAAGTGCCTTTGCAGGCCCAGGGCTGGGACGGATTGAAGGGTTCGGCCGAAAGCGGCAGCTGATGTGCGGAATTGCAGGGGCCCACGGACTTGAGGCGTTCCAAGGACTGGCAGACGCCACGGCGCGTGTGCGGGACATGGTGTCGCACATCGCTCACCGCGGACCCGATGCGGAAGGCGTTTGGTCCGACGAAGAGCACGTGGTGCTCGGCCACCGCAGGCTGAGCATTTTGGACACCGGAGAAGGGGCCAACCAGCCATTCCAGATCGGCGACGACGTGCTTGTGTTCAACGGCGAGGTGTACAATTACCTCGAGTTACGTCGCGAATTGGAAGCGGCGGGCGCGCACCGCTTTTCCACCCATGGCGACACCGAGGTGGTGCTTGCTGCGCTGCGTCATTGGGGCCTCGAAGGCGCGCTAAAGCGGTTCAACGGGATGTTTGCCCTGGCTTGGTGGAGTGCGGCGGAACGTCGCTTGATGTTGGTGCGTGACCGGCTGGGCATCAAGCCGCTGTACTGGCACCAAACTCCGGAAGGAACCCTTCTTTTTGCCTCGGAAGTACGCGCGCTCCTGGCCTCTGGCAAGGTGCGTCGCGCGCTCAACCGGGACGCGGTGGCCGACCAATGGATGTACGGCACCGTGCATGCACCGGCGACCATTGTGGCCGGAGTGAATTTGTTGGAACCCGGCAGTTTGCTGGTGGCCCAAGACGAGGACCTCAGGGTGGCGCAGTGGTGGGATCCGGCGGACGAGGCGCTGGGCGAGCCCGCGCTCGACGACCATGCCCGGCGCATTCGCATCCGAGAATTGCTGTCCGATTCGGTCGCGCTCCGGATGCGGTCGGACGTGGCCTACGGTGCGTTCTTGTCCGGGGGCATCGATTCAAGCGCCGTGGTGGGGTTGATGTCCGAAGTGGCGACCCAGCCGGTCAGCACCTTCAGCGTCACGTTTGCCGAAGCGGCGCTGGACGAAAGTCCTTGGTCCCGTGCCGTGGCGAAGCGGTTTGGCACCGACCACCACGAACTGCGGTTGACACCGGAAGATTTCTTGGCGCAGGTTCCGCATGGCCTCGACGCCATGGATCACCCCAGCGCCGACGGCCTGAACACCTATGTGGTCAGCGGTGCAACGCGAGGGGCAGGGGTGAAGGTGGCGTTGAGTGGCTTGGGCGGCGATGAACTGTTTGCCGGATACCCCGTCTTCGAGCGGAGTGCGCGCTTGGCCAAACTCAATTGGCTCGGCTCGTGGCCCAAGGGCGGACGCCGCCTTCTTGGCAAGTTGCTTGTCGCGGCACGTCCAGGCATGACGTCGCGCAAGCAGGCCGAGATTTTCGGAGGCCATTACTTCGACGTGGCGCACACGTATCCGCTGTCGCGCCAGATGTTTCTGCGCGCCGATTTGCAGCGCATGTTGGCCTCGGACGTGCCGTTGACCAATCCGGTCTTTCGGTGGTTGGTGGCGGAATTGGCTCCGGGGAAAAAGGCGTTTGGCCTTCCGTTCCTCAGCCAGGTGAGCCTGGCAGAAATGCGCACGTACATGGGGCACACCCTGCTGCGTGACGCCGACCAATTCAGCATGGCCCACGCGCTGGAAGTCCGCGTGCCCTTCCTCGACCACAGGCTGGTGGCGGCGGCACTGGCCTCTCCGGATGCCCAAAAATTCCCCACCTCTCCCAAGCGGTTGTTGGTTGAGGCCCTCGACGGCCTCCTGCCCGACGACGTGGTGAACCGACCCAAGATGGGGTTTGTGCTGCCCTGGGAATCGTGGCTTCGCGGGGAACTGAAGGAGGTGTGCGATGCCGGGCTCCAAAGCTTGAAGGACCGTGCATGGGTCCAGTCAGATGCGATTGCGGACATGGAACGGTCCTTCCATGCGGGGGAAACCACATGGTCTTGGAGCCGGGTGTGGTCTCTTGCCGTCCTTGGGGGCTACCTTGACCGCCATGGCCTCGAGTGACACCACCCCAAAAGGCAAGCGTCCGCTGCGGATTTTGGCCGTGGTGGAGTGGTATCCGCCTGCGTACAAGGCGGGAGGTCCCATTCGAAGTGTGCACAACCTCATGCAGTTGCTTCGGGCCCAAACCGACCACCACCTCGAAGTGGTGTGCGGCGACCGCGACTTTGGCAGTTCATCACCGCTTAAGGGCATCGAGCTCGACGTCCTCCACAGGCGGGACGGAATTGAAGTCACGTACCGCTCCTCGGTCACCCACGCATGGTGGCTCGAAAAGTTGCGGGGCGCGCCCGACAATCCCGCGCCAGACGTGGTCTACCTCAACAGCTTGTTCAGCGTTCCGTTTGCGTTGCACCCTTTGAGGGCGGCCCAGACATTGGGCATCCGCGTGGTCCTTGCACCTCGCGGCATGTTGGGCGCTGGCGCCCTCGCCATCAAGCCGGTCAAGAAGAAGGTGTTTTTGACGGCGGCCCGCCTGTTCGGCTTGTTCCGAGGCGTCCGCTGGCACGCCAGCACAGAAGTCGAGGCGCGGGATGTACAAGGGGTTTTTCCGAACGCGGAAATCCATTGTGCGAGCAATGTGCCTATTCCTTCCTCACATTGTCAACCCATGGATCACGGGGAGACGGTGAGTTGGGTGGCGCTTGGCCGCATTCATCCCATCAAAAACCTCCACTTCGCGCTCGAAGCCCTGCAGGAAGTTGACTTGAAAGGCAAGCATCTTCGGGTGGAGCTCGTGGGGCCGGCGGAAGACGAGGTGTACCTGCAACACCTCTTGTCCTTGTCCAAACCCGGACTGGACATCGTCCATGTGGGCGCCATTCCGCCCCACGAGCTTGGGGAGGCCTGGGGTCGGTCTCACGCCCTGCTGATGCCGACGACGCACGAGAATTTTGGCCATGCCGTCGTGGAGGCCTGGGCCCATGGCCGGCCCGTGCTTTTGAGCGACCAGACCCCTTGGAGGGGGTTGTCAGAGGCCGGCTTGGGATGGGATGTGCCGCTGGAGAAAGCGTTGTGGGTAGAACGGATGCAAAAAGCCACCCAGTGGACCACGGACACATGGCACGCGATGTCGGAGGCGTGTGTCGCGAAGCACCGAAGCCTTGTCGAGGATGAAAGCCTCGTGCACGCCAACGTGAAGCTGTTCCGAAAATAAGAGGAAAAGTCATCAGGGCCGTGTACCTTGTACGCGAGAGGAATGTTCTCTGTCATGGGCGCCAGCCTTCGCTCTCGTTTCCATTCCAAGGCCACAAGTTCACTTTTCATGAGATTTTTTATGTTTGCAGCCATGGCGCTGTTCGGTTGGGGTGTTTCCGCCCAAACCACTTTCAACGTAGACATGACCTGCGCGCCAGAAGGGTTTACGGATGTGTTTGTCACAGGCCCATGGTGCGGCTGGTGCGCCAACGACGTTTACAACACCATGACGGACGACGACGGCGATGGGGTCTACACCGTGACCTTGGATTCGACCGTCACAGGGCTGATTGAATACAAGTATGCCATCAACGGTTTCGACGACCAGGAGAACTTGATCAACGACATGGTCGACGGGGCCACTTGTGCTCCGGTCACCGACTTCTCAGCGTACGCAAACCGCACGATTGACGCCATGTCAACCGCCAACGACTTCTATGGCACGTGTGATGGTACTTGCAACGATGCAGCACCTGCAGACCAAGTGGATGTCACATTCCAGGTTGACCTCAACGACTATGCCGGTGCGTATGGCACGGTGAATTTGAACGGCTCATTCAACGGTTGGTGCGGTGCATGTGCTGCCATGACCGACGCGGACGCCGATGGGGTGTACGACCTCACCATTTCATTGGCTCCTGGCTCGTACGAATACAAGTTCACCTTGGATGGCTGGACTGCACAAGAGGAGTTCACAGACGGCGACCCATGCACTTCCACCATTGATGGATTTGTGAACCGCACCGTGGACATCACGGCAGCGGCGACTTTGCCCGTGGTGTGCTACAACAGCTGCGACGCATGCGACGGAACCAACACAGGTGGCGGCGGTGGTGGCACGGAGCCCACGACCACGACCTTCAACGTGGACATGAGCTGTGCAACCGCAGCAGGAGCCACAGTCAACGGAGCCACAGAAATCACAGAAGTGTTTGTGACGGGCCCTTGGTGCGGCTGGTGTTCTGCTGACGGTTACAATGTGTTGACTGACGTGGACGGCGACGGCATTTTCAGCGTGGAGATTGCGGATTTGACGGGCACCGTGGAGTACAAGTACGGCGTCAACGCGTTTGCCGACCAGGAGCAACTCGTGGACGACATGGTGGATGGCGCGTCTTGCGCTCCCATCACCGACTTTGCGGGTTACGCAAACCGGGAAACGACTGCGGGATCGGCAACGAATGACGTGTTTGGCTCTTGCGCGGCCTGCGACGACACCGGAGGTGGAAATGGCGGTGGCGAAGAGCCCAACCTTGTGGGCCTGATCAACTTGACTTTTGACGAAGCCGCGAGCGCCACAGCTTGGGAAGCCATCGCAGATGCCACGCTTCCAGAAGCTTCTCTGTCTTGGAACGACACAGGCGTGGAGACAGGCGCCCTTGAATTTGGCGGATTCAACACGTCAGATGGCATTGGCCGGGCGTACATCTACCAGTACGTGGATGGCAACGTGGATTACCAAGGGGCGAACAGCGTGACGTTGACCTTTGATGCCAAGCTCTCCTCTCCGCTGAACGGTGCCGCATTGCACTTGCAAACGGAATTCCCGGGTGTGGGCACGACCAACACCTTCGACATCCAAGGACAAGGCTTGAACGAAGGGTCTTGGACCTCGTACTCTTACACCTTTGACAACGTGTCAGGCAATGGCATTTTCCGCATTCAATTCAACGTCGCAAGTGGCGCCTTTGTGGGTGCTGGAGGCATGGTGCTGTTGGACAATGTCAGCGTGGAAGGCAACGGAGAAGGCGGCAATGGCGGAGGCGGCAGCGATGGCCCGACCACGTTCCAGGTGGACATGGCTTGTGCCATTGCGCCAGGTTCGATGACCAATGGCACCACAGAAATCACAGAAGTGTTCGTGACGGGTCCTTGGTGCGGATGGTGTGGTTCTGAAGGCTACAACGTGTTGACCGATGCAGACGGCGATGGTATTTTCAGCGTGGAGATTGCAGATTTGACCGGCGACGTGGAATACAAATACGCCGTGAACGGATTTGCCGACCAAGAGCAATTGGTCGACGACATGGTGGCCGGTGGCACTTGCGCTCCCGTGACAGACTTTGCGGGTTTTGCCAACCGCCAAACCACAGCGGGCTCAACCACCAATGACGTGTACGGCACATGCGGCATTTGTGAGGACAGCGCGGGAACAGGTTGCACAGATCCTGCCTACGTCGAATTCGATCCGTACGCCACGACAGACGACGGTTCTTGTGGCACCTTGGCGGTGTATGGCTGCCCATACGAAGCGGCGACCAACTACAACCCCCTTGCCAACGTGGACGATTTGTCTTGCGAGTTTGAGCTTGTAGACAATTCTTGTCCAGCTGATTTGGATGGTGATGGCTCGGTGACCACCGGAGATTTGCTGACCTTCTTGGCCAGCTTCGGCCTGAGCTGTCTCTGATCTGGGGACCGCCAAAAAAGATTGAAAGGGGCGCCTTCTGGGCGCCCCTTTTTTGTGGGCCATCCCGGTTCCACGAACTTGCCGTCATGAACACTTCCAACCGCGTGTGCGCCCTTTTGGGCATCGAACTGCCCATCATTCAAGCGGGCATGGTGTGGTGCAGCGGATGGGAACTGGCCAGCGCGGTCAGTGGGGCTGGGGGCTTGGGGATTTTGGGCGCGGGGAGCATGTATCCCGAGGTGTTGCGAGACCAAATCCAAAAAGTCCAAGCCGCCGCACCGGGAAAGCCCTTCGCGGTGAACGTCCCCTTGCTTTACCCCGCTGTGGAAGAGCACATGGCGAGCATCGTCGAACTTGGCGTCCCCATTGTGTTCACCAGCGCGGGCAATCCGCGGACGTGGACGAAGCATCTGCAGGACCACGGCATTAAGGTGGTGCATGTGGTGAGCAGCGTCAAATTTGCCTTGAAGGCCCAAGAAGCCGGGGTGGATGCGGTGGTGGCCGAGGGCTTTGAGGCTGGCGGTCACAACGGCCGGGAAGAAACGACGACCATGTGCCTCGTGCCGGCCGTGGCGGATGCGTGCGACATTCCCGTGATTGCGGCGGGAGGATTGCACGATGGCCGGTCCATTCTCGCAGCCATGATGCTCGGTGCGGATGCGGTGCAGCTGGGATCGCGGTTTGTGGCCACGCCGGAAAGCTCTGCGCACATCGCGTTCAAGGAGGCGGTGCTGGCGGCAGGAGAAGGGGCGACAAGCCTGGAGCTGAAGGACGTCACGCCCGTGCGCTTGCTGCACAACGACTTTGCGCAACAGGTGATTGCTGCGCAGCAGGGAGGCGCCACGCCTGACGAGCTTCGCGCGCTTCTGGGCCGAGGCCGTGCCAAGCGGGGCATGTTCGAAGGCGACTTGCACGAAGGCGAACTGGAAATCGGCCAAATCGCGGCCATGTTGGACACGTTGGAGCCGGCTGCGGACTTGGTTCGGCGCCTGGCTGCGGAGTGTCGCGCCTTGGGCGGGCCTGCCTTGGGTGGGCGGTTTGACTTTTGAAAGCGGCCTCCCGTGACCCAGGTGACGCCACTGGGCGCAGGGCTGTCGTATCTTCCAAAGCGCTGTCAACGTGGTTGTTGTCAGTCAAGCGACTCAAACCCAACGCCCTGAACCATGAATTCGTCTGCTTTGAAAACCCTCATGCTCGCCTTTGTCGGGGGCTGGGGATGCACTTTGGCCACCCAAGCCCAAACCTTCACCAACGGCAACAGCGCCTTGCCCTCGACCTACAACAGCGGGGGTTGCGTGGGATTCGCGGATTTGGATGGGGACAGCTACGATGACCTGATCATCCTCGACCAAAGTCGCGTGTTGCACACCTTGTACCAGGCGCCGAATGGCACGTTCACCGATTTCAATTTGGGCAACGTCTCGGGCTCCAGCCAATGGGGGATGTGCGTGGGCGATTTTGACAACGACGGCCACAAGGACGTGTTCAGCGGCGGGTCCTACGACGGGGTGCATTTGATGCACATCACTGCGCCGGGTCAGGGGAATTTGCAGAGCCTTGGGAACGGTTCGATGTTCATGCAGGCCTGCAACATGGCGGACATCGACCAAGATGGTGTGCTGGACGTGTTCGCGTGCCATGACGATGCGGTGAGCCGCCTGTGGAAGGGAGACGAGGCCGGTGCGCTGACCAACAATCAGGCGCTCATGCCGCTGACGAACTACGACACGGGCGGATACCCCAACACGGACCACAGTGGCAACTACGGCTCGGTGTGGACCGACTTTGACCGCGATGGGGACATTGACCTGTACATCGCCAAGTGCCGTCAGTTTGTGAACGACCCTCAGGACCCGCGTCGGGTGAACCAGCTTTGGGTCAACGACGGCCAGGGCAACTACACGGAGGAGGCGTCTGAGCGGGGCTTGGTGTTTTTTGAGCAGAGCTGGACGGCCGACTTCGCGGACATTGACAACGACGGCGATTTCGATTGCTTGGTGACCAACCACAGCACGACGCTGTTGCTGTTGGAAAACGACGGCACGGGCAACTTCACGGACATCACCGCAGGAAGCGGACTTGAAGTGACGGGGTTCTTTTTGCAGGCCAAGCTCGAGGATTTTGACAACGACGGGTACGTGGATTTGGTCTACAGCGGAGGGGCGCATGCCTACTTCAAGAACAACGGAGACCAAACCTTCTCCAACGTTCCCAACATGTTCCCTTACGGCGACACCATGCACAGCTTTGCCACGGGCGACGTGAACCGCGATGGGCAGGTCGACCTGTACGCCAGCTACGGCAACGGGTATGTGAGTGTGGACAACGGCAACGACGACGTGTTGTGGGTCAACGACGGCAACCCTGGCCAGCATTGGATCACCTTTGAGCTGGAGGGCTATCAATCCAACCGCGATGCGGTTGGGGCGACGGTGGAGATCACCGGCTCGTTTGGCACGCAGGTCCGGAGCGTTCGCGCCGGGGAGAGCTACGGCATGACGTCGACGTTCTCGTGCCACTTTGGATTGGGTGCGGCCGACGTGGTGGAGACGGCCACGGTGTTTTGGCCCAGCGGCCTGACCACGTCCTTGACGACGCCTGCCATCGATCAGTACCACACGGTGTTGGAGGTGCCGTGCACCGTGCCTCTGGAAATCACGGCCTCCACCACGGAATTGTGTCCGGGTGAGACCGCCATCTTGATGGCCCCTGCTGGATTTGATTCCTATCAATGGAGTGGTGGGATCACTTCGGGCAACATGCTCGAGGTATCTGAGGCCGGGGTGTACACCTTGACAGCGTTCAACGGGGACGGTTGCGCCGGGTTGTCCAACGCCATTGTGGTGGACGTGCTGGATGGCACGGTCGCGCCCACGGTCGAGGTGTCCGGCGACGAATACCTCTGTGCGGGAAGCACGTGGAGCTTGACGGCGAGCGAGGGGGTGTCGTACCTGTGGAGCGAAGGTTCGACGTCGGCAACGCTGGAGGTCGGCACGTCGGGCCTGTACAGCGTGGACGTGGAGGACCAGTGCGGCAATGTCGTGAGCTCCAATGCAGTCGAGGTTCAGGTGTTTGAGGGCCCCACGGTGCCTCCTACAACTTCTCCAGACACCACCCTGGCCGAACCGGGTCCTGTGACGTTGACCGCACAGGCCGAAGCGGGGCAGGTGTTGCGTTGGTACGATGCCGAAGTGGGTGGAATCTTGCTTGGGCAGGGCAACAGCCTTCCGTTGCCTGCGGTCACGGCGTCCACGACGTTTTGGGTGGAATCGAGCCAATCGACCCAGGGCCCTGCGGGAACGGGGGGAGAATTGACCAACCAACCCGGAGGCCAGTACCACCCCAACAGTGCGCGTTGGTTGGAGTTTGACGTGTTCGAACCCATGCGGTTGGTGGATGTCAAGCTCTATGCGAACGGCACCTTCGATCGTGGATTTGAAATCATCGACGACATCGGACAGGTGTTGTGGTCGACAACCGCGACGGTGACGGATGGGGAGTTCGTGCTGCCCATTGGGTTTGAGCTTGCGCCAGGAACGAATTACGGCTTGCGCTGCACCACCGGTGACCCGCAGCTGTGGCGTGAAGGCCTGTCCTCGACGCTGAGCTATCCCTACGATTTGGCCGGCCTCGGGAGCATCACCAACAGCACGGCAGGTCCAAGTTTGGACTACTACTACTTCTTCTACGAGTGGAACGTCGAGAGCACCTTGGATGTGGAATGCGTGAGTGCCCGTGCGGACGTGGATGTCGTGGTGACGCAATGCACCGACCCCCAAGCGTGCAACTACAATCCTTCGGCGGTCATTGACGACGGGACGTGCGAATACGAATCGTGCGCCGGCTCGTGCCCCGGGGACTTGAACAGCGACGGAAGCATCACGGTGAGCGACTTGCTCTTGGTGCTGGCCGACTTTGGGTGTTTGGACGGATGCCAAAGCGACGTCGACGGGGACACTCTCGTGAGCGTGGCTGACTTGCTCGGATTGCTCGCCGTGTTTGGTGGGGTCTGCGACTGAGTCAGGCGTCTGACCCGTGGAAGTGCACGCGCACGGCGCGGGCCACTTTGAGGGTGACGATGTCCAGGAGGGCTTTCTCCGAAGCTTCGGAGATGGCTTTGACATCCCCAAACGCCGTCATCAACGCCTGACGGGTCTTGGGCCCCACGCCTGGAATGTCGTCCAATTCGGAATGCAGGAAGGCTTTGCTGCGGCGCTTGCGGTGGTGGGCCAACGAGAACCGGTGCGCTTCGTCGCGCATCTGTTGCACCACGCGCAAAGTGGGTGAACGCTTGTCGAGGTAGATTGGCACGCTGTCGCCGGGGAAGTAGAGTTCTTCGAGGCGCTTGGCGATGCCCACAAATGCAATTTTTCCTCGAAGCCCAAGTTCGTCGATGGCCTCCATGGCGTGAGAGAGTTGCCCCTTGCCGCCGTCGATGACCACCATTTGGGGGAGTGACTCGCCTTCGTCGCGCAGACGCTTGTACCTGCGATAGACGGCTTCCTTCATGCTGGCAAAATCGTCTGGGCCCTCGACCGTGCGGATGTTGAATTTGCGGTAGTCGCGCTTCGCGGGTTTGCCGTTGCGGAACACGACGCATGCCGAGGCGGGGTTGGTGCCGTGGATGTTGGAGTTGTCAAAGCATTCCATGTGCACGGGATGCTCCTTGAGCCGGAGGTCGTGCATCATGGTTTCCATGAGGCGGTCTTTCGCCGCGTCGGGGTCCACCTGCTCGAGCTGTGCGTGGCGGTCGCGCATCGCAAACTGGGCGTTGCGCAGGCTCATGTCAAGCAACTTCTTCTTGTCCCCGCGCTGGGGCACGAGGCATTCTGCGCCCAGCACTGCCACGTCGACTTGGGCCAGCACGGTGCGGCTTGCGACGTCGAAGCGGTCCCGAATCTGGGGAATGGCCGCAGAGAGGATTTCCTCGTCCGACTCGTCGAGGCGTCGGCGGAACTCGAGGGTTTGGCCTTGGACGACGGCGCCGTTGTGGATCCGCATGAAGTTCACGAACGCCGACTTCGCGTCGCTCACCACCCCGTAGACTTCCACGTCCGAGACGGTGGGGTGCACCACGGTGCTCTTGGCCTGGAACTTGTCGACGGCGAGGAGCTTGAGCTTGAGGCGCTCGGCTTCTTCGAACCGCAGGTCGCTTGCGGCTTCCATCATCGACTCCTTCAACGCGCTTTTCACCTCGCCAAGGTTGCCTTTCAGCACGTGGCGGATGGCCGCGATGCTGTCGTTGTAGGCCTCCTCCGTTTGCTTGCCCACGCAGGGGCCCATGCAGTTGCCGATGTGGTATTCCAGGCACACCCGGAACTTGCCTTTGGCGATGTTGTCTTCCGTCAGGGCCAGGCTGCAGGTGCGAATGGGGTAGAGCTTCTTGCAGAGGTCGAGCACGGCGTGCATGCCCTTGACGTTGGAGTAGGGCCCAAAGTATTCGCTCCCGTCCTTCCGCACCTGACGGGTGGGAAAGATGCGGGGGAAGCGCTCCTTTTTGAGCACGATGAAGGGGTAGGTCTTGTCGTCCTTGAGCTGGATGTTGTAGATCGGCTTGTGCTCCTTGATCATGTTGTTCTCCAGCAACAAGGCGTCGGCCTCGCTCGCGGTCACAATCCATTGCACATCCCGAATCTTCTTCACCAGCAGCCGCGTCTTGCCGTTGTGGTCTTGCTTGGTGAAGTAGCTGGCGACGCGTTTCTTGAGGTTTTTGGCCTTGCCGATGTACAGCAATTTCCCGTCCCCATCGAAGTGCTGATAGACGCCCGGTTCGTGGGGCATCCGATCGAGGATCGCTTGGATGTGGTCGGTGGTCGCCATCGTTGAACGAAGGTAGGTCGCGCAGTACTTTGCGGCATGGATTTGGTCACAGGTGCAACGGGGATTGTGGGGACGCCTTTGGTGGTCAAGCTCTTGTCCCAAGGCCAAACGGTGCGCGCCCTTCACCGCCCCTCGTCCGACCGCGCCCGCGTCGAGCAGGCCGTGCGCGAGGCCGATCCAGACAGCCTCTCCCGGTTGGAGTGGGTCGAAGGCGACTTGACGGATCAAGCCTCGCTCGAAGACGTCCTCACGGGCGTGACGCGGGTGTTTCACTGCGCCGCGCTTGTCTCGTTCCATTCGGCAGACAGGGAGGCCTTGCGCCACATCAACGCCGAGGGAACGGCCAACCTTGTCAACGCCATGCTCCACTGCGGCACCCCGCGCCTCATTCACGTGAGCAGCGTGGCGGCCCTGGGCAAAAAGGCCGGCCTACCTACCGACGAGTCCACCTTGTTTGAGGAACAGCCGGGCACGTCGGCGTACGCGCGCTCCAAGCACCGCGCCGAGATGGAGGCCTTCCGGGGCGCCGTTGAAGGCTTGCCTGGCGGCCTCGTGGTGGTCAACCCCACCGTCATTTTGGGCCCCGGCGATTTCCGCCGCAGTTCGTCCGCTCTGTTTCGGGTGTTGGACCGCGGCTTGTCGTGGTACCCTGTGGGCAGTGGCGGCTACGTGGGGGCCGACGATGTGGCCGAGGTGTGTGTCCGGCTTGGGGACAGCGAGGTGCGCGACGCGCGCTTTGTCCTGTGCGCCGAGCACCGTACCCATCAGGACGTCATGTCCACCATCGCTGCAGCTTTGGGAAGACCGGCACCGACCCGCGCCGTCAAGCCGTGGATTGCGGGACTGGCGTGGCGGTTGGTTTGGGTGGCGGAGCGCCTTACCCGGCGCAGGTCCATGATTTCACGCGAAAGCCTGACAAGCGGCAGCGAACACCAGCGCTACGACGGATCGCGAATCGTTCAGGTCCTGAAGGATCTCGGCCAAGCATGGGAGTACACCCCCATCGACGACGTCATTCAGTCGACGGTGCAGGCGTATCGCCGGCAACGCGGTTCTTGAGGTTCCCTTCCGCCCCCGCGGCATCTCCCCGGTTGCTTTCCACCTCCATGTCTTTGAGGGCGTCCACCACGTCTCGGAGCACGCCTTTCATGGCTTCGGGGTGTCCCCACCACCAGGTGTAGCTGGAATCAAACGTGGCCGCACTCACCCCCGTCCGAGCCCAAACGTCGTTGTACGCCTCTGCGAGTCGTTGGCGTTCGTTGTCGTTGCGGTAAATGCGTTTGTCGGCCACAGCCTCGATGAGCTGCACCTCGGTCATCACCCGAACAAATTCCTCCCTTCCAAGCACGCCTTGTGGCGGAAGGGGCGTGGCCTCGCCACCCACCGGTTCAGGGCTGCATCCGGCAAGTCCCACGAGCAGCAAGACAGCACCCATGCGGCCTCCAATGGCGCGCCGGCGTGTGCGCTCAGCGGTTGAACGTAAGGCGTTGGCCAGCATGGTTGCCGTGTGAGGTTGTGATGCGGCGACCGTCCCACACGCATGTGCCGTTGACCCAGGTCTCGTGCACGCGGCTTTTGAACGTGTGCCCCTGGAAAGGAGACCATCCACACTTGGACATGACGTTGTCTTCGCGGACCGTCCAGGGATCGTTGGGGTGAACCAGCACGAGGTCGGCCTTCATGCCCGGACGGATGAACCCGCGGTCAGACATGCGGAACAACCGGGCCACACGGTGGGCCATCAGGTCCGCCACTTTCTCGACCGAGAGGACGCCGTCGTGCACCATGTCGAGCATGGCCACGAGCGCGTGCTGAACCAAAGGACCACCGGACGGCGCCTGGAAGTAGCTGCCGTTCTTTTCTTCCTTGGTGTGGGGGGCGTGGTCGGTGGCCACCACGTCGATTCGGCCATCGAGGATGGCGGCGCGAATCTGTTCTCTGTCCTTGGCCGTTTTCACCGCGGGGTTCCACTTGATGTGGGTGCCTTTGGACTCGTAATCGGCATCGCTGAACCACAGATGGTGGATGCACGCTTCCGCAGTGATGCGCTTGTCTTCGAGCGCTTTGGTGTTGTCAAACAAGTCCAACTCACGCGCCGTGCTGATGTGAAGGATGTGCAATTGGGTGTTGAGCTTGGTGGCCAACTCCACGGCCTTGGACGAGCTCTTGTAGCACGCCTCGGCACTGCGGATCAACGGGTGCTGTGCAATGGGCACCGTCTCGCCGAAACGCGCCCGGGCCGCCTCGGAATTGGCGCGCACCGTGGCCTCATCTTCACAGTGTGTGGCCACCAGGGTGGGCGCCTCCTTGAAGATGCCTTCCAGCACCGCGGATTCGTCCACCAGCATGTCCCCCGTGGAGGAACCCATGAAGACCTTGATGCCGCAGACGCGGGTGGGGTCGGTCTTGAGCACTTCGTCCAAATTGTGGTTGCTCGCCCCCATGAAGAAGCTGTAGTTCACGGGACTCACTTCCGCGGCTCGGTCGTATTTGTCCTGGAGCAGGTCTTGGGTCAAAGCTTGAGGCACCGTGTTGGGCATCTCCATGAACGAGGTGATCCCGCCGGCCGCCGCGGCCGCGGACTCGGTCGCGATTTCTGCTTTGTGGGTCAAGCCGGGCTCCCGGAAGTGCACTTGGTCGTCAATGCATCCGGGCATCAGCCAAAACCCCGTGCAGTCCTTCACTTCCGCGCCTGCTGCCAGTGCCTTGACATGCGCGTCGGCGCCTTGCTCCGCCAAGTTGACGCCGACCGCCACAATGTGTTCCCCGTCCACGAGGACGTCTTGGACTCGAACGGCGCCGTCCGTGACGACGTGGGCGTGGCGAAACAGGGTGGCTTGGCTCATGTCAGGAGAGGAGGTTTGTTCAGGATTTGGCGGGAAAAAAGATGCGCTTGAACCGCATCTGAAGCACGCCCAAAAGGGCTTCGCGGAAAATGTTCATGCTCATCTTGGACGTCCCCAACTCGCGGTCGACGAAGGTGATGGGCACTTCTTTCACGGCGAAGCCATTCCGCTTGGCCCGCAGTTTCATTTCAATTTGGAAGGCGTAGCCCACAAACTGGACGGCGTCAAGCTGGATCGCTCGGAGGGTCTCACGCCGGTAACACACAAACCCCGCCGTACTGTCTCGGACGCCCAACCCCAAAATGGTGTTCACGTAGATGGACGCGCCGTAGCTCAGGATGAGTCGGTTGACGGGCCAGTTGGCCACGCCGCCTCCTTTGACGTAGCGCGAGCCCACAGACATGCCGGCGCCGCCTTCGGCACATGGAATGCGCAAGCGCACCAAGTCGTGGGGGTCGTGGGAGAAGTCGCAGTCCATCTCGAAGATGAAGTCGTAGCCGCGTTCAAGCGCCCATCGGAACCCCGCGATGTAGGCGGTTCCAAGTCCAAGCTTGCCCTCGCGCTCCAGCAAATGGATGCGGTCGGGATGCGCCACTTGACACTCCTTGACCAGGGCGGCGGTGCCGTCCGGCGAGCCGTCGTCCACGACAAGCACGTCAAAGGGAAATTCCAGGCCCATCACCGTCTCGAGCATGCGAACCACGTTCTCACGCTCGTTGTACGTCGGAATGATGACCAGGCTGTCGTTCATGATTTCGAAGTTACGGCCACTCACGTGGTCATGCGAAGCATGTTCAGCTCGTCCTTGGTCAGGTGGCGCCAGTGGCCGCGAGGCAAGTCTTTCTTGGTGAGAGGGCCGTACACCACGCGATCGACCTTGACCACTTTGTGTCCGAGGTGCTCCCACATGCGGCGCACAATTCGGCTCCGGTTGCTGTGGATTTCCATGCCGATTTCGTGGGGGTCGTTCTTGACAAACGCGACCTCCTTGGCCTTGACAAATCCTTCATCCAGCACAAATCCCTCGAGCATCTTCTCGAGGTCTTCGGGGTTGGCCTTTTTGGCCAAGGTGATGTGGTAGAGCTCACGCAGGCCCACCTTGGGGTGGTTCAGTCGCTTGGCGAGTTCGCCGTCGTTGGTGAACAGGATGAGTCCCGTGCTCTCTTTTTCGATGCGATCGACCGGGTAGATGCGCTCCTTGCAGGCATTCTTGATGAGGTCGCCCACGCTGCGCCGCCCACTCGGGTCGTTTTCAATGCCCAAAAAGTTCTTCGGCTTGTTTACAAGCACGTACCGCATGGTCTCTGGACGGATGGTGTCGCCTTCGACGCGAACGAGGTCCTTGGTGGGGTCCACCTTGAATCCGAGCTCCGTGATCACCTTGTTGTTGACGCTCACCACCCCAGCACCAATCATCACGTCGGCTTCTCGGCGAGAGCAGACGCCCGCTTGGGCGATGTAGCGGTTCAGGCGCATGGTGGCCGTGGAGTCCGGCACGGGCGCAAATTTGAGCTTGGGCTTGGGGCTCCCAGGCCGACCTCCCGGCCGTCCTCCTGGACGACCTGAGGGCTTGCCGACTGGGCGGGAAGAGGCAGGACGTTGTCCGCCTCGTTTGTTCGAAGGTTTCGCGCTGCCGCTTCGTCGGCCAGCACTTCCCTTGCGGGCGCCTCCGCGGCGGCCTTGGTCAGGGTTTTGTTTCATGATGCCGCAAAGGTACGTCGCGGGACAAGGTCAGCGCAGGGCCCGCCACGGGTTGCGTTTGCGGGGCGGCTTGGCCACGTCGTCAAACGCGTTGGGCAGGTGCGTCACGTGCGGACTTCGGCCGTCGCGAAAGGTCACCCACCACACGTCAAACCGGCATTCGCGCCCGCGCCGACCCTCGCGCAGGAGGTAGGCCTGGGCCGCCTGGACAATCCGCCGCCGCTGTCCCAGCGAGGGCAGGTCGGGTCGGTCTGGAGCGACATCGCACCCAGTCCGGCTTTTGACTTCGTGGAAGACGAGTTGCCCCGCCCGCGCCGAAATCACGTCGATTTCAAAGCGACGCCAGCGCCAATTGCGTTCGAGCACGTGGTGACCGAGGTCTTCCATGTGCGCCACGGCAAGGTCTTCTCCGAGCTGTCCGGTCCGGGTGCGACTTTCCAAAACCATGGCGCAACGTTCATCACCAAACCCACGCGCCCGGCAAGGACTTCAGGAACGCAGACGGGGAGTTGATGCGCGACGGATTCACCTGCGCAGCTCAGGGGCGATCAGCGCAAGACCAGGTCGGTCGTGCCGATGACCGTGCTGCCTTCGAGGATCTCGACCAGGTAGGTGCCGGGTCGGTAGGGCTCGAGGACGGTGTCGTCGGGATATTCGTAGAACACACAAGCGTCGAGTCGGTCGCGTGCGTAGTCCACGGTGCGAGAGGCGCTGAAATCGCTGTCCCCTTCCGCACTTGGCAGCACGTTTCCATCGCTGTCTGTGATGCGCAGACGCAGGGTCTTGTCGCCGACAGGTGCGATGCGGTTTTCGAGGATGGTGAAGCACACGCGCAGCATGTCGCAGCGGTCGGCACGGTCCGTGTCGCGTTGACGCCCCGACGAGAGCACACGCACCCCTGTGGGCAGGAATTCTGCGATTTGGAGGGTTTGGCCTGCTTCAAGCATGTCCTCCATGTTTTCCTGGCGCTCGACGAGGTCGGCGTTCTCTTGCGACACTGCCTCCATCTGCTCTTTCATGGCGAGGTTCTCATCCAGCAACGCCATGTTCAGCTGGTTCAGCGAGTCGATGGTGCCGATGTAGCCCTTCATGATGCTGCGCAGGGTTTCGGCCTCTTTCTTGAGCTTGGCGACTTCCCAGTACCCGTTTTTGACCTTGGTGAGCAGCCCATCGATGCGCTCTTGTTGCGCGGCGAGTTCTGCCACCATCATGCTGTTCTCGGTCTCGAGCGTGTCGTAGGAGAAACGCATTTTTTCGAGGTCGAGGATGAGTTGGTCCTTCTCGAGGGTGAGTCCGGCGTTGTCGTCGTTGAGCAAACCGATGGTGGTGTTGCGCGCGGAGAGCTGAAAGCCCAAATACCCGACCACCAGCACCAAACTCGCCACAACGAGGAGCCACGTTTTTTGGGACATTTCAGGCATGAGACAGGGGCTTCAGGGGGAATCGACGAGAGAAAATCATGCTTCCGCAACACGCGAAAGTCATGCCAAAGATGCGGCGCGAACAAGGCCCCTTGACCCTTGACGTTCAGGAGTTCACCACCCGCGGGATGTGGGAAACTCGGACGCACATTCAACGAATTTTTAGGAATTCGCGTACCTTGAAAAATCCAAAACCCTCCGCCATGGTTCGCATGATTTCTTGTTGTGTCGCCCTTGTGGGCCTCCTTTTCTGTGCCGATGTGGCCTGTGCCCAAGACACGTTCCAAGTGGGAAACACCACCCTGACGGCCACCAATGTGGCTTCGGGAATCCAGCTTCCTTGGGAAATTTTGTGGGGCCCCGATGACTTTTTGTGGGTGACCAGCCGCCCAGGGACGGTGTACCGCATCAACTCAGAAACAGGCGCCACCACGACGGTGCTGACCAAGTCGGTCACCAACAACGGAAGCGGCGAGCCGGGCATGCTTGGCATGGCCATGCACCCCGATTGGGAAACCACCCCCAAGGTGTTCATCGTGTACACGACGGGATCGACGTGGAGCGGGACGGAGCGCCTTTCGGTGTTTGATTGGAACGGCTCTTCGCTTGTGAACGAAGAGATCTTGCTCAGCTTGCCTGCAGGGGGCATTCACAATGGAAGCCGTTTGCTCGTGCTTCCGGACAACACCTTGCTGATGACCACAGGCGATGTGGGAGACGGCGGGGCGAGCAGCCAAAACCTCAACAGCCTCAACGGCAAGGTCTTGCGACTCAACCTTGATGGAAGCATTCCGGCCGACAACCCCACGCCGGGCAGCTACGTGTACAGCCATGGACACCGGAACCCCCAAGGTTTGGCCATGGGCCCCGGCGGCATCATCTACAGCTCTGAGCACGGCCAAAGCAACAACGACGAAGTGAACATCATCGAACCCGGGCGCAACTACGGTTGGCCCAATGTGGAGGGGGTGTGCAACACGTCGAGCGAAAACAGCTTCTGCGCGGCCAACAACGTCCGCGAACCCATCGACACGTTCTCGCCCTGCGCCGCGGTCAACGGCATGACGTGGTACAACCACCCCGCCATCCCTGAGTGGCAAAATTGTCTGTTGCTTTCTGTGATGGGCGGGTTTGCCCTCAACGACAAACGCTTGAGCGTGCTGTCGATGTCGGAGGACGGCATGTCCGTGACAGGCGAAACGCAGTGGTTTGCCAGCTACGGCCAGCGCATCCGCGACGTGGCGGTAAACCCGTACACCGGGGCGGTGTATTTGGCCTTCAACGGGCCCTCGTACCCGGGGTCGGGGCCCAACATCATCAAGGAATTCCGGAACATGGACTACGTGCCTGTGACGAGTGTGGCCGGATGCCGCTATCCCGGCGCGTTGAACTACAACGCCAATGCCACAGAGGACGACAACTCGTGTCAATTCGCGGGGTGCACAGATCCCACCGCCTTGAACTACGTGCCTTGGGCGAACGTGACGACCACCTGCATGTACACGGCCCCTTGTCCTGAAGACGTCAACGGCGACGGGGCGACCACCGTGTCGGACATGCTGCTTGTGTTGGGTGCGTTTGGCGACGCGTGCAACTGATGGAATGAACAACGAGACTTTGCTTAGAACAACCAATCCTGAAGGAATGAAAAACCCAGTCAAACTCTTCGCAGCCCTCGGCGCCTTGGCGCTGATGTTGGGGCTGTCCTCCGAGACGTCCGCGCAGTGCGAAGCCGGTCAATCAGAAGTCGTGGTGGAAATCCTGACGGACAACTACCCTGGCGAGATCACATGGACCCTCTCGGACGCCAACGGCCAGTTGCTGTCGGGCGGCCCCTACGGCTCCACGGGCACGACGTACACAGACACAGTGTGCATCGATGGCGCGGACGCGTACCCATGCTTGCAGTTTGTGATCAACGACAGCTACGGAGACGGGATTTGCTGCGGCTACGGCCAAGGCGCGTACACGCTTTACCTCGATGGGGAGGCTGTGGCCACCGGCGGCGATTACGGCCAGCAGGACATCGTGCAGTTTGACTGTGCGCCGGGCGCCACGTGCAACGATGCCGTGACCCTCACGGAGGCGGACTACGGCACGGTGACGCAGGCGGGGGACAACTTTTGGTATTCGTTCACGCCACCGGCCAACGCCATGTACCAGTTCAGCAGCTGCGGTGCGGCGTGCAACACGACCCTGTACATCTACGAGTACTGCAACATGGGCAACTTCGACGACACGAACGAGGGGTCCATTTACTACGACGACAACCAGGGCGGTTGCGGCGAGGAAGCGGCGCTGACCATCTTGTTGGAAGGGGGCGTACAGTACTGGATTCGGTGGGCTTCGCTCGACGGCAGTTGTGGCGGATTTGAGTGGGCGTTTGACTATGCGGGACAACCCACGGGTTGCACGGATTCGACCGCGTGCAACTACAGCCCTTCTGCCGAGGTGGACGATGGTTCGTGCGTGTACGAGGGCGACCCCACGTGCACCGGACCCGATTTGATTGTGCTGGCGGACGTCGTGTCGAGCAGCTTGTACAGCACGACCATGAACGTCAGCCAAACCGATTGCTACATCGAGGAAGGGTGCTTGAATGGGTTTGGCCAGCGTGAGCTCATCCGTTTCACCACCCACATCAAGAACATTGGGGAGCTCGATTACTACATCGGCACCACGTCCCAAACCAACCAAACGGGCCAGTTCGAGTGGGGTGAATGCCACAACCACTGGCACTACAAGGGGTACGCCAAGTACGACCTTTTCACCATGGACGGCGCCTTGATCCCCATCGGTTTCAAAAACGGCTTCTGTGTGATGGACTTGGAATGCAGTGACGGCGGTTCTTACACCTACGGATGCTCCAACATGGGCATTGCCTCGGGATGCGGGGACATTTACTCCAGCGGGTTGAGCTGCCAGTGGATCGACGTGACGGACGTGGAAGACGGCCAGTACCGGTTGGTGGTGCGCGTGAACTGGGACTACGATCCCGACGCCTTGGGCCGCTACGAGACCAACACGGAGAACAACTGGGCGGTGGTGTGCATCGAGCTCGACCGTTCAAGCGGCGACCTCGAAACCATCATCCTCACGGATTGTCCGACATTCACGGACTGTGCGGGAGACCCCTACGGCACGGCGTTGATCGACTGCAATGGCGAATGCGGTGGTGTGGCGATGATTGGTGACTTGAACGACGACTTGACACAGGATTTGGCCGACGCCCAGATGTATGTGGAAGGGGTGCTCGGCAACGACTTGACGCCGGCAAACTGCAACGACATCAACGCCGACGGCGCCTTGACGGTGGCGGATGCGGCCTTCATGGCGGATTGCCAATGGTGGAACGAGGCCCACACGGACCCCGATTCAACCGGCGTGCACAGCCACTGCGAATTCCCGGTGAACGACATCGTCAACCCGTTTGACACCACGCACTTCACCATTGTGGAGGTCAACTGGGATGCGCAATACCTCGACGTGCATGTGAAGAATCCCGATGCGCGAATCTTTGGGTACCAGTTGGAGCTGGACGGCTTGCAAATCAGCCAAACCGAAAGCTTGTTCGACGGCGCCTACGCCGGCGCGCCTTCCCACGCTCCAGGGGGATCGCAGGTGCTGACCGTGAGTTACGACGGAAGCACCATTCCCAAGAACACGGAGTACGTGCCACTCGTGCGCATCCACTGGATTGGAAGCGCCAACGGCATGGTGTGCCTCTCGGGTTACACCGAGGTCGTGAATGACTTCCTGCAGAAGACCTTGATTGACCTTGACAACCCCTGTCAGGAGCAAAGCGACCAGGACTGCGTGGGCGACATGGACGGCGACGGCGTGGTGGCCGTGTCGGACGTGTTGAGCGTGTTGAGCGAGTTTGGGTGCGACACGAAGTGCACCATGGACATCAACGGCGACGGTTCGACCAATGTGACCGACGTCTTGCTCGTCCTCTCAGCGTTTGGCACGGCCTGCAACTGACCGTGCTTGCGACATGGGCTTGACCGTGGTCAAGCAAAAAGCCCCTCGTCTGGTTCAGGCGGGGGGCTTATGCGTTCGCATGCGCGTACATTCGAAGTGCAAATTGCCCACGCCATGCTTTCGAAGTTCTTCCATGCCTTTTTTGCGGTTGCGTTTTTGACCTTCTCATGTCTGTCATGGGGACAAAGCGTGTCCCTGAGCGCAGCCGGAGGCGCCACCTATTGCGAAGGACAAACCTTGACCCTCCTTCCAGAAATCTCGGGGTTCAACCCGTTCTCGTTCAACTTGGACATGGGTGGTTTGGCCAGCGACAGTGCTGGGACAACTGCGGATTGGGTGGAGGGCAGCACCTTCGACGTTCCTTGGTTGCCAACAGGCACGTTTGACCTGACCCTGACCGTGTCCGATGGCACCACGACGGACGCGGCAACGCTGACCATTGTGGTGTTGCCTGTGGTGGAGGGGTTGCTTTCCTTGGTCACACCGGGTTCGGATTATGACGAGCTCGTCCAAACAGACGGCACGGTCCTTTTCCGCGCATGCGCAGGGCCTGTTGACACGGAATTGACCTTCGATTTGTCCTTCGACGGCATGGTCGATTACGCTTCTGGGATGGTCGCCACCCTCGATTGGGGCGACGGTTCCGCGCCTTTGGACAACCCTGCCCAAGGAGCGGTCAGCCACACGTTTGCGCCTGGATCTTACACCATGGTGTTGACCGTGATGAATCCCAACCCCGACGTCGGAGAGGACTGCGTAAGCACGTCGGTCTACGAGGTTTTTGTGGGTGACGAACCAAACATCACTTGGACAACTTCTGGAGACGAGTCTTGCTTGACTGGGGCAGCACACGAAATCGCCATTTTTGGTGACGGTTCCGTGGTGGATTACGAGCTGTACTATTCAGACGATTCGCCTGGGTCCTCTTTTACGCTGGCTGGTGACACAGTTGTGATTCACACGTTTGGGCAGTCTTCGTGCGGTGAAGTCATCGAAGGAGAATTTGTATCCATCGAAAACGCATTCCAAGCCACGCTCATTGCAACGAATGTCTGCTCGGCATTAGGAATTCCTTCTGTGTTTGAAGTCTATCCCATCGTTGTGTCAAAGGAGCCCGATCTGGCGATTGAATCGGATGCTGGGGCGGCCGTTTGTCCCGCTGCGGTGGTTACGGTTTCTGATGTTTCGACACCGGGTGAAGTTGTGACGTCGGAAGGGTGCTCGGACGAGTATGCGCGGTACTGGGAGTTGGGTCCTGGCTTGACCTTGGTTTCTGGAAACTTGGGGTCTTCCAACGGTGCCACTGGGGAGGTGTTTGATCCCGCGCTTTGGAATTCAGGAGACGGGAGCATTGAGGTGACGGCCTCTGCAGTCGGCAGTTACGAAGTCACCATGTGGGTCGGAACTCCTTGTGGGGAGGAAAGCACGTCTCTGAGCATTCAGGTGTTGGATTTTGGCTCGCTGACCGTGTCCTCTCCTGTCCAGTCTGTGTGTTCGGGAGAGGTATCTCAACAGGTCGAATTTGTAGCCGACCCTGGGGCGTACACGGTGTTTTGGCGCGTGTTGCTCGAAAACGGTTTGCCGGCCTTGCCGGGAAGCATCGAGGGTGTCGATCCTGTTTTGGGTCTCGGTGTTGGGACCGCGACGGTTCCTGCTTGGACGTTGACCAACGAGGGCGATGAGCCTTACACCTTTTCGGTGGAAGCTTCTGTGCCCTGCCCCGCAGAGAACCCATTGATTCACGAGATCACCGTATATCCTCAAGCGACGATCGAACTGGACTCGAATGTGCCTGTGCTGTGTTCTGGAGAGACGTTCAACGTGAACATTTCGGTGAACACGGGGGAAGTTTGGGCATGGACGTCAGCGTCGGACCCTGATGTCTCAGGGGCATCCACTGCGGGCAGCTTCAACATTTCAGAGGATTTGACCAATTCCGGCACCACATCTGCCAACGTGACATACAGCGTTGGGTTGGTGGCCGCCAACTGTCCGACGTCTGGGGAGACCGTGTCCGTGGAGGTTCTGCCTGGGGTGCCCACCTTGGCATTGAGCGCCGCAGAGGCATGCCAAGGGCAGTTTGTTGTGCCAGACGCCTTACCAAGCGTTGACGATTTGGAATGGACATGGGAAAATTCGAACGAAGACACAGGCCTGGCGAACGACGGCCAGGGACAAGTCCCAGGGTGGACCGCGACCAACGAGGGCGTGGACAACGTCACAGCCACGGTCACCGTGACAGGGCAGGTGGCCTCGTGTGACCCTGAAGAGGCGGGGTCGTTTGGGGTGACGGTGTTTCCCACCCCTCAATCTGAGCCGTCCATCTCGTCCAATGGCCACTTGAGCTGCCAAGACAGCACGGCCTTCGTGACGTTGAACATGCTGACGGCGAACACAAACCTCGAAGGGGTCACTGGCCCAGGCGTTCTCGGGGTCAACGACAACGTCATTCACGTCAATGCGGCAGGTTCGTATACCCTTGATCTCACGAGCACCGCGGGGTGCAACGCGACAGAAAGTGTCCAAGTCTTGCCCATCGACAACATTGCGATCACAGGCTCTGCGTATTTCAACCCAGCATGTGACGGTGAGGCCACAGGGATCATTGAAGTCCAAACCAACGAATCCGACGACGTCACTTACGCGTGGTCTTCTTCCCCTTCGACAGAAGCCGTGGCCATGGACTTGTCGGCAGGGCCACACCAGGTTGTGGCGACCAACCTCGCGGGTTGCACGGACACCGCGTCCTTTGTGTTGGTCGACCCGCCGCCCATCTTGGTTGAGCTGGTGGCCTCTCTGGCAAGCGAGTGCGGAGAGGACAATGGATTTCTTGAGGTGCTTGCCTCGGGAGGAACAGGGACCCTCTCATACGATTGGGATGAGGGAAGTGATGGGCCTCAGCAGGACGGCATTGATGCCGGCGAGTTTGAACTTCAGGTGGCCGACGTCAATGGATGCACGTTGGACACCACCCTTGAGCTGACGTGCGTGGACTTGGTGCCTCCGACCCCCAACGAGTTTTTGTCGCCCAACGGGGACGGATTGAATGAGAAGTGGATCATTGACAACATTGACTACTACCCCAACGCCACCATTCACGTGTTCAATCAATGGGGCGGCGAAGTTTTTCAAGCGGACCAACCCTACATGAACGATTGGGAAGGCACCAACAAGCGCGGACAGACCTTGCCCTCTGCAACCTACTTCTACGTGATTGACACCAAGAAGAAATCTCAAAAGCCGTTCAAAGGGTTTTTGGAACTCACCACCGATCAGCCATGAAGCAGAGAACCTTTCTCCACGGGATGTTGGCGCTCGCGCTTGCGTCACTGGCATGGGGTGCCAGCGCCCAACAGGTGACCCAATCGTCCACCTATTTCCTCTCACCGCTTCCGTTCAACCCCGCGTACAGCGGATTGAGCAACCAACTCAACGTGCGATCCTTGACCCGTGTCCAATGGGTGGGCTGGGGAGGTGCCCCGGCAAGTCAAATGATCAGCGTGGATGCGCCCTTTTTGAGAAAGTTTGCAGGCATGGGCCTGACGGTGACCCAAGACCGGGTGGGGGCGAGATCGACGTCCACAGCCATGGCGTCGGGTGCGGCTCACGTGAAAATGTCGGAAGGGTGGACGATCTCCATGGGCATTTCCGGTGGCATGCGGTTTCATTCCTACGATTTCCGAAACCTGCGGGCCGACGCCACGAGCGATGACTTGTACCAAGTGACGTTTCAAGACTGGGCGCCTTCATTTGGGGCAGGATTCTTCGCCACCTCTGAGGAGGCCTACGTGGGATACTCCGTTCCCCAAATCCTGACTCAAGCGCTGTCCGACAGTGCAGATGCCGATGAACTTCAGCGGCATCACTATGTGATGGGGGGGCTGAAACGTGATTTGGCTTCGGGAGTCAAGCTGCAGTACGGTGCATTGTTGAAAGCCACTGCGGATGCGCCTCCTGCCTTGGATGTTCAAGCCATGATTCAGTACCACGATGAATTGGGCGTCGGAGGCCACTTCCGATGGGGAGAATCTGTGGGTTTGTTGATGAGCTTGAAATTGTCGGAAGCGGTTTCCGCGGTGTACCTGATGGAGCTGCCCTTCAACCGTCTCCGAACCCAAAACCTCGGAACCCACGAACTGGTTTTGCGCTGGAATGTCAAATCGCCGCAAATGGTGGCCAACCCGAGATTTTTCTGACATGAGGTCATTCATCATCCTTGGAATGTGCGTCCTGAGTGGTTGCTTTTCCTCTTTCGAAAGTGTGGCGCAATGGGAGATCATGCCTCGCATTGTCCGGGCTCGGATCGTACGGGCGGCGGAGGCAGACCAAGGCGCCCAACGATTCAGTGAAGCGCATGACAAATTCCGCTCCGTGGCGTACGCCATCCAGGCCGAGGCTCGGCGCGACACGTCGTTTGCCTTGACGGACTCCACGTTGGCCGTGTATCAACAGGGTGCCGAGTGTGCCTTGGAAGTGGGCAACAGCCAAGGCGCCGCGGATTTGCTCGACTCTTTGATTGCCCTCAACCGCATTTCGCCTGCGCAGTGGTTGACCAGAGTGAAGTTGGCCCAAATCATGGGCGACCTTCAATCAGTGACATCCCTCCTCGCCGAAGGACAGCGTCGGTTTGCAGGGGAAGCGTGGGAAAGCCAAGCGAATGCCCTGGTGGCGTCGTTTGAGGATGTGGGCAACGTTTTGACGCCCGCTGGATTGCGCCCATTCAGGCCTTCGAGCACGGCCCCGGAATTTGGTGCGGTGCCTTACGGAGGTGGCGTGGTGTTTGTGTCGGCAGGAGAAGTCCCCGGGACATCTCCCATGGTGGACGGATGGACGGGTCACAGATTCACGGAATTGCGGGTGGAAGAGGATCGCAACAATGCAGACCGCACACCAAGTTTTGTGGAGATGGCCGTGCGAAAAGACCTGCTGAAGGCCGGTCGAGGGGTGTACAACGAAGGTCCGATCGCCTTTTCTCAAGACGGTCGTCTTGCCTTTTTGACGCGCTCTCAGGATCCTTGGGTGGATTCTTCGGAGCGGCGCACCCAAAAGTTGGGCCTGCACATGTTGGAGAGAAAGGGCAAAAGATGGGTCATGGCGCCCGACACCTTTGCGTTCAACGCGCCCCAATTTTCTTCATGTCACGGCGTGTTGGACACGCTGGGTCACTTGATTTACGCAAGCGATCGTCCGGGTGGCATGGGAGGCATGGACCTTTGGCGATGCGAGGCCTTGGAATCTGGAGGTTGGGGTGAGCCCGAGAATTTGGGCCCAGAAATCAACTCTGCAGGCAACGAGGTGTTCCCGTTTGTCAATTCGGTCAATCAACTCTATTTCTCCTCCGACGGTCAGCCCCAACGCTATGGTGGCTTGGACGTGTACAAGCACGATTTTGAGCGCAAGCATACCGTGTTGCTTGGAGAGCCCGTGAATTCGTTTGCCGACGACTTTGCCTTGGTCGTTGACGGCAAGGGACAGGGCTTTTTGTCTTCCAACCGCGACTCGGGCATGGACCGCATCTATGCTTTGGAGCTGTTGGAAGTCTTCGCGGACTTTGAGGTCCAATTTGTGGCGTGTGACACGCTTTCTGCGCAAGGCATTGAGGTGCGTACGGTCAACAAAGCCACGATGCAGGAAGACGTGTTGAAGACAGACAACGAGGGCAAAGTCGCGTTTCGCACACGCATTGGGGAGGTTGTGGAGTTGAGCTTTGGCGGGGACTGGACTTACCAAGGCATGGAGCCTCAAGAATTCATGTCGTCTGTGGAGGGGTTCACCGCGCACCAAATCCAATTGGAGTACACCCCTCGCGACAACCAAGTTCAGGTGGTGTTTGCCGAATCTGCGAAAGACGAAGTGGAGTTGGAATTGACCCGGTCAGATGGTTCTTTGGTGTCGCTGGAGGTGGATGACGGGGGGGTGGCGATCTGGGGGTTGCAGGAGCACGCGAATTACCAAGCAGTCGAGGCCAACGCGATTGGATACCAAACCCAGGCGGAACTCATTCGGAACCAAGAGTCGTGTCCTCGGCCGGACTCCATCACGGTCACCATGGAGCGGGTGGTGGACATCGATTTGTCCTCCATTTTCTATGATTTGAACAAGGCGAGCCTGCGCCAAAGCAGCAAAACGGTGTTGGACAGCGTGGTGGTTTACATGAATGCCGTGGCGCATGTCAACGTCGAATTGTCCGCGCACACAGACTGTCGTGGCTCAAGCGAGCACAATGAAAAACTGTCTCAACAGCGCGCGCAAAGCTGTGTGGATTACATCGTGGCCGCCGGCATCTCCAAGGACCGAATCATTCCGCGCGGCTATGGTGAACGGTGTTTGAAAAACGAATGTGCAGATGGCGTATCCTGTACGGAAAGTCAACACCAGGAAAATCGACGAACGGAACTCAAAATCATTCCGGCAGGCACCACATCGGAACAGCCTTGCGAATGAGCTCTTAGGCCTTGAGCAGGCCTTTGTAATGGTGCCAGTTGGCGTACACCAACGCGGCGTTGAAGGCGAAGATCACGCTCATGATGACGATGTGGCTCGGAACCATGAAGAGGCCCCACATGAACATGCCCAACGCGTAGGGGAAGGCCATGAGGACTCCGAGTTGCTCGCGGCCGGGCAGCACAAGGAGCACCGCGGCGATCAGCTTGACTGTGCAAATGAAGGGGAGGAGGAATTTGGTCTCGAGCATGGCCAGCACGAAAGCGGTGGCTTCAGGCTCGGGGTAGCCCGTGGCCATGATGGTGGGGTCGGCCACATAGACGTTGTAGAGGTGCTTGAGGCCTGACGCCAAAAGGAAAAAGGCGTACAGGTATTTCAAGGTGGCGTGAAGGCGTGCATTCATGACGCGCAAGGTCAGGAAAACGCCCCAAACGGTCCATCAAACGGGGAGACGCTACTTTTGGCGGCCCTTTTGCCGTTCGTCGATAAATAAATTATGTTTATATTTCGCCTTGACTTGTTCGTCGAAGTTGTTGATTCGGCGATGGTTTGTTGAATTGTTGAATGTTGAATCGAGTAACATGTTGCCACGTATTTGTGTTGTGAAGCGGAACATCCCGCTTTTCTTGGCGCTCGCCTCGATGGTGGTGAGTGGCGAAGCGTGGGCGCAACAAGAGGCGCAGTCTTCCACGTACTTCGTGGCTCCCTTGCCCGTCAATCCGGCGCTTGCAGGTGCTGGTGGGCAAGCCAATGTCCGCTCGATTTCACGAATTCAGTGGGCGGGTTTCGACGGGGCACCCACCTCTCAAATTTTGACGTTTGATGCCCCCCTTTACGAGAACAAGGGCGGAGTTGGTGTCATGCTGACACAAGACGCCACGGGCGCCAGAACCACCACCGATTGGCGGATGTCTGGTGCAGCCCACCTCAAAATTTCTGAGGAAACGACCTTGTCCGCAGGGCTGAATGGGGGCATCCGGCAGCACGCGTTTGGGTTTTCAGGCCTGCGTGCGGAGGACCCGTCTGAGGATGTGTATCAAACAGCCTTTCGCGAGTGGTCTGCCAATGTGGGGGCTGGGTTCTTTTTGTCCACGCCCTCCGTGTATGTGGGATACTCGGTGCCCAACATCTTGACAGACGCGGCAGGAGACTCCTTGTCAGGGTCGGGCGCCCAGCGTCACCACTACGGCATGGTGGGTTTCAACCGGACGCCCAAACCGGGCCTCGTCGTGCAAACCAACGCCTTGGTCAAGGCCACAGCCAACGCCCCGCTCGTGGTGGATTTGAACGTCATGTGGACGTGGATGGATCAGATTGGTGCGGGATTCTTGTTCCGAGCCGGTGAATCGGCAGGTCTGGTGATCCAAACGCGACTCTCGCGCAGCTGGAAGGGCATGTACAGCATGGACTTTCCCTACAACCGCCTGCTTGTCCAAAGCCTCGGCTCCCATGAGATTGGGTTGATTTGGGTTCCACGAGACCACGCCGTGGTCAACGCCAGACACTTTTGAGGATGAGGGGTTCCGTGACATACTTGGTGTCTTGTGTGATGTGCATCGCCTGTTGTTGGACGGCTTCCGCGCAGGGCGAGCAACCCAAGCTGGTGGACCGCACCTTGCGCAGTGCAGCAGACAGCAAATGGCAAGTGATGCAGTATCAAGAGGCGTTTGACCTGTATCAGGTGGTGACCTATTCGGAGATGGAACGGGCCAAACGCAAAGGCCGCGATTACGCCCCCGAGTTGCTTGATCGCACGGTGGAATGTGGGTTGATGGCGGGTCGGGAAACCGAATTGGCCGCACTCCTCGATTCAGCCCGTGCTTGGGGACATGCGAAAGACAACCACAACGAAGCATGGACGCAGCTGAACCAGGCGCTGTCAGGCATCGATTTGAACGGTTCGCGGCTGTCTCAGGCTCGCATCACCCCCCTGCGTCCAACCTCTGACGACCCGGAATATTGTGCCGTGCCTCACGAGGACGCGTTGGTCTTCGTGCAAGAGCGTCGCTCGTTTGGGATGGACGCAGATGGGTGGACGGGTCGGAAATATGGCAAGGTGGTCCGCACGCCGATTTCCCAACCAGACGCGGAACCAACCCTCCTTGACACTTGGTCCAAATTTCACGATGGACCCGTGGCTTTTGGGCAAGACGGCGACTGGATGCTCGTGACAATGAGTCACGAGCTCGAGGTTGAGGTGGCAGGGGAGTTGAAGCGCAACTTGAAACTGGCGATTTTTGAGAGGAGGCCCAATGGGGTTTGGGTGGAGTTGAAGTCATTCCTTCACAACAAGCCGGAACATTCGTTGGCGCACGGCGCCTTGGACGGCGAGGATTTTCTTTACTTCAGCAGCGACATGCCCGGCGGATATGGCGGCATGGACTTGTGGCGATGTGAAGTGAAGGGGCGTCGATTTGGGGCGCCTGAGAACCTGGGGTCGGGTGTGAATACATCGGCCAACGAAGTCTTTCCGTTTGTGGGGCCCGACGGCACCCTGTATTTCTCAAGCTCGGGGCATTCTGGCCTCGGTGGATTGGATCTTTTTGCGTGGGACGGCCAAGAAACCGTCAACCTTCCGTCGCCCGTGAATTCGGCCCGGGATGACTTTGCCATTCATTTGGACGAACGCGGCATCGGGTATGTGTCCTCCAACCGAGATGAAGGGTTGGACCGGATCTACCGTCTGGAGATGCGGGACCAAACCGTGGAGTTGACCTACCAGCTCATTTCCTGCGACGCCCAACCTTTGGAGGGTGAGGTGATTCGCGTGTACAATCGCAACACCCGTCAGCGCATCGAATTGACCGCCGATCGCGAGGGAGCCGTGTCGTTTGAAGTGGTGGTGGGCGACACGCTGGACCTCACGTTCCAAGGAGGTGATATGCATGAACGCACCCAGCGGACGTGGTCGGCTGAGCTTGGTGTTGAGTCAGTGGCCTTGACAGACACGGTCCGTTACCAACCCCTGGACCACGCGCTGAACGTCCGCGTCGAGAACGCAGACAACAACACGGATTCTGTGGCGGTGTCCTTTGTCTGCCCAGACAAGGAAGGGGACGTCATGTTGATTGCCCAAAACCAACCCTTCCGCTGGGGATTTGAGGAGCGCCAAGGGTGCGACCAAATCGTGGTGGACGGCATTGGCTACACCTCCCAAACCCTCGACCTCACCCTCGACGCTGCTTGTCCGCGCCCCCATGATTTTGAGGTGGAATTGGAGATGGCCTTTGACATCGATTTGGCGCAGGTCTTCTACGGTTTGGGCAAGACACGGCTCGACGGAAGGAGCCGCCGGGTGCTCGACGAAGTCGTGGCCTACATGAACCAGGCTCCGCACCTGACCTTGGAATTGTCCTCCCACACGGACAGCCGTTCCTCGGATGCGTTCAACCTCGAGTTGTCCCAGCGCCGTGCCCAAACCTGCGTGGACTACATCGTGGCACAAGGGGTCGAGTCCAGCCGCATTTTGGCCAAAGGCTTTGGCGAGTCACGACCCTTGAACCACTGCGTTGACGGGGTGCCATGCACGGAAGCTGAACATCAGCAAAACCGCCGTACCGAACTTCATTTTGTAGGAACCCGCTGACATGAAGATCCAACAACACCCCCTTCTGATTGTCTGTGCGCTCCTGTGGGCATGCACGGTGGCATCGCCACGTTCTGCCTACGCCCAAATGCTCGGCGTCACCGTCGAGGTCGACACGGTCTTTGGTGGCCAGAGCGACATCGATCCTACAGGTCAACTGGAGGGTTACACCAGCTATTTGATGTACGCCAACTTCACCAACCCCACAGACGTTTTGGGTGCCGTGTTCTCTGACACGGCCTTCTATGAAGGTACTGCGCCCATGGCCATTGATGCGCCTTGTGGGTGTTGGAATCCAGATGAGGACAAGATGGTGATTGGCTCCTTTGTCAATTCCATCATTGTCACAGACCCGCTATTCAGTCTTTACGAATACGACACCTTTTGGACGATTGGAAAGAAATTCATCAACGAGCCCGGTGAAACTCCGTCTTGGACCTCCTTTCCGACTGCCGACGGTGCCAATATTTGTTCAGAAGTCGTCACCAACGGCCTCGCATATATCACTGGGTCATCAGGCAATTGGCCTGTCAATGCGGTTGCGGGGGACGATTTGCGGATTTTGATCGGAAGGGTCACGACATGCGGCCCCTTCACCATCACCATGAATGCGCAGGTCTACATCGAAGGTGACCAAGAAAATCCCGAATTGTTCACCATGTGTGAGGAGGCCGATCTGGATTTGGACGGGATATGCGACACCGAGGACGATTGTGTGGGTCTCTATGATGCATGTGGCATTTGCAACGGTCCTGGTCCCATCGAGGGTTGCGGTTGTGAAGACATCCCCGAGGGGGATTGCGATTGTGAGGGCAATCAATTGGATGCGGCGGGGATATGCGGTGGAGATTGCACTTTGGACGCTGATGCCGACGGAATCTGTGACGATGAAGATGACTGTGACGGCAGTATTGACGAATGTGGCGTTTGCAATGGCCCTGGTGCGATTTACGATTGCGGCTGTGAGGAAATGATTGAGGGCGATTGCGACTGTGACGGCAACCAGCTTGACGCTTTGGGAGTGTGCGGCGGTCCTTGTGACGCGGACGTTGACATGGATGGCATCTGTGATGACATAGATCCATGTGTCGGCGAGTTTGACGAATGTGGCGTGTGCAACGGTCTCGGCTCGATTTATGAGTGCGGCTGTGAGGACATTCCTGCAGGAGAATGCGATTGTGAAGGGACCCAACTCGATGCCCTCGGAGTCTGCGGTGGCGACTGTGTGTCGGACGCCGATGCCGATGGCATTTGCGACGACGTGGACGATTGCGTTGGAATGGTTGACGCGTGTGGCATATGCAATGGCCCGGGCGCCATTTACAGTTGCGGCTGTGAGGAAATGATTGAGGGCGATTGCGACTGCGACGGCAACCAGCTCGATGCACTTGGCGAATGTGGTGGTCCCTGCGATGCGGACATCGACTCAGATGGCATCTGCGACGACGTGGACGACTGCGCAGGCGCCTTCGATGAGTGCGGGGTGTGCAACGGCCTTGGCGCGATTTACGAGTGCGGTTGCACGGAAATCCCTGCAGGTGAATGCGATTGTGCCGGCACCCAACTCGATGCCCTGGGCGTCTGCGGTGGCGACTGCGTGGCGGACGTTGACATGGATGGCATCTGTGACGACGAAGACGATTGCATTGGCGAATTTGACGTTTGCGGCATTTGCAATGGCCCAGGAGCGATTTACGAGTGCGGATGCACAGAGATCATAGAAGGAGATTGCAACTGTGACGGCAACCAGCTTGACGCTCTGGGAGTGTGCGGCGGCCTTTGTGACGCGGACGTCGACTCAGATGGCATCTGCGATGACGTAGACCCTTGTGTCGGAGAACTCGACGCTTGCGGCGTGTGCAACGGCCCCGGAGAGATCTACGAGTGCGGATGCTCTGACATTCCAGCCGGCGACTGCGATTGTGATGGCAACCAGCTTGACGCTCTGGGAGTGTGCGGCGGTCCTTGTGACGCGGATGTCGATTCAGATGGCATCTGCGATGACGTCGACGATTGCGTTGGCGAGTTTGACGTTTGTGGCCT
>CAZGQI010000002.1:0-118594 GCA_964527895.1 uncultured Comamonadaceae bacterium | reverse complement strand
TGCGCCGGTGATGTCGGTGGACAGGGATTCAAAATTCGTGGGGTCGCTGAATCCACTGGACGCCTGTACAAAGGCGGTCCAGGCCGAACCCAACGACTTTGACGCGCCGACACGTGGAAGGAGTTGGGTGGTGTTGAAGGGGGAGAGGTAGGACGTGTCTGAGGCTGTCCCCTGCGCGAGGCGGGAGCGCTGGGACAAAGCCGCCGACGTTTCCAGCCGCCATCCAGAATCCCAGGCCCAAGAAAGGGCAGGAGCCCAATGGGCGCGCGATTGGCGAATGTCCAGGTCGTACTCGAGGGGACTCTCACTGCCCAACACGGCGTCGCTCCATTGGGCAAAGTTCCCTTGGTCGACCACCGCCATGAGGGTCCACTCGGCCTGGAAATCGACCTTGTCGAAGGACCATTTGCCAAAGCGCTGACGAATGCGCAAGCTTCCTCCTGTGCCAGACTCCTCTTTGTAGCCGTTGTAGAAGGCAGACGTTCCAAACGGATTGGTTTTGTCACTCCACCTCAAAAGCGACCAGATGTCCAAGCTGCTTCGGTGTTGCTTCTTGCTCAAGTTGGGAATGTGGATGTGGTGCCCCCACAAGGCGCGCCGGCGACGCACATGGGCGTCGTATGCGAGGCCGGGAGCCAGGGTGGCTGTCGAGTCTGTGAATGCGGTCAACGAATCCACAGCCCCCGGCAGTTCCCAACTGCCGTCCTGGAAGGCCAGCCAATCGTAGTGCTTGACGTTGTCGTTGCCCCAGGCATGGTCCAATTCAAGGTGAAGGCGGTTGTTGGCTTCTTGGTCGCGGTAGCCCGTGTTTTGGGTGTGCGACACCCTCAGGTTCCACCCTTGAATTTGGAGCGCACCATTCACGCGCGATTGCAACCCGCCGTTGCCCGTGGTGCCCATCACCGTTTGGAGGCGGGCCAACTCAGGATTGGAGGCACCGTGAACCAGCAAGGCTCCTCCATAGGCCCCACCAAACGTGGTGGCCGCCGCGCCCGAAACGAGTTCCATGCCTCCAGACCAGGCAGGGTCGAGCCATTCGACTGGACTTGTGCCGTCCGCCTCAGTCAGCATGAAGCCGCGCACAAACAACATGGTGTTTCGCACCGCGAAGGGCGAGCGCAGGGCAGATCCCCGCACGTTGACACGGCGACTTCCACCCATGCCGCGGGTTTCCATGAGCACGCCCGGCAAGGCATTCAGGGCGTTGGACACATCCGCGCTGCCAAAGCCGTTGGTCAGCACTGAGTCTGCCGTCCATCGTGTGGCGGCGATTTGTTCGGGTGCCAAGAGGGGACTGTATGTCGCGATGGCCGCGGAATCGAGGGACACCCAATCCCACATCAGTGAATCAGAAGGAAAGGCATTGTGGGCTCCAGAAGCAGCCGATCCCGTCAAGCACAGTCCAAGGCAAAAGGCACGTAGCATGGGCAAAGGATTATTGGACGTGGAGGACTCGGGTCATGTGGGCACCTTCGCTTTGGGCTTGCAACAGGTACGTTGCCGCGGGCCAAGAGGTCACGTCCATGGTTTGGCCTGACTGAAGCTGCCCCTGGGCCCACACGCGTCCTTGCAGGTCCATGACCTGGTAGGTCTGTCCAACCCACGTTTCTGAGACGCGGAATTGCACTTGGTCTATGGCAGGATTGGGATAGATGTCCAAGCCGCGTTCGTCCTTCCAATTGGTCACGCCGTCGGTGGCTGCAGGACGAAATTCCTTGATCAAATTGGGGCCGTTGCCCGTGTAGCTCGGACCGTTCAAGGCCAGGTAAATCGCACCCGTGTATGGGTTGACCGCCACGTCGCGCATGCGCTGGTTGAATTCGGTGAAGAACATCTCGCTGCCCTCCAAGGTCAAACCGTCTTCACTCATGTGCAACACTTCCAGACGTCCGCCGACGGGTGAGCTGAAGCCCCCGAGGACCGCCATGAGCACGCTCCCTTGCCATTCGGGAATGGCAGGGTGGTTGTAGTAAATGATGTCGTTCACCGCCGCGCAGGGAGACCACGTCTTCAGGGGCTCGGGCACGTCGTTGGTCTCGCAGAACGATTCCTCTGCACCGGCGTTGCACCAATCGCAAACGCCGTCACAAGCGCCCTCCACGTTGGGCCAGCCGTAATTGCGTCCGGCCTCGAGGATGTTGAACTCGTCGGAGTTGTATTGGCCATGCTCGCTGCTGTAAATGACGCCGTTGGGGCCGACGCAAAGGCCTTGGCTGTTGCGGTGACCTTTGGTATACACGTAGCTCGAGGGGTCAGGATTGTCTGCTGGGACACTGCCATCGAGGTTGAATCGCAGGATCTTTCCGTTGTCGCTGTTGTCGTTTTGGGAAGAGACGCCGCCGTCCCCCATGTCCCCCGTGCTCATCAGCAGGGTGTTGTCGGGCAACACCAACAAGCGGCTTCCGTTGTGGATGCCAGCTGCACCCACGATGTGGAGGATCTGCTCGTTGCCGAGGGAAGTGCCGTCCCAGTAGAAGACGCTCAACCGTTCGTGGTTGCCGTTGGCAAAGTTTTGGGCGGTGTAGGCCAAATACACCAGCGGCTCCGATTCAAAGTTTGGATGCAAGGCCATGCCCAACAACCCGGGTTCCACGCCTGAGTCGTTGACGTTCAATGAGAGCACCGTCTCGTACGCGCCAGAGGCTGGATCGATGCGCAACACGTCGCCTTCACGCGTGGTGCACCAAAGCATGTCGTCGGGACCCCATGTGAGCTCCCATGGGATGTTGACCCCTGAAACAAGGTCGTATTCGTTGAGTACGGTTTCGCCGACGTTCCACGTGGGTTGGGCAAAAGCGGTCAGGGCGCACGTCGCAGACATCGCGACCAAGGCCAAGGCGTGAATTTGGTTCTTCATGGGATGGGTTCAAAGGGTCGTTCCGAAAGCTACGGCGCCAAATGCAGGCAACGTGCCCTCTGTGGACAACATGCCGGCCAAGGTGGATTTGGCAATGTGGTCGGAAGGGAGTGCATGCGGTTGGCTGTCCCGGTTGAGGTAGAGGTCGGTGACTTCATTGAGGTAGGTCCGCTGAATGTGCAGCACGTGTTCGTCCACAATCTCAAAGGTGGTTGTGCCGTACAGCATGCTCATTCGACTGCGACGCAGGTTGGCCCAATCGGAGGTCCATTGCTTGGTCCGCATCTCTTCCTCGTTGAGGTTGGCAAACCGCATCATGCGGCGGTTGTCGGGGTCGTTGCCGCCGACATCGGCAATTTCGTCGCCGTAGTACACACAGGGAATGCCCGGCACGCACATGAGGTAGGACATGAGCAAGCGCATTTTCGCGTAACCGTCTTCTCCGCCGTGCCGGATGTCGCGTGTCCAGCCTTGAAACTTCATGTCTTCGTTGACGTCGAGCGTGCCGTCGGCAAGCGAAGTGAAGCGCGGGCGGTCCTGGTTGCCCGTGATGTTCCCCATCAAGTGGTGCGCACCGTACGTGGCGAGGCTGGCTTGGTTGGTGGCGACGAGGTCGTTCCAAGAACCCTCCTCAAAGGCGATGGCGCCCACCAATTTGTCGTAGAGGTTGAAGTCAAATTGCGCGTCGAGCATGCCGCTTGACAGGTAGCTTCCGATGAGGTCGGGACTTCCATACGTCTCTCCGATTTGGAAAAGGCGCTTGCCCGTCTGGGCCTGTGCGGCTTTGAGTTTGGTGGTCAATTTCCGCCAAAACACTTCACTGATGTGCTTGGTGGCGTCGTGGCGGAATCCGTCAATGCCGCTGTGTGTGGCCCACCACGCCGCGCTGTCGGACATGGCTTCGGCCACTTCAGGGCGCTCCAAATCCAGGGTCGGCATGAACGTGTCAAACCACGTGGTCAACCGGTACTCGTCCCACCGTTCGGTGTTCAGGGAGCCGTCGGGGAGGTAGAGTTCGGTCGTCCAATCGGGGTGGAGGTCCATCAAGGGGTGATCCTCGTGAACGTGGTTGCCGACGTAGTCCAACAGCACATTCATGCCGTTCTCGTGGGCGAGGTCGGTCAAGTGGGTCATGGCGTCGTTGGACCCAAACCGACGATCCACTTCCGTGCAGCTGACGGGCCAGTAGCCGTGGTACCCGCTGAATCGGCTCGTGACGTCCGTCCGTGCGCTGTCCTGCCAATATCCCCAAGCGCCTTCGGCGTTTTGGGTGACGGGAGAGATCCAGACCGTGTTTATGCCCAGGTTTTCGAAGTAGGCGTCATCGACCTTGGCAGCCACGCCCTGCAAGTCGCCCCCAAAGTGGTTGGCCATGGGCAAGATGTCGGGGTCGTTGACCGGCTCGTCGTTGTCCTTGTTGCCGTTGACAAAGCGATCGACCATGAGGAAGTACATGGTCGCGCTGTGCCAATCGGAACGCGTGAGCAGCGCCGGGTCTGTCACAGGGGTGTTGCCTTCTGTGGGGATCAGCAAATCCTGTGAGATGCCTCCTTCATGGGCCGCCCAAGCCCGCACGTGGTGTCGTCCCGCGTCAAACCCAGAAAGGATGACCGGCAAGGTGATGGCGTCTTCATGCTCCCCGTGATGCACAAGCATGTTGTCGACCGTGACCAAGACCTCGGCCGCACCATCTGTTTGAAAGAACAACTTGCCGTCCTTCTCAAAGGCCTGAAGTTTGGGTGGGACTTTTGCTGTCACGCGCACTGCGGAGTTCCATCCGCCCATGCCGTTGGACATGCGGTCTTCGTTGGCGGGGTCGAGGATCCATTCGCCATCCACCACCCATTGGTAGGGGTGGTTGCCGGGCCGTAGGATGGCTTCGTAGGTGAACGAAGCGTCTTCCGTCTTTTGGGCAGGCTGGGGCGTCCATCCTGTGAGGCCTCCCACGATTTCAAGCGAGGACTTAGGCTGGGGCGTGAGGGAAGCGTCGAAGGTGAAGGTGTGTCGGACTTCGCCTTTGGACAACACAGGAACCATGCGCTCCTCGCCCTGCATTTTCAGTTTGAGCACCCCCAAACCGCTGGTAGGTGCGACAGGAAGGGTGATTTGTCCATCCTGCATCAGGAGGGTGTCGCAGGCATCAGGCGAGGTGCAGTAGACGACCTGGTCGACGGTTTCGTCAGGTGCCAACCAGTCTTGAACAATCCACCTGGAAGGGGAAGCGCCCACTTGGATGGGCATGATCGCTCCCCATGAGGGCGGGGAGGGATTCTCCGAGGCAGGTTGACATCCGAGAACGGCAAAGGCCATGGCAATTGCCACGGCCTTTGAAGTCGATGGGAAGAAATTCATCGGATTATTCGCAATCGAGGAGCGGGACCCCTGTTTCGTAATAAATGCCATCCCACGGCGTGGTGTCCGGGGGGTAGGTAAATCCGGGTTTCAACGGGTAGCAGATGAGCGTGAGAATGCCCAAGCCTTCGGGGATGATTTCTTCGAAGTGTTCCACAGGAAGGATGACCATACGGTAAAACCCGGGCTTGTCTGCGACGGGCTTCATGCGAAGCTCAGGGGTGCTGGTTACTTCCTCGTCGGGCACCATGGAGTAGAAGGTGCCGTCGGTGGCACGGGCCTTGATTTGCAAGTACACGTCGTCGTTTTCGATGTCCGTCAAGTCGACGTCGATGTTGCTGTTGTAGGTGACGCTCACAAAATCATCGGCACGTCGCGTTTCTGGGAACACGCACATCTTTTCCTCGCACAACTTGGGGAGGACGCCCACGTTGAAGTCTTCGGTTTTGGCTTCTCCAAAATCTTCGAATCCGGGGTAAGGCGCCCCGTTCTTGAGTTTGGCCAAGCACGAGATGCCTTGGCTGTACAGGCTGCTGGCATCGGTGTAAAATTGAGAAGGGACAAAGGTCAACGTGTACGTCAGGCCACCTTGGTGCACGAGTTGCATGTCGTCGTTGCTGCTGTCCCACGATCCGTTGGTGCCGACGGGGTCGCTTGGCGTCCACGTCCAGAGGTAGACCGGCAAGTCGGGGTTGGCCTCCAAAATGGACTTCAACCCAAATTGCTCACTCTGTCCCACATCGATGGTCAAGGTGACTTCTTCGTGCAGCCCTGTGGGGCTTGGGGTGAGGGTCGCGGCTTGTCCCCAAGCCAGGGTGGTCACAAAGGCACATGCCACGGCCATTCCGGCCGCGCGCAGCGCGTGTTGAAGAGATGCGGTCATCATCACTGTCGGTTGAAGCTGAAGGTGTAGGCCAAAACGGGGCTTCCGTCACACGGCCGGTCGTACACAATGTCGAGAAGGTTGTCGTGGGGACGAACCACGGCACCGAGGTTGTATTGCAGGGTGTCGAGGGGCATGCCGTCGGCGTCTTCGGTGGCGAGGATGAGGAAGGTCGGGTGCTCTTCGTCGTCCAGGGACCATTGTCCGCCGTCCCCGAAGTAGTTGCGTCCCTTTTCAATGCTCACGCTGTAGGTGAAATCTTCGTTGAGCGTGATTTGGAGTGGGGTCACAATGCCGTCGATGTAAAGCTCACTCAAGTCGCGCACTTCGGTCAAAGGGCTTTGGAGGTCGGTTTGAGAAAAGCTGCCCATTTCCCAAACCCCAATCATGCCTTCCAATTTGTTGAAGGGCTCTCCGAGTTCACCTTGAAGCTCGGGCTTGCATCCCATCCATCCGCCCACAACGAGCAGGGCCATGGAGGCGAGGGTGATGTGTTTTGCGATGTTCATGTTGTCTCAGTTTGGGGTCAGTTGCATCCGCCCACTTCGTTGAACTCAAATCCGGCGACGTTGCCCTCCGACGCGGAGAACTGAAGCGCCATGCCTGGGCAATCCCACGGGGCGTTCCGGATGGTGACGTCTTCACCCATGGCGCCATGGCGTTGAAGCTGTTCCACCCAAAGGCCCATGCCCACGGTCTCCTTGCGGTAGTCGTAGCGCGCGGCTTCCACGATGTCTTCCGCCGTGGCGCCGGAATCCAAGAGGTACACTGCAGAGGTGATGCCTGCACGCGCCCGGATGGCGTTGATGTCGTCAATCGCCGTGCCGAGGTTGTTCCCCGTCTCGCCGTAGGCTTCAGCCCGAATCAACATCATCTGCGTGAGGTGCACGAGTGGCACGTTGAAGAAGCTGTGGTCCGTGAAGCGGGTCAGCAGGGTTTTGCCTTCTGTGGGGAGGTAGTCAAACCACAACGACCTGCGGTCTTCGTTGGCGCCGCCGACGATGCCTTCAAACCAGTTCCAGTAGTCGGTGGTCAGGGTAATCTCCGGATTGGCCGAGGGTTGCCACCACTGCACAAATTGGTCCGTGCGGTTGTCGTTGGTGGCGAGGGTGCTGTAGACCGAGAAGATGGACTCTGGGCTGGTGGCGCCAATGGGCAAACGCATGCGCACAAAGGCGCTGTCCGTTTCTGGCTGCTCCAAGCTGTAGCGGCCGCTGTCGATCACCTCGGTGGCCAGTTGCGCAGCCTCGGCAAATTCCATCTTGAGGAAGTGCACTTGGGCGAGCAACGCCTTGGCGGCATCGCGTGTGGCGTAGATGCCGTTTTCTTGCGGGAGGTTGGCGATGGCGTCGTTGAGGTCGGCTTCGATTTGGGCATAGGCCTCCGCCACAGAAGCGCGGGGGAAGGGCGCGTCGCGAAGGACGGTGGGCAGCGGAATTCCCGGGTGGCTGTTGTCGGCCGTGTAGCCATACGGCTGGGCAAACATCTTCACCGCACCCCAAAAGCAAAATGCCCGGATGAACTTGGCTTCGGCTTCCATGCGGCCTTGGTCTTCCGCAGAGAGCCCCTCGATCAGGTCAAACGCATCCAACAGGCTGTTGACGCGCAGAACGGGGTAGAAGAAGTCCCGGTTCACGCCGCCCACATACGAGGTCCAGCGGATGGTTTCACGGTTGTAGATGGCCTTGAAATCGTTGTTGGCCAGGGGTTCGTTGGTGTTCTCGCCGCGCAATTCGTTCATGAGCTGCACATCCCCGTCGTAGAGGTTGGCCAACACGTCGTAGCACGACACAAGCAAGGCCTGAAGGTCCTCAGGGGTTTGCAAAGCGTCTTCTGCCAAGATGTACTGGTCGGGGTTGACTTCGAGCCAGCGGCACCCTGCAAAAGTCATGGACAATGCCACGAGGGCCGAAAGAAGGAAAGTGTGGTTCTTCATGGCGCTTAGAAGTTGGCGTTGATGGCAAAAATGACAGAGCGCTCTTGAGGCGCCGTGAGGTAGTTGGCACCGCCGGAGAAGTTCCGGTCTTGGCGGTTTTCAAAGTCGCGCGTCAACTCCGGATCGAGGCCGATGAAGTTGGTGAGCACAAACAAGTTGTTTCCGCTCAAACGCAAGGTGATGTCGCCCTTGGACGAGGGAATGCGGTACGAAATGGAAGCGTTGCGCAATCGGATGTAGCTCGCGTCGTACATGAACAAGCTCGTGTTCCACCAGGGGAAGCCTGCAGGCAGCCCGTACGTGGTCTCGTCCATGGTCAAGCGTGGGAACGACGCGATGTCGCCCGGTTGGCGCCAACGGTCGAAGAGGTCCGTACGCATGTTCCAGTCGGTCACGACGCCCAATTGACGCTTGGCAGAACTGTCCCAAATCTTTGCACCGAAGGCCCCCGTGAACTGGGTGCTGAGGGTCCAATTGCGGAAGGTGAATTCGTTGCGCAATCCGCCGACGTGGTCGGGCAACCCGTCGCCCACAGCTTGGCGGTCTTCGAGGTTGTATTCGAAGGTTTCGTTGCCATTGATGTCGAGGTACACCGGCAATCCGCTCTCGGGGTCGACGTGGCTGAAGGGAACCAAGAAGTAGGTGGTCAAAGGAGCACCAGTCACCGCACGGCTGTCGTTGGTTCCGCCAGAAATCGCATCCTCCGTGAAGTCTCCTGTGCTCACCAACTCGTTGTAGTTGTACGCGTAGTTCAAGGTCGTCTTCCATTGAAGCTCAGACGTGCTCGGCAGGTTGTTGGACGTGATGCCCAATTCAACACCACGGTTCAACACTTGACCCGCATTCACGGAGCGGTTGTTGAAGCCGGTGTGTGAAGGCAATTCGACGTTCATCAACACGTCGCTGGCCATCTTGTTGTACACCCCGAGTTCGACGGACACGCGGTCCTTCCAGAGGCCCATCTCCAACGAGGCGTCGATGGTCTCCACCGTTTCCCAACGCAAGTCAGGGTTGCCAGGCTGTGTGGGGAAGACAATGGTGTCGCCCGCGTAGGTCGCGCCCTGGGTTTGATCGTTGTACAATGCAAAGCGGCTGAAGCCGTCGATGCTGGCGTTTCCTGTGCGTCCCCAGCTCGTCCGCAACTTCAGGAAGCTGATGGTCTCCGAGTTGAAGGAGGGCTCGTCGCTGATGACCCAGCCGGCTGCTGCGGAAGGGAAGAAGCCAAAGCGGTTGTTCTGACCAAATCGGGACGACCCATCCACCCGTGCGGTGGCCTGGAAGAAATACCGGTCCTTGAGGCTGTAGTTGACCCGGGCAAACGTGGAGGCAAACCCGTCCGTCCGGTACTGGTTGACATACGCATTTGTCACAGTAGAAACAGCATCGTACAAGCTGTCGTGCAATCCAAACAGGCTGTCACGCAAGGCGGGCATGGCATATGTTGGGCCGTCGGAATCGCGGAGGTTGAAGCCAAAACCGTCGCTTTCGAACTTTTGGGCTTCCGCACCCACCAAAATGGCCAGCGAGGTGGTGTCCGTGTCGATGGCGCGGAACGTGGCATTCGCCCCCACGTTGTAGTTGCGGGCATTGTATTCGCTCCAATTGCCGTAGGCAAAGCCATTGGTGCGGTCAAGCGCCGAATTCTCGTAAGAATCGTTCTCGAGTTTGCTGTTGTCATAGCCACCGTTCATGACAATGTCCAATCTCTTGTGCGGGGTGATGACGATTTGTCCTGTGGCAATCTGACGACGCTCTGTCTCCCGCCATTGCACGAGATCCTGGTAGGCCATGGGGTTGAACCAGCGGTTCAACTCATAGTTGCGCTCTGTGGACACGAGGCTGCCGTTGGCGTCAAAGGTGGAATCCACCACGTAAGGCGCCATGTAGGGAAGGGCTGTTGACATGGCCGTGCCAATGCCTCCGGACCATCCGCCGCGGACGCGTTGGTTTTGACCCTCTGAGGTGCTCCCTGAAAGCAACACCTTGATCTTGTCGTTGGGGGTCCAGTCGAAGTTGGTTCGTGCGCTTGTGCGGGTGTAGCTGTTGCCAATGGCATAGCTCTCGTTTTTGTCGTAGCTCACACCGTTGTACATGGACCACTTCTCACCGCCGCTCCTGAGCCCGATGTTCTGTTGCGTCTTTTGGGCGCGACGTGAGAACTGATCAAACCAATCGGTGTTGGTTTCCATGGCGCGTTCAAAGGCAGCCTTGCGGGCTTCAGGGCTGGAGCCTGATGTGGTGAGGTAGGGGAGCCAAACGTAGCCCGTGCCGCCGTCGTTTTCCCAGGCTTCTTGACGAATGGTGAGGTATTCCTCGGTGTTCATCATGTTGGGACGTGCCGTGGGCTCGCCATAACCGACGGAAGAACCATAGCTGACTTGGATGCCCTTCTTGACCCCGCGCTTGGTGGTGATCAGAATGACCCCATTGGCGCCACGAGAGCCGTAGATGCCCGTAGCGGCCGCGTCTTTCAACACTTGGATGTCCTTGATGTCGTTGGGGTTGAGGCTGGCCAAAGGGTTGCGGTTCATGGCGCCGCTGTTGCCACCCGCGAAGTAATCCTGGGTGATGGGGATGCCGTCGATGACATACAAGGGATCACCGCCAGCGGAGATGGAACTCAAGCCGCGGATCCGAACAATGGATCCACTGCCAGCCATGCCGGAACCTTGCGTTACTTGGACACCCGCCGCTTGCCCTTGGAGGGCGGCCTCAAAGGAGGGCGTTTGCACCGCAGTGATTTCCTTCGAATCAATGGTCGAGATGGCCCCTGTAACTTCTTTCTTGCGTTGGACGCCATATCCCACGACCACCGATTCATTCAGCAACACCGCGTCTTCGCGCAGTCGAATGTTCAGGGTTTTGGTTTCCCCAGCCTTGACGTTGACAGTCTTGACGGTGTTGAGGTACCCGATGAACGAGAAGGTCAGGGTTTGTTCGCCCGCGGACAGTGCCAGCGTGTATTGCCCGTCCAAATCGGTGAAGACGCCCTTGCCGGATGCGGTCATCACGGTGGCCGAAGGCAAAGCATTGCCTTGGTCGTCCGTCACGCGTCCTTGCACGGCAGTTTGGGCCATGGCGACTTCACAAGATCCCCAAAGGAGGAACAGCGAAGCCAAGGTTGCAATTCGAATCATGAGAGTGTGGATCGAAAGAGTGGGTTGCAATTTTTGATAGTGTCAAATGTACACTGAGCCTTGCGCGGTCAGTGCGCGATTTTGTGCACAGGTGTGGATAACATCATCCCGTCTTGGGTCCAGCACAGCCGGTACATGCCCGGCGCGAGGTGCGCCACGTTGACCTGCCACGATCCCCCGGCGACTGTGCTTGGGTCGATGGGAATGCTTCGTCCGTCCAAGGAGATGAGCCTCAAATCCTGAGGCACGATGCCGTGGACATGCGTGAGGTGGAGCACGTCAGTCGCGGGGTTGGGGAAGAGGGACCATCCGGACAGCGCTTCTTCCACGCCCACCGTCGCATCGAGGCCGTCGCAATCTTGGTCGATGCCGTCGTTGGCAATGTCGACAGCGCCCGTGTAGATGGTGGCATCGTTGTCATTGCAGTCCCCTTCAGAGGCCAACTGTCCATCGAGGTCCACATCGATTTCGGTCAGCACAGGAAGATCCAAGGGCGTGTCCGTGTACACGTGCAATTCGCCTGGCGCGAACGGCATGCTCGCATTGAGGTCCGTGACGTTGAGTGAATCTCCAGTGAGGTAGTCGTACCACATCCCTGTGTGGGTAAAGCCTGGAATCATGTCGATGCCGGAAGTGCGGTAGTTGCCGACCACCACGGCGTCGCCTGCCGGGTGCTCAAACATCATGCGCTTGCCGTACCCCGTGCCCACATCGATGTTGATGGACGTGGCGCCCGTGCCAAACGCGGCGTAATCGCGCTTCAAACGCGCCAACGCCCCACTGACGTCGTAAAGGTGACGACGCTCGGGGTCCTCATAGTAATCCCAACGCACGGGCTTGGCGGCGACCCGGCAATCTTCGTTGATCGTCACGCCATCGCTGCAGGTGTTGATGCTGTAGTCGTACCCCAACTCCTCGAACTGCCAAATCAAACGCGGGCCGGGCATGAGGACATTGAAGGCCATGGACAACTGTTGCCTTCTCAACGCCGTGACCAAGTCGCTGGCATCGTAATCGCCTGAGCTGTTGCCAAACTCGAGGTTCTTGTACATCAGGCGCTCTTCGTCGTGGCTTTCAGCATAGGCCACGGCATGGCGGTCTTGGAAGCTGTGGCTTTGGAAGTTGGCCCAGCTGAGGTCGTTGCCATTGTAGCCCATGCTGGCCTCTTGGTAGCTGTGTGTGGCGTTGGCCCACAACATGAACCCTGCGGCATTGCCGTTCTCTCCGTTGTAATTCGCGAGTTCGAGTTCCTCAACAAAGTCGCACCAGTGCTCGAGGATCATGTACACCGAGGGATCTTGGTTCCAGACGTGGTCTCCGTATTCCTTGAGCCACCCAATGCGCTGGGCGCTGTAGCCGCCATCCACGCCTTGTTGCTGGATGATGCCTTGGGTGAAGTCCCATCGGAATCCGTCGATGTGGTAGTTCTGCACCCAGTGGTCGAGGTTGCGCTTGACAAAAGATCGCGTTTTCGAGCTTCCGTGATTCCAGTCGTAGAACCACGTGAAACTGTGTGGTGCAGTCGTGTTGAACCAAGGATTGTAGGGGAGCACGGTCCAGTCCTCCCAATACATCGTGATGAAGGGGTTGGGCTGGTCTGCGTGGTTGTACACCACGTCCAAAATCACGGCAATCCCGCGTTCGTGGCAGGCATCCACCAGAGACTTCAAGTCGTTCTTGGTGCCGTACGCCTTGTCGACGGCGAAGTAAAACGTGGGGTTGTATCCCCAGCTGTCATTCCCGTTGAACTCGTTGACAGGCATGAGCTCGAGGGCTTGCACGCCCAATGTTTCCAAGTAGTCAAGCGAGTCCTCAATGAATTTCAACGTGCGTTCTTCCGACCAGTCGCGCACGAGCAATTCGTAAATCACGAGGTTCTCCTGGTCGGGCCGTTCAAAATCCTCGTCCGTCCATGCAAACTCAGGTTCTCCTGGCGTCAGCACGCTTACAGGCCCCGAGGTTTCGTTGGCAGGGTAAGGCAACAGGTCGGGATAGGTCGATTCTGGAATCCAGGGGTCGTTCCACTGGTCCAAGATGACCTCCGCGTACGCGTCGGCCACCCGAATGTCATCGGGGAGGATTTGGTACTGGTATCGGTACGATTCGCCTGGTGTCAATCCGCCAATCTCCAACCAGAACGTTTCGCCATCTCCTGCGGCATGCATCATGCTGGACTCACTGACGCTCCAGTCGTTCCAGTCGCCCACCACAAATACAAGGTCTTTGTACGGTGCGGTCCACTGCAGCACCACCGTGCTGTCATTCAGCTCGTTGATGCCATCCACGATTCCTGCAGGTGGGGTCAACACCGGCGCACTTTCGGGCATCACGAAGACCGTGGCAGAGGAATGCACGGTGCTGCCATCTGCACTTGCGGCGATGTCCAAGACGTAATCCCCGGTGTTGTCGAGGCTCAATGGGTAGGAAAGCGAAAGGCCAAATTCTGAGGCCACCTCCTCGCCATTGATGCTCAACGTGAGGTCAGAGGGTTGGGTGGCTTGCGCCACAAGGTCGAGGGTCTCTCCCAACGATGCGATGGAGGACGTCTCGGCAGGGGTGGTGAAAATGACCTCGAACGATCCATCGGAAACGCTGTAAAAGATGTCGCTTTCGTCTGCCGTTTTGCCGACCACTGATCCATCGGCGTTGCGAAACACAAAGGCCAATTGCTCGATCACCACGCCGTCAGGCACACCGTAGTATTCCGCCAAGGACAACCCGCCAAAATCAAAACTGTGGATGGTGCCTTCGACAGGAATCAACGTGTTGCCGGCATTGGCCGAGCTCGTGTTGTTGCCGTTGGGCCACGGGTTTTGCACGTACTGCCAATCCGAGGGCGAGGTGCTTTCGGAGGTGATGACGCCTGTGTGCGCGTACACGAACGGGCAGGGTGGGCAAGGAGGCTCTTCGTCAATCAGTGCCGCATTGCCTTGGCTCACGTCGTAGTACAAGGTCACCACATCGTCTTGGGTGGGGAAGGCAGGCTCCGTCCACACAATTTGTCCTTGTGCGGTTGGCACAATCCATGCCGAGAGGCACGCGCTCAAAAGAAGGGAAAGTCGTGAGGTCATTGATGTCAGGAATTCGGGGGGGTCAGGTTGGCGTCGTAGGTGAACAACTGGGCGGGCTTGTGCAGCACGCCTTCCTCTTTTTCATTCAGAGGGACGACGTGGTCCATGCGCTTGATGTTTTTTCGGAAGTTTCTCTTGTCCAGTTTTTTATCAAGAACAACTTCATGCAAAGATTGAAGTTGTCGAAGGGTGAATTTTTTGGGCAACATCTCAAATCCGATGTGCTTGGACTCCAGTTGTTCGCGCAACGTTCGAAGGGCCAAATGGGCAATGTCGTCGTGGTCGAAGGCGAGCTCAGGCAAGTGGTCTACGTCGGTCCATTCTGCTTCTCCTGCAAAGGAAGACGCCTTGGGGGTATGGTCGTGCAGGGAAACAAGCCCAAAGTAGGCCACAGTCATCACGCGGTTTTCGGGATGCTCTCGAAAGGTGCGCAGCCAGTGTTGGTCCTTGAGTCCTTTCACGCGGTCGGGATCGCCAAACGCGTGGAATTGCTTCAAATACACGTCATCCAATCCCGTGAGTTCCCCCAACACACGGCTTGCCGCCGCGTCCAACGATTCATCGGCATGCACAAAGTCACCTGGCAAGGCCATTTGGAGTTCCGCCTCCGAAAGTGGACCTCCTTCCGACGTTCGTTGCCGAATCAGCAAGAGTTTGAGCGCTTCACCATCGAAGCCAAAAAGCGCGCAATCGACACTTACATCCATTTCGTGGGTATTTTGGGGAGATTTGGCGGCAAGATAGGGGAGTTGGTGTCGATTGTACACTTCATCCGGCATCACAGGCGAAAACTTGTCGACAACGTTCGGAAATGCGCTTGCTTTGACGCAAATTTGTGCGCCTTCAATGAAAGGCGTGTTTGCAAGACAAGTGACCCTGATGAAAAAGATAGCTGTACTGACGTCTGGAGGCGATGCCCCAGGCATGAACGCTGCCATCCGCGCGGTGGTGCGTACCGCGGTGTTCCATGACATGGAAGTGGTGGGGGTGTTTCAAGGTTATCAAGGACTCATCGAGGGAGATTTCAAGCGTTTGCACGTTCGCTCGGTGGCCAAAATTTTGGGCCGCGGCGGCACCATTCTTAAGTCTGCACGCTGCATGGACTTCCACGATGTGGAGGGGCGAAAGCGTGCGCACGTGAATCTGGTGGAAGCAGGCGTCGATGGCCTGGTGGTCATCGGGGGCAACGGCACTTTCACGGGCGCCATGAAATTCGGCCGCGAAACGGGCTTCCCAGTTGTGGGCCTTCCAGGCACCATCGACAACGATTTGAGCGGGTCGGATTCGACCATTGGCTTCGACACGGCCATCAACACCGTGATCGATGCCGTCGATAAAATCCGTGATACGGCAGACAGCCACAACCGGTTGTTCTTCGTGGAGGTGATGGGCCGTGACAGTGGATTCATCGCACTGAAGTCCGGCATTGCCACGGGGGCTGTGGCGGTCATGACCCCCGAGATGGGGATGAGCATCGACGATTTGGTCACCGTGCTCCAGGCCGGTGAGCAAAGCAACAAGACCAGCAGCATTGTGATCGTTGCAGAAGGCGATCCCAATGGCGGCGCTTACGAAATCGCCAAGCGCGTCAAGGAGAAAACCGACACGTACGAAACCCGAATCACCGTTTTGGGCCACTTGCAGCGAGGTGGAAGCCCTTCATGCTTCGACCGCGTCTTGGCGTCACGCTTGGGTGTGGCGGCCGTCGAGGCCCTTCGCCAGGGTCACAACGATGTGATGGCCGGGGTCATCGACGACAAGATCGAGCTGACGCCCTTCGAAATCGCCATCAGCACCAAAAGCAAAATCAACGAGGACGAAGTGCGCATCGCACGAATCCTGTCCATCTAACCTTCCTCAAGAAACAACTCAACAGTACATACATGAAGCGCATTGCTATCAACGGATTTGGCCGCATCGGCCGTTTGGCCTTCCGTCAATTGGTCAGCCGTCCTGCATTCCAAGTGGTTGCCATCAACGACTTGACCGATGTCGAAACTTTGGCACACCTCCTCAAATACGACAGCATTCACGGGTTGTTCCCCGGTGAAGTGGCTGTGTCCAACGGTAACTTGGTGGTGAACGGACAGGAGATTCAAATCACCGCGGAGCGCAACCCCGCCGATTTGCCATGGGGTGCCAGCCAGGTCGACCTCGTGGTCGAGTCTACAGGTGTGTTTGCCGATGCGGAAAAGGCCTCTGCGCACCTCACTGCCGGTGCAGGCAAGGTCATCATCTCTGCGCCTGCCAAAGGCGACTTGAAGACTGTGGTCCTCGGCGTGAACGACGACATCCTCACGGCGGACGATCGCATCGTCAGCAACGCGTCATGCACCACCAACTGCTTGGCGCCCATGGCCAAGGTGTTGAACGACACGTTTGGCTTGGAAACGGGGTACATCACCACGATTCACGCCTACACCGCAGACCAGCGCTTGCAGGATGCGCCCCACAAGGATTTGCGTCGTGCACGCGCCGCTGCATTGAGCATGATTCCCACGTCCACAGGCGCAGCCAAGGCGGTGGGGCTCGTGCTCCCCGAATTGGCGGGCAAGCTCGACGGCATGGCCGTGCGCGTTCCCACGCCCACGGGTTCTGTGACTGATTTGACGGCCACGTTGAAGACGGAAGCCACCGCCGAGCAGGTCAACGCTGCCCTCAAGGCCGCTGCAGAAGGCCCTATGAAAGGCATTCTCCAGTACTGCGAGGACCCCATTGTCAGCGTGGACATCGTGGGCAACACGCACAGCTGCATCATTGACGCCGCGTTGACCAAGTGCACCGGAAACTTGGTGAAGGTCTTCGGTTGGTACGACAACGAGGCCGGATACGCCACACGCGTGGTGGATTTGGCAGAGCGCCTTGCCTAAGCCTGCGCTGTGAAGGTTCTCATCGCTGACAGCGGATCCACCAAATGCGATTGGTTGGTCATCACTGAACATGGCCAGGAACTCGGAGAGTTCCACACCATGGGATTCAATCCGTATTTCCACGACGCCGAGTTGGTGGAGCGGGAAATGAATGCGAATTCTCAGGCCATGGAAGTGGCTGACAGCGTGGATCGCGTGTACTTCTATGGTGCGGGGTCGAGCTCGCCCGAGCTCTGTGAGGTGATTGCCGAGGGACTGCGCCGCGTGTTTGCGAACGCCTTGGTTCATGTGGGACACGACTTGGACGGAGCGGCCTACAGCACTTACACTGGGGAGCCGGCCGTGACCTGCATCCTTGGGACCGGCAGCAACAGTTGCATGTTTGACGGGACGATCGTCACTGAAGAGGTGCCCGCGTTGGCCTACATTTTGGGCGACGAGGGGAGCGGCTCATGGTTTGGCAAGCGCCTCCTGTCCTCATTCCTCTATCACAAGCTGCCTGCGGCGATTCATGACGACTTCGTGGAGCAATATGGGCTGGACAAATTGTCCATCACCAAGCGCGTGTACCAAGAGCCCAACGCCAACGTGTTTTTGGCGAGCTTCATGACGTTCCTTGGACGTCACAAATCCGATCCGTTTGTTCAGGATTGGTTGGACGAAGGGTTCAAGGCCTTCCTGGACGTGCATGTGGCGTGTTTTGAAGGAGCGTCAAGCATGCCCATTCACTTTGTGGGCAGTGTGGCCTACCACTTCCAAGACGCCCTGAAGAAGGCTTGTGCCGACCGAGGGTACCGGGTGGGCAACATCATCAAAAAGCCCATTGACGGATTGGCTCAATACCACGTTGAATTCATTTTGAAATCAGAATAAGGATGGCGTTGAAAGCATGTTTGTTTGACATGGACGGGGTCATTGTGGACTCCGCGGTGCATCACTTTGTTGCTTGGAAGCGCTTGGCTGAGGAGTTGAGCATTCCCTTCACCGAGGAAGACAACCATGCCTTGAAGGGATTGAGTCGGGTCGACAGCTTGGATCACATTCTCCGATTGGGGCATCTGCAACTGGACGAGAAGACCAAGGTGAAGTTGATGGACCAAAAGAATGCGTGGTACCTCGACTTGATTCAAGGCATGCGCGCAGAGGACATTTTGCCCGGTGCCAAAGAGCTGATTGAGTCGCTTGTGGCGGAAGGCATTCAAGTGGGACTTGGAAGTTCGAGCCGCAACGCGCAATTGATTTTGGACAACGTGGGTTTGACCCCTCTCTTTGATACCGTCGTGGATGGCAACCACATCACCTTGAGCAAGCCAGACCCAGAGGTCTTTCTGAAAGGGGCGACCGCCTTGGGTGTGGCGCCTTCCGACGTCGTGGTGTTCGAGGACGCCGCTTCTGGGGTGAAAGCCGCCAAGACCGGTGGATTTTTCGCTGTCGGAGTAGGGGATAAGGACCAACTCTCAGAGGCGGATGTCGTGGTCGACCACCTTGAAGGGGTGACCGTCGATGAACTTCGAACTTGGATGGAACACGGCCTCGGTTGAGGGGCGTGCCGACTTAAAAACAACGAGCGATGAACCGCTATTTGGATGCTGAAGCCTGGCGCGTGGTCGAAAAGGGATTCAACCCTGACAACATGCGCAGTTCGGAGAGCATGTTCTCCATTGGAAATGGACGATTTGGCCAGCGCGCCAACCACGAGGAAGGCTACTCAGGCGACCACATGTTGGGAAGCTACGTGGGCGGTGTGTATTACCCAGACCGAACCAAGGTGGGATGGTGGAAAAACGGGTACCCCGAGTATTTCGCCAAGGTTCTGAACGCCACGAATTGGACGTACATCGGCCTCCGTGTCAATGGCTCGGTGGTGGACTTGGCCACGGCGCACGAAGTGCGTGACTTTGAACGCGTACTGGACATGCGTCAAGGATTGCTCCAACGCACGTGCACTTTGGTCCTTGCTCAAGGAGTGGAAATCCGCCTCGAAACCGAGCGTTTCATCAGCATGGCCGCCCCCAACAAGGCAGCTGTTCGTATGAAGGTTACGCCGCTCTCTGGGGTGACTTCGCTTGAAGTCATGCCACGTTTGGATGGTGGCATCACCAACGAAGACACGAACTGGGACGACGCGTTCTGGCGTCACGATGCCCAAGCTTCCTACGCCACGGACGGCACCTCGGTGGTGGTGAACACCACGGAGAAGACGGCATTCACGGTGGGCACGGCCCAAGCCATGTCATGCACGGATGCGGCTTGGCGTGCCGAGGAAGGAGAGAAGTGGACTGGGTTGACTGCGGCGTGGGACCAACCTTCTGCCGTGGAGGTGACCAAGTTTGTGGGGCTCGTCAGCTCTCTTCACACGGCAGCAGATCGGTGTGGTGAAGAAGCGCTTGCCGAGGCCACGTCTGGACGAGAGCACGGCTACGAAGCCTTGCGCAGCGCACATGTCGAAGCATGGGAGGCGATTTGGGCATTGGGCGACATCGAGATCGAAGGAGACGTCGAAGCACAGCAAGCCATTCGCTTCAACATCTTCCACCTCAACCAAACTTACCGCGGTGACGATGCCCGATTGAATGTGGGCCCCAAGGGGTTCACGGGCGAGAAATACGGCGGGGCCTCGTACTGGGACACGGAAGCGTATTGCTTGCCTTTCTATTTGGCGACCCACCCGCCGCACGTGGCCGAGCAGCTCCTGCGTTACCGTTTCAACCAGCTCGGCAAGGCCATAGAGAACGCCGAGAAATTGGGCTTCCAAGATGGTGCGGCGTTGTATCCCATGGTGACCATGAATGGCGAAGAATGCCACAACGAGTGGGAAATCACCTTCGAAGAGATCCATCGGAATGGGGCCATGGTCCTCGCGCTCCGCAATTACGCGGAGTACACGGGAGACGACACCTATCTGCGGAAAGAAGGGATGGATGTGGCCGTGGCGGTGGCGCGCTTTTGGGCGCAACGCGTGCACTGGTCGGAACACCGTGGTGCCTACGTCATGCTTGGCGTGACGGGACCCAATGAATACGAGAACAACGTCAACAACAATTGGTACACCAATTACCTGGCAGCTTGGTGCCTGCGTTATGCCGCTTCTTTGGTCGAGCGCTTCCAAGGTGACATTGCCAAAGAAGAGTGTGACGCGTGGATGCAGATTGCCGAAGGCATGTGCTTGCCCCAGAAGGAGGGAAGTTCCGTTCGTTTGCAACAAGACGGCTTCCTCGACAAGGATTTGATGCCCGCCGAGGCCCTGCCAGAAGCGCATCGCCCCATCAATCAGGTGTGGTCATGGGACCGCATCTTGCGTTCCTGCTTCATCAAGCAGGCCGACGTCTTGCAAGGGTTTTATTTCTTCCCGGACGACTTCACCCAGGCGGAACTCGAAGAGAACTTCGACTTCTACGAGCCCATGACGGTGCACGAGAGCAGTCTGTCGCCCTGTGTGCACAGCATCTTGGCCGCACGCCTTGGCCGAGAAGACAAGGCCGTGGAGATGTATTTGCGGACAGCACGGCTTGATTTGGACGACTACAACGCCGAGGCGTACCAAGGTCTTCACATCACGTCCATGGCCGGTACATGGATGAGTGTAGTGGAAGGCTTTGGGGGCTTCCGCGTTCGCGATGGCATTCCGCACTTCAACACGATGTTGCCTGGCAGTTGGACGGCCTACACATTCAAGTTGCGGTTCAGAGGGAGAACCCTCGAAGTGAATGTGAAGCGCGACGGCGTCACCGTGACGCGACTGGAAGGGGAGCCCCTTCAAGTGAGCATCAACGGTGACAACCGCGAAATCTGAGTGCCCGGCTCAGTCCGCCCAGCTGCTGTTGTCTGCGCCCGGGGAGCCGCCCAATGCGTTGGAGCCAATCCAAGATTCAGGAAGGGCATTGTCATGCCCGGCACCTTTCCATTCCAGTGAACCTCCGGCACCGTCGGCTTCGTTGGTCCACCCTCCGGTGTCGCTGTAGGTGACAATGTCCGCCTGTGTTCCGTCGGGACGAATCAAGCGGATGGTTTCCCCGCTGTTGTGCAAGCTGGAGGTTCCCATCCAAGGAACGAGGCCCACAAAGGGACCGAGGATCACGCGGTAGGTGGCCGTGTCGTTGGCCGTAAGCAAGAAGCCGTGGGGCTCGATGGTCGTGCCCGCGGGAATGGTGGCATCGATGCCATCGCCCAACGACCACCCGCCCACGTCGATGGCAAAGGGGTGAGGGTTCATGAGCTCCACAAATTCAAAGTCGCTGTCCGAACCTTGCTGCGTGCTGGGGTTGTAGTGGATCTCTGAAATCACGGGGTCGTCCCACGCGGCCACGTCGCAGGACTGGCCGTAGTCTGCCAGCAAAATGAGCAAGTCGTCGTTGTCAATGGTTTGGTTTCCATTCAGGTCGGCATGACACTGTGCCCAAATCCAAGGGCCACCTGCGGTCATGGCCAAGGCCAGCGCCAAAGCGCATGTTGTATGCTTCATGTTTTTGAGGGCAAGAAGCATCCGCCTTCTCCATGACTGGACCCAGAATTGATGCGCGTGGGGGCGGGGTTTACCCCTGCCACTCGAGCGACACCGGACAGTGGTCACTGCCGTGGATGTCGTTGTGAATCTGCGGGGCCGAAGTCTGTCCAAGGGCGCGTTCGCTGACGAGCATGTAATCCAACCTCCAGCCGACGTTCTTCTCCCGTGCTCCGCCTCGGTAGCTCCACCACGAGTATTTGATGTCCTCAGGATGGGCCTGCCTCCAGGTGTCTACAAATCCTGCGTCGAGCAAGGCGCTCATGCCGTCGATTTCCTGTTGCGTGTAGCCTGGGGTTTTGTTGTAATTGGATTTGGGCCGGGCCAAATCAATCGGCGCGTGCGCCACATTCAAATCCCCACAACAAACCACGGGCTTGTCCGCATCGAGTTCCTTCAGGTAATCCCGGAAGGCTTCGTCCCACGTGCCGCGAAAGGGCAGGCGCTTGAGGCCTGAGCTGGAATTGGGGGTGTACACTGTGACAAAGTGGAAGTTGTCGAACTCCAAACGGAGCACCCGTCCCTCTTGGTCCAAGGCCTCCACGCCGATGCCGGCTTGAATGCTCAGGGGACTGTGCTTCGTGAGCACGGCCGTCCCGGAGTAGCCTTTTTTGACTGCGGAGCTCGAGTGCACCTCGTACGAATCCCAGCCAAACAACGCTTCGCGCACTTGGTCGTCTTGGGCTTTGGTTTCCTGCAATCCGAGAACTTCAGGCGCCAGGGCGTCGATTTGGTCTGTGAATCCTTTTTTCACCACGGCACGCAGGCCGTTGACATTCCAACTCATCAATCGCATTGCGGGAAGAGGGCATCGGGGCGTTGGGCCCAGCGGGCCGCCAATTCGAGGACGTCGTCCAACGAACCTTGGGCCAGCAGGGTGTCGCCGGTTTGGTACAAATGGTTCAGATACGCTTCTCCCGTTTGGAATTCGGAGGAAGGCTCCATGTTCAAGAATTGCGACGCATCAGGGCATGGATGGATGTGCATCAAGGTGTATCCCGAAGTCTCGGGATCAAACCCCGCCACCAACATGCCCTCGACGTCATGTCCCAGCTCCACCGGGACGGGCAGCCTCAGGAAGAAGGCACTCCACGGACCCATGTAGCCCATGCTGAAGTAGGGGTAGAGCCAGGGCTTGGGGTACAAACCAAGGGATTTCAACCCCGTCATCAGCGCTTCCGTGGCTTCGCGGATTTTGAAAGACGTTGTGGTTTCAGGCTTGAAATTTTCCAGCTTGGCCCACCGTTTGTTGGCGGTGTAATGCTCCATCGCCCCGAGCTTCAACTTGTAGTCGAAGTCGGATTGTTGGTCGAGGATGTATCCAGGGTAGAACCACTTTCGTCCAGTGCGTTTCCCGTATTCGGCCTCCTTAAGCAGGGTGTAGGTGCCCAAACTGTATTTGCCATACGACTCGTCGTAGAGTCCGAGCAAACTTGCCATGCTTTGGTCCCCCAGGTCGAAGTAACTCACCGCGATCAACCGGTCCCCGTCATACACGCAGACCTCACGGGTGTCGAACACGGTGCCTTGAAATCCGGCACTGAGGTACTCGGAGAGCGTGTTGTGAATGAATCCCTTGAATCTCGCTTTGTGTTGGGCGTAGAGCGCTTCTTTGTTCGCGTTGGGTTGGGCGTGGCCGTAGGTCACGGTGAACCGGGATTCCACGCGTCGCATGACTTTGCGCTGGCGCGCGGTGGGCGCGTAATTCTCGAGGTTCATGCGGATGTTGACCACGCTGAACAGGCATTCGTCGATGCACAACAGGTCCATTTTGTACAACATCACAGATCCACGGAACCACCCTGACGCGAGGTACTGGTCGTACCGGGCTCGGGAAAGGCTGCGGGGAAAGTGCGTTTGGACAAGCATGGTCAACGAAGGTACGGGTCAGCCGTTCACAGCCAACGTTGGACCAAACGAGCCAAGGACAAACTCATGCCGTTGAATGGCGGAAAAGTCAGGGGGAGCACATTGAATCGGGAGGTCTGCTGCAACACGGATCGCATGTTCGAAAAGGCTTCGAATCCCGCCAAGCCCCCGGTTCGTCCCATGCCACTCGTTTGGATGCCTCCAAAGGGCAGATTGGGGTTGGCGACGTGCAAGACCACTTCGTTGATGCCCGTCGTGCCCGCGGGAATGGTGCGCATCCACTCGGCAATTTGGGGGCCGTTTTTGGAAAAGAAGTACATGGCCAGAGGGTGGGGGTTCGCATGAACAATCCGTTGAACCTCTTGGGGTTTGCGCCAAGTCATGACAGGCAACACCGGGCCAAAAATCTCCTCCTGCATCACCTTCATGTCCAGCGTCACGTTTTCCAAAATCGTGGGGGCAATCCTCCGCGTCTCCTTGTCCCAAGTGCCGCCATGGGCGACGTAGGCCCCTTTCGCGACAGCATCTTCAATCAGCCCCACAACCCGCTGGAAATGGTGGTCGTTGACGATGTGGGAACGCTGGTCTGACGTCAATTGCGTGGATTCGTCGTCGCCGTACATCTCGGCAAAGCGCACTTTCATCGCTGTGATGAAAGGCTCGCAGATGGATTTCTCGACAAGTGCATAATCGGGGGCGATGCAGACTTGCCCGTTGTTGAGGCATTTGCCCCAAGCCATGCGGCGGGTGGCATCGGCCAGGTGCGCCGTGGCGTCCAAAACTGCCGGGCTTTTCCCGCCCAGTTCCAACGTCACCGAGGCCAAGTTGTCCGCAGCGGCCTTCATGACTTTTTTTCCGATGTTGGTGCCCCCTGTGAAGCAAATGTGCTGGAAAGGCAGGGACGTCAGGAATGCACTGACTTCAGGTCCTCCTTGAAACACAGCCACGTGTTCCTCAGGGAGGGCGTCGGACACGATGGACGCGAGGACTTTGGACGTTTCCGGGGTGTGTTCCGAGGGCTTGACGATCACGCGGTTTCCTGCCGCGAGGGCGCTGACCAACGGGCGCAGGGTCAAGATCACGGGAAAGTTCCAAGGGGAAATGATGAGCACGTGTCCCTTGGGATTCGCCTGCACGAAGGACCGCGTGCCGAGCATCGCAAGTCCAGTGTCCACGGGCCGAGGCGCCATCCAACCTCGGAGGTGTCGTCGCGCGTGCATGATTTCCGCCTTCAAGGGATAAATCTCCTGCAGGTGCACCTCTTCGCGGGGCTTGCCCAGGTCGGCCGCCAGCGCCTCGATCAAGGCGCCTTCGTGCGCGAGCACGGCATTCCAAAGACCTTGAAGTTGGTCGCGGCGCTCAGAGGCTGTGGGCACGGCGTGCAGCATGCGTTGCTGCCGTTCAAAAAGGGATTGCAGGTGTTCCATGGGGGCTGCCAAAAGTAAGGCGCCTTTCTCCCCAAATGTTCAATGCGATTCTTGGGTCCATTGCGCCCAAATGGCCAGCACTTGCGGAAGGAGCGCATCCTTCGGACCATTTCGAAGAACGTGGTCGGCCCGGGACACGCGTTGGGCTTCGGTCCACTGTCGCGCGAGACGCGCTCGAACCTCAGTTTTCGAAGGCACGGCTTGACCGCGTCGCCTCGCACGATCTTGCGCTCGACGAATGCGCAACGCCTCAGGGGCTTCCACTGTGAGGGTGATGTCGCATGTGACGTCGCTTCCCGATTCGAACAAAATGGCGGCTTCTCGAATGACCACAGAGGCGTGGGCCTGGCCTTCAAGCCACGAGGAGAATGCGCGTCCCACAGCGGGGTGGACTTGCGCTTCCAGCCAGGCGAGTTCTTCGGGGTTTGAAAAGACCACCTCCGCCAATGCTTCGCGATTCACGTCCACCATTCGCCCGTCTTCGTCGAACTTGGCGATGCCCGGTCCCCAGCGGTCGAGGGTGGCTTGTTGCAAGGCCGCGTCCGTTTGGTACAGCCGTTTGGCTGCCCAATCGGCATCCCAGGTCGAAGCCCCCAAGGCTGCGAACATATTCGTAACGAGGCTTTTCCCCGCAGCCATGCCGCCCGTCACGCCCACCACCACCGGGCGGGAAGCGTGTGCTGGAGAACGATGACGGACCTTGGACATGGTGCAAAGGTGCACCTTCTTCACACGTTGCCCACAGGTCCGCCCAAAATGAAGCCCACTTGTTGACCTTTGCGGCATGGCTCATCTTCTTGCCCCATCCTTGCTTGCCGCCGATTTCGCGAACCTTCAGCGTGATGTTGAGTTGGTCAACGACTCTGCTGCCCATTGGTTTCACCTCGATGTGATGGACGGGGTGTTTGTCCCCAACATCAGTTTTGGCATGCCTGTGATGGAGGCCATTGCGCGCCACGCCCGAAAGCCGCTCGACGTGCATTTGATGATTGTTGACCCCGACCGCTACATCGACACGTTTGCCAAGTTGGGCGCAAATGTGCTGACCGTCCATGCCGAGGCGTGCACCCACCTGCACCGCACCCTTGGTGCCATTCGTGCCGCAGGCATGAAGGCGGGGGTGGCCTTGAATCCACACACGCCCGTCGAAGGCCTTCGCGATGTGGCCAACGAGTTGGACTTGGTGTGTTTGATGAGTGTGAACCCTGGGTTTGGAGGTCAATCCTTCATCGAGCGGACTTATGCCAAAACACGCGCTTTGCGTGCCATGCTCGAAGAGGAGGGTGTGTCAGATGTGCTCATTGAAATTGACGGTGGCGTCGGCAACGGCAACGCAAAAGCCTTGGTGGAAGCCGGGGCCAATGTGCTTGTGGCCGGATCTTCGGTGTTCCGCGCCGAAGATCCGATGGAAGCGGCACGCCAGCTGGCAGAATTTTGAGTTGACCCTGCGGTCATGAGGACAGGCATCTACGGCATCGCAGCGACCCGGCCTGTGACGTTGCCGGGAGATGCGCTTCAACTGGCAGTGGACGGATTCCACCTGGCGCTGGCCTTCCGGAAGCCCCTTCATGCCGTCCAAAAGGCCGTCCTCCACGCCGACTCGGATGTCATCTTCGGCGCCCATGGGGTGTGGATGAATGCACCCGAGAGGGATTGGCACGATCCTCAGTCCAAGTCTCACCTCAGGTCTGCGGTGGCCTCCGCAGCAGGATTTGCAGAAACAGAAGGGCCACTCCAGGGCGTCCACGGCGATGGCATCGAGAAGACGTTGCAACTGCACGTCGATGTGGCACGGCAACACCCTCTGTACTGGACGACTTGCGCATGGGGCATCCTCTTCGCGTACAGTGTGGAGGAGCTTGTGGCCCTCATGCGTGCCCATGACGTTCCGGTCACGCCAGACGAACAGGGCGCGGGGTTGTTGCTCACCTACGGGAGCATCCTTGGGACGCGGACGTTGGTTCGAGGTGTGCAGAAGTTGATGCCAGGCCAAACCCTCTCTTGGACGCCCGATGCCGTAACCACCCAAGAACGCATGCCTCTGGAGGAGATTGAACGGGACATCGACGGGTTCAAGGAGGCCACGTCACTGCTCGACGACGTCTTCCACGATTCGGTGTCACAGATGGTGGCGGTCAACCGTGACGCAGGGCGTGCCCAGCACAACTTGCTCAGTGGGGGATTGGACTCTCGCTTGGTGGCCTTGGCCACAGCGCGACACCTCGACGGCGCGCCCATGTCCACCTTGTGTTTTGCGGCCATGGACTCGCTGGACGCATCCATCAGCGCGTCTTTGGCCCAAGAACACGGCTGGCAGCATCGTGCCCATGACCTTGGCCAAGGTGAATACATGATGGACACGGAATCGGTGGGGGAGTACGACGGTTGTGTCAACCACCTGGCCAGTGCCCACCATCGGCATGCGTTGTCCAAAGAGCGGCTCCCCAACATGGGCCTGCTCGGCTCCGGACAAGGGGCGAACGTCCTGTTGACGGACAACCACAAATGGGGCGCAAGCGGATCGGAGGTGTTGCACGCCATGACGTTGAATGCTGCCACCCGTGGCGTGTGCAAGGACGCGGCCGATGAGGCATGGCGGGCAACCCCGGACGTTCAGCGCTTCAAGATGGTCAACAGGGGGTTTTTGTACACCAATTCTGGCGCCTACAGCACGGCCGCCTTTGGGGTGTTGTGGTCTCCATTCACCTCGGGACAATTTGTGCGTGCCGCGCTTCGTTTGCATCCTGACATCGTGCATGGACAAAGGGCATATTTGACGTGGTTGGCCGAGCGATTCCCCGCAGCCACGCATCACGTTTGGGAACGCTACAATGCGAAACCCGTGCTCGGTGCGCGCCTGCGCCGTGCGCAAGCAAGGGCCCTTTGGGGCGCACGTCTTCGCCGGGTGTTGCCTTTGCGCACCCCCAAATCGATGTCGCCCATTGAGTTGTGGATGGATTCCTCGCCAGAAATTCAGCACTTTTACAGCGATACGTTCCGCCGATTGTCTCCATGGTTGCAACATTATCCTTCCTTGGAAGCCACTGTGGTTCGAGATTTTCCAACGATGAATGCCATGAACAAAGCCTCTGTTTTGACCTTGTTGTTGGCAACCCAAGCCTGGTTTGACGCGTGAGTTCGATCGATTACGTCAAGGCATTTTTGCGTCGCCACGGCCATTGGATGATGGCGGCCAACGTCGTCACGAAGTTGCTTGGATTTGCGGCGGTGGTGTTTGTGACGCGAAACACCACGGAAGGGGACTATGGGGCCTATTCCTACGCCATGAACCTGGTCGGGGCTGTGGTGCCCTTCATGGGGTTTGGCGCCTACCAGGCGTTTCTGCGCTATGCGTCAGATGCGGCGGGGCAACGGGCGAAAAAAACGCTCTTCGCCTATGCCTTTTCTCGGGGTGTCGTGGCCTCCCTCGGGCTCATCGCAGTGTTGCAGGTTCTCGCATCCCTGTTGTGCGGAGCCATTCCCGAGAGCGTGGCGGCCTTTCGCATCGTGTCATTTGTGGTGCTGACCACCCTGGTCATGGAGTACGTCAAGAGCTACGCGCGGGCCATGCACTTGAATCACATTTCCGCCCGCATCGATGTGACATACGCCTTGATCTTGGTCACCGCCACGGTGGGATTGACGTTGGGCATGGGCATCTTGGGGTACGCTGTCGCGGTCGCCTCGGCGCCATTGTTGGCCGCGTTGGGATTCGGCTTCAAGATGGGCTTGTTTGGCTGGCGATGGGAGGCACTTGATTCGAAGTATGCCGGATTTTGGTCTTACGGGGTGTTCACCACCGTGGGCGCCTTGTTGGCCCAAACGTTTTACTCCGTCGACGTTTTTCTCATCGGTCATTTGGTGGGGGAGAAGGCCTCGGCCGTGGCCATCTACAGGGTGGCGTTGCTGATTCCCATGGCCACTTCTGTGTTGCCCATTTCTGTGGCCGCCACCGATTTTGTCAAGAATGCACACCAAAAGGACAATCCCCAAGCCCTCCGCTCGTACATGCGAGGCTATTGGAAAACCTTCGGGCTGCTTTCGTTCGCGGCACTTGGGGTGCTTTGGTGTCTATCACCATGGCTGTTGACCGTCTTTGGCGCGTCGTACGCGGAAGGTGCCACGGTCATGCGGGTGTTTCTCCTCGGATCGCTCGGGGCACATTGGTTGCGCGTTCCTTATGGCCACTTGCTGTCTGCCGTGGGGCGCGCGGATCTGAACACTTACGTGAACGGCTTGGTGCTTGCTGCGACCGTTCCCTTGTGTTGGTGGGCCATTCCAGCGCATGGCATTGTGGGTGCAGCAGGGGCGATGGCCACCATGTTGTGGGTGTCAGGCGGGCTGTACGCGTTGGTGTTTGAGCTGCACCTCCGGCGTCAGTCGCAGGTTTGACCCACCAAGGTCAGCAGCAGCAGCAAATCCCCGATGCCGACCACGCCATCTTCATTCAGGTCGGTCGCACATCCTTCGACGCAGGAGATCTCAGAGAGCAATGGCAAGACGTCGGAAATTCCAATCGCCCCGTTGAGGTCAAAATCGCCGGGCAAGGGTTCAAAGACCATGTGGTGCGTCACGCTGCACGTCGTGATCCCATTCCATGTGGCGTGCATGACCAGATCACCCATGCTCGGTTCCCATTGAAAGGCGTTGTTCACCTCGATGGATTCTCCGGTCTCGTTCTGCCAATGCACCTCGAAAGGCGAAAGGACCTCCGGGCCCAACGTGAGGGACACAGGGCTGCTGCACACCACGTGTTCGACCTCGGACTGAGGGCAGGGAGAATGCCCTTCCATCAGCACATGTTGCGCCATGGGGGCCAAGCCATGGGTGGTCGCGAGAAAACGCTCCTGCAGTCCGGACGGCCAATGCACCATGACCTCTTGGGGCGTTTGGTTTCTCAACCCAAACAACTCCACCTCGTTCTCTTGGCTGAGGTAGTTCTCGCCGGCATGCACAATCCGCGATTGGTTCGTGCTCTCGGTGACGAGGTCGATTTGGCTTCCAATGGCTGGCCGGTTGCTCAGGGTTCCTTCCAACGCAATGCCAATGCTTTGGTTGCCGTTGTCAAACCCGCTGTTCATCCAAATCCGCACCACGTGGTTGCCAATGTTGTGCATGACAAAATCAATCCATCCGTTCCGGTCAAAGTCGGCGCTCGCCACAACATGGGAGTTCAGGTAGTCGGTGTCGTAAACCTCGGTTCCGAAAGGCTCAAAGGCGAAGGAGGCTTCTGGTCCGTGGTTCTCGTAGAGGTAATTCTCTCCGTATGGCGAGAGGAAATCGTGCTCTGTGACAAACAGGTCCAAATCGGTGTCGTTGTCCACGTCCATCCACAACGCGCCCCAGCAGAATCGGTCAAAATTCAAACCGTGATCGGCTGATAGCTCTTCGAACGCATGGCCTTGCCCTTGAACGAGAAGCTTGGAACCCAAGCCATCGCCCCCAAAGTGGGTGTTGGTGTGGAACAAGTCCTGCAGTCCGTCCTGGTTCATGTCGCCGAGTGAAGCGGACATGCAATCCATGACCAGATCCATGTTGTAATCCGGTGCGACGTCGATGAAGGTGCCGTTGCCTTGGTTTTGGAAGAGGGCATTCGCGCCATTCTTGTCGTTGATGACAAAAATGTCCTGCCAACCGTCGCCGTTGTGGTCCCACCAAATGCTTTGGAAACTCAGGCGCAGGTGGATGTCGATGCCAGAGGATGTGCTCACGTTGGTGAACACAAAATTCCCTTCGTTACGCAAAAGGACATTCCTGTCGGCTGGGGTTTCTGTCATCGGGAATTCGAGGTAGCGACACAGGTGCAAATCAAGGTCGCCGTCGTTGTCCATGTCGCCAAAAGAAACCCCGGCAGCTTCCGTGAGGTCTTGTGGCAGTCCGGAACCCATGCCAAAGACATTGGTCATGTCCGTGAAGGCCAGGTTTCCGTCGTAGCGGTAGAGGCCGCATTTGCCGGATGCCTCTTGCACAAACAAGTCGTCGTCTCCATCGTTGTCCAAATCCAGCCACACAATGGCTTTGACTTCGCTGGTCATCTGCCATGGCAACGTCACGAGGTCAAATCCCCCGCTCTGGTCGTTGACCCAACTCCGAAGAAGGCCATTGGAGCTGCCCAACGTCAGGTCGGGCCAGCCGTCGTTGTTCCAGTCGGCCGTACTGACTGCAGCCCCGTATGTGCCGTTCCAATTGCTTTGGGTGATGCCCAACTCAGGGGCCGCATTTTGAAACACCTGGGCTTGGACCGCGCTCACTTGGAGCGCGACCAACACACAAAGCATAGGGATGTGGCGACAGAACAAAACCATTGAAAGCAGTCTCGCTTTCAATTTACGGGTTCAATTCAACAGTCAGGTCTTTTTCAGAAAGAGATTGATGAATCGGGGCGAGTTCGTCGTAGCTGCCGCTTTTGACGTTGCACTTGCCCTTGAAGTGCACAATCATCGCGCATTGCTCCGCTTGGAGGGCGTCGTGTCCGCACGTGCTGATGAGGCACTCGATGACGTGGTCAAACGTGTTGTGGTTGTCGTTGAACAGAACAATGTGCCATTCGTCGTCCAGCAACACGTCAGTCAAGACGTCTTCTTGGGTCAGGGTGTCAGAACAACGAACACGGAGCATCAGGGCATTCTTTCGTGTCGCAAAGATAGCAGGTCATGCTTGCGTTTACGGGCTTGGTGCCCCGAGTTGCGGGAATTCGAACTTGAACGGCATGAAGGTGTTCTTAATTGAGCATACGTTTCCATGAAAAAGAACTCCATCCTGATTGTTGGCCTCGGCGTACCGAGCGAATTGACCGACGTGTTGTTGCGTGAGGGGTGCGACATTCTGCGCTCCGAGACGCCACTGCAAGCCGCCTTGGTATTGCTCAGAGGCGATGCGCAAGCTGTATTGACGGTTGGTGATTTGGGGGAGGAGTGGGCAGAGCTCACCGATGTGGCCCTCACCATGGGCAAGTTGGTGGCTGTGGACAGTATGGTGACAGTGCCGGTGATGGCCTCCGTGAAAGCCAATGGCAACGGCAACGGCAACGGCAACGGAAATGGGCACGACAACGGCAACGGCAATGGCGTGCATCACGAGGACGAGTCCATGGGTTTGAGTGTGCCTGAGGTGATGGAGCTGATCCACCGCCGCGTGTCCGAGCCCACAGCCAACGTGGGACACATCTACACAAAGGTGGGCAACAAATTGAGGAAAGTGCCCCTGGACGACATCCTTTACATCGAGGTGGAAGGGAAGTACAGTGCGCTGCAGGTCCGCGACCGCAAGTACAACGTCAAGGCCTCATTGAAGGACCTCCTTCAGAAGTTGCCGACAAACCGCTTCGTACGTGTCTCACGCAACTTCGTGGTGAATCTCAGCCGCATCCAGCACATTGACACCTTCCAGTACACGGTGAAGGTGGGCGACATGGAGATTCCCATCAGCCGTACCTACAAAGAGGAGTTGATGCGGCACATCAACCTCATTTAAGACCGGAAGACGAATCCAACGCGCCGCAGCAACCGGCTTGCTTCGGGTGCCTTGACTTTGGTGCCCCCTTGTGAAAGGGTCCATGTGCCGCGTTCACATTCGAGGAGCCATTGTCCTGATTCGGGATGCCACGTGACGACATCCCCTTGGAAGAGCCATTCATTGTTGACGTCTTTCACCCCAAAGCATCGGTCTTTGTCCGAATAATTGAGACGGTCGCCTCGCCACCAAAACCCGTCGGGACTGCTCCAAACCCGTCCGCCCATGTGACGCTCATAGCCCACGATGTGGTCTCCTTCTCGCAGGCGCCAACGAACTTCAAAAGGGGTGTCCATGTGCCGAAGGTGCGCCGTAATTTTGAGACATGGATTCACCCAAACCTCACAAGTCATCCGAGGGGAACGAGGAAGCCCTCGTGCGCCGACACTTCATTCAGCAGATCATCGATGCCGACCAAGCGGCAGGGCTGCACGAAGGACGGGTTCACACGCGGTTTCCACCTGAGCCCAACGGCTACCTGCACATCGGGCATGCCAAGGCGATTTGCGTGAATTTTGGTTTGGCTGCCGAGTACGGTGGCACGGTCAATCTCCGTTTTGACGACACCAATCCGGTCAAGGAAGACACAGAGTACGTCGACGCCATCCGTCGGGACATTGCTTGGCTAGGTTTTGAATGGAACGGAGGCGAGCACTACACCAGCGATTACTTCGAGACGCTGTACGGCTACGCTGTCAAGTTGATTGAGGATGGCAAGGCCTACGTGGATGAACAAACGGCAGAGGACATCGCTGCGCAAAAAGGCACGCCCACGAAAGCGGGCACCTCGAGCCCATTTCGCGACCGCCCCATCCGAGAGAACTTGCGGTTGTTCCAAGAAATGAGGGAGGGAAAGCATCCAGAAGGAAGCATGGTGTTGCGCGCCAAGATTGACATGGCTCATGCCAACATGCACATGCGCGACCCTTTCATGTACCGAATCAAATTTGCCCATCACCACCGTACGGGCGATGCTTGGTGCATCTATCCCATGTACGACTTTGCCCATGGCCAGTCGGACAGCATCGAGGGCATTACACACAGCTTGTGCTCCCTGGAGTTTGAGAATCATCGGCCTCTGTACGACTGGTACATCGAAAACTTGGGCATTTTCCCCTCCAAACAGCGGGAGTTTGCGCGGTTGAATTTGAACTACACCATCATGTCGAAGCGCAAGCTGCTTCGGTTGGTGGAAGACGGCGTGGTCGATGGCTGGGACGATCCTCGGATGCCCACGATTAGCGGATTGCGTCGACGTGGGTACTCCCCGGAAAGCATCCGTGAGTTCTGCGACCGCGTCGGTGTGGCCAAGCGCAACAACATCATCGACGTGGGGTTGCTGGAGTTTGCATTGCGCAACCACTTGAATGCGGTTGCCACGCGCGCCATGGCGGTGCTTCGTCCGGTCAAGCTTGTGGTGACGAATTATCCGGAGGGCCAAATCGAGTGGCTGCCCACAGAAAACAACCCTGAAGACGCGCAAGCGGGAACCCGCGAGCTGCCGTTCAGCCGGGAGTTGTTCATCGAAGCAGACGACTTCAAAGTGGAGGGCGTCAACAAGAAGTGGTTCCGCTTGGCACCCGGTCGTTCGGTGCGGTTGAAGTCGGCCTACATCGTGACTTATGTGGACCACGTGGAGGATGCCGAGGGCAACGTCACGGAGATCCATGTGGAGTACCATCCCAACAGCAAGAGCGGGTCAGACACCAGCGGCATCAAGGCCAAGGGGACCTTGCACTGGGTGGAGTGCAACCACGCTGTGGATGCTGAAGTGCGGCTGTACGACCGTTTGTTCTTGGATGAAAGCCCTGACGGCCACAAGGACCGGGACTTCATGGAATTTGTGAATCCTGCGTCGCTCGAAGTGCTGAAGGGATGCAAGGTGGAGCCCGCATTGGCCCAAGCCGAAGTGGGTGATCCTTGGCAGTTCACGCGCTTGGGGTACTTCACGTTGGATTCAAGGCTTGCGACCGAAGGGAACCTGGTTTTCAATCGCGCCGTGACCCTCAAGGACGGCTGGAAGGGGTAAGCCCCATTTCCTTTCCGAGGCGCAGCATGAGTTGTTTGGCCTCGACAGGATCGTTGTGAATGTCTCCTTCGAGAATGGCCTCCTTGATGGCGTTTTTGATGTCGCCTACGGGGCGTGAAGGAGGGATGCCAAATGTTTCCATGATTTCCTCCCCTGAGACCGGTGGCTGGAAATTCCGGATGTGGTCTTTCTCTTCGACTTCCTTCAATTTCTGGACCACAATGTCGTAGTTGCGCAGGTAGCGCTCGACCTTCGCTTCGTTCTTCGAAGTGATGTCCGCCCGGCAAAGCACCATGAGGTCGTCGATGTCATCTCCGGCCTCGAAGAGAAGGCGACGGATGGCACTGTCGGTCACGACGTCTTTGGTCAAGGCAATCGGCCGCAGGTGCAGCAAGACCAATTTCTGGACGTACTTCATCTTGGCGTCCATCGGCAATTTCAGACGTGCAAAAATTTTGGGCACCATGCGTGCGCCTCGGTCCTCATGGCCGTGAAACGTCCATCCGGCGCGGGCGTCAAAGCGCTTGGTTGGCGGTTTGGCGATGTCGTGCAGGATGGCGGCCCAACGAAGCCACAACGAGTCGCTCGACTCCGAGACGTTGTCGAGGACCTCAAGGGTGTGGTAGAAATTGTCCTTGTGTCCAATGCCTTTGCGCCACTCCACGCCCTGAAGCGCCACCATTTCGGGGAAGAATTGGTGGAGGAGCTTGGTCTTGAAGAGCAGTTTGAATCCGCGAGAAGGACGGGGAGACAAGATGATCTTGTTCAGTTCTGTGTGGATGCGCTCCGCCGAGATGATTTCAAGACGTCGCGCGTTGCGACGGATGGCTTCCAAGCTGCTTTCCTCAATTCGGAATCCGAGTTGAGAGGCAAAGCGCACAGCCCGCATCATGCGCAAGGGGTCGTCGCTGTACGTGACGTCAGGGTCCAAGGGGGTACGGATCCACTTTCGATCCAAGTCGTCCAGGCCACCAAAGGGGTCCACCAACTTGCCGAAGGAATCGGCATTCAGACTGATGGCCATGGCGTTGATGGTGAAGTCCCTGCGGTTCTGGTCGTCTTCAAGGGTGCCGTCTTCCACCACAGGCTTTCGGCTCCCGCGGGTGTAGCTCTCTTTCCGTGCGCCCACGAATTCGATCTCGTAGTCCCGTGCCTTGAACATCGCCGTGCCGAAGTTCTTGAAGACGTGCACCTGCTTGATGCCCATCCGGCTGGCTGTGGCCCGGGCCAGTTCAATGCCACTGCCCTCCGTGACAATGTCGATGTCCTTGCACGGACGGTCCAAGAGCAAGTCGCGCACAAACCCGCCAATGACAAAGGCACGTTGTCCACGCTCGTCGGCCAGTTCGCCGATGCGTTTGAAGACGGGGTGGTTGAGGTGAGAAGCGAGGTTCATGAGGCGGCACAAAGGTACGCTTTGGGCCTTGGCAGGACGCCATCAATTCAAGCCGATCATTTCCGAATGAACGAGAATCGACCGGCGGCATCGAAGGCGACCATCATGGAAGGCTGGCCTGCCCCGGCAGCTTCTCGTTGGCGGTGTGTGCTCACGTGGTCGACACCCTCACGAAGCACGGCGGGGACGTCGTGAAAGCCCTTGGGTGTGGGGCCGCCGGTGACATTGGCACTTGTGGAGGCCAAGGGTTTTCCCAAGCCCCGAATCACGTAGGCGCTGTACGGATCCCGAATGCAGCGGATGGCCAAGCTGCCGTTGCTGCCGAGCAAGAAGGGGGAGACCCCTCGTCCTTCGGGGTACACCACGGTGGTAGGACGGTCGGCGTGTTCCATCAGGTCCCAAGCCGCTTCAGGCACATCTGGAACGAGCTCCTCCACATGGCCTTCATCGGCCACCAAGACAAGCACAGGGTGCTCGGGGTGCCTTGACTTCAATTCATTCAACCGCTTGACCGCGTCGTCATTCGTCGCGTCACAGGCCAAACCCCACACCGTGTCCGTGGCGTGAAGCAGAATGCCGCCCTGGCGCAACACCTTGACGGCTTGACGTGCATCGTCGTGCCAGGGTTCGGAAGACTTTCGCGACGAAGCCATGTCAGGAGCGATGCTGCGCGAGCCAAGCTTCGACTGCAGTCTCCACGCGCGCCAAAGGATCTTCTTGTGCGTCTCCCTCGAAGGTGTTGCCCGTGACCTTTTCGTACAACTCCACGTATCGCTTGGTGACGGTTTCCAAGAAGGCGTCGTCCATGTGGGGTGGCGTTTGGCCATCCTTGCCCATGAAGTCGTTTTCCATGAGCCACTCGCGTACGAATTCCTTGCTGAGTTGCTTTTGGGGTTCGCCAGCGGCTTGGCGCGCTTCGTAGCCCTCTGCATAAAAATAGCGGGAGCTGTCCGGCGTGTGGATCTCGTCGATGAGCGTCAGTTGCCCATCACGCAGTCCAAACTCGTACTTGGTGTCCACCAAAATCAGACCTTGCTCGGCGGCCATCGCTGTGCCACGCTGGAACAGAGCGCGGGTGATGCGTTCCAATTCGGACCACAATTCTGGCGTGACGATGCCTTTGGCCAAAATGTCGGCAGGGGCAATGTCTTCGTCGTGGCCTTCCTCGGCCTTGGTGGCCGGGGTGATGATGGGCTCCGGAAAGCGGTCGTGCTCCTTCATGCCGTCGGGCATGGGCGCGCCGCACAATTCACGGTGTCCCGCCTTGTACTGGCGCCAAGCATGCCCGGTGAGGTAGCCACGAATGACCATCTCCAAACGGATGGGCTCACACTTGTGGCCAATCGTGACGTTGGGGTCAGGGGTGGCCACGTTCCATGTCGGAACGATGTCGTTTACGGCGTTCAAGAAATGAGACGCCACTCCATTCAGAACTTGCCCCTTGAACGGGATGCCGCGCGGCATGACCACGTCAAATGCGCTGATGCGGTCGGAGACGACGGCCACCATCAAATCGTCGCCAATGGTGTACATGTCGCGCACCTTTCCGTGGTACGAATTTGTTTGTCCAGTAAACTGAAAATCAGTATTTCGAATGGCTTTCATTCGTGTGTTTGTTCAGGTTTGTGTGGGGGAGAAGGCAAACGCGCCTCACGGGCCGCTTTTTTGGCCTCGCGTCGCGCTTCGGCTTCCTCGGCACGCTTGGCGTCATCCACGTCAAAACGATCAACGATGGAGCTGACCAAGCGGTGGCGAATGATGTCCATGCCCGTCAGGCGCACGGTGGAGATGCCTTCCACATCCTTGAGGATGCGCAATGCGTCCAACAAGCCCGACCGCTGGTTGCGGGGGAGGTCCACCTGCGAGCCGTCGCCTGTGATGACGAATTTGGCGTCGCGCCCCATGCGGGTCAGGAACATCCTCATTTGGGCGGTGGTGGCGTTTTGGGCTTCATCGAGGATGACAAAGGCCTTGTCCAGCGTCCGGCCGCGCATGAATGCCAACGGCGCCACTTCGATGACGCCCTTTTCCATGTGGTCGGCGACGCGCTCGTAGGGCAACATGTCCGTCAGGGCATCGTAAAGCGGCTGGAGGTAGGGGTCGAGCTTTTCCTTGAGATCCCCTGGCAAGAAGCCAAGGTTTTCACCGGCCTCTACCGCGGGGCGCGTCAAGATGATCTTCTTCACGCGACGGTCCTTGAGGGCGGCCACCGCCATCGCAACAGCAGTGTAGGTTTTGCCTGATCCGGCGGGTCCCACTGCGAAGACCATGTCGTGCTCCCGAATGGCTTCCACCAACCGGCGTTGGTTGGGCGTGCGTGCCGTCACCTTCAATCCACCCGGGCCATAGACGATCACGTCGTCGTGGGAGGCGTTTTGCAGGAGGGATGCTTCCTCAGTTTTGGTCAGACGGTCGATGTCGTCTTCCCCGAGGGTGTTGTAGCGATCCACATGCCAAATCACCATGCGCATGACTTCTTCAAAGCGGCCGAGGTCTTCGCGGTCGCCCATGGCTTTCAATTCCGTGCCCCGCGCAACGATGCGCAGCTTGGGGAACCGGGCTTTGAGCGCGCGCAGGTTGGCGTTCTCCTGACCGAGAAAAGCCATCAGGTCGAGACCCTCGAGCGAAAGAATGGTTTCATGCATGTGGAGGACAAAAGTAGCTTTCTCACCTTTGCGCTCGTGACGCCAATCACCCTCATCAGCGATTTTGGGACCGACAACATGTATGTGGGCCTTCTGAAGGGCAGCATACTCAAGCGAATGCCCGAGGCGCAAATCGTCGATTTGACCCACAGCATCCGCAAATTCGACCCGGTTCACGCGGCCTTTGTGCTTCGCGCGGCCATGGATGTGTTCCCCAAAGGCACGGTGCACGTGATTGGCATCAATGCGGTCGAGACCCCCGACCACCCGCACCGCATTGTCAAGTTGAATGGCCAGTATTTTATCGGGGCGGACACGGGCGTCTTCCGGCTCATGGGGGCCAAACAACCCGACGCCGTCTTCGACCTGTCTGGCGTCCAAACGGACGAGGACTTTCCGACGTTTCCAGAACGTTCCCTTTTCGTGCCCGCAGCCACCCACCTCGCGAAAGGCGGCATTCCTGAAATGCTCGGACGCCCCGCGTCGCTGGTGACCCAGGCGGAAAACGTACGCCCAGTCGTCGAAGGCAATGCGCTTGTCGGCCACGTGCGGCACGTCGATGGCCGGGGCAATTGCATCACCGACATCGACCGGACCTTGTTCAAAGAAGCGGGCCGTGGCCGCCAGTTCTTCATCGACATGCGCCGCGCCCGAAGTGACATCCGCCGCATTGCCACCACCTACACCGATGGCACACCCGGAGAACCTGTGGCCATGTTCAATGCCATGGGGCTGCTGGAAATCGCCATTTGCATGGGCGGTTCGGGATCGGGCTATGGCGGCGCCACGGACTTGCTGGGCCTGAAGTACGACGATCCCGTGCGCATTGAATTTGCAGCTGCGCAAGCTGCCCCAACGCTCGAGTTGTGATCGTTCGGATTGTCCGGTTGACCCTGAAGCAAGAGCACCTTGCCGCTTTTGAGCGTCTGTTCCATGCCCATCACGACGCCATCGAATCCCAACCCGGGTGCCGCGGCGTGGAATTGTTGACCGACCCTTCCCATCCTTGCGTACGGGGAACCTTGAGTCGCTGGGACGAAGAATCGGACCTGAATGCGTACCGTGCCTCTGCACTCTTCGGAGAGATTTGGCCTTCGACCAAAGCCATGTTTGACGCGCCTCCAATGGTGTGGACCTACGAAGTCGGGGAGGCGAGGTAAAGGCTATCTTTGGCCTTCGATTCATGCGCGCACTTGTCCTCAAAGAAATCCGGAGTTTTTTCAGCTCTCTCCTCGGCTACACCGTGGTTGCAGTGTTCCTGCTTTTCACGAGTTTGTTCTTGTGGCTTTTCCCGGGTGGATGGAACATTCTGGACGGGGGCATGGCCACCTTGGATCCGTTTTTTGCCATGGCTCCCTGGGTGCTCATGTTCCTCATTCCCGCGATCACAATGCGATCGTTTGCGGAGGAGCATCGTGCAGGCACGCTTGAGCTGCTTTTGACGCGACCTCTGACCGAGGGGCAAGTGGTTCTGGCCAAGTTCTTTGGGGCTTGGGCTGTGTCCATCGCCGCATTGTTGCCCACGCTGTCCTTCGTGCTCGTCGTGGGCATGTTGGGGCGACCCGCGTGGAATTTGGATTTGGGCGCCGTGTGGGGCTCGTATTTGGGCCTGATTGTCTTCTCGGGTGCCCTCACAGGCATTGGGGTGGTGGCATCAAGCTGCACGATGCAGCCCCTCGTGGCCTTTTTGTCGGCCATGTTGACGTCCATCGTGGCGTACTTTGGATTTGGTGCCCTTGCGGATTTCGCGTGGCTGGGTTCATGGGAGCACGCATTCGTGCAGCTCGGCATGGAGTCGCACTTCGACGCCATGAGCCATGGCCGTTTGGATTCGCGGGACGTCCTGTATTTCTTGGCTTGGATGGCCCTTTCGGTGCTGGTGTCTCGTTTTGTCTTGGCGCTGCGCAGGGGGCGTGTGCTACGGGAAGGCACGGCCTTGATGCTCTCGACCGCGGTGTTGGGGGTGTTGATTGTGCTGAGCCAGTTGGTGCACGGCGCCGTCGATTTGACCGCGGAAAAGCGGCACACCCTGGCGGAAGGCACGGTCGCCCTTCTGGAGGGCTTGCAGGACGACGTGCTTGTGACGTGTTACCTGACAGGAGAATTGCCGCAAGAGTGGAAGCGTCTGGAATCGGAAGTCGAGTCCTTGTTGCAGCGCATGGCCCAAGCGAGTGGGGGACGCCTGGCGTTTCAGTTCGTCGACATCTACGACATTGACGATGCCCAAACCATTGGCCAAAACGAGCAAGCCTTGTTCGAGCGCGGGTTGGAGTTCACGCGTATCGCGTTCGAAGACAACGGTCGCCAAGCCTTCCAGACCATTTGGCCGGGTGCCATGATTTCGTTCCGAGGCGAAGAGAGTCCCGTCCAGTTCTTCGGCAGCGAGATCCCGCAGGCGGACCAGGCCATGATTCAGGGATCCATCAACACCCTCGAATTCAACTTGGCGTCGGGCATCCGAAACAGCACAGCGTTTGAATCTAAGAGCATCGCCATTTTGGAGGGGCACGGCGAGCTGGAAGATTTGGCCATGATCGACTTGGTGTCGACCCTTGAAGAGGACCACCTCGTGGCCCGGGTGGAGCTGGACGGCCGTTTGAACGTGCTTTCCGAGAAGCTCGAAGGCATGCGCTACCGCACAAACCGCTATGACTTGCTCATCGTGGCCAAGCCGGACAGCGTGTTCCCGGAGAAGGACAAGGTGATTTTGGACCAATTCCTCATGAACGGTGGGCGGATTCTGTGGATGGTGGACCCGGTGCTCACGGATCTGGACAGCTTGCGCCAAACCAAGGAGACCTTTGGGGTGGAGAATCAAATCGGCCTCTACGACCAGCTCTTTGATTACGGCGTGCGCTTGAACCGCAATCTGATCATCGACCCGCAATGCGCGCCCATTCTGCTCGACGCGGGCCCCATGGGCAACCAGCGCAACATGCAGCTGTTCAACTGGTATTTCGCCCCGTTGTCCATGCCGCTGGGGACGGGACACCCCATCACCAACAATTTGGACCCCATCCACTTCGATTTTGTGTCGTCGATGGACTTGGTGAACACCCAAGAAGATGTGACGTCGACGATGTTGCTTACGTCCAGTGAACGGGCCAAGACGTACCGCGTCCCCGTGCGGATTTCAAGCGGCATTGTCGATTTGGATCCAGCCTACTTCGCGGAGGGAAACACCCCGAATGCTGGCTTCGCTGCGCTGCTCGAGGGAACCTTCCGTTCCCATTACGCGCAAACCCTGCCGAGTGCCCTGCGCGACGATGTAGACTTCGCGTTCCGTGCGTCGAGTGCCCCCGCAGCCATGGTCGTCATCTCTGATGGGGACGTGGTGAGGAACCGCTTCCGTTCGGACGGGCGTGTCCTGCCTTTGGGCTATGACCGTAACGCAAGACGGGTTGTGTACGACAACAAAGAATTCCTGCTCAACGCCATCAATTACCTGCTTCAGGAAGACGCACTCATCAGCGTCCGATCGCGAAGCATTCAACTTCGTTCGCTGGAGGATGCCCGGATTCGGGCGGAACGCAGCGGATGGCAATTTGTGGCTGTGGGCATGCCACTGCTCGTGGTGATGCTGCTGGCGGGCGCGGTGTTGACGACGCGTCGCCGGTTGTTTGGTCGAGCTGCTTAATCCCTTTCCTCATGCATTCGAATTTGCGCATCCTTTACATTCTCGTCGCCCTCACTTTGGTGACCGCTGGCGTATGGTGGTTGCAGGGCAACCAGGGGCGCCTTGACCGCATTGAAGGGACCGATTTTGGCATTCTGGATACTTCGAAGGTGGACAAAATCTTCATCGCCGACATGGACGGGGTGGAGGTGACGTTGACCCGTCCTGAACGCGGGCGCCTCTGGGATGTGAACGGCAAGTACAAAGCCCGTGAGGACGCGGTGAAGTTGTTGCTCAAGACGTTCCGACGGGCTGCTGTGCAAGGTCCGGTGGCCGAAGCCGCCCAGGAAAATGTGGTTCGTTTGATTGCAGCCCGAGGCAAGAAGGTGGAAATCTATCAGGGTGGGGACCAGCCGGTGAAGACGTGGTACGTAGGCACGGCCACCCCGAGTCACACAGGAACCTACATGGTCTTGGAAACCCCAGAGGGGCGAGGAGCCGAACCCTACGTGGTTCACATGGAAGGGTTCACGGGGTATTTGAGCACTCGCTTCTTCACGTCTGAACGGGAGTGGCGCTACACAGGCATCTTTGATCACCCCAAACGCACCCTTCGTGAAGTGGAAGCGCGCATCTTGGAGGTGGACGGCGAGTCGTACGCATTGACGGCCCAAGACGACGGGGGGTTGGTGCTGTCCGATTTGGAAGGCAACCCATTGCCCTACCGGGACACCATGGGCGTGCAAGACCATTTCTTGCGGTTCAAGAAAGTCCACCTCGAAACCTTCCGGTCGCGGCTTGAGCCCCAAGTGGAGGACAGTTTGAGAACGGCGTCGGCAGCGTTTGAGCTTTCGGCCGTGGGCAAGGATGGCAAGCGCGCCAACATCTACGTGCATTGGAAGCCGGGGTCAGGTCAGCCCAACGACCTTGGCGTCGTGGAGGAACACGACATGGAGCAGTTGTATGGCGTCACGGATGACGGCGAAGTCGTGTTGCTTCAACGGTTTGTGTTCGACCCGTTGATTCGCCCACTCAGCGAGCTGCAGAAAAATCCGATTCCACCTGTTGCGTCAGCCGGGCTGCCCATGCCGACCAACTGAGTCGCTTTTTGATCTGCTTGAAGGCGGCGTCGATGTCTGTGGACTGGGCCAGCCAGGGTTTGGACATGGCCTCGGACAAAGCCGAAATGTCGCTGGGCGGGACCAGGCGTCCCGTCAGTTCGGGCACAATGCTGTTGGACAAGTCGCCCACATCCGAGGCGATGACTTTGCGTTCGTGATGCAGGGCAAGGGCCGTGACGCCACTCTGAGAGGCTTCGACATAGGGAAGGACAAGGTTGTCCGCCGCCGCAAAGTAGACGGGCACGTCCCGGTCGTCGATGAATTCATTGTGCACCACCACACGATCCTCCAAGCGGTGTTGGGCAATGAGCTTGGCATACGGTTCCCACGAACCGTAGCATTCCCCGGCCACGACCAACACGTGGTCTTCAGGCAATTTGGCCAGCGCCTCGAGAAGCACGTGCAAGCCTTTGTAGGGGCGAATCAGCCCAAAAAACAAGTGGACATGCGCGTTGGCGTCCAGACCAAGCTTTCGTCGTGCTTCCTTTTGGCCCACGGCACTGGCGTGATGGCTGTACAAGGGATGAAACAAGGTGTGTGGATGCCAAGCTAAAAGGGCCTCACTGACGGGCTCGCTCAGCGTCACCACGTCATCCACGGCCCCGAGGAAGCGCTCGGTCAAGCGTCGATCCCAGCCGCTCCCATCATGGGAAGAGGCGTTGTGCATCAAAGCGAGCACCTTGCCGATGCCTTGGCGTTTGGCTTCGCGCGCCACGCCAGTCAAAGCTGGAGCCAATGCCGCATGCCAAAACGGGAGGATCGCCACGTCGCTATGGGCGGCCAACTGCCGCCCCGTTTCCTTCCAACTGAATGGGTTCAGGCTGTCCAATGGAGCGGGCATATCCACATCGCGAATGGACGCACCAGGTTCCCATTGGGAGGTGCCTGGAAACAACACGGAGGGATACTGACGACGCCAAGTCATGCAATGCACCTCATGACCATGGTCTTTCAAGGACCGCGCCATCGCCGCATTGAACTGGGCGATGCCGCCGCGGTAGGGAGGGAAGGTGGAAGCAATGCCCAAACGCATGCTGCAATTTGGGGCAAGAACAGGTCCGCACCAACCTATCTTCGCTTCATGAATGCCTATTTGGTTGACGGCGTGCGCACGCCGATTGGTTCGTTTGGAGGGACATTGTCTCCCGTTCGTACAGATGATTTGGCGGCACATGCCCTGCGTTCCTTGATGGAACGCCACCCCGACTTGGATCCCATGGCGATTGGCGATGTGCTGATGGGCTGTGCCAATCAGGCGGGTGAAGACAACCGAAATGTCGCGCGAATGGCGAGCCTGCTCGCGGGGTTGCCACAAGAAGTCCCCGCGGAGACAATCAACCGCCTGTGTGCTTCAGGTTTGGCCGCGTCGGTGCACGCATCTCGCATGCTTCACATGGGCGATGCCAAGGTGGTGCTTGCGGGAGGTGTCGAGCACATGACGCGCGGGCCTTGGGTGCTGAGCAAGGCGTCCAAGCCGTTTGGCCGTGACATGGAATTGCACGACACCAGCTTCGGTTGGCGGTTCATCAATCCACGTTTGGAATCGCTTTACGGCACGGAAGGCATGGGCCAAACGGCCGAGAACCTCGTGGATTTGCACCACATCAGCCGAGAAGACCAGGACGCGTTCGCGTACCGAAGCCAAGTGAAGGCTGCTGCAGCCCAGAACGAGGGACGCCTTGCTGAGGAGCTCGTGAGCGTGAGCATCCCCCAACGGAAGAAGGACCCCATCTCTTTTGAGGCCGACGAATTCATCAAGCCAGGCACCTCGCCTGAGGTCTTGGCCAAATTGCGTCCTGCGTTTCGCAAGGAGGGAGGCAGTGTCACGGCAGGAAATGCCAGCGGCCTGAATGACGGTGCGGCTGCGCTGTTGTTGGCCAACGAAGAAGGGTTGAAATCACAAAGCCTGGAACCGTTGGCACGCATGGTTTCCTCTGCCGTCGTGGGGGTTCCGCCTCGCATCATGGGCATTGGGCCTGTGGAGGCCTCCAACCGTGCACTTGCCAAAGCGGGCATTGGCTTCGACGACCTCGATGTCATCGAATTGAACGAGGCATTCGCAGCCCAAGGTTTGGCATGCATTCGCAGCTGGAACTTGGCCGACGACGATGCCCGAATCAACCCCAACGGCGGTGCGATTGCCTTGGGTCACCCACTGGGGATGACAGGCGCACGCATCCTGTTGGCTGCGGCGCGGCAATTGAAGCGCACCGGAGGGAAGTATGGACTGGTGACGTTGTGCATTGGGGTCGGACAAGGCTACGCAGCCGTCATCGAAAACGCCCAGCGCTGAACCCATGGTGTACGCCTTTCGCAACATGGTGCCGGTGGTTCATCCGACGGCATTCGTTCATCCTCAGGCCACGCTCATCGGTCATGTGACTGTGGGGCCAGACTGCTATGTGGGCCCGCACGCCGTGTTGCGAGGAGATTGGGGCAAAATCGAATTGGAACGCGGGGTCAATGTGCAGGAGGGGTGTGTCATTCACATGTTCCCAGGCACCACGGTTCACCTCGCAGAAGGAGCGCATGTGGGGCATGGGGCCATGGTGCATGGCGCCACCTTGGGCAAGAACTGCATGATTGGCATGAATGCCGTCATCCTGGACGACGCAGTCATCGGGGAGGAGTGCATCGTGGGCGCTTTGGCCTTGGTCAAGGCGCGGTCGGTGTTTGAACCCAGAAGCCTGATTGTGGGACACCCTGCCGAGGTCAAAGGCCAGGTCAGCGACGCCATGGTGGCCCACAAGACCGAAGGCACAGCCCTGTACCAACGCCTTCCGGCGGATTGCCATGACAGCTTGGTCGAAGTCGAGCCACTCGCAGAGGCACCGCAGGACCGCGTGGAGGATTTCCCCTCTTTTGAAACGTGGCAAAAGCGCAAGGCCAAAACTTCCTGACGGTGGGACGTTCAGGCCGAAGGATTCAGGAATTCAAGCAATTTCGCGTGCACGACGATGCCTGCGGAATGAAGGTCGGAACGGACGCACTGCTGTTGGGTTCCTGGGCCGGGACCACAAGCACGGAGGCTGGTCAATTCGTGCAACGCATCCTCGACATTGGAACGGGGTCAGGCGTGCTTGCCCTGATGTTGGCACAGCGCTTCCCAACGGCGGAAGTCGACGCGGTGGAACTCGAGCCCGAAGCCGCCCAACAAGCCGCTGAAAACGCGGCTCAAAGCCCATTTGCGAATCGCATCCAAGTGCATCAGCGGGCCATTCAAGGCTGGTCCAAAGAAGCGGACCTGATTGTGTGCAATCCCCCGTTTTTTCACGACCATCCCAAGAGCCAAGACCGCAAACGAAATTTGGCCAGGCATGACGACACATTGCCATTGCGCGTCTTGTTCAGCACAGCTTCATCTTGCCTCCATGCGCGAGGGAGCTTTGACATGGTGTTTCCCGAAGATCGCGCTCAAGAAGTCGCAGAGGAGGCCCAAAAGCATGGCTTCGTTCTCCGCGCCAAGATTCAATTGCGCGCCACGCCAGGGCACGAAGTCATTCGGAGCCTTTGGTCGTGGCGCAAAGCCGAGACCTCAGAGGTGCTTTTGGAGACGTGGGACTTGGAAGCCCAAGCAGGGCAGGGGATGTGGTCCGACGCAGTGGCGTCGAGACTTGCTCCATTCGTAGGTTGAAGGGAGGCTGCTCAGCAGCCCAACACGCGACGCAATTTGGTCACCTGGGCCTCCCAAAGGTCCTTGGCATCTTCGACTTCATCGTCGTCGGCAAAGTCTGTGATCAGGAGAGAATTCTCGCCGGTGAGGTCGTCCACACGGATGCGCAATTCGAAGAAGGTGTCTTCGCCTTCTTCCTCGGCCTCGAGCCACCGGAACTTGACAAAGTCATCTTTCTTTTTGCTGATCATGCGGGCAGACTCCTCGCTGCCATCCCAAAAGAAGATGTGAACGTCTTTCTTGATGTTGACGTCGTCACAGAACCACTCGGCCAAGCCAGAAGGCGTGCTGATGCAGTTGTACAACACTCCTTTGGAGCTGTTCAAAGGGATTTCGAGTTGAAACTTCACTTTTTCGGCGGTCATCATGGTCTTTGAGTCATTGGAATGAGGCATGCAAACCTCGCATCTTGGCGGAATAACCTTTTGAACCGCCCGAGGTTCACAAGATACGGCAGGATTTGTGGAATCGAGTCCATGAAAGAGTGTGAAATCAAGTCAAATCGTTTTACCTTCGCCGCCCATTCGGCGGGGTAGCTCAGCTGGTTAGAGCGCAGGATTCATAATCCTGAGGTCGGGGGTTCGAGCCCCCCCCCCGCTACAAGAGGCCTTGCATCATGCAGGGCCTTTTTTGTGACCAGCTCCAAAGCTGAATTGGTTGTTGTCAAATCGAGGGTGGTTGTCTCGACTTTGTTGGCTGTGGGAGAGAAAGCGCGCAAGGTGTGGGGCGCAGTCGGTTCTTATGTAATCCGTTGAAAATGCAGAGGTTGTGTGTATAACTCCATGGTGAAACGGAAAGGGGAGGAGGTCACCTTGAAGTCTCTTTGTGGAGTTCAAAACCCAACCTATCCATCATGAAACAGGCGCTCACTCATTCATTCGCTTTATTCCTTTCCATTGCCATGTGTGCTTCGCTGCATGCGCAGTTCGAAGTGATTTGGCCCGGCGATGTGCTGAATGCTCCATGCAAGGCGGAACTTTCTGAGTTTGACGAGTTGCCAATCGTCACCCAGGATTCGACATGCACGGGGGTCGACATTTCCTTTGAAGACGTCGCGCTGTCGGGGAATTGCGACCAAGAGACGGTGATTGACCGAACGTGGTCCGTGGTGGGATGCGATACAATCGCAACCCATGTCCAACGGATTGAATTGAGGGATACGGAGCCTCCTTTCGTCCTCAACAACGTACAGAACGGCGGGCACTACTGTGTGTCCAGCTTGGAGTGGTTGCCTTTGACGCGGGACGACTGCGATCCTTCTCTTGAAGCAGAAATCTTCTTCACGGACACCACCATCCTTTGCCAAGGGGTGTTTTCTTTCGTGACGCAGCTTCATGTGATGGACGACTGCGGGAATGCCTTGGACACCTCGTACACGGTGTTTTTGCATGATGAAGCGGCTCCTGAATTTTCTTTTGTGCCCGAGGATTTGGTGGTGGAATGTGGCGAAAATGTGGCGCTGCCTTCACCCGAGTACGAAGATTGTGGGGGGGTGACCTTGGCTTCAACGGATGCCTTCACATCTCCTTTTTGCAGTGGTCAACGTCTCGTGCGAACGTTTGAATTGACCGATGCCTGCGGCACGTCCACCGAAGTGTCACAGGTGGTGGATGAGGTTGACACAACGGGGCCTGAAGTCGTCATGCCTGCGGATGTGGAGGTTTCATGTCCCGAGATGCCTGTGTTGGGAGATGTGAGCGTGAGCGACGCCTGTGGCAGCGTGTCGTGGACGGAGGCCGTGGATACGCTCATGTCGGATTGTGGCTTCCAATGGATTCGCACCGTAACGGCCGCCGACGCGTGCGGCAATGAGACTGAAGCCACCCAGGTGTTGACCCAAATCGACACCACAGCGCCCACCTTCCTGGAAGTACCTCAAGATATGACTCTGTCGTGTTCAGTGGACGCTCCTGAGCCGCAGGAACCGGCTGTCGCCGACGAATGCAGTTCAACGTCGGTGACGATGAGTGAAGCGATCGAGGAGGGGACCTGTCCCGCGGAATACACCCTTGTGCGCACCTATGTCGCCACCGATGCTTGCGGCAACCAAGCGACTGTCGAGCAGCGTTTGCATTTTGCCGACGCCGTGGCACCTGTTGTCACGCTCGATGTGGAATCCCCTCTGGATACGCTGGATGTCAATTGTGGGGAACCCATCCCTTCGCCGCAGTTGCTTGTGACAGACAATTGCAGTGATTGGACTACAACCTCTTCGTTCACCAACGAGCAGGGGGCTTGCAATGGGGAGAACACCCAAACCATCACCTACACCGTGACCGACGCGTGTGGCAATGCCTCAAGTGTCTCCCGTGCTGTACGAATCACAGACACCCTGCCGCCGGTGGCCTTCGAAACGCCGGGTGACGTGGTGGTGTCGTGTGAGGAATCCTTGCCCTCCGATGCGCCTCTGTTTGAGGAAGCCTGCAGCATCGCCGAGGTGATGCTTGCCGAAAGCATGGAGATTGGCGGGTGCACAGGGGAATCCAACCTCCTTCAGGTTTGGACTGCGACCGATGCTTGCGGAAACGCGGCCACGGTGTCGCGCACCATCGCGATCGTGGACACGGTCGCACCGGTCATTTTGACCCCACTCTCGCCGCTCGTCGTTCCTTACCAATCCGGGCAACCACTCGGCGCAGAAGCCCTTCCCATGGCCGACTTGAGCGTGGAGGACGCCTGCGATGCGGCGGCAATCTGGACGGCAGAGGATGTCTTGAATGCCGAAGAAGTGGGGGTCGAGCACTGGTTGAGAACGTACACCGCCGTCGATGACTGCGGCAACATGTCGACGGCCACCCAGGCCATTGAGGTGTTTGTTCGCGTCGACGGCTGCATGGACGTCTTGGCCAGCAACTACAATGACCTGGCCAACGAAGACGACAGCAGCTGTGTCTATTGTGCACCTGAAATCTCATTTGACGCCACCTCACCCGACCCCATTCTGATTGGAACGGGCATTCCCAACACCAACATGGCCGTGTCTCTGGACACCTGCAACGGCATCTCGTTGTCTTTGGGCGCCATTGAGCTTTATGTGGGAGGCATTGTGCCTGAAACAACCATGCCTTCGCGCTATCGCATTCCCACGGGCTTCTCCGACACGCCTGAAGGAGAGACGCCAGGCGCCCGTTGGAATTACCTGCTCAGCGTCAATTTGGGAAGTCTGACGTTCCAAGACGTGGTGGTGGAATTTGGTGTGGACTTCGACCCGTCAGAAGACATCGATCTGACGATTCCATCTGAGGCCTACACCCTGTACGGTCCGCTCAACGATGTTCTGGTCGGCACAGGCGTGGAATTCACGGGCTTCTTTCAGGACACCAAAAATTTGGCTTTCGGGTTCTGGGCAGACTTGCTCGCCAACGCAGGGATGGCATTCGATCCGGACATGAATGGGGTGTACCACATTGGGGTGTATGCCAAATCCCCGTCAGGCGCCCTTTTGGCATCCTCTGAGATCAGTGTGGAGGCGTACACGCCGGGATGCACGGACGAACTGGCCTGCAATTTCAACGTCTCGGCCAACGACGACGACGGGTCTTGTTTGTTTGAAGATGCGTGCGGGAACTGCGGCGGCAGTGCCACCACAGGCTGCACGGACGAAGAGGCCTGCAACTACGACGCCGAAGCGGGTTGTGACGACGGCTCGTGTCTGTTCAATGACGTGTGCGGCAATTGCGGGGGCGAGGCCTATGCGGCTTGCACCGACATGACCGCCTGCAATTACGATGCAGGGGCTGGGTGTGACGATGGAAGCTGTTTGTATGTGGACGCCTGCGGCAATTGTGGCGGAAATGCCTACGCGGGGTGCACGGATGAAGATGCGTGCAATTACGATGCGGGGGCATCCTGTGACGATGGTTCATGCATTCTGGAGCCCGCGTTCTATGACTGTGACGGGGTGTGCAAAGTGGATGTGGACATGGATGGCATTTGCGACGACGTGGACGCGTGCATTGGAGCCTTCGACGCCTGTGGGGTTTGCAATGGGGACGGGTCCCTGTGTGCGGGTTGCACCGATCCGAACGCCTGCAATTACAACACATTCTCAGCAGGAGCGTGGTCCACCAACTTTGGGCTGAACAACGACCCCGTCGTCAAAACCATCACTGTCGCGGGACTTGAAGGCGACTATGCCTTTGAAGGAGAACTTCAAACCTTTGCCATCGTGAACTTGGCCGGGGGTGCCTTGGAGTTGAGCATGACGTTTGAGGGGCAGTTGACCGTGGATGGGCAGTCCGTGGAAGCGGTTGTGTCTGCGCCCATTCTGCTTCCCAATGGCCTCACAGACCTCCCCGAATCGGCCACCTTCACCGTCACGGCGGGCGAGGCTTCTTGGCTTGTGACGGCCACCCTCACAGAGGACTTGGGCGATTCCTTGTCGGGGGGCATCAACGCCTTTGGTCAGGCGGGGTTGGACGATGGGTCTTGTCAGTACCTCGACGCCATTTCTCAGTGCGGTGGGACGTGTGAGGCCGATCAAGATGGCGACGGCCTGTGCGACGACGAAGACCCCTGTGTCGGCACGTATGATGCATGCGGCATTTGCAATGGCGACGGCTCCCTGTGCACCGGTTGCACAGACGAAGGGGCGTGCAACTACGCCAATGCTGTGGGGATTTCCTGGGAAACCAACTTTGGATTGGGGGGATTCCCGGAGAATGCCATGTTGACTGCCGGGACGGCCGACGGAAGTTTTGGTTTTGAGGGATCCCTCGACACCTTTGAGGTGGAAGAGCTGGAAGGAGAGGCACTGGCCGTGACGCTGTTTTTCCAAGGAAATGTGTCGTCTTTCGACGTCACGGCACCGGCGACCATTTCTGCCACACTGACGCTGAATGACGGCGTGACCAACCTGCCCGACGAGGCCACTTTCCTTGTCGAAGTGGGTGGGTTGTCGTTCCCCCTGAATGCGTCTTTGGGCGAATTCGGTGCCGACGGGTTCTCGGGCGAAGTGGCCGATTTCAGTTGGTCCACCGTGGACGATGGTTCGTGTCAATATCCTGGAATGTACCTCAATTGTGAGGGGGAGTTTGTGCCTTCCAGCGTGTGTGGAGAAGGCACCGTGTTTGATGCGACCTCGGGCACATGCATTCCAGCAGAAGATTGCGCCCCATCATCCTCAGCCTGTGGGCCCTTCACCGTGTGGGACGAAATTCAAGGGATTTGTGTCCCTGAGGTGTTGACACCGCAGTGCTACTTCGACACAGATGGAAATGGGAGCGTTGGCACCAGCGACTTGATCAACTTGCTCAGCGCCTTTGGTCAGGACTGTTCCTCCGAGTAAGAATCGAATGCCCTTTGCTCAAATAAAAAAAGCCCCGGCATGTGCCGGGGCTTTTTGTTCGTTCAAGTTGAAATCAAATCAGCGACGCTCGCGAGGCTGGCTTTCATTGCACCGGATGGGTCGACCCTGAAGGTCTTTTCCTTCCATGCCGTCCAAAGCGGCTTGCGCTTCTTCCTGGTTGGGCATTTCAACAAAACCAAAACCGCGAGACCTTCCGGTTTCACGATCGTGGATGACTCGTGCACTGTCTACGGCGCCGAACGCCTCAAATGCTTCACGCAAGACCATGTCGTCTACGCCCCAAGCAAGGTTTCCTACAAAAATGTTCACGTCACTGAATTAAAAGAATGAGCCGCGAAGGTAGGCGCCAAGTCAGCAATTCCCTCACATGTGGTGGATTATCTCGTCTTTTCTCAGTGATCGTTCTCCGCGCTCTCCTTCTTTTCGGCGGGCGCGAAGTAGGGTGCGGTCTCTTCAAGGCCCTCCATTTGGGACAAGATTTCCGCCAATTGGACGGCACCGACTTGCTTGGCCAAGATGTTTTTGTTTTCGTCGAGCAAGAACATCTTGGGCGTTGCATACACGTCAAACGTGGTGCGGAAGTTGAGGCTTTCCAAGTTGGTCACGCCACCGTAGATCAAGGCCGTGGCACTGTCTTGGGCGTTGATGAGCGGGTTGTCACTCACATTGACCCACTTGGTGAGTTCTTTTTCGCGGATGTATTCCTGCCAGGGCTCGGGTTCGAAGTCGTTGCCAATGGCAAAAACCTCAAGGCCGCGCGGGTTCCACTCGTCGTAGATGCGTTCCAGCTTGGGCATTTCTTTTTTGCAGTGACCACAGGTGCTTTCCCAAATGCAAATGAGGGTGTACTTGGCTTCGATGTCGTGCAGCTTGACCCAGTTTTCTTGGTCCAAATCGGGCAAGGTGATGTTGGGGGCCTTGTTGCCACAAAGGGTGTGTTTCAAGTCCTCCGCCCGGTCGAGGATTTTCTTCAGTTGCTCCTCGTTGAGCCAGTCGACCATGTCGGTGCGGTAGTAGGAATTGACCAGGTCCACAAACACCTTGTCCATGCACATGATCTTCGAGGACTCGCTGGCGTAGGTCATGTGGTGAACCATGTATTTGAACATGTCCTTGTTGCCTGCCTGCAAGACTTGGTCGAGGAGGGAGTGGGCTTCGACAATCATGGTGTCGGGGATTTGGGGCAACACCTTGGACCAATAGCGCGTGACGAGCTGGTCAAAAGCCCCGTCTCGGACCAACCTCGGGTCGTCAAAATCCACACGGTCCCAGTAATGGCTGCGGTACCAGAGGTACTGCCACATGGCGGCATCCTCGACATTCTCAGGCGCCTCAGGGACTTGGGGCTCGTTGATCATCTTGAGGTACTTCCCAAACAAGAAGTTCCGAGGGTCGTTGGTGAGGTAGTACTGGTATTCGTTGACCTCGTCTGTAAGCTTGGCGATGCCCGCTTTGGCTTCAGCGACGGCGTCTTCTGTGGCGGATGAATCGCGCAACACGGCGTCGAAGGGCGCCCGCTCGGCGCGTTTGTCTTTGATGAAGTTGAGGTAACTGTAGAAGACCTCATTCTCTTTGCTTTGAATCACTTCGATGTCGCCCGAGGGATTGGCTGCTGTGGTTTTGAATTCCATGGGTTCATCCACCATCATGAATTCAAAGAACTTGGGCCCGGGAACCACCACCGCATACTTGCCGCCTTCCTCAAAGGGCTTGCCTTTGAAGGTCACCTTGCCCTTGGCGTCTGCGACTGCAGTGTCGTTGTAAAAGAGCTTGGCACCGTAGTAGTTGGCCAAATACACGGTGTCGTTCGACAATCCGTCGACATGAACCACGAGGTCGTTTTGCGCGTTCATGACCGTGCTTGCGAGGGTGATCACTGCGAGAAGCACTGAACGCAGGAAGGGGGAAGTCGGTTGTTTGTCCATCGGGTCAAGATTTGACGCTCAAATGTAGTGCGAGGCACAGAGGAGAAAGCAATCTTTGTGCCAATGCATCCTAAGAATGTGTCTGCGATGAAAAATCCAAAAGAGAAGGTGCTGGTCTTGGGCGCGGGAGGCGTGGGGGCATGGGTGGCCAAAGCCCTCGTGGAGCGTGGCCATGACGTGTTCGCCACCACGACGAATGCCCAGACCGTTCGTGCGCTTTCCTGTTTGGGCATCCATCACCTCGATTGGCGCTGGGAACCTGGCGCGTCGTGGGCGCGCCTTCAAGAGATGCAGGCGAGTCGCTGGATTGTGACCGTGCCGCCGCGCATGGGGCCGGAAAAGTCCATGGCGTTTCACCGCGCGTTGCAAGAGGCCGCAGCGGCATGTGGGGTCAAGAGGTTGGTCTGGACGTCGTCCACGGCAGTCTACGATCCCACGCAATCAGGCACACTCGTGGAGGCAGATGCAGGGCACCACACTTCACGGCATACAGGCGTGGACATGCTGGCCTTGGAGGACGTCCATCGCAACGGCGATGTTCCGTTCGTCGCGATGCGTTTTGGCGGGTTGTTTGGTCAAGGGCGTCACCCCGTGAAGGCCCTGCTCAAGCGGGGCACAGTCCAAGGTGGCGACGGACATGTGCAATGGGTGCACGAAGAAGACGCAGCCGCGGCGTGCGTGTTCACGGCCCTTTGTGAAGGTCCCTTGCCCGATGCCCTCAATGTGGTGCCCCCCGAGGTCCGTACCCGTCGCGAGCTTCTCTCCGCTGCCTTACCGGCCACCCTCAGCCTCGACATCACGCCAGGCGGGGTCCAAAGAAAGGTGTCCTCCCATGCACTGACCGCCCTGGGCTTTTCTTTCCAGGTGCAGGACCCGCTCACTTGGGTCCAAAGCTGGGGGACTGTCACCGACGAGGGGGTGTGGGAAGGACCGCATGGTCCACTGAATTGGACGCGGCACCCGGCCCGTCGAACGGCCAAGGGCTGCGCCTTGATGGTGCACGGGTACAAAGGGTTCCGACATTGGGGACTGTGGCGGGGCGTCGCTGAGCGCTGGGCGGGGGAAGGATGGGACGTGTACCGCATGGATTTCTCACACAACGGCCATGTCGCACCCTTCACAGAGGACTGTCTGGACGAAGCTGCGTGGAGTGAAAACCGTTACCACTACGAAGCAGAAGAAGTGGCCTTCGCACTGCAAAAATTGGCTGAGCAGCACGGGAAACTGGTGGTCATGGGCCACAGTCGCGGGGGTGGGATGGCCGTCTTGGGCGCCAGACAATTCCAGAAGGCGGGCGGTTCATTGTCTGGCGTGGCGTGTTGGGCGCCGGTGTCCGATGTCTTTGCGCGTTTTCCGTGGGGGGCTGCATTGAAAGATTGGGAAGCGTCGGATCGTTTGGAAGTCTTGAACGGGCGCACAGGCCAAACCCTCGTTCATCCCTACGCCTTTTTCCTCGACGCCAAAGCGCGTGAATCCGAGCTCAACATCAAGTCGGCGACCAAGGCCTTGACGTGTCCTGTGCTGGTCATCCACGGCACAGACGATTCGGCGGTGGGCCTTCACGAGGGAGAGGCCATCGCATCGTGGGCAACACAAGGCACGCTGGCGACGGTGGAGGGTGCCAACCATGTGTTTGGCATGGCCCATCCGTGGACAGACGCAACCCAATGGCCCGAGCACCTTTCGCAGGCGTGGGAGGCGCAAAAGAAGTGGTTGCAAACGTCGACTTGACGTCAACCCTGTAACGCGTCGGACACATGTTGCGGGCATGAAAAAAGCCGACCCTTGGGGCCGGCTTTTTCGTTTCAATGGGATGACCCTTACTTCTGAATCACAAGGCGCTGCGTCATGCGCTGGCTGCCGTTGGTGAGTTCGAGGAGGTAAATGCCGTTGTCCAAATCGAGGTTCAACTGCGTACCACCCACGAGGTCGTTGCGAAGCTCTTCCAAGACGACTTTGCCGTCGAGGGCGAGCACACGCACCAAAGCGTTGTCGAGGTTGGCCTGAACGCGCACGAAGTCCTGCGCAGGGTTGGGGCCAAACGTGCAATCGAGGGCAGTCACCACCTGAACGTTGTCGACCACGGGGTCGGTGATGTCCACGAGCACGTCGTCGAGATAGTACGTGGGGACGTTGGTGCCGTCGCCGGCAGCATAGAAGTTCAAGCCGCCAATTTGAGCGCCATCGTAAGGGACTTGGGCGAGGTAGACGTCGTCCAAGTAGAGGTGCATCAAGTCAGAGTCGGTGTCAATGAGGTGGGTCACTTTCAACCATTCTCCAGGGGTGAATGTGCCCGCTGCAAGAATGGCACCGTCCACATTGTAGTTGATGGAGCCATCAGCCCCGAGCACGCACTCAAACGCCCATGCAGTGCCTGGCACCTGGTTCTCTTGGACGTTGTAGTATCCAGAGTTGCCTTCGGGAATGAGCATGTTGAACGTCACCTCGTACGCGCCTTCGAGACCCGCAACAAGCACGACATCCATGGGGCCGCCAGCCACGTTTCCAAAAATCTTGAGCGACTGAGCTCCTGAGAGGGCTGCCTCGTCCGTGACCTGTGCGTCAATCTCGGTGCCTTCTGTGCCGGCAGTCCAAGTGATCCAAGCGGGACCCGCTTCAACCGCGATGTAGTCGCCGACGGCGTAGCTGTCGAAATTTTCTGTGTACAACTGGGCATTCAATGCGCCGGCAGTCAGCAAAAGCGCAGGGAGTAGAATGTGTTTCATGTAAGTGGTTTGAACTAAAAATAGTGAATCGTGCGGACAAAATAGGAATCATGGCTGACGAATCCCGAACATTGCCCCATGAAATGGGTCGGGAATGTGAGAAAAATGGGGTCCACTGTGGATGAGTACGGAAGTGTCTCTTATTTCTGGCGGGGCGCAGACATCCTCAACCCGATGGAGGTGTTGCCTGCGGGCGATTGGGTCGGCCAACAGGTCAGGCTCGAATTTGACGGCGACATTCATTGTGTGGAGACCGGAAAGCGCATCAAAAAGACGTACGGGGAAGGCCTGTCCTACGACGCGTTCCTGAAGTCGCCTTTGGCGTGCCCGAGCATCATACGTCCAGAACTCAGCCGAATTCACGAAGGCATCGCCCTCCGCGACGAGGTTTGGGAACGGGCGAATCACCTTCAACCGCACGTGGTTTACATCAGCCAAACCTCCCACCTCAAAGTGGGGGTGACCAGGGCCACGAACCTACCCTCTCGCTGGGTGGACCAAGGGGCGGTCGGCGCCATTGTTTTGGCCAACACGCCTTACCGCCAGCTTGCCGGAGAGATTGAAGTGGCTTTGAAGGAAGTGATGTCAGACCGCACGCAATGGCGCGCCATGTTGAAAGAGGTCGCACTTGATGAAGAGGCTTTGGTGGAGGCCAAAGAGGAATGCATGGACACCTTGGGGATGGCCTACGAATCGTTTTTTGAGGATTCGGATGACATCACGGCACTGTCGTTTCCCGTGTTGCAACACCTGGCCAAAGTCACCAGCTGCAAGCTGGACAAGCACCCAAGGCTCGAAGGGAAACTCGTCGGCATCAAGGGACAGTATTGGATGTTCGAACACGGCCAAGTGTGGAACGTGCGGTCACATGCAGGTTACCGCGTGTCGCTGGAGGTGGGCTGAACGCCAGCCAGGGAAGGCGTGGGGAAATGGCGTCAATTCAAGGACGGGTCACTCGGGGCGTTGGCGATGTGGTCAAAGCCGTCGCCCATTTCTGAGATCAGGCGCTTCCAGTAGTCCTCGTTGTCTTCGTCGGTGCGCATGATGTCCGAGGGAGCGATGTCGGCCACAAACCAGGACCGGCTCCGAATTTCTTCTTGGAGCTGTGCCGGAGACCAGCCACTGTATCCAATGAAAAAGCGAATGTCCTGCGCCTTGAGTTGACCGGCTTGGAGCATGTCCCGGATTTGGTCAAAATTTCCGCCCATGAACACGCCAGGCATCACGGGGATGCTTTCCGCAATGTCTTCCCGGGTGTGGAGGTAGTAGAGGTTGCCGTTCTTGACAGGCCCCCCGACGCTGATGCGCGCATTGAGTTTGGGCAGGTCGTCCATGACTTCATCCACGTCAATGTCCACGTAGTTGTTCAGCACAAACCCGAAGCTCCCTTCCTCGTTGTGCTCGCAAAGCAGGACCACCTTTCTTCCGAAGTATGGGTCGTCCAGGAAGGGCTCACTCAGGAGCACGTTGCCGGGGGCAGGAGTCGCGTAATTGCTGGGCGTGAATCGAATCATGGGTGGATGTCAGGAAGAACAGTCAGGTTGTTCCATACGTCAATCTCGCAACAAAGTTCCGTCATTTGCATGGATGATGCACCACTTCATGACATGGGGCGCGATTTTGTTGCTGGCCCTGGCCAGTTGCCAACCCGCCCGTCGGTCCCAGAACCCCGAGGCAACTCTTCCGTGGTCGGTGGACAGCTTGCTTCACGCCAACCACACGCCCACGTGGGAGGAAGCGGTGGACATGGCAGCAGCCTTGGCAGCAGCCGATGCGCGTGCCACCCTGCATGAGGTGGGGGTCAGCGATGTGGGCAGGCCCATTCACGCGCTTGTGTTGACGGGGCAGCCGGCTGAAGCGTCTACGGAACGCGAGGGGGTGAAGGCCAGACTCAAAGCGCAGTCCGATTCGGTGGTACGCGTGTTGGTCAACAACGCGATTCACCCGGGCGAGCCTTGTGGGGTGAACGCCAGTTTGGCCTTGGCGTCTGCGTGGCTCGCACAGCCTGACCAAGAGGGCCATCCTTTGAGAAGTGCGAGTTGGGTCATTGTGCCGCAATACAACGTTGGGGGGGCGTCCCGTCGCAATTGCTGCACCCGAGCCAACCAAAACGGTCCTGAAGCGTATGGGTTTCGGGGCAACGCGGCCAACCTTGATTTGAACCGAGACTTTGTCAAGATGGACAGCCGAAACGCCGAGGCGTTTGTCTCGTTGTTTCACGACGTGGATCCAGATGTGTTTGTGGATACGCACACGAGCAATGGCGCGGATTATCCGTACACCATGACCTTGATTGCGACACAGGAAGACAAGGCGGGGCCCGTGCTTGGGCCCTTCTTGCGCGGGGTCATGGAGCCTGCGCTGTATGCAGGCATGGAGGAAGCCCATGGTCCCATGGTGCCCTACGTGTATTCGTTGGGCGAAACCCCGGAAGAGGGCATTCTGTCGTTTTTGGAAACCCCGAGGTACAGCACCGGCTACACGACGTTGTTTGGCACCTTGGGCTTCACCACGGAGGCGCACATGTTGAAGCCGTTCCCCGACCGCGTGCAGGCGACGCATGCCTTCCTCGAAGTGCTGTCGTCTTGGATCCAAAACCATGGGGCAGAGGTGAAGGACGTTCGCCGTCGGGAGGCGTTGCGCATTGCCCAAGCCCAAACCCTGCCAGTCCGTTGGCAATTGTCCGACCATCGCGACGCCCTGTCGTTCACAGGCTACGCAGCCCGTCGGGAGTGGAGCGCTGTGACCCAAGGAACGCGGTTGAAATACGACCGGTCGTCGACTTGGACCCAAGACATTCCCCACGCCAATCGCTACGACGTGACAGACTCGGCCAGCGTGCCGCAAGCGTGGATCTTGCCCCAGGCGTGGCGGCGTGTGGTGGAGCGCTTGCAGGCCAATGGCGTCGGCATGACGGCGATCCCACGCGACACCACGATGCTGCTAGAGGTCACTTGGATTGAGTCGTTCACATCGGCGTCTCGGCCCTACGAAGGACACCATCCTGTGACTGTTGATTCGATTCGGACTGAGCTCGTGCCGGTGGACCTCTACGCGGGAGATTGGGTGATTCCTTCCAACCAAAGGGCCAAACGCTATCTCACCGAGGTGCTCTCGCCTCGTGGCCACGATGCGTTTTTGGTCTGGAACTTCTTCGACGCGGCGCTCCAGCGGAAGGAATACTATTCAAGCTACGTGTTTGAAGACACGGCAGAAGACATGCTCACGAACGACGAAAACCTCCGGACGCGCTACACCTTGGCGCAAGCACAGCATCCAGAGTGGGCAGAGAATCCGGCGCTGGCCTTGCGTTGGCTCTATGAACAAAGTCCGCACAACGAAGGGACGGCCAACCGCCATCCCGTGTATGCGGTTCCTGCATCCATGCAGCCATGAGTGGGCGAGAAAGCTCGCCATCGTCCATCGCCCAGTGGCTCCCCTCGGAATGGGGGTCCAAGCGGGCGTGGCTTGAAAGTGCGCATCGTGCGGCTCGGGTGCTCCGCAGGGATGTGGCACAGGCCAAACCCGAGCAAATCCGACAGGCCATTGAATTGGCATCGCGACTGAATCCAGGCCCTTGGGGCGGGGAGTTTCACGAGCGTCTGGAACCGACCTGGCGCGGGGCGGAAGTCACGTGGAAGGAACACGACGAGGGGACGGTGATTTGGGTGCATGGCGGGGCGTTTGCCTTTGGCAGTCCGCGCGTGTACCGCGCAGCCGCGGTGCACCTCGCGCGCGCGACCCGTTGCCGCATCGTGCTCCCCAAATACCGCTTGGCCCCCAACCATACGTACCCTCAGGCCCACGACGATGTGTTTGCCGCCATGCGCGCCGTGGTGGAGGAGCGGGGACCCGTGATGTTGATGGGGGACAGCGCCGGAGGGAATTTGGCCATGGGAGGCATGGCGCGTTGGATTCAAGAGGGCTTGCCCTCAGACCACATTCTCGGCTTTGCACTCCTCAGTCCTTGGTGTGACTTGCGCAAAGAGGCTGTGTCCATCCAGCAAAACATGGTGGCGCACAGCCCCTTCAGCCACGAAGATTCGATGGAATACAGCAAACAGTACCTGGCAGGTCATCCGGCCACGGATCCCAACGTCAGTCCCTTGCTTCAATCCAGCTTTGAGGGGTGGCCAGAGATGTACTTGGAATGGGCGCTCGACGAATTCTTGGCGCCTGATGTGGCGGCGTTGCACGCCCGTTTCGAGGATGCGGGCCTGGACGTCACCACGCGAACCGAACCCGAGGCGGTGCATGGCTGGCAGCTGCTCCCGGATCTCCTTCCTGAGGCGCGGCGTTCAAGCGTGGCCTTGGGGGCGTGGATTCGTGCGAGGTTGGGCCTTCATACAGCCTGATCCAAGGCGCGCAAAATCAGCGTGAGTCCGGCGGTCATTTCCTCTTCCGTGCAGGTGAGGGGCGGCGCAAGCCTGAAGGCATGAGGCACGCTCAAGAACCAAAACAAGAGAACCCCTTCGCCGCCTGACCGTTCCAACCCGCCTTCCACAGCTTTTTGGACAGCCTCTGCGTCCTCCAACTCCACGGCGATGAATGCCCCGAGGCGACGCACGGTGCGCACCGCGGGATGGCCCTCGAGGGCGTCTTGCCACCGCCGGTTTTGGCGCTCGACATCCGTGAAGTCCAGCTTTCCGAGAGATTCCAGCGCACCAATCGCCCCCGCACACGCCATGGGGTGTCCGCCAAACGTGGTGATGTGTCCCAGAGAAGGGCCGTGCGCGAAGAGCCCCAGATGGGCTTTGGAGGCCGCAATCCCGCCCATGGCCATGCCGCCGCCAAGCGCTTTGCCCATGCACAACACGTCCGGCACAATGCCAAAGTGCTGAAAGGCCCAGGGCTTGCCGGTGCGTCCCATGCCGCATTGAATCTCATCGAGGATGAGGAGCGCACCGACCTTGGAGCAGGCCTCGCGCAGGGCTTGGAGCCAATCTTGGGAGGGGATGCGCACGCCGGCGTCGCCTTGGACGGTTTCCACGAGGACGCAGGCGACGGAGTCGTCGATCCGCGCCACATCTCCCACGTCGTTCCACTCTAAGAACTCGACCTCGGGCAGCAGGGGGCGGTAGGCCGCTTTGCGGGATTCATTGGCCGACACTGACAACGATCCGAGGGTGTTGCCGTGGTAGGAACCGGCGACCGCCATCAACCGCGAACGCCCCGTCACGCGCCGCGCCAATTTCAGGGCGGCATCAATGGCTTCGGCGCCTGAATTCAGGAAGTACACGGCATCGAGCGGGTCAGGCAGCGTGGCGCGCAGAAGGGCGCTGGCTTGGGTTTGGGCGTCCTGCAGGAATTCCCCGTAGACCATCGTGTGCAAGTGGCGGTCGAGTTGCGCGTGCAAGTGCCTTTTCACGGCTTCGTTGCCATGCCCAAAATTCGTCACCCCAATCCCGCTGATGGCATCAAACAACCGCGTGCCGTCGGACAGATGAATCCACGGTCCTTGAGCGTGGCTGACCTCAAGCCCCAGGGGATGGAGCGTGGTGGAGGCCAAACCTCGGCTGAGAAATGGATTGTCCGCGTAGGGCATGCTTCAAAGGTCGGTCGAAGGCGCGAGGTCCACGACAATCTCGTCCAGGAACATCCAACGGTCGTTTCCGCGGCCCAAATGCCACTCGGGGATGACACCCCGTCCTTCCGCTTCGATTCTCAGATAGCGCGTGTGGACGGGAACGTCGCATACAAACCGCTCGATTTGGACTTTGTTGTCTTCTTCGGCGAGTTCTGATTTGTCGATGGACAAGATGTCGAAGTCCCGTCCGTCTTCGGAGGCGGAGAACAACACGCGCTTGGGCGACCAAATCCACGGCTTGATGTCCTGCAGCGCGCGGATTTCAATGCGTGTCACGGATTCCCGTTGTCCCAAGTCCAAAGTGGCGACGCATTCTTCCCCCCAGTAGCCTTGCCATTCGCCCGTCCTGAAATCGTCGCCGCCTTGCAGCCCGTCAATCAGGGCTTGGTCACCTCCGGCAGCGTATTGGTTGTCCGGGGGCGTCTCAAGGCTCAGTTGCCATGCGTGATCGACTTTCAAGATGCGGTGAGACACCACGGCGGAGGTGTCCGCGCCCAGAACAGACCGTGCCAACAGGTCTGTGGTCTCCGTGACCTCAACGGGGGCCGCGTAGACGCGCCAGCTCGCCCCGCCATCCGCACTCCATTCCAGGGTGGCCCCAGATTCAAGATGCCCCAGCTCGAAGGTGGTCGCGTCTTCTTGGAATGTCCGTGGAGCGCTGACGCTGGGCACGGCGACAAAGCCGGGCGCCTGCCATGCCGAGGTGGGACGGTCAGGCTCGGCCACCCCAAACGTGGTGCTGGGTTTCGGCGCCATCAGCAACTCCAAGGTGCCTCCTGAGGCCAAGTCCTGCACGGGCATGAAGGAACGCGACAAGACGGGAGAGGAGGTTCCCTCCATGTCGTGCCAGCGGAGGCCTGTGATGAATTTGGCCCTGTCGTTCAATCCCCGCGCCCGGATGTCCGTGGGATGACTTGCGCCGTCGGGAAGCACCACCGCACGCTTGAACATGGGCGTGCCCAACACGACTTCCCCGGAACCGGGTTCGACAGGGTACATGCCCAGTGCGGACCACACAAACCAGGCGCTCATTTGGCCACAGTCTTCGTTGCCGCACAAGCCATCCGGTGCGTTGGCGTACATGTCGCGGCACAATGTGCTCACTCGCTCTGCAGTCGCCCTAGGATCGCCTGAGTAAGTCGCGAGGTACGCGACGTGATGGCTTGGCTCGTTGCCGTGGGCGTATTGGCCAATCAACCCGGTGATGTCGGGCTGCACGCGTCCCGTCGTGTGGATGGGCGCTTCAAACAAGGCTGTCAATCGCGCCAGGTGCCCCTCGTCTCCGCCGAGGATGTTGCGTTGTCCCGCGACATCGTGCACAGGGGCGAAGAGGTACTGCCACCCGTTGGCTTCTGTGAAATTGAAATTGACTTCCCGAGGGTCGAAGCCCTCGACCCATGCGCCTTGGCGTTTGGCCTGAATGAAGCCCGTTTCAGGGTGAACCAAATTCTTCCAAGATGCAGCGCGCTTGGCAAACCTCGCGGCCAAATCCGGCCGGTCATGGGCGGCTGCATACCTCGCAATGCACGCGTCGTCGAAGGCGTATTCCAAGGTTTTGGACACGCTTTCATGCTCGTGATCCGAGGGGATGAATCCCAATTCGGCGTAAGCATCCAAGCCCAAATGCATGGAATCGGCCGCCTGCACCATGGCTTCGAGTGCGACTTCCGGGTCCCATCCCTCGATGCCCCATTGCTCGGCATCCACGATGACAGGCACACTGTGGTACCCGATCATGCAGCCCGTGTAGTTGGCCGCCAACTCCCAGACGGGAAGCTGTCCACCGTCCTCGTACATCCGGAGCATCGTGTGTACCATGTCGCGGGTCCGGTTGGGTTCAATCCAAGCCAGCAAGGGGTGCAGGGCACGGTAGGTGTCCCAGAGGCTGAAGACGCTGTAGTGTTCGCCTTGGCCTTGTTCGAGTTGATGCACCCTCAGGTCGGTGCCACGGTACCGGCCATCGACGTCGCTCGCCACGTTGGGGACGGTGGTGGCATGGTACAGGGCCGTGTAGAAGGTCCTGCGCTCGTCCTGGGTGCCACCTTCAATCTGGATGCGCCCCAGTTGATCGTCCCATTGCGCTTCACATGCCGCACGGTGACGGTCAAAATCAAACCCCTCGACTTCGGCCTCCAAGTTGCGAATGGCCCCTTCGATGTCGCAAAAGCTCAACCCCACGTGAACGTTGAGTTCTGACACCACGCCGAAGTCGGCCACAAAGACGGGGACCATCGACATTTCCTGCACCAAGCTGCCGTCCTCGAGTGTGTCGACGCGCGTGATTTCTCCGAGCTGGTCGCCCCATTCGAAATCGCGGTCAAAGGCCATGGCGAAGTAGACATGTTGTTCCTCGGCCCAGTTTTGGCTCACGCGATGCCCGACAAGCATGCGCGTGCCGCGGGGCTCGATGCTGTAGTGAACGAGCTCGTCGCGGTGCTCCAAATCGACAATCCACGTCAACGTGTCTGGCTCGTCCAGCGTGTATCGGTGGATGCCCACCCGTGGGGTCGTGGTCAATTCGGCCAGCACGCCGTGGTCGTCCAAATGCACGGCATAGTACCCCGCGTGTCCGCGCTCGGTCGACTTTTGGAACGCACTCTTGTACTTGTCGCGCCAGGTGTCGCCGTGTCGGTATTGGGTGCAAGGCATGACCAAGATGTCGCCGTAATCGCTGACGCCGGTGCCCTGCAGGTGGGTGTGGCTGAAGCCGTAGATGAGGCTGTCGGTGTCGTGGTACCCTCCGCAACCGTCCCATCCTTCCAGCCGGGTGTCTGGACTCAATTGGACCATGCCAAAAGGGGAGGTGGCCCCGGGATAGGTGTGGCCATGTCCTCCAGTGCCAATCCACGGGTTGACTTCGCGGTGAAGGGCTTGGGGCCCACCTCCGCAGCCCAAAAGACTGGCTGCAACGACCATCAAGGTCCAGCGTGAAAAGAGATTCATGGGGTTGGGGGTTGGGGTGTTTTGCACACGTTGCAGTCCATGCGGTTGTGCACGCCAAAATGCATTACGCGTGGGCGTTCGGGGAAGGCCAAGGCGTCGAAAGCCACCCGCGCACTCGAGTCCAGCGCTGCCCGGATGTCCTTGGACCGGGAAGCACGGCACTCGCCGAGCGCGGTGCGCACAGGCCCCAAGGCTTGCAGCAATTCGGACTCAGACATGGGGGCCGCTTCCAGGCTGTCCTGGAGGTCATTCCAATGTGCCAGGCAGGCGTCCCACGGCAAAGCCGCTTCAAGAATGGCCTGGGACTGAACCTCGTCCAATCCGAGTTGCGACGAAACGTCTCTTGCGGCACGCATGGACTCGGTCAGGCGCAGGCCCGGCACCTGACCCCAAGAAGGCAAGGCCAGTCCCACGGCGAGCAGGAGCCACAGAAAGCGCCGATTCAAGGTGCGTGGTGTTGTGCGTCGACCCATTGTTGCACAAGTTCGGAAAGGGTGCTGTTTCGTTTCCACATGGCGGGCACATGGATGTCGGGCTGGATGGGGACGGTGTTCGCCCAATCATCACAAGGTTTGGCCATGTACACTGCCGTCGAAAGGCTGATCACGATGCCCGACCTCGGCAAAACACGGAGGTACGGATTGCCCATGGTGCCATTGCTCGGTCCCATGCACGACTCCCCAATCAAAGGGCCGCGTTGTTCGTCCTGAATGGCACCCGCGAAGGACACACTCGCTGAGGCAGATTCCCCGTCGATCAACACGGCCACAGGTCCACGAAATCCGTGAGGTGGCACGCCCTTTTGCGGGAAAAACAACGTGTCTGATTCGCCAAGAGGCAGGGTCGCCATGGTGTAGATGTACCGTGCATCCGCGGAATGGTGCCTGTGCTTGTCCACCCAGCGTTTCCTGAGCCGTTTGTAGTACCTCCCGTTGGCCCTTGCCGTGGGAGGGCTTTGTTTGGCCACCAAGGCGAAGGGAAGGTGTGTACGCTTTGAGGCCAAATGATTCCAAAGCATTTCCATCCGCGGCGACTGCCCGCCGGGGTTGCCCCGCAAATCCACAATGAGTGGGCATTGCAATTGCTGAACGCGTTCCATGCCTTTGCGGAGACGCTTGTGATAGCGAGACCAAGAGCCCTGCGAGAAGCTGCTGATTTTGAGGGTCGCTGCGCCCGGCCAATGGGTTTGGACCCGCCGTGGTCGGCCGGCAGCGTACAGCCGTTCGTTTTCGCGCTCGTGGCGCCGGTTGTCGCGGGCCGTGAGGTGGTCGCCGTCCGGAAAGGACCACGAGACCACGGGCCGACGCGTGGAAATCTCTGCCCATCCCGACCGGGCTTGTCTCCAGCCTTGGGCTTGGAAGGTGCGCGTGATGGGAAGCCCATCGTCTGGGTCCAACCAAGTCAAGGTCAGCGCACTCGTGTCGCTCGTCCCCAGCACCCATGGCGTGATGTTGTGCGCCGCCGTTCTTGCTGTGGCACCGTGGCTGGGGCCTTCCATGGTGGACAAGTCCAGGGCGTCTTGCACCACGTCTGAGGCGGCGCGGCCATTCAGGTCCATCACGCGCACCTCCTCGGGCAATCCAGGGAGTCCAGAGTCCAACACCCACAACGTCCGGCCTTCGATCGCCCATCGGATGGGCAACGTGCCGTGCAATCGTTCGACTTCCCAAATCCAATCGTACGCGGAGACGGCACTGTGGCTGTCTTGCATCGTTTGCAGAAGAAGGTTTGCCAGCCGAATGCGTTCCATGGAGGAAGCTTCCAGCCATTGTTCTCGGGTGCCATCGAGTTGCTGGAGCCAAGCCGATTCACCGCAGCGCACAAACGGATCGGGGTGCATTTCGCGCACCCACTTGTCCAGGGAATCGAGGTCATCTTGGGCCCTCAAGGTCCCAACACCTGTCAGGCTGAGGAAGACGACAGCGAGAATCAGAAGACCAAAGCGTCTCATCAGAGCGCGCCGGGGCCTTGGTCGCGCTTCTTGACCATCGTCAAGATGGTCGCCACAGCCACAACCTCACCTTCGTGATCGTCAACCTCCACGCGGTAGCGCACGATGCCTTTGGCCACATCCTCGGGCTCACGACGCTCTTGTGCAATTTTCTCCACCACGGTCAACTTCACCCCAATGGTGGTTCCCGGGTAGACGGGCTTGGTGAAACGGCACTCATCGATGCCATAGTTGAGCAGCACAGGACCCTTTCTGGGTTCCACAAACAGCCCTGCGGCCTTGCTCAAGATATAATAGCCATGCGCCACCCGCCCTTCGAACATGGTGCCGTCAAGGCTCGTCTCATCCACGTGCGCGTAGAAATGGTCCCCCGACACATTGGCGAAGTTGACAATGTCTGCTTCGGTCACCGTGTGTCTTGCCGTGGTCACGGTGTCCCCAATTTCCAACTCCTCGAAGTGCTTGCGGAACACGTGGGGCTCGCTCTCTGGACGCGCCCCACCTGGTTGGTATTGTTCTGTGATGGCACTGAGGGTGGTGGGGTGGCCTTGAATGGCGGTTCGTTGCATGTAGTGTTTGATGCCACGCAACCCGCCCATTTCTTCGCCGCCGCCCGCGCGGCCTGGGCCGCCGTGAACGAGCAGGGGCATGGGCGAGCCATGGCCGGTGCTCTCTTTGGCACACTCGCGGTCCAACACCAAAATCCGTCCATGCATGGGCGCAGCTTCCCGCACAAAGGTCGCCGCGGCCTGACGGTCAAACGTCGTGATGCTGCAGCACAAGGAGCCTTTGCCCCTTGCAGCCAGTGCAACTGCCTCTTCGAGGTCGGCATAGGGCATCAACGTGCTCACGGGGCCAAAGGCCTCGACGTCGTGCACCGCACGCGCCTCGTGGGGACGGTCGTGGCGCATGAGCATGGGAGGGAGGAAGGCGCCGCGTTCGAGCTCCGCGCCGATGACTTCGGCGGTTTTGGAGGCCCCAAACACGCATTCTGCCTCCGCCTCAATCTGCTTCACTTGGTCCAACACGTCTTGGCATTGTGCCTTCCCGACGAGGGCGCCCATGCGCACGCCGTCGGTTTGGGGGTCGCCGATTGTGGTTTTGGCCAGTTGTCCCACCAAGGCTTCTTGCACCGCATCCATGGCATGCTCAGGAACAAAAATGCGGCGGACAGCCGTGCACTTTTGGCCACACTTCACGGTCATTTCTTTGCGCACTTCTTTGACAAACAGGTCAAATTCCGGCGTGCCCGGCACCGCATCAGGGCCCAGAATCGCTGAATTCAAGGAGTCGGCCTCCATGTTGAACGGCACGGCGAACTCGGTGATGCGCGGGTTGGCTTTGAGCATTCTGCCGGTGGCGGCCGATCCCGTGAAGGTCACGACGTCTCTCTCGTCCACGTAGTTCAGGATGTTTCGGGCAGAGCCACAAACCAGTTGGAGGGCGCCAGGAGGGAGGATGCCGCTTTCGTGAATGGCCGCCACCACGCGCTCGGTGAGAAAGGAAGTCACCGTGGCGGGTTTGACGATGGCAGGAACGCCTGCCAGCCAATTGACCGCCACTTTTTCCAACATTCCCCAAACAGGAAAGTTGAAGGCATTGATGTGCACAGCGACTCCTTGCTTGGGGACCAGCAAGTGGTGTCCTCCGAATGTTCCCTCTTTCCCGAGTGGCACGAAGTCGCCGTCGGTCGCAAAGGGCGTGTCGGGCAACTTCCGCCGAAGGCTTGCATTGGCGAACAAATTGCCGATGCCTCCCTCGATGTCAATCCATGAATCTGCACGTGTGGCCCCTGTGGCCCAACTGACTTGATAGAACTCTTCCTTCATGGCATGCAGGTGCAATGCCAAACGCTTCAGCATGCGCCCGCGCTCTTGAAAGGTCATGGAGCGCAGTGCGGGGCCTCCAACCTCGCGCGCGAACACGTACGCGGATTCCAAATCGAGTCCTGTGGAATCTGCATGGGCAATGAGTTGACCATCGATGGCGTTGAGGAGGGGCGTGCCTTCACTGTCGCCGTAAACCCATTGATCGTTGAGGAGGTTGCCGAGTTTTTTCATGGTATGCGTCCTTGCCATGCGAAGGTAGCAGGGGACAGGTGGTTCCCTCGTTGAACACATGAATTTCAAAAGATCCCTTCAGTGTGAAGGACACATGAAAGAGAGAAGAACCCCATATAGACTCACGATGAATTCCGGATTAACGTCGATGAAAAAAGTGATTTTCCCTCTGTCTGGCTTGTGGAAATCAAATCTGTTTGACTATCTTTATGGCGAAGACCACCTTATTTGGGGTTTTCACCTCTGATTCGAAAGCAAACAAATCTATTCTCATGAAGAACCTATTCGCAATGACCGCTGCCCTCATGATGGGCTTTGGTGCGACTGCCAGCAATGTTGAGTTGGTTGTCGAAGCCGTTGACAACAACGGCACTGTTCCTGGCAACACGTACCGTGTTTACGCGGTGTTGCCTTCTGCTCAACACTCTCTCCACGCTGTGTTTGCAGCTGAGGATCATGTGTTGAACGTTGCCACCACTGGTTCATTCTTCCAGCACCAGTATGGCAGCTACTCTTCACTCGACGTGAACGAAAGCATTGTGGCCATGGAGCCAGGCTTGGCTTTTGACAGCTGGGTAACTGTTGGCGCAAAGAACAGCGACGACAACAACTTGTGGACCATTGGCATCGATTACAACAACTTCCTCGCTGGTCAGGAGTTGACTGTGACCGACGGTGCTTGGTTCGTGGTTCCCACCGACGTGCAGGCTGCTGCGGCTGCCGGCAACAAGGTGCTCTTGATGCAATTGACCACTGATGGCACTGCCACTGGTGTGTTGAACCTCCAAGGCCGCGACGGTCAGGGCGGAACATGGCGCTCACACGACCTCACTTTCACGTCGAAGGACGCGAAGGTGTTTGGTTGCACTGATGCCTCTGCTGCCAACTACAATGCAGATGCCACTTACAACGACGGCACTTGCGAAGGCGCTGCAACAGAAGGCCTCACTGGCATTGCTGCGGATACGAAGTGGACCATCTTCCCCAACCCTGTGTTCGAGAGCACGTTCAGCGTGAAGTTCGACAAGGACATCGTGTTGGGTGAGGAGAACATCGTGGTTGAGGCTTCTGACCTCAGCGGCAAAGTGGTGTTCACTCAAGAGTACACGCAAGGTGACGTGGTTGGTGGCAACCGCATCTTGGTGAAGCACAACCTCGCTGCTGGCACGTACAACTTGTCTGCCAAGCACGTGGACTTCTCTTCAGCTCAGACTTTCGTGGTCACTCGCTAAGAGATCATCAACGACTTTCAGAAGGGGAACCAGTTGGTTCCCCTTTTTTTGTGCCCAGCTGAAGGTTCCGTCTCACACGCAGATATCTTTGCTTCATGAATCGATTCACATGTTTGTTCCTTGGGTTTCTTGGGCTGACCCTTGCCACGTCCGTGGTGGCGCAAGGCGACCTGTCTGTGGCCAGCGGCCCCATGATTGGCCACGTCAGCATGCGCTCAGCCCAATTGTGGATTCAGACCACGCGTCCAGAGGCCGTCTTTGTGAAGTACAAGGCACAGGGCGAACAAGTTTGGGTGACTACAGCCACTTCCAACACGAAACATGAACACGCGCATGCCGCACATGTCACCTTGGAGAATCTTGAGCCAGGAACCCTGTATGAGGTGCAGTTTGTGGTGGGAGGTGAGGACATTTCTGAGCCGTTGAAGGTGCAAACCCAAGTGCTTTGGGATTATCGCATGGATCCGCCGCCATTTTCCTTCGTGACGGGCAGCTGTGCCTACATCAATGAGGCACAATACGACCGTCCAGGCCGGCCTTACGGAGGCGGGTATGAGATCTTCGAAAACATGGCTGCGGAGGCGCCGGACATGATGCTTTGGCTTGGGGACAACATCTATTTACGTGAAGTGGACTATCAGTCCTATTCTGGGTTTTTGCACCGCTACAGCCACACCCGCCAAACCCCTGAAATGGCGCCGTTGCTGAAGGCGTGTCCCAACTATGCGATTTGGGATGACCATGACTTTGGGCCCAACGACAGCGATGGAAGTTGGGTGCATGCGGACTGGTCAAGGGAAGCATTCAAAACGTTCTGGAGCAATCCGAGCTATGGGTTGCCCGAGTCTCCACGATGTGTTTCCACAGCGTTCCGATTTGTTGACATGGAATTTTTCCTGTTGGACAATCGGACGTATCGGGTGAACCACCAGAACAAAACCAACACGCCACAAGTGCTGGGGCAAGCCCAAATTGATTGGCTCATTCAAGCCCTTCAGAAATCCCGGGCTCCGTACAAGTTCGTGTGCATTGGCGGTCAGGTGTTGAACGACGCCGCGGTGTACGAGAACGTGTCTCAATTCCCTTCCGAGCGTGAAGAAATCCTTCGCCGTCTGACTGAGGAGGACATTCGTGGCGTGGTCTTTCTTTCTGGCGACCGTCACACCACAGAGTTGTCGGAGATGGAACTCTCCAATGGGCGCATGGTGTACGATTTGACGGTGAGTCCGTTGACCTCCGGTCCTGGCCACGCTCGGGAAGAGGGGAATTCCCTCCGGGTAGACGGAACGTACGTTGAGCAACGCAACTACGCCAAGTTGTCGTTTGAAGGGCCGCGCAAGGACCGCAGCTGCACCATCGAGGTCAAAGACACCTTTGGTGAGACGTTGTGGACCCGAACTTTGGGTGAATGAGCCTGCACAGCAGAACAGATTACACGAAGGGCGCGCTTGACGTTTCGGCCTTGGCAGATGGGCCATGGGCCTTGTTGGAACAGTGGGTGAAGGAGGCGGTGGATGCGGGCATTTCGGATCCGACGGCCTTCACCTTGAACACCCTTGATGCAGAGGGCTTTCCGCATGGCCGAATCGTGTTGCTTCGGGATACCCGAGATGAACAGCTGGTGTTCTACACCAATTACAGCAGTGAAAAAGGCCAAGATGTGGAGCGTCTGGGCAAGGCTGGGGCGACGTTTTTTTGGCCCCATGCGGAACGCCAAATTCGGGTGCGTGGCACAGTTGCCCGCGTGCCAGAAGCAGAATCGGACATCTATTTCGCTTCGCGTCCAAGGGGAAGTCAGCTCGGGGCGTGGTCCTCGCGACAAAGCACGGAAGCGGTCAACCGAGAACAGCTCGAGTCGCAGTTTGAAGCCGAATCGGCCCGCTTTGAAGGACAAGACGTCCCACGACCACCTCATTGGGGCGGATACGCCATCACGCCAGAAGTCATCGAGTTTTGGCAAGGCCGGGCGTCAAGAATGCACGACCGCATTGTATGCCGTCGCAAGGAAGGGGAGAGCTCATGGAGCACGGTGCGGCTCCAGCCTTGATTCAGTCGTCGACCCGAACCACCAACCCCTTGAGGTAGGATCCTTCCGGGTGGAACACGTTCACAGGATGGTCGGGTGGCTGGTGCAATCGGTGCAAAATGCGGACCGTCCGCCCGGCTTGGATGGCTGCGGCCACAATCGTGTTGGCAAACAGGGTGTCGTCCACCGCTTGGCTGCATGAAAACGTGAACAGCAAACTGCCCGGTTTCATGCCCTGCAGGGCGCGAAGGTTGATTCGCTTGTAACCCTGAACAGCGGCATGCCTTGCAGAGGCACGCTTGGCAAAGGCAGGGGGATCGAGCACCACGATGTCGTAGTCTCCCAGTTCGTCGGCTTTGAGATATTCCAACGCATCGGCTTGGATGGAGGTGTGAGATTGAACGGGCAACTCGTTCAGTCGCACATTGTCTTCGCATACGTCAAGGGCCCGTTGGGAACTGTCCAAGCTGTGGACTTCCGTGGCGCCTGCCTTCATGGCGTAGATGCTGAATCCACCTGTGTAGCTGAACACATTGAGCACTTTTTTTCCCTTGGAAAGCGATCCGAGCAGCGCACGGTTTTCCCTTTGGTCAAGGAAGAATCCGGTCTTTTGGCCCTTTTCCCAGTCAATGTCGAAGCGGTGACCATGTTCTGTGGCAAAATGTCCCTCCGGGGCGCTCCCCCAAACCCAGCCATCTTCGCTGGCCTGGCCTCCGTTTTTGAGAAGGGTTTTCGCACTCTTGTCGTAGATGCCCACCAAGGTGTCTCCAAGGGCTTCTTTGAATGCTTCCACCAGCGTAGGAAGTGCACGATGCATCCCTGGGGTGTGGCATTGCAACACCAGCACGCCGTTGTAGAGGTCTGCGATCAAGCCAGGCAGGCCATCTCCTTCCGCATGAACCAGACGGCATGCGTTTTGGTTGGCGGATTGAAAGAGGTTCAAGTCCCGCCGAACGGCCACGGCTTGGGCAATTTGCATGTGCCACCATGCGTCGTCAGGGCAATGCTCGTCAAACGTAAGCATGCGCACTGCGATGCTCGCTTGCGGAGCGTAGTGTCCCCATCCCAGCGTGCCGCCCTTGTTGGCGCAGACCTTGACCCAGTCTCCCGCTTGGGGGGCGCCTTGGATGTGCTTGATGCCACCACTGAAGACCCAAGGGTGCTTCCTGCGGATGCTTTGGTCGCGTTTGGCTTTCAACGTGACCGTGGAAAGGGCGGAGGTGGTGGAATTCATGGTGCAAAATTAACCCTGGGCTTCCTTGCCCGACCATCGGATCCAATTCTGGTTGGCTTCGATGACCCCGCTTCGATACCAAGTGGCCAGCAACGCCCGCAGCGGATGCCTGTGACCAGGAGCCTTGGACAAGAGCCATTCTTGAGGTTGAATGGCCCCTCGTGCGAGGTCTTCCTTCAGCGCTTGTCGCCATTGTTTTTTGTCGCCCGTGCACATGTCGCACTGCCCGCATGGCGCATGCGATGCATCTGAAAAGGCACGCTCGAGGTGTTGCGACCGACAGCCTTGAGATGCTTTTGCAAACACTTGGACTTCTTGGAGCTTTCGCAGCATCAATTCGAGGCGACTCCGGTCCACCGTCACGGTGTTGGTGGCCTGTCTCGGCTTGGTCCATGTCAGTTCAAAGCGTTCAGAAGCGGGCTTCCAATCCAGCCATCCCATGGCGTCAAGGGATTCAAGGTCCATGCGCAATTGTGCGGTGGTCGCCGGTGGGGCCAGCGCATCCCCACGGTTGAGCTGGTTGGCGAGTTGCGAGAGGTCGACCTCCATGGGCTGAGATGGCGCTTGACGCTCAATCCATCGGGCAAGCGTTTGTAAGGGCGGGGCGAAGGACTCGTTCACGGGTGTGCCCAGCCAAGTGATGGTGCCACATTTGGCACTGGCATTGCGACGTTCACGCAGATCAAAGTGACCAGCCAAAGACAACAACCGAAGGGCGGGCAAGTGCTGTGGCTCGGTGACGACAAAGGGAGCTTCAGGCTGTTCTCCATACGTCGCATGCGAGGCATTGGCGGCCCACTGATACGCCTCTTGAATCTGTTTCAACGCCGGAAATTGACGCTCGATGCGTCCCTGCAACATGTCGAAGTCGCTGTCGTCCACGTAGAGAATGCACGAAGCGGGTTGGCCATCTCGGCCAGCCCGTCCTGCTTCTTGGATGTAGGATTCGAGGTTGGGGGGTGGGCCTGCATGAAACACCCAACGCACTTGGGGCGCGTCAATGCCCATGCCAAATGCACTGGTACACGCCAGCACTTGCAGTTGTCCCGACATCCACCTTCGCTGTCGGCGTTGCTTCTCTTTGGCCGGCAGCCCGGCATGAAATGAGGCGGCGGCAAGGCCTGACGCTTGGAGTCGTTGACTCCAGCGTTCGCTGTCGTGGCGGCTTTGGACATACAGCAAGCCTTGTCCTTTTTGCAAGGCCGCATCGTGCAAGAGCACCGCATCGCGGTCTCCCCAGCGCGACACTTGATAGGCAAGGTTGGGACGGCGCATCGGGGCCACGTGGCTTTGTGCCCCTTGAGGCATTTGGGATGCGATGTCTCGGACAACTGCCTCCGTGGCCGTGGCGGTGAATGCCCCCCACACGGCGTCAGGGAAGCGATCGTGCAAGGAAGAGATGTTTTGAAAAGCTGGCCGAAAGTCGTGTCCCCATTGGCTGATGCAATGGGCTTCATCGACAACAACGGTCGTCACATTCCAAAACCCACATCGCGCCTCGAAAAGCGGATGCGTCAGCCTTTCGGGAGACAGGTACAGGAATTGGGTCTTCCCAAAACGAACGTTGTCCAAAACGCGATCGCCGTTGTTGCCCACCCAGGCCTCGGCGCGAATGCCCCTTTGCCGCAGTTGATCGCATTGGTCTTCCATCAAGGCCACAAGCGGCGTCACCACCAGGCAAAGTCCGCCTCGGGCCAAAGCGGGCAACTGAAAGCACAAGCTTTTTCCTCCGCCGGTGGGCAACAAGGCCACCACGTGATTCCCTTGGGCCAAATCCAAGACCGGGCCGACTTGGTGGGGGCGCAGGTCTGAGAATCCCCAATGCGTCTGAAGCATGGACTGCAGATGCGCCGGGAGGCCTTGGGAAGTTTCTTGCGATGACATGCGGAGAAGACGGACGGGATGCCGATTTTTGGCCCCCAATCGAAAGAACAAAAGTGATGAGGAACGTCGTAGCAGGAAACTGGAAGAGCAACAAATTGTTGAACGACGCGCGTGCGTGGATGGACGGCATGTCCGCATGGCTTGCCAAGAATGGAGGTGTGGATGTCATGGTGGCGATGCCCGCACCCTATCTCGCGGCTTGTGCGCCTGAAGCGCCCGAAGGCTTGCATGTGCTTGCCCAAAACGTCAGTGCAGAAGGCTTTGGTGCGCACACTGGAGAATACACGGCGGAGATGTTGAAGTCTTGTGGCGTGGCAGGAGCCATTGTGGGACACAGCGAACGCCGCGCGCGCTTCGGCGATTCCGATGCCGTGGTGGCTGCCAAAGTGGATGCCCTTTTGGCGGCGGACTTGACTGCGGTGTTCTGCTGCGGAGAAACCCTGCAAGAGCGGGAATCAGGACGTGCAGAGGACGTGGTGTTGCAGCAATTGCAGGCCGGCGTCTTGCGCATCCCTGTGGACCAAATCGGCAACGTGATTGTGGCCTATGAACCTGTTTGGGCCATCGGTACGGGCGTGACTGCGACTTCGGCGCAAGCCCAGGACATGCATGCCAGCATTCGCGGATGGTTGACGGAAGCCTTCGGCGCGGAGGTGGCCGAGTCCATTCCGGTGCTCTACGGCGGCTCTTGCAAACCGAGCAATGCCGCAGAGTTGTTCTCCCAAAAGGACATCAACGGCGGTCTCATTGGAGGGGCTTCCCTCAAGCCTGAGGATTTTCAAGGGGTCATCGAAGGACACCCTGCGCTGAACCGCTGAATCGTGGCCAAGGAGTTTCACAGCTGGAACGTGTTGCTCGACCCCGTCTTGCCGGCGCGTGAGGTGGTGGTGGCTTACTTGAACGAATGTGGATTTTCCATGTTTGAGCCCCATGAGCAAGGGGTGCTCGTGCATGGGGAAGTGGAGGAGGTGAACGAACAGGAGGCGGACCTGCAGCTCGAGGCTGTGGCCGCCTTTGCCACGGTGCGTGTCGACAAGCAACGCGTGGCGCAAGAAAACTGGAATGCCAAGTGGGAGTCTGAATACCCCCAAGTGGTGGTGATGGATGACGCTGGCGAGCTTGCGTGCACCATTCGGGCGCCTTTCCATGACACCCCTGCGTCAGGCATGGATGTGATCGTGACACCGCAGATGAGCTTTGGAACCGGGCACCATGCGACCACCCACTTGATGACGGCACGGCTGCTCTCGCTGCCTTTGCACGGTCAAAATGTCTTGGACATGGGCTGTGGCACTGGTGTGCTCGCGCTTGTGGCCGCCAAGGGAGGGGCGGGTTCGATTTTGGGCATCGACATTGAACGCGACGCGGTCCAAAACTCCCAAGACAACCACGCCTTGAATGCCGACCTCGCTGCGTCGGACATGACCTTTGTTCAGGGCGACGGCACGGCATGCGACGACATGCCCGATGGGGCGTGGCACGTGGTGTGTGCCAACATTCACAAAAATGTCCTCGTGGCAGACATGACGCGCTACGCAAGGACGTTGAAAGAAGGTGGACACTTGTTGCTCAGCGGATTCTTTGAGGGCGACGTGCCCGCATTGGAGGCTTCGGTGCACGACGCGGGGATGGAGGTGCTTGGCGTGGATGTGCGTGACGGCTGGGCGTGCATGCATTGTGGGAAACCTTTGGTGTGACGAACCCTTAGGCGAGGCAGGCAGAATCTACCTTCGGTGCATGATCGAACGCTTGTGCCTGGTCCTGATGGTCCTTTGGATGGGGACCCTGTCGTACGCCCAAACGAGCGACAATGTCGAAGATGCCTCGGCCTTCCTGAAAGAAATGGAGCGCAAGGCATCGGACGTCGGGTCGGGTGAAGCCAAGTGGATTCGACGCGATTTCAGTTATGCCTTCGAAGAGGACGCGGTGGGAGAAGAAAGGCGGCAGGAGTTCATGCGGATGGTTCGCTTTTTGGAAACCAACCGAATCAAGTTCAGCACAGGCATCCTGGGGTATTTCCGCGGGGCGAGGGTGGTTCTTGCGCGCCAAGATTGGAAAACTTGGCAGGATTGGCATGCCCATCTTGCCTATTTCCAAAGCCGTCCCAAGGAAAGGAAGGCTTGCGAATCTTACCTGTCGCTTTCAGAGCAGCTCTTCCAAGAAGGCATGCTCTTTTCGTCCGGTGCGGCCACGTGGCTCGTGCGTCAAGGCGACTTGGTTTTGCGCATCGATGCGTCGGGCAAGCCCGCGATTGAATGCAAAGGCGGCACCTTGGTCTGTCTCTCGAAGGGAGACAGCGCCCGAGTGCGAGACGTGAAAGGTCAGTTCAATGTGTTGGAAGGCCGGTTTTACGGCAGCGAAGGCCGCGTGGAATGGGAGCGTACCACCAACGAAGGTGATTTGTCTGCGGAGTTGGGGGTTTTCGAGGTCCGCATGAAAGGCAGTTCGTTCACCACGGAAGAAGCCCGTCTGCGGAGCACGTTGTTTGACCTTCCGCTGGAAGGGGTGCTCAGTGTGAAAGTTCAACGAGAAGACAAACCCGCGAGGAGGACATATCCCCGATTCGAGTCTCGCACGGGCCGGGTGCGTCTCGACGATGTGTTCCCGGGCGTGTCTTACGAAGGCGGTCTTCAGGTGAGGGGGTCGAAGCTCGCGGGAACGGGCTCGGATGGCCAGTGGGCCCAGATCACCTTCATGAATCACGACACTTTGTTCATTCGGTGTTGGTCCAACGAGGTGTTGTTCTCGGACGATGCGCTGGATGCGACGCACGCGCGCATGACCATGCTTTTGGGCGAGGACAGCATCTATCACCCGGACATCAAGATCAAATACAACGACCGCAGTCAATTGTTCCGGGCCACGCGTCAACTGGAAGGCGTGGGGCAGCAGCCGTTCATCGACAGCTACCACATGGTCGAGATGGAAGTGGAGGCTGTGGAATGGGAGCTGAACAGTCCCGCTGTGACCTTTCGACGTCTGACAAGTGACAGGCCTGAGCCGGCGGCATTCCGGAGTTTGGATTGCTTCGAGCGCGACGTCTATGACCAAATGATGGGCATTGATCCCATCCACCCGCTGGCGGAGCTCGCACGATACATGTCCAAGCGTGGTGTGAAATCTTTCTATTCAGAAGAGTACGCCGACTTCCTCGGATTGCAGGAGGAGCAGGCGCGCATGCTGCTCATCGGGTTGACCAATTCGGGATACGTGGACTTGGACCTCGCCACGCGCTATTGTGAGGTCAAACCGCGCGCGGAGCGGCACATCAAAGCGCGCAAGGGGGTCATCGACCACGATGTACTCGCCTTTTATTCCAACCCGCGCAGCTCCACGACAAATGCCTTGCTCAGCCTCAACAATTTGAGGTTGGAAATGAAGGGCATCGGACGCTTTGGGGTGAGCGAAGCCCAAGACGTGAAAATTGTGCCGGATGGCGGGGAGCTGGCCTTGGGCAAGAACCGAAGCTTTGAGTTCAATGGCGTCATCCAAGCGGGGAAGTTTGAATTGGCAGGCGCGCGCTTTGAGTTTGACTACGACGCGTTCAAGTTGGAAGTGCGGCAAGCAGAATCGTTGCGCATCAAGGCGGAAATCGATGGCCAATACGATGCGTACGGCAACCAGGCCTTGCGTTGGGTGGCGAGCACCATCGAAGAGGTGACCGGCACACTGGAGATTGACCATCCCAACAACAAATCAGGTTGGAAAAGCGACCGGTACACCCAGTACCCCATCCTCACGAGCCGAGAAGTGTCGCATGTGTATTACGATGCAGACAGGATTTGCAGAGGAGCCTACCACAGGGACGACTTCAACTACGCCGTGGATCCCTTTGTCATTGACAGCTTGGACAATTTCAAAAAGGAAGACTTGGTCTTCGAAGGGGAATTGTTGGCTGGGGGGATTGTTCCTGACCTGATCGAGCCCCTGCGCCTGATGGAGGATTACAGCTTGGGTTTCACACGTTCTACACCGGCGCAAGGATACCCGCTGTATGAAGGGCTTGGCACGGTGAAGGGCGACTTGACGTTGAATTTGGGCGGCCTGCATGGCCCAGGATCCATCGACTTCTTGACGTCGCACATGGAAGGCGAGGACAACACCCTGGTTCCGGATTCGGCGTATGGGCGGACGACGCTCTACGACAACGTCGCGAAAACAGGCCAAATCCCCCTGGTCCGTGCGGACGTGGCGGACTTTGGGTTACACTCGTATGGGAAGCGTTTGTTCGTGCGATCCACCCCACTTGATTCACTTCAGTTCTTTGGAGAGAACGTCTTCTTGGAAGGGGAACTGGAGCTGTCTGAGCCGCAGATGACGGGGCAAGGGACGTTCCATTTTGAGCGCGCTGACTTGTCTTCGCTTGGATTCTTGATGAAAGAGCGGACCATCGATGCCGATGAATCTGCCTTTGAGTTGCAAGGCACAGACTTGAACGAGGTGGCCTTCGGGACAGACAACGTGTCCGCCCATGTGGATTTTGATGCCCGCCGAGGCGACTTCAAGGCCCGTGACGGTGCGACTTTGATTGACTTGCCGGCCATCCGATACCAGTGCATGATGGATGAGTTTTCATGGTTCATGGACGAGGAGCGTTTGGACTTGTTGAACACGCTCATCGATCCTTCTGCCATGACCTTCCAAGAGTTGGCGGACCGCGACCAAAGCAATTTCTTCTCTTTGCATGAGGACCAAGACGGACTGCATTTCCTCAGCCCTGCGGCCACGTACAAAGTGGACGAGGCGTATGTGGCATGCCGCGATGTGCAGTCCCTGGCTGTGGCCGATGCCGAGATCAAGCCAGGAGACGGCATGGTGACCGTGCGCCGGGATGCCGTGATGGATCCCTTTTCAGGGGCAGAGATTTTTGCCAATGACGTCACGCGCTATCACAGACTCTACGACGCCAATGTCCAAATCAACGGAAGGCTCGACTATGAGGGAGCGGCCAGCAAAACCTATGTGGATGCCATTGGCAAGGAGTGGCCCATTCGCTTGAACGAACTCGCGGTGGACACCGCCAACCGCACCTACGGACGAGGCATGGTTCGCGCCGGCGACGAGCTTTACCTCAGCCCTGAATTTGCGTTCAGGGGCCGAGTCCATTTGGAGGCCGGAAGAAAGGACCTCGAATTTGAAGGTGGGGCTCAAATGCAATTTGAATGCGACGATTTTGACAACGAGTGGGTGGAATTCATGGGGGTCATCAATCCGCAGGATGTGGCCATTCCCATTGACTCGATGGTCACAGAGATGGGCAAGTCACATCTCGGCGTGGGATGGACGTACAACGACGGTGGCATCAAGTCCATGTATCCGACATTCTTCACCAAAAAGCCTGTACGTTCCGACAAATCCTTTTTGGTGCCGCGTGGCTTCCTGCGTTACGACAAGCGCAAAGACCGCTATGTGGTGACCAACGATGCCAAGTTGAAGAACAACATGCTGCCAGGAACGATGACGTACATGTCGCGAGGCGGCTGTGAAGTCTACCAGCAGGGCATGGCGCCATTTGATTTGCTTGACAAGCATTTGCTGACGCAGTCATTCATTGGGGACATCACCACCTCCAAAGGCCAAATGGTGTTGCGCGGCGGCATGGTGGTGGACATGCCCATGCCTGAACCCGTGTTGGAGTACCTCACCACGGTCATTCGTGCCTCGGACAAGGCGAGCGGCGCGGGATACGAAATGGGCAACTACGAGTACATGCTCAATGAACTTGTGGGCGTGGATGAGGCCATGAAGTTGATCACTTCACTCGAGTCCAACGAGCCTCCGGAGTACAAAAAGGGCGTGCCCAAGCAGGTTCGGCATGCGATGATCTTCCACATGATGGAGTGGCGCTACGATCCTTACGATCACTTTTGGGTCAGTGAAGGAGACATTTCTCTGGCCACCATGGGAGAACAAAACGTGTGGCGCACCATCCGGGGCAAGGTGGCCATCGATCGCGAGGACAATCGCGTGTTGATTTACCTCCATTTTGGCAAGAAGCAGTGGTACTTCTTGGAATACATTGCCTTGCAAGGTGTGATGAACCTGACGGTTCAGGAGCAGCTCGAACCGGAGCAAACGGGGTTGGCCACTCTGATTCAAGAGTTGAAGGACTCGGATAAGCGTATCATAGAGGGGGGGCAGAAATTCAGCCTGTCTTTGAAAAATTCACTTTTCGAGAAGAAAAAATTCGTGGAGCAGTACCGCGAATTCGACGAGTGATGCAAGCCACGGCTTGTGGTGTACCTTGAAAAGCATGAACGCTCATCCTCTGTACCCTCGCGTGTTTCAGCCCCTTGACTTGGGCTTCATGACATTGCCCAACCGCATTTTGATGGGCAGCATGCACACCGGGCTCGAAGAGGAAAAAGGGGGCATGGACAAACTCGCCCGCTTCTACGCGGAGCGGGCCGCAGGAGAGGCCGGATTGTTGGTGACAGGCGGAATTGCACCCAATCGCGCAGGTGTGGTGGCTTGGGGTGGCTCTCGAATGTCGTCGCACCGACATGCGTCACACCACCGTGTGATCCCCGAGGCCGTGCATGCCGAAGGCGGCAAAATCGTCATGCAGATTCTGCACGCCGGTCGCTATGCCTACACCCCGTTTTGTGTGGCACCGAGTGCCTTGAAGGCACCCATTGGACGATTCAAGCCCCGGGCGCTGAGTGCGCGAGGGGTGGAGCGCACGATCCGTGACTTTGTCCACTCGGCTGTCCTTGCCAGAGAGGCCGGCTACGACGGCGTGGAAGTCATGGGGTCCGAGGGGTACTTGATCAACCAATTCCTGGCGGCGGAAACCAACTTGCGCACCGACCAGTGGGGAGGAAATTTTGAGCGGCGTTGCAGGTTTCCCGAGGCGATTGTGTCTCGGATGCGAGAAGCGGTGGGCAAGGACTTTTTGATCATGTATCGTTTGAGCATGCTCGACTTGGTGGCTGGCGGCTCCAACTGGGAAGAAATTGAACGCCTTGCCCAACGTGTAGAACATGCAGGGGCGAACATCATCAACACGGGCATCGGATGGCATGAAGCCCGAATCCCAACCATTGCGACGATGGTGCCCCGGGGTGGATTCCGGTTTGTCACGAAGAAACTCATGGGGGCGGTCAATGTTCCCTTGGTCACCACCAACCGCTTCAACGATCCGGCCACGTGTGAGGAGGCCTTGGAAGAGGGGTGTGCCGACATGATCAGCATGGCCAGGCCGTTTTTGGCCGATCCCCATTTGATCAAGAAGGCGCGTCTGTCTCGTGCCCAAGACATCAATACCTGCATTGGATGCAATCAGGCGTGCTTGGACCATGTGTTCAAGCAGAAAGTCTCTTCTTGCTTGGTCAATCCGAGGGCCTGTCACGAAGGCGATTTCCCCGCGATTCCTCGCCCAGAAGCCTCGCAAAGCGCCGCAGAACGCGGAGGCAGGGGCGGCAAACAACTCGCCGGCCGGCGGATTGCAGTGGTCGGCGGTGGCCCTGCCGGCATGAGCGCTGCGCTTGAGCGTGCCAGACTTGGGGCGGAGGTGATCTTGTTTGAGCGCCAAGCTGAGCTCGGTGGTCAGTTCCTTTTGGCCCAACGCATTCCAGGGAAATTTGAGTTCAACGAGACCATTCGATACTTCCAGACGCAACTGTCGCATCTCGGCGTGGACGTGCGACTCGGCACCGTTGCGACCACCGAGGATGTCGCCGCATTCGACGAGGTTGTCATGGCGACAGGGGTGCGTCCCCGTGGGCTTGACATTCCCGGGGCAGATCGGCCAGAGGTGGTGAGCTATGTGGATGTTCTCAATGGCACAGTGCAGGTGGGGACGCGCATTGCGATTGTGGGCGCGGGCGGCATTGGGTTTGACGTCGCAGACTTTCTGACCCATGACGCGGACGATGCGGGTTTCATGGCGTCGTGGGGCGTGGACACCTCACTGGAGTCACGTGGCGGCTTGGCTGCGGCCCAAAGAACAACCAGTCAACGGGAAGTACACATGTACCAGAGACGTCCCGGCAAAATGGGGAAGGGGCTTGGCAAAACGACCGGTTGGATTCATCGGAACACGCTGAAGCAGCGCGGTGTCAAGCAATGGAGCGGGGTGTCTTACGATCGTGTGGACGACCACGGATTCCACGTGACCTTGGAGGACGGCACCTCGCACGTGCAGGCCGTGGATCATGTGGTGGTGTGCGCAGGGCAAGTGCCCTTTGTGCCCGGCGATTTGTCCCACCCCAAACTGACGGTCATTGGCGGGGCCAAGGATGCCAAGGGGTTGGATGCGCAGCGCGCCATCCTTGAGGGCATGGTGCCAAAGGATTGACACCATCTTAGCCCAGCCGGGCTTGAGGTCAAGACGCCAAATCGGATTGCAACCCAGCGACAGCTTGTGCTGCACGCGCCATGAGCGTGGCGGGGTCGTCTTCTATGGATTGTTGCAGTGGCGCACCCACACGCACGCGAATGACCTTTCTGGAGGGCCCAATGAGCCATGCTCCCGGTCTCAAGCGTTCCCAAGTCCCTGAGATGTGCATCGGCACGATGGCTGCTTCCGCGGCTTTGGCGAGGTGAAAGGCTCCCTTTTTGAAGGGCCTGAGGTTTCCGTCTTCGCTGCGCGTGCCTTCGGGGAAGACCAAGACGCTGCGGCCTTGTTTCAACGTGTCGGTCAACTGATGGACGGCCTTCTCTGAGGAGGCGCGGTTGCCTCGCTCCACGAACACCGTGCCGGCCAATTCATTGAGCTTTCCAAGCAAGGGCACTTTCCGCACGCTGGCCTTGCTCAAAAACACAATGGGCGTCGGGCTGGCGGCAAACGCGGCATTGATGTCAAGCAAGCTGGTGTGGTTGGCCACCAACACGACGCCCTGCTGTCGGTCCGCCAACGCCTGCGCCTCAGGGTGGACGTCGATGTCCAGCTTGGCACCAAGGATGGCTTGAAGGAGCGGCCGGCTCCACATTTGTCGCCCCACACGCCACATCACCCAGTCGCCATTGTGTGCGCTGAGGGCCATGGCGATCAATCCGGTGATGCTGCACAAGGCCGTGTGGAGGATGGCCAGGACCGTTTTCAGTGGGGCAAGAATCCAGCCTGCGAGGTTCATGGGGTGGAGTTGTTTGTCAGTTCTTTCCACTCGCCCGGGCTCAATTCGCCGAGTTCCCAATCGCCCATGGCTACGCGGATGAGTCGCAGCGTGGGGAGGCCAACGGCTGCAGTCATGCGCCGAACTTGCCTGTTTTTGCCCTCGTACAGGGTCAATTCCAACCAAGAATCGGGCACGGACTTTCGAACCCGAATGGGAGGGGTCCGCGGCGGCCACGAAGGGGTGATGACGCGCACTGTGCACCCCTGTGTGGTGAACGGTTTGCCTTTGATGCGAAGCGTCATCGGCGCTCGCAATTGCGCCAATTGTTCAGGAGACGCCTCTCCCTCCACTTGTACGTGGTAGGTGCGGGCATGGCCTTCCTTGGGGTCGAGCAACCGGGTCTTGAGGCGGTTGTTGTTGGTGAACAGCAACAGCCCCTCACTGTCGGCATCCAAACGTCCAATCGAATACACATCTGAGGGGAAGGGCAAGCCCAAACTGCCCCAACCACGCCTGTTTCCTTCGTCAGAGTGTTGACTCAGGATGCCAAAGGGCTTGTTCAGCATGTACAGATGATGGGACACGTCGGGCAGAATGACTGTGGATGGGACAGGCTGCGAAGCTAACGGAGAAACGGCGAGGAGGTGTCGTACTTTTGGGGTTCGGTTGACTCTGCCGCCTCACTTGTGGGGAGGAAAGTCCGGACAACATAGGGAGCCACACTTTTTGAAAGGAAAGGCGCGTTCAACGGAACGTGACAGACAGTGCCACAGAGATTCAAACCGCCGATGGCCTTCGGGCACAGGCAAGGCTGAAAAGGTGAGGTAAGAGCTCACCAGCGTAAGGGTGACCTTGCGGCTTGGGTAAACCTTGTGGGTTGCAAGACCATGTAAACTGGCGTTCGAAGGCGTCCCGCTTGAGCCAGAGGGTAGGTCGCGTCAGATCAATGGCAGAGCCCTTCGGGGAACAGAATCCGGCTTACACCGTGTTTTGAAGGGAGGTGCGGAAACGCATCTCCCTTCTCCATTTTGCAATCGTCTGAATTGAATTTGTATTTGCATTTGTCGTGCGTGAATTGAGATGTCTATTTTTGCCTCATCTCAGGAATTACGCCTGAATCACCTCTCCAAACATTGTATTTCAAATGGCAAAAATTGATTTGACTGCCAAAGAAGCGGCTTCGTTGAAGCTGCACCTCCAAAAAGAGCACCTTCGTTTGACCGCGGCATTGGACCATGTTGAAACGATGCTGGCCAAGCTCGGTGCACCAACAAAAACCTCGACGGAGCCGACCAAGAAGGGCACCACGATGACGGCCAAGGGGGTGCCCGCCAAAAAGCGTGGTCCCAAAAGCATTTGGGGTGCCTTCATCCAGAAGCGATTGCGCGCACGAAATCGACCCATGAGCTACGACGAGTTGATTGCCGATGCGATGTCGATTCACAAGATTCCTGAAGCGCGTCTCAAGTCCGCGAAAGCGAGCATTTTGAATTCGGCGTTCCGTCTGCGCACCGTCCACGGAAAAATCACGACCGTGGGACGCGCCGGGAAAAAGGACAAAATGGTGGTGTTGACCAAGTGGTTGGAGGCCGATGGGCAGTTGAAGCCTGAATACGGCAAGGCCTTCAAGGCGGCGATGGGTGGAAAGGCGCAACGCGTGGACATGGCTTCCATTCCTGTCAGTGCCTATGAAGAGGACTGATGAAGGTCTTCCCTGGCGGACAACAAAAAAGGCGCCAAAGGGCGCCTTTTTTTGTGCATCAGGTCCGACTCAACCCAAGAAGGGGTAGCGGTAGTCCGTGGGAGACACCAAGGCTTCCTTGATGGTGCGAGGGCTCACCCAACGAAGCAAGTTCAAGTAGGATCCGGCCTTGTCGTTGGTTCCCGATCCACGGGCGCCACCAAAGGGTTGCTGGCCCACGACGGCACCGGTGGGTTTGTCGTTGAGGTAGAAGTTGCCTGCGGCATTCTCCAGCTTTTTGGAGGCGAGGTCCAAGGCGTAGCGATCCTGGGAGAACACGGCGCCTGTGAGCGCGTACTCCGAAGTGGAGTCCACCAAGTCGAGCACGTCTTCGAACGCGTTTGCGGTGCTGTCATCGTAGACATGCACCGTGAGCACAGGGCCAAAGATTTCCTCCACCATGCTCTTGAAGTGTGGGTTCGACGTCTCAATGACGGTGGGTTCCACAAAGTACCCCACGCTGTCGTCGCATCCGCCACCCGCGATGACCTCCGCATCTGCAGCCGTTTTGGCGTAGTCGATGTAGCCCTTGATCTTGTCAAAGGCACGTCGGTCGATCACCGCATTGATGAAGTTCCCGAAGTCCTCGGGCGATCCCATGCGAAGGGTGGCGAGCTCCGCCTGCATTTCGGCCTTGATGGCTGGCCAAAGTGAGGCCGGCATGTACGCGCGAGAGGCGGCACTGCACTTTTGGCCTTGGAACTCAAACGCCCCTCGGATCAATCCCGTCACCACTGCACTGGCGTTGGCACTCGGGTGGGCCACCACGAAGTCCTTGCCGCCCGTTTCACCCACAATGCGCGGGTAGCTGCGGTACATCTCCAAATTCTCACCGATGGTCTTCCAAAGGTGGCGGAATACGCCGGTGGATCCAGTAAAGTGCAATCCCGCGAATTCGCGGTGCTTGAAGACCACGTTGCCTGCCACAGGACCGTCGCATGTGACCATGTTGATGACGCCATCAGGCAAGCCAGCTTCTTGGAAAATCTCCATGATGACCTGGGCGCTGTAGACTTGGGTGTCGGAGGGCTTCCACACCACCACGTTGCCCATCAAGGCTGCCACTGCGGGGAGGTTGCCGGAAATGGCTGTGAAGTTGAAGGGGGTGATGGCAAAGACAAACCCTTCCAGTGGACGGTACTCCAACCGGTTCCAAATGCCGTCGGCAGATTCGGGCTGCTGGGCGTGAATCTCTTGGGCGTAGTAAGCGTTGAAGCGCAGGAAGTCGGCAAACTCACAGGCCGCGTCGATTTCAGCCTGGAAGCAGTTCTTGCCTTGCGACAACATCGTGGCGGCATTGATCTTGGCCCGGAAAGGACCTGCAATCAGGTCGGCTGCTTTGAGAAACACGGCAGCGCGGTGTTCCCATCCCAAGTTGGCCCAAGACTTGCGGGCCTTCAACGCCGCGTCAATGGCTTGGGTCACATGGGCCTCGGTGCCGTAGCTGAAGTGCCCCAACACTTTGCCGTGTTCGTGGGGTGGCGTCATGGCGCGCTTGTCGTCGGTCGTGACGCGCTCGGCGCCCAAGTACATCGGGACCTCAATGGGAGGTTGGTTGTACATCGTTTGGTATGCCGCCTGAAGGGCTTCCCGCTCAGGTGTTCCCGGTGCGTAGCTGAGCACGGGTTCGTTGATGGGGTAGGGTACGTTGAAAGTTCCGTGGGCCATTGTGAATGATTTGAGGCCCAAAACTACGGCGCTTCCCGTCCTCGCCCCGTCCTTCGTTTTACACAACGAAGCTCCTGTTCATGTCAGCCTTTTTTCGTTTTCTCGCGCCGGACCTGTATTGCAGATCTCACACGTCCATGGTCACATTGGGTTTGTGGATCATGGTGGCCTTCACCTGGTTGCCTCGCCAAGCCTGGAGTCAGCGGGATGTGTCGCCAGAAGAAGTGAGGGCGGAGGTCATGCAGGCGTTTGAGCAAGAGGAATGGGAATTGGCGCACCGCAGAATGGCGGAACTGCTCAGTTTGGACGGCACGGATGTGTTTCTGCAAATGCGTTACGCGGCGACACTGTTGCACGACGTGCGGACGAGAGACGAGGGCATTCAGCGTTTGGCGTCGCTCGCCGATGCGGGAAACCTTCAGGGCGAAGGTTGGTACTGGTGGGGACGGGCATGGATGCTTCAGGGAGAGCCTCAATTGGCGGAAACGGCGCTGCTGAAGGCCTTGGACGAGGCGGACAAAAAGTCACCCTGGCGCGACGCATGTTCATTGGCCCTCGCCCAATCTCGGGAAATGCCTCTGGCCTTTGCCGAGCGGCAGGCCCTTCAAAAGCGGGACGCGTTGAGCGTCCCAGCAACGTCCTTCCACCGATACATCCAATGGGAGAGACAAGGCGTCCGGGTCATGCTCGCCCCCCAGCAAGTGCACTCCAAACTCGACAAGAAGTCAGGGTTGTCTGCACCGGTGACGTTCTGGCGGGGAGAAAAGGAACTGTTTTGCCACAGCTTGGGTGCCAAAGGGGCACAAGGCCTGGACATTTGCATCGCCACCTTGGACGATGAAGGGGCATTCTCAGAAACGACCGCCCTTCCGGGCCATGTCAACTCGCCCTACGACGACCTGAATCCTGTGTGGGATCCATCCACCCAATGCCTCGTGTTTGCGAGCAACCGTCCGGGAACGGTGGGGGGATTTGACCTGTTCCAAACCTGTCGCCAAGAAGGCGCTTGGAGCACGCCCACTTCGCTGGGCCCCATGTTCAATTCGGTGCACGACGACCTGGCGTACTACGCACCTTTTGGCGAGGCCTCGGGATGGTTGGTGACCGGCAGGCAGGGGGAGTACGGCGGCGTGGAAGTTTGGGAAGTGGCGCTTGATGGCGATCCTTGGATTCCAGTCAACTTGAACACCCAATGGTCGGTTTCAGGGGAGGTCGTTCCAGGCACGATGACCCTCGCCGATGCCCAAACCAACGAGCCCCTTGCCATAGTCGGGTTGGAGCAGAAGAGGGGACAATGGAATGTGGTGGTCGGCGCGGGACAGGTTTTGCGGTACAGCTTTGAGACGACGGATGGAGACATTGTGGAGGGCACTTATGCCGTGCCTCACACCGACGTCCCCTCTTCGGTGACTCAGTCCATGGTCATGACCACGGTGGATGGAGCGCCGTTCTTGGATGCACGTCCGTTGACGCAAGAAGCCGTCCCCCATCCCGATTTGGCCTGGGGGTGGGACTTGGTGCTCGACCAAATCTGTGAAGTGGAGGTCGAAGCATGGGAGCCGCAAGAAGAGATCGCTCCAGAAGCTGCGGTGGTGCAAGTTGAACCCGAGCGACGGGTGGTTCAATTTCAGTCCTATCCGTGGTGGACGGACGTTCAAAAGGAGGAGCGCGCGATTGCCGCAAGTGTGTTGTCCAAGCATGTGGCTCCACGGGGATTGAACGTGCCCAAACCCCAAGACTTTGATGCGCTTCCCAAGTACCAAACGGCGGTTGAACAAGCCCAACAGGACGTGATGTCAGAGGCTGTGGCCTCGGTGCTTTCGGTGGCGGCCAAGGAGGTGATCTTGGAAGAAACACCGTGGGAGGAAGCGTTGGCCATGGCCATGAATCGCGCCTCCTCACTTTGGCCGGTGGGATCCATCAACTTGGAAGAGGTGGCGCGCAAAGCCAAACGTGCATGGGCCCGGTCCGGCACCTTGTACGACCAGGGGGCGTTGCCGGAGGTTCGCGACAAACGCGGCCTTGTCGGGGACGGTCAGTGGATTGAAGACGCTTGGAACGATGGCCGTGTCGCAAAGCTCTCCCAGGACTGGCGGAGCATCGCACAATTGCAGCCTCAATCGGTCAAATTGGCTTGGTGTTTGGCCCACGACCCCGAGGTGGTCTCCTCGTGGGAAGCACGCTGGTTCAGCCCCGAAATCTGGGACGAAGACGCGCTTCGCACTGCATTGACATCAGAAACGGCCACCGCTCCGATGTCCGAACTTGACGACATCCGCACAAGGCTGTCCATGATTGAGATGATGGAGCCCAATGCGAATTGGAGCGAAGCAGATCAAGCGCAGGCCATTCGTGCATGGAAAGGCCTCGCCGTCACGGCCGCTGCCCAACAGGGTGATGCCGATGAAGTCATTGAAAGGCAGGGCACGTCTGAGAGCACAACGCAGGCATCCGTGGCTGAGAATGTCACCTCGAAAGTTGAAGCCACTTCGGCAGATTCAGAGGCTGTATCGGCTTCAGAATCAGACGCGAGCGATGCCATGGAGGAATCGCTGGATGCGGAGTGGCGGGGTTTGTGGTTGGACCTCCAAATGCGTTTGTCACCATCTGAAGAGGGTGCTGCAGGTGCCGATACGCCTGCGTCACAAGGCGCGTTGTCTTGGCAAGGTTCTCTGGCATCGTGGATGGCGGTGCGGTTGGAAGAAGACGGAGCACTGTCGCCTCGCATGATGTTGCGTGATGTGATTCAACATCTCGAGAAACCCCACGATGAGAATCCTTCAGATGGGGCCGCATCGGAAGCGGAGGACGCAGGTTCATTCCAGGCAGACGGCGCCGGTTCATTCCAAGTAGACCGCGCATGGGAAGCCGCAAAGAAGGAGATGCTTGAGACGCTTCTTGAACAGGGCGAAGCCATCTCAAATGCCGAGGAGGCACGTCAAGGATTGGAGGCGTCGTGGGTGTTGTCTTCTTGGGCGCACAACGCCGATTGGAAGGACCGCTCTCCTGAACAGGTTCAGGCACTGCTACCAGCATGGCCAACGTCGGTGCAACAGAAGCTCGAAAGCCTCCGCATTCAATGGGCACAACGGACGCAGCGCGAACCTGCAACCGCAAACACGGCGTCGCACTCAATCGAGGCGCCCGCGGAATCTGACGATGAGGAAGACCGTTCACAGCCCGAGGTGACCCGGGCAGAGGCTGAAACGTTCAATGTGGTTGCTGCGCCTGAGCCGGGCCAACCAGAAGACCAGACCCTTACAGAATCGAGCGACCGGACAACCCAGTTGCCCATGGGTGCCAAAGGGGTGCACATGGGGTGGTTTCGCAACAATCCGCAGGTTCAATCGCTGCCGAAGGGAACCACGCTCGATGCACAGGAAGGGACCAATGGACTGAAGCGTTGGGTGCTCGTGATGCCAGAAAAGGCATCCGCAGCTGAGGTGCAGTCCATCGAGACGTGGTTGATGCAGCAGGGCATTGTGGACGCCTATGAGGTGTATCGCGGTGTGAACGGTTGGTCCACGACCAAGCCTTCTTCGGATGATGTGGTTTTGAACGAAGGCCAAACGACCGACCCAACCTCGTCCACTCCCTCACCATCGCCGCAAACCCAAACCGAAGACGAGAACAACACTGCGAAGGGGGAAAACGCCGACGCCACAGAGAGAGAAGCAAAGGCGGCCAGTGCATCTGGGTCAAATGCATCCAGCACCCCGAAGGGAGGCGCTGCCAATGCATCCCCAGAAGAGGGCCTCAGCCCGATTTGGGGGTCGGACGACATGTGGTCGCATGGTGCGCCAGTGGCATTGGGGAATCTGCGTGGGACGTGGTATGCCGTGCAGGTGGGGGCGTTCCTTGGAACGCCTGAGAAGGAGTGGATTGAACAAGCCGGTGAAAGACTCATTTACGAGCCGTTCCCTGACGGATTGGCCAGGTGGTATGCAGGGGTGCGTCAAGACATGCAAGCTTCCACGTCTCGCAAGGACGAGCTGCAGGAATTCGACGCTTTTGCCGATGCATTTGTGGTGCGATTGCGCGACGGAGTGAGAGAGGTGGTGACACCTGAAGAGGTGAGACGGGAGGATGACGCCTCAGAGGTATCGCAAGCGCAAGCAGAAGACCAAGCAGCCCAAGACAATGGGGTGCGCGCCACGACCTCGGACCTCGAGCCGGAGCCCTCGGAGCCCCATGACGCAGAACCAGCTGAGACTGGATCTTCGGCTTCAGTGGAGAATGCCGAATCGGAGATGTCGGATGAATCCGAGACGTTTGAACGCGCAGAGACTCAAGCTTCGCCAGCCTTGGTGGCGTCAGACGTGGTGGACGCCGGAGAAACCGCAACATGGCATGTGGACATCGCCAAATACTACGGCACCGTCCCGTCCAAAGATGTGGCGTCGCTCCTTTTCAAGGCTGCCGATTGGGGGGTTCGCAGCGTTCAACTGTTTGGGCAGACGACCTATTTCACACGGTCCATGGACGACCTTGGGGAGGCGGAGCGCCTTTTGGCGGCCATCCGGTCAGAAGGATTCACGAACGCAACCTTGGTGCAGGAGTGAGCGTCAGTCAAAGTGAAAAGAAGCAACGTGATGAACATGAGAAAGCAAGAGCGCGCAGGATTCAAGTGGTTGGCCATGGGATTGATGGCATGGGCCACGAGCGTCGCAGCCCAAACTCCGGTCCTCAACGAGTTGATGGCGTCCAACGACTTGGCGCACTACGACGATTTCTTCGAATTCGACGATTGGGTGGAGTTGTACAACCCCGGAGGCTTGCTTCAGTTGGCGGGCCATCACCTCAGCGACGATCCTGACAACCTCACCAAGTACACGATTCCTGACACGGATCCTGGCACGACGTTCCTCACGCCTGGCGACCACATGGTCATTTGGTTGGACACGGACAGCGCCCAAGGCGTGCTTCATGCCAACTTCAAGCTGAGCTCAGAAAATGAGGGGCTGTGGTTCACCGCGCCAGACGGGGTCACCGTGTTGGATTCCATCGTGTATCCACCGCAGCAAACCGACATCAGTTACGGACGTTCCTGTGACGGGTGCGAAACGTGGGAGTACTTCAACGTGCCCACACCTGAGGCGACAAACGCCCAAACCCCGGTGCCCACGCCGTTCCTCTACATCAATGAAGTGCTGTTGGAGAACACCGGCGTGTTTGTCGACGAGTCCTTTGAGGCGGAGCCCTGGCTCGAGATTTACAATCCCAACGCCGACCAAGTGAATTTGGGCGGATACACGGTGGCCGTGCAAGGGGGCGCTTCGTACACGTTGCCGTTGGACAACCCCGTGGAGACCACCATCGAAGGCGAGGGGTTCTTGTTGCTTTGGATGGATGGCGAGCCTGAGGAGGGCGGGCATCACCTCGACTTTGTTCCTGCCATTGAAAACCAAACCATCTGGCTCATCGGCCAAGACATGGTCATTGCCGACGAATATGAAGTCCAAGCATCCTTCGCGAATGTGTCTTATGGCCGGCAATTTGACGGAGCGGCGAACTCGGTGTTTTTTGACATCCCCACGCCAAGGGTGACCAATTCCCTTGTGGTCATCCCCCCGGCACCTGTGGTCATCAACGAGTGTCTGACCTTCAACACCAATGGATTGGTGGACGAGGTCGGGGAACTGGAAGATTGGGTGGAAATCCACAACCCTACGACAGTTCCTGTGGACCTCTCGGGATATTACATCACGGACCGGCTGAACAACCCCACCAAGTGGCGCGTTCCACTCGACGCGGGCGGCGAGGCGGTCATCGCTCCGGATGGCTACCTGCTGCTGTGGGCCGACGACGACACAGACCAAGGGTGGAACCACATGGGCTTTCGGTTGAACAACAACGGGGAAGCGTTGGTGCTGCGCTCGCCAGATGGCTTTTCGATTGCGGACAGTGTGCACTTTGGCGTCAGTGAACCAGATTTCTCCTACGCCCGAATTCCCAATGCATCCGGACCCTTCGAGTGGGTATCCGAGCCCACGCCCAACGCGTGCAACGACTGCGCGGATGCCGTGGCAACGTTGAATCCCTCCGCTGGACGATTGTTGCAAGGTCCCAATCCCTTGTGCGCCGGCGAGGCCGTTTGGCTTGATACATCGGCGCAAGTGTGGTCGATGGAAGGGAAGAGGTTGGCGGAATTGGACCAAGGTTGGAACACCTGGCCGCAAGGGCTGAGCGGGGTGTACATGGTGGTGGACGCCAAAGGCCGCGCGGAGCGAATCGTGGTCGTCGCCAACTGACTGTTTTTCACGGCCCAAGGGGGTTGGTTTTCCGGGCTCGTTTGTGTACTTTTGCGCCCCATTCATCTTTGGCAGGGCAAAGAGAGTATCACTCCGCGGCGCCCCCCTGCAGCGACGCACAACACACAGGTGACGCATGAACGACGCCACCCAACAGCCTGAAGACGCCAACTTGGAGAACCAAGAGGCCAAGGCACCCGAAGCAGCTGATCAAGCTGCAGAAGCTGCTGCAGAAGCAGCTCCCGAAACCCCTTCTGAACCTGCAACCGAGGAAGCGCCTGCTGCCGAAGCACCTGCTGCTGAAGCGCCTGCTGCCGAAGCTGCACCTGAACCCACCCCCACAGAGCCCCGTGAGCTGGCCAAGCCCACTGGTGAATTCGATTGGGATGCGTTCGAGAGCGAGCAGGACGACTACACCCCTGAGGAGCGCAAGCGCCTGGAGGACTTGTACGAGTCAAGCTTGACCCTCATCAAGGAGAAAGAAGTGATTGAGGGCACAGTCATTTCCATCGGAAAGAAGGAAGTGGTTGTCAACATTGGTTACAAATCAGAAGGCGTCATCGGCGCGTCTGAATTCCGATACAATCCCGAGCTCAAGGCAGGGGACAAGGTTCCCGTGTTCATTGAAAAGCAGGAGGACGCCAACGGTCAGCTTGTGGTCAGCCACAAGACGGCACGCATCTACCACGCTTGGGACAAGGTGAACCAAGCCAAGGACGAAGACATGATCATCCAGGGTACGGTGAAGTGCCGCACCAAGGGTGGCTTGATTGTCGACGTGTTTGGCCTCGAGGCGTTCTTGCCTGGTTCACAAGTGGATGTGAAGCCCATCCGTGACTTCGACGAATACGTCGGGAAGCAGATGGAATTCAAGGTTGTCAAAATCAACCAGGAGTTCAAGAACGTGGTCGTGTCGCACAAAGCACTCATCGAAGCCGAGCTCGAGGAGCAGAAGCGCCTCATCATTCAGGGCCTCGAAGTGGGTCAAGTGCTCGAGGGTACGGTCAAGAACATCACCTCTTACGGGGTGTTCGTGGACTTGGGCGGCGTCGACGGCTTGGTGCACATCACCGACATGAGCTACGGCCGTGTGGGTCATCCAGAAGAGATGGTGGAAGTGGACCAAAAGATCAACGTGGTGATTTTGAACTTCGACGACGAGAAGAAGCGCATCGCATTGGGCATGAAGCAGCTCACGCCGCACCCATGGGACGCCCTCTCCGAGGACTTGGTCGAAGGCACCAAGATCAAGGGCCGCGTGGTGGTCATGGCCGACTACGGAGCCTTTGTGGAAATCGCCCCAGGTGTGGAGGGTCTTCTCCACGTCAGCGAGATCTCTTGGTCTCAGCACTTGCGCAGTGCGCAAGACTTCCTCAAGGTCAACGACGAGATTGAATGCATGATTTTGGGCATCGATCGCGAAGAGCGCAAGATGTCTCTCGGCCTCAAGCAACTCACGCAAGACCCATGGGCAGACATCGAAGTCCGTTACCCTGTGGAGTCCAAGCAGAAAGGCACGGTGCGCAACTTCACCAACTTCGGCCTCTTCGTCGAGTTGGAAGAAGGCATCGATGGCTTGGTGCACATCTCTGACCTCAGCTGGTCCAAGAAGATCAAGCACCCCTCTGAGTTCTGCAATGTGGGTGACGAAATCGAAGTCGTCGTGCTCGAACTCGACAAGGAGAACCGCCGCATGAGCCTCGGACACAAGCAGCTCGAAGAAAACCCATGGGAGGTCTTCGAAAGCGTGTTCGCTGTGGGCAGCAAGCACCAAGCAACTGTGGTCAAGGTGGAGGGCGGTCACGCCACCATCGCGCTTCCTTACGGTTTGGAAGGCACATGTCACTCCAAGCACTTGGTGAAGCAAGACGGCAGCACGCTCGGCGTGGACAGCCAAGACGAGTTTGTGGTGTTGGAGTTCAACCGCAACGCCAAGCGCATCACGGTGAGCCACTTGCGCACCTACGAAGAAGGACCTGCCAAGTCTGACACGCCCAAGAAGCCTCGTACTTCAGGTGGCGGCGGTGGCGGCGGATCCACGCGCATGATGGACGAAGTCAATGCCAGCGTCGAAAAGAGCACCTTCGGTGACTTGGATGTCTTGACGGCACTCAAGGAGCAAATGGAAGGTGGTCCCGAAGAGGAAGCCAAAGAAGCCAAGAAGGCTGCGCCCAAGAAGAAGGCTGCACCCAAGAAAAAGGCTGCTGCGAAGAAGGAGGAAGCTCCTGCGGAAGAAGCACCCAAGGCTGAAGATGCTCCTGCTGCGGACGATGCGCCTGCAGAGGACGACAAGAAGGACGACAACGCTTGATTTCAAAAAGCGACTGAAAGAAAAGGAGGCCGGTTGGCCTCCTTTTTTTTGCCCGTATCTTTGCGGTGAAACATGCAGGACCAGGTTCTGATTCCTCCCGCGCAATTTGCGCTCATCCTCGACCGGCTCGCCCACCAGCTGATCGAGCACCACGATTTTTCCCAAACCGACTTGGTCGGCCTTCAGCCCCGAGGCTCAAGGCTCGCTGCGCGCTTGAAGGCACGCTTGGAAGAATTGTTGCCCGGCACCGACATCCATTGTGGCAAGCTCGATGTGACGTTTTTCAGAGACGATTTTCGGACGCATGAGAAGCCGTTGTCCCCCAATGTCAATGACATGGGCTTCACGGTCGAGTCCCGACACGTCGTGCTTGTGGACGATGTGTTGTTCACGGGCCGAACCATCCGCGCAGGCTTGGATGCCCTGCTTGCCCATGGCCGTCCTCAGTCTGTGGCGCTTGCCGTGCTGATTGACCGCCGGTTTTCGAGGGAACTGCCCATTGAGCCCAACTACATTGGGAAACACGTGGACAGCATCGGCGCCCAACACGTCAAAGTTGAATGGAGTGAGGAGCACGGTGCAGACCGTGTGATTCTCCTCAATGAGAAGCCGTCATGAGTGAGAACCACACCTTGTCCACGCGCAGCCTTCTCGGCATCAGGGGCCTCACCCGGGCTGACATCGATTTGATCCACGCCACGGCCAAAGAATTCAAGGACGTCCTGAACCGTCCCATCAAAAAAGTGCCTTCGCTGCGTGACCTCACTGTGGCCAACCTCTTTTTTGAGAATTCCACGCGGACGAGGTTGTCCTTTGAACTCGCCGAGAAGCGCCTGTCTGCGGATGTGGTCAACTTCTCTGCCGCAGGTTCGTCGGTGAAGAAAGGGGAGACCCTCGTCGACACCGTCAACAACATCTTGGCCATGAAGGTGGACATGGTGGTGATGCGTCACCCGCATCCCGGTGCCCATCAATTCCTGGCCTCGAAAATTGACGCGCCCATTGTCAATGCCGGTGACGGAACGCACGAGCACCCCACCCAAGCCCTGTTGGACGCGTTCAGCCTGCGTCAGAGCTTGGGCGACGACTTGACAGGGAAGAACATCGCCATCGTCGGGGACATCCAACATTCTCGGGTGGCCTTGTCCAACATCCTGGCGCTGCAAACCCTCGGAGCCAATGTCCGCGTCTGTGGACCCCATACCTTGATTCCTCGCCACCTTCATGAGATGGGAGTGGAGGTGAGTCACGATTTGGACGAGACCATTCGATGGGCAGACGCGCTCAACATGCTGCGCATCCAATTGGAGCGTCAAGGGCCTGCCGACGCGGTTCGTTTCTTCCCCTCGCTGCGTGAGTACACGATGAACTACGGGTTAACGTTGGACCGATTGGCCCAAGCGGACAAGCCGTTGACCATCATGCACCCTGGCCCCATCAACCGGGGAGTGGAGATCAGCAGTGAGGTGGCGGACAGCGAGCACGCCATCATTTTGGAGCAGGTGGAAAACGGCGTGGCTGTGCGCATGGCGGTGCTTTATTTGCTTGCGCAGGGCAGAGGGTGAGACCGCACGCCCGTCCGTCCTATATTTGACCGAACGATTCCTCATGAAGTTTACCATTGAACACCGCGACCGCGTCGCCATTGTGACAAGCACTGTCGAAAAGCTCGACGCTTTGCACGCCCCCGATTTGAAAGCTGAATTGGTGCAGTTGGCCAAATCAGGTCACCTCAACATCGTTTTGGACCTCACCGAGTCTCGCTACTGCGACTCCAGCGGGTTGAGCGCAGTGTTGGTCGGCAACCGTTTGTGCCGCGACGAGCAAGGCACGTTTGTGCTCTGCGGCTTGCAGCCCACGGTGGAGAAGCTGGTGCAAATCTCTCAGCTCGACCGCGTATTGAACATCACACCCACGGTCAATGAGGCTGTGGACTTCGTATACATGGAGGCCACCGAGAAGGAGCTTGGCGCTTCGGATGGGGCAACCAACGGATAACCCAAACCTTTTCTCATGAACAAGTACGCTCAGACTCTCCTGACGTGCCTTGGCATGCTCGCCATGGCCGTAGGCTTCTCACAATGTGACATCGATTACGATTTTGGCGACACTGAATTTGGCGTGTCTCCAGACCCCATTGTCGGCGAATCCTTTTTGGATGGCATGTTGGACGAACCATACTTCGATGTGCTCCACATTTTGATTCCAGCCACGGCGGCAGGCATCGATTCCACCTATCCTCCCACACTTCCCGTGGACAGCGTGATCGTGTTGCAGGACGCCATTGACGGCAACGGGGTGTACTCCGGTGTGGTCTTCCGCGATGTGGACACCGATGAGGTGTTCCATGCCAGCGACATTGGCTTGGAGATTGTGCTGAACAACAACGGCGATTCGCCCAACAACAATACGTTCTTGGGTGGCATGCAATACTGTGCCGCCATTCAAGGCACCCCGGACCGTGCAGGTTTGTACAGCATGTCGATTGACATTGAGGCCTGGGCCACCATTTTCACTCCTTTCAACGCCCCGTTCACGTTCGAAGACTTCAGTTTGCGCGTCAACTGTCCTTTGATTGATGGGGTAGATGTGGTCAATGCCAACAGCCTCGACGGCACCCAGGGCACCCTGACCGTTTCCCTGGCGGAAGGAGTGGTCGCCACGGAAATCGCGTGGTTCAATTCTTCAGGGCTCCAAATCGGAACCGGAGAATCGGTCACGGTTGTGAACCCAGGCACGTTCAGTGTGATGGTGACAACCGAGGATTGCCAGAGTGAGTTTGGTGGTTGGGTGGTCATTGACCAAGGCTTGGATTGCACGATGACGGCCACGGTGGATGTCACGAACGCAGACGAAGGGGAATCCAATGGCGCGTTGGTGGTGAACGTCGAAAATGCGCAAGGTCCTTGGACAGCGACGTGGTACAATGGTGAGGGATTCATCCAGGGCACAGGAGAGACACTCGAAGGGTTGGATGCAGGGGACTTCAGCGTCCTCGTGGTGGACAGCATCGGTTGTTCCGTGGAAGTCGAGGACATTGAAGTCATCACAGGGTTGGAGGACATGCAAGGCGCGTGGGGTGCATACCCAAACCCTGCCCATGACGTGTTGGTCATTCAGGGATTGCCTTTGGGCAGCGCTTGGTCGCTGGTTGGTCTTCAAGGACAGGTTGTCGCAGAAGGCCGTGGCCAGCAGCGTGAGGTGGTTCGGACGGGGCACTTCGCCAACGGCGTTTACGTTCTGCGCGTCGCCAACAACCAAGGCTTGACCTTCAAGCAGGTACTCATCCAACACTAAGCGCGCAGCGCGCTTCCACGTGATGACGTTTGACGTGGTGTTTCTCGGAACAGGAGCGGCGGTGCCGGTTCCTACGAGGGGCACCACGTCTCAGTTTTTGGACATTCACGGACACACGTTCCTGATTGATGCAGGAGAGGGGGTGCAGCTCGCACTTCGCCACAACAGGAGGCGCTTTCAGAAGCTCAAGGGGATCTTCATCAGCCACATGCACGGCGATCATGTGCTCGGGCTCCCCGGCTTGTTGAGCACCATGTCCCTGCTCGGACGGCAAGAGACAATTGACATTTGGGGTCCTCCGGAATTGGACGCGTGGTTGCGTCACACATGGGGCAGCATTCAAGCGCACCTGTCATTTGAGGTGAACGTTCATGAATGGTCTCAACACGAAGTCCAAACCCTGCACGAAGCGGGTCATTATCGGTTGCGCAGCATCCCCGTCAAGCACCGCATCCCGTGTTGTGGCTTGCGTGTGGAAGAACATTCTTTGCCGTGGAAATTGAATGGCCAGAAAGCCCGGGAGGCGCGGCTTCCTTTTCATGTTCGTCAGGCGCTCAAGCGCGGAGAGTCCATTGGCTTCGAGGGCCGAACGTTGAAGCCGGCGCTGTGGTGCACACCGCCGAGAAAGGCACGGAGCTACGTCTACTCTGCGGACACGAGGCCATGTGAAAGCCTGCGCATCGCAGCCCAAGGTGCGACGCTGCTTTATCACGACGCCACCTTCAACCATGCGGATGCCGATCGGGCCAAGTCGACCCATCACAGCACGACCACCGAGGCGGCGAGGTTGGCGCGCCAAGCGGAGGTGGAAACGCTCATGCTTGGACATGTGAGTTTGAGGTACAAAGACCTCGATGCGTTGCGTGAGGAAGCGCTGCGGGAGCACCCCAATGTGGTGTTGGCAAAGGACGGTCTCCTGTGGAGACTTTGACATTGCATTGACAAGTCAACATCTATCTTTGTCTAGAATCATTCTAAGCAATGTCTCCGCTCTCCAAGACCAACGTCGCCATTGGCGACAGCAGTGCCCTGTTCCGGCTGGGTGTGCGAAACATGGTGCGTCAGATCGACGGGGTGGAGGTGATCGGAGAAGCGGCGAATGGGGCGGACTTGACGGGTTTGGTGCAATCCTTCGCGCCCGATGTCGTTGTGGTTGATTTTTTGTCGGAAGGGTTTGACATCGATGTGGTTCGGGCCATCAAGGCACATCGGCCTTCCACTCGGATTTTGGCCATCACAACGCAACAAAGCGGCCACACCTTGGTGAATGCCTTGAAAGCGGGTGTGGACAGCTACATCAAGAAAGATTGCGACCTCGGGGAAGTGGAGGATGCCATTCGGGAGACGTCGAAAGGCGGCACATTTTTTTGCGGCCAAATCTTGGATCGCATCCGGCAAGAGTCCATTGATGTCGATGATTTGGAAACGTTGCCTTTGTCTTGCGACCCCATTCACCTCAGCGGGCGTGAGACCGAAGTGCTCGAGCTCATTGCAGAGGGGTTGACCAACACCCAAGTAGCAGACAAACTCTTTCTCAGCACCCACACCATCACCACCCACCGGAAGAACATCATGTCCAAGCTGGGAGTCAACAACACTGCGGCCATGGTGATGTATGCGGTGAAGACCGGGCTTGTCAGTCCCAACAAATTCCTCTTTCAAGCGGATTCCTGAGCCAGGCCTCCAACACTTCTTGGCGGTCTTGGCATTTGCATCGGGGCCCGAGATGTGCGATTTTTGCACCACCTAAATGAAAGGTTATGCTGATGGAGGACTACAAGACGTTGGATTTTGACATTTCCCCGGTAGGGACGAGCAGGCTAGAGGGCGTGGACTTTTCCAATTTGGCGTTCGGCAAGGTGTTTTCCGATCACATGTTTGTGATGGATTACGCAGATGGAGAATGGAAGCGAGGTGAAATTTCTTCCTACGGTCCCATGACCTTTTCTCCGGCCATGATGTCCTTGCACTATGGCCAAGCCATTTTTGAAGGGATGAAGGCCTTCCGTCAACAAGACGGTGGCGTGGCCATGTTCCGTCCAGGAGAGAACATCAAGCGCTTCAATTTTTCTGCGAAGCGCATGGGCATGCCAGAAGTTCCTGAGGACATTTTCTTCCAAGCTTTGGTGGAGATGTTGAAGCTGGATTCCGGGTGGGTGCCCAATGCGCCCGACAGTGCGTTGTACATCCGGCCTTTCATGTTTGCCACCGAATCTCACGTCGGGGTGCGTCCGAGCCAGGAATACCGGTTCTGCATTTTCACCTGCCCAGTAGGGGCTTACTACACGAAAGCCGTCAAGGTCAAGGTGGAGTTGCACTACACCCGCGCCGCCATGGGGGGCACGGGCGCAGCCAAAGCGGCCGGCAACTACGCAGGATCGTTGTTCCCCACAGAACTCGCCAAATCCGAAGGGTACGACCAAATTTTGTGGACCGACGCAGCCACGCACACTGCTGTGGAGGAATGCGGCACCATGAATGTGGCCTTCGTGTTGGACGGCAAGATGGTGGTGCCCCAAACCAGCGACACTGTGCTCGCAGGCATCACCCGGGCCAGTGCAGTCCAATTGATGAGGCATCACGGGGTAGAGGTGGAAGAACGCAAAGTCACCGTGCAAGAGTTGATTGATGCGTCTGCAGAGGGACGTTTGACAGAAGCGTTTGGCCTCGGGACTGCTGCGACGGTGTCGCCCATTTGCACGCTGGGGTTGCCCAACGGCGATTGGGATTTGCCTGAGATGTCGGCATGGGAGGTGGCTCCCAAAGTCAAAGCATTGTTGGATGGCGTGCGTTACGGAACAGCTGAGGACTCCTTCGGCTGGAACATTCCTGTCTGAGATTTTTCGTAACTATAAGACATGAATCGAGTTGTCCTTGTTTTTTTGGGATGCTTCACCTCCACCATGGTCTTCGGTCAATTGGATCGAACCCACGTCCAAGGCGCTGCAAGCCCATACGCGTTGAGTTCTGATTACAGAGCCCTGGGGTACAATCCGGCCTTGCTGACCCATGCGGGTTGGGCGGGTGATTTCCAAAAAGTCACAGGCGGATTCGAAGGTGGTCTGTCCTTGAAATCCAACTTGCTCGATCGGAGCGCAATGTGGGATCAAGTGCTTGGTCGCGCTGGCGAGAACAGCGAGCCGTGGACGTCCGACGAATGGCTCGATGCGCTCACGGATGAACAGCTCTCCTTCAACGTGTCCTTTCTGTCCGCGGCCTTTGCGCGTCGCGTGGGGAACTGGGGCATTGCCTATGCGAACCGCAGGGGGGTTTCTGCGAACATCACGTTGAGTTCAGAGACGGCCAAGCTTTTCACTGACGGAGGACTGGATTTGTTCTCGGAAATCGAGTTGGTGGAGACAGGGGAGGTGGTGTCGGTGGACGACTACGATTTCGAACTCGGAGATTTGTGGGAGGGTGTGACCATTGCAGGAAACGCCACCATGGCCAATTTGCTCAAAGAGACTTCGCTCTCTTTTCAGTCCATTCGTACCCATGAAGTGGGCATCTCCAGGGTTTGGGGAAATGCGGTGGAAGGTTGGTCCCTGCACACAGGGGTTGGAATCCGAGCACTTCTGGGCTCGGCATACTTCGACATCCATACGGAAGATGGTGAAGTGGTGGCTTTTGGAGCGCGCTCTGACGGCTTCAAGATTTCGAATTTGCAAAGCCTGGATTCTCTTCTGGGTGGCGGTCCTTCTGCGGATTGGCTTGGGCTCATCAGTCCGTCAGGATACGGTTGGGGGCTGGATTTTGGGGGCGTGCTGTCTCGTGCTGATGGTGCATGGCTTTCGGTGTCTTTGGTGGACATCGGACGCATGACGTGGGAAGGCGAAACCTACAGCGTCAACAACATCGATTTGGATGTGTCTTCGTTTGGGTCTTCAGATGGAGCCATCGACCCTGACAATTGGCTTTCGGGCGCCATTGATGTGTTGGATGCCGACACGTGGTTTCAAACCAGCGAATCTGCCACACGCAGGGTGTCGAACCGTCCGTTGGTGTCGGTGGGAGCGGGTTTCAGACCTGCGGGACCGGTGGTGGTTGCGGCGAACCTCACGGCGCGCAGTCGCGAAGCCCTTGCCAATGGAGGATGGACAGGGGGTGTGTCCGGAGGGATACGCATCACCAATGCGTGGATTGTGGAGTCAGGCATCCAGCGAGGCAGTTCGGACGTGTGGCGTTTCCCCGCATCCATGCGCGTGAGCCTCGAGAACGGGTGGGAAATCGGCTTCAGGACGGGTGATGTGTCAGCCTTGTGGGAAGGATCACAGCCTGAGCTTTCGCTCCAGACATGCTTCTTGAGGTACCGTGTTGGTGGCATTTGATTGCCAACTTGTCCCAAGATGTTGGAAGATGTAGGGACCGCAGATTTTCTTGCAGCATGAACAAGTTGTTTTTCTCAATCCTCCTTGCAATCGGAACTTCTGCCATGGCCCAAACCACGTCCAACCTTTCTTCTTCAGATCACGCGACCATCACATTGGGTGCGGGTTGTTTTTGGTGTGTCGAAGCGGTTTTTGAAGCCATTCCCGGTGTGCTGTCCGGAGAGTCTGGATACTCAGGAGGACACATCAAAAATCCTGGATACAGGGAAGTGTGCACGGGAAGAACTGGCCACGCAGAAGTGGTTCAACTGACCTACGATGTCTCGAAGGTGAGTTTGGCAGACATCTTGGAAGTCTTTTTTGCGACGCACGATCCCACCACACCCAATCGCCAAGGCGCAGACGTTGGAACCCAATACCGCAGCGCAATCTATTGGCACGACCCCTCGCAAGTGGAGGACATTGAACAAGCAGTGGAAAGAGCTCAGACGAATTGGTCCAACCCCATCGTGACCGAGGTGAAAGCGTTCGAGGCGTTCTATCCCGCGGAGGATTACCACCAAGCGTATTACGAACTGAACAAGGAGGCGCCGTATTGCCGCGCGGTGATCGCGCCCAAGATGGCCAAATTCCAAAAGGAGTTCGGCGCGCGCTTCGAGTTGGACTGAAGGTTGGACTCAGCGAGTCGATTACTTTTCCTCGCTGTCGAGCCGCTCGATTTCCTTGTCGAGGAGCATGACCATCTGAGAGCGGACGAGCTCTGAGATTTTGGCGTCGTTCCGGGCTTTGTTCTTCAGAAAACGAAGCATGGCCTTTTTCTTCACCTCAATGGCGACATGCACCCGATAGGTATTGTCATCGAGCTGGCGGATGTCCTCACCCAATGTGCGAATGTCTCCGATGGTGGTGTTGGTGACCTCGCGGGCCAGGGTCTCAAACCGCTCAATGGCCTCAGACGCCTGGTTGCCCACCAGTTCTTGCGCGTAGTTGTCCGACACCACCTTGAGGTTGGTTTGCACTTGTTGAGCCAGGGCCTTTTTCGACTCGAGCTCTGCTTTGCTCTTGGCAATGCTGAGGTTGGCACTTTGTCCCATCCCAACCGCGCGGAAATGCCGGGCATCAGACAAATACTTCTTCCCTGAGAACGGCGTTTTCACTTGGTTTCCTTCCATGTTGGAGCAAGAACTGAGCGAAGCAAAGACCAAGACAGCGGCCATGGCGAGGGAGGAGATGCGGAGGTTCATTGGATTGGATTTGAAAGGGTAATTTCCATCAAGAACGCATGAATTGTGCCAAAACCCACGACTTTCTCTCGTGCTGTGGGAAACTTTGGCGGCTTTGCGGCGTCTCTTGCCGTGCAAACGAGGCTGGTCGCGAGTATTTTTGGGAATCGTGACTTGGAAGGAACGCATATTTCTTTGGCGCCTGAATCGGATGGGCAGCGGGGAACGCGAACGCAAGGGCTGTTCCTTGAGTCGCGCCAGCAGCGTGGGCCTCGTCTATCTCGAACGTGATCACGCACATTTCAGAGAAGTCAAGGCTTTGGCCAAACGGCTCAAGGACGAGTTCGGCGTCAAGCGCGTGGGCATGATGGGCTATGTGCATGAGGACACCAAGGACACGCCCACATGGTTGGTCAAAAAATTGGATTCAGGCTACTTCTGCAAGGGCGACTTGAATTGGTACGGATGGCCTGTTAAGGAATTTGAAGCCTTTGTAGACACGCCATTCGACATTTTGATTGATCTGGAACTCGATCCTGTTCTTCCGTTGAAGTTCATTGTTCGCGCGAGTGCCGCCGGCATGAAGGTGGGGGTGGAGAACGCGGATTGGAACAAGGATTTGGATTTGCAGCTTGTGCGCGAACCTTCCGAGGATCCAGAGGAACTTGAAGAGGTTGACGTGATCCTTCAGGACCCCATGGACGAGTGGCGTGAACATACCGAACGCACCATTGTCTTCTTGAACAAAATCGACTTGCAATGACCCAAGTTCTGTCTTCACTTCACGGTTTGGGTGTCGCGATGGTGACGCCTTTCAACGAACAAGGAAACGTGGACTTTCCGGCGCTGCAGCGCATGGTGGAGCACCAAATCGACGGTGGTACAGCTTTCCTCGTGGTGCTGGGCACCACAGGGGAGACGCCTACGTTGAGTGCCGCTGAGCAACGTCGCGTGGTGGACTTCGTCTTGGAGGTCAATGCTGGAAGGCTTCCTGTGGTGGTCGGAGTCACGGGAAACAATACGGCCGAATTGTGCGAACGGATTCATGGCTGGGATGTGAACGGCGTAGCCGCGTTTTTGGTGGCGACCCCCGCGTACAACAAGCCCGGCCAAGACGGACTGAAGGCCCATTACATCGCGGTCGCAGATGCCGCCCAACGCCCGGTCATCTTGTACAACGTTCCGGGCCGGACTTCATGCAACATGTCGGCATCGACCACCTTGGCTTTGGCCGAACATCCCAACGTGATTGGCATCAAGGAGGCGAGCGGTGATTTGGAACAAATCGGCGACATTCTCGCAAGCCGGCCGGCCCATTTTGCGGTTTGGTCTGGTGACGACGCCCTTGCCATGCCCACTGTGGCCATGGGGGCTGAGGGGTTGATCTCTGTTCTTGGCAATGCGTTTCCGAAGCCCATGACGGCCATGGTGGAACAGTCGTCTTTTGGACAAACCCACGAGGCCAGAATCACCCACGCCGCATTGAAGCCTTTGATGGCGCTCATGTTTGAAGAGGGCAATCCGGCAGGCATCAAAGCTGCGATGAATCACCTGGGCTTGTGTGAAGGGGACGTGCGCTTGCCGTTGACGAAGGCATCTGCTGCGCTGAAGGACAAACTGTACGCGGCGATCGCCGAATTGGAGGTGTCGGCGCATTGATGCCCACCATTGGCGTCGCGAAATCGCGACCATGAAAAAAGGGCAGCCAATGGCTGCCCTTTTTCGTGGTTCGGTCCGAAGCTTTATTTGCCGAGCAGGGCCTTGGACTTGCGCACAATCGACGCGGCATCCAAGCCGTATTTCTCCATCAATTGTGCTGGCGTGCCGCTTTCCCCAAATTGGTCCTCCACGGCCACAAAATCCATCGCAGTGGGGTGGTTGGCAGACAGACATTGCGCCACACTGCTGCCGAGACCACCGGCACGTTGGTGCTCCTCGGCCACGAGGACATGCCCCGTTTTTTGGGCCGACTCGATCAAGGTCTTTTCGTCAAGTGGCTTGATCGTATGCACGTTGAGGACTTCGGCGTGAATGCCGTCTTTCGCGAGTTCCACCGCGGCTTGAACCGCCTCCCACACGAGGTGGCCACACGCGGCAATGGTGAGGTCCGCGCCGGAAATCACCTTTTGGATTTTTCCCAACTCGAAGGGCGCCTCCGCGTCAATGAACACCGGCACCTTGGGACGTCCAAACCGGAGGTACACGGGACCGTGGTGCTTCGCGATGGCCAATGTGGCTTGGCGGGTTTGTTCGTAGTCGGCAGGAACCACCACCGTCATGTTGGGAAGCATCTTCATCATGCCGATGTCTTCCAAAATTTGGTGGGTCGCACCATCTTCACCCAAGGTCAATCCCGCGTGAGATGCGCAGATTTTGACGTTCTTCTCGGAGTAGGCGATGCTCTGGCGGATTTGGTCGTACACGCGTCCCGTCGAGAAGTTGGCAAAGGTCCCGGTGAAAGGAATCTTGCCTCCGATGGTCATTCCTGCGGCCACGCCCATCATGTTGGCTTCCGCAATGCCGACTTGGAAAAAGCGCTCAGGAAACGCGTCTTTGAATGCGTTCATTTTGAGCGATCCCGTCAAGTCGGCACACAGTCCGAGGACGTTGTCGTTTTGCTGCCCGGCTTCGAGCAAACCTTGCCCAAATCCCGAGCGCGTGTCTTTGGATTCCGTGGGCGAGAGAGTGATGTGGTGGGTGTCAACCATGGATGTTGAGGTTGGTGGTGTTGCCAGAGGCGATGGTGAATGATTCTCGAATGCTGTACAAGGTGCCGCGCGCGTTTCTCGCGCGAAAAATGAGGGTGTAGTCACCCGGTTGCAAGGTGTGTTTGCCGACGAGCTGCCCGGGTTCAAATTGGAACACGGGTTGCAAGGTTTGGGCATCCACCACCACGGCATGGCCGGATGTTGCCGTTTGAACGACCAAGGAACCTGGCGCCGGGATTTCCACTGCGCTTCGCTTGTTTTCTTGGACTTCCACGTTGCGCACAAGGGTGGGAGGGTGCGTGGGGAAGAGCACGTCGTACGTGCCTGTGCAGAGCCTCAATTCCTGTCCGATGGGACTCGCGAAGAACGACGCGCAGCTGTCGGACATCCGCCACGCCACATCAAACGAACCGTAATCCGTTCGTATGCCGCGGGCGAACTGAGGTGTCAGGTGTCCTTGTCCCATGTTTGGCACGGTCAAAACATTGTGCACGCCGGGGTTCAGAACAATCGAATCCAGCTTGCGTGGAGGGGTGCTATGCACCGTGAACGCGTATGTCGGGAGGGGGTCGACGTAGACGGTGTCCGGCGCGTTGCCCCAACGCATGGTGTGCACCCATTGTGGGTCGTGCACTTCCGTGCGCATGTCCGTGAATGAATAGGCCAAATCACTGACCACGGGTTCTCCCGCGTCATCGAGCAACTCAATGTGCAGGGTGGTGTTGTGCAGGGCTTGCTCCAACACAAGTTGCAGCACGTGCTCAAACGCCACAGGGTCGGCCGCATCGTAGAAGTTGCCAATGCACCGAAGTCCTTTGGCCATGTCTTCCTCAATGCCCATGCCGATGACAAAGGGCTTCACCACAATGCCTTTGGCCTGCAAGGCGCGGCTCACGGCACAGGGGTCTTCGTCGCAGGCCTCGATGCCATCCGTGATGAGGATGATCACGTTGCGACCCGGCGCGTCTGGAAAATCGTACGCGGCTTGTTCGAGCGACCGGGCAATTGGCGTGGTGCCTTGTGCACGGATGCGCCCGAGGGTTTGTTTGATGATGAGGTTGTTTGCCCTGCCAAAGGGCACCACGAGCTCCGTGTCGTCGCAATCCTGATTGCCGGGAACATGCTTCGTACCGTGCCCATAGACGCGAAGCCCCAATTCGAGTTGGTTCCCCTGGTGGAGTTCCTTGAGTGTTTCGCTGAGAAGGTTGGACGCGGTTTCAATTTTCCGATGCCCACCCCAAAACGCATTCATGCTGTTGGAGGCATCAAAGACGAATAGAATGCGCGTGGGAAGCGCTTCGCCCTCGACTTGGACTTGGCTTTGGCCTTCAAACGTGCACAACGTCAAGAGGCAACCCAAAAGGAGTTGACCCCACGACGAGGGGAGTGTGGCTTGAAGGGAAATCATGTGCGATAAAGGATCAGTAATCCTCCAACGTCGATTCCAGCTGGTTCAGTGCGTCGGCCAGCTGGTCGTCACTTGGCGCAATGCCGTGCCACTTGTGCGTGCCTTCCATGAAGTCCACACCCTTGCCCATGTCGGTTTTCATCAAGACCACTGCGGGAATCCCTGAGCCACGGTGGCCGTGGGCCTCTTTGATGACGCGCTGCAGGTCGGCAAAATCGTGGCCATCGCACGTCAAGACGCGCCAACCAAACGCCTTCCACTTGCCCGCCAAATCGCCGAGGGACATGACGTCCTCGGTGCTTCCGTCGATTTGCTGTCCATTGCAATCGATGAACGACAAGATGTTGTCGACTTTGTGGTGGGCAGCGTACATGGCAGCTTCCCAGATTTGGCCTTCTTGCAATTCGCCGTCGCCGTGGAGGGAGTACACCCAGGTGTCCTCGCCATTCAATGTCTTGACTTGGGCAGCACCGAGTGCGACGGACAACCCTTGACCCAAGGAGCCCGAGGCCACGCGGATGCCTGGGAGGCCTTCTTCCGTGGCGGGGTGGCCTTGGAGGCGGCTGTTGAGCTTTCGGAAGGTGCTGAGTTCTTCCACAGGGAAGTATCCGCGACGCGCGAGGACGCTGTACCACACGGGACTGATGTGCCCGTTTGACAAGAAAAACACATCCTCGCCGTGGCCGTCCATGTCGAACGCATCAGGGTTGATGTTCATGGTGTCGAAGTACAATTGCACCAACAAATCGGTGCACCCCAAGGAGCCACCAGGGTGGCCGCTTTGCACTGCGTGAACCATGCGGACGATGTCGCGGCGAACCTGCGTCGCAAGCGTTGTCAATTCTGTGGAATTCATGGGGCAAAAGTACCTGAAGTGTGGGGGGAGCATGGCCTCTTGTGAAAAAACATTGGAAAACGAGGATGGCTTTGCGGAGGGGGCGCACGCCGTACCTTTGCGGCTCATCTCATTCCACTCATCTCATGGCTCTGCAATGTGGCATCGTCGGCCTTCCCAACGTCGGCAAATCAACCCTCTTCAACTGTCTCTCCAATGCCAAGGCGCAAAGTGCGAACTTCCCTTTTTGCACGATTGAGCCCAACCTTGGTGTCATCACGGTGCCAGACCCTCGACTGAACAAACTCGCGGAACTGGTGCAACCCCAAAATGTCATCCCCACCACTGTGGAAATCGTGGACATTGCCGGGCTCGTCAAGGGCGCGAGCAAAGGAGAGGGGCTTGGAAACAAGTTTTTGGGCAACATCCGCACAACGGATGCCATCCTTCACGTGCTGCGTTGTTTTGAAGACGACAACATTGTGCACGTCGACGGAAGCATTGATCCGATCCGCGACAAGGAGGTCATCGACATTGAGTTGCAGCTCAAGGATTTGGAGACGGTGGAATCACGGATGTCGAAAGTGAAGAAAGCGGCCCAAACCGGCGACAAAGAGGCGGTGAAGCAGATGACGTTTTACACCCGTCTCGTGGAGCATCTGGAACAAGGAAAAAGCGCACGCGGATTGGAGCTCGAAGAATTTGAAGCACCACTGATGAGCGAAATGCAGTTGCTGACCGCCAAGCCCATTCTGTACGTGTGCAACGTGGACGAAGGTTCTGTGGTCAACGAGAATGCCCATGTGGAGCGCGTGCGCGCCGTGGCTCAGGAGGAGGGTGCCGGGGTGCTCGTTCTCGGTGCAGCCATTGAAGCGGACATTGCCGAACTCGAAGATCCGGAGGAGCGCGACATGTTCCTGACAGACCTCGGCTTGGACGAGCCTGGTGTGGCGAAATTGATCCGCGAAGCCTATGCGCTGCTCGACTTGCAGACTTACTTCACTGCCGGTGAGAAGGAAGTTCGGGCTTGGACCATTCGTCGCGGTTACACGGCCCCTCAAGCGGCGGGCGTCATCCACACTGACTTTCAAAAGGGATTCATTCGCGCCGAGGTTGCCAAATACAACGACTACGTGGCGTTGGGCTCCGAACAGGCTGTCAAGGAAGCCGGCAAGCTCAGCGTGGAAGGGAAGGAGTACGTGGTGGAGGACGGAGACATCATGCACTTCCGTTTCAATGTGTAAGACGTTGTGTGTGACGTTGGCCTGGGCGGTCGTGTTCGCCGGTTTCGGGCAAAGCGCGGATCTTTCTTCCTTGCGGACTCCGGGCATGCCAGAGGCTGTTGCTGCCACCATGCAGCGGCAGCAAGACGCTTGGAACCAAGCGGACCTCGTGGGCTTCATGGAGGGCTACTTGCCCAGCGATTCTCTGATGTTCATTGGCAAGTCGGGTGTGACGTATGGCCACGAGGCCACGCTGAAGCGTTACATGACGGGATATCCTGATGCCTCTGCGATGGGTACATTGACATTCCAAAACCTCGAATGGGTTTCGCTCGGAGACCATGCCGGTTGGTTGATGGGGAAGTGGGTGCTGAAGAAAGAGGCACAGGAAGATGCGGAGGGCATGTACACGCTGCTCTGGCGGAAGTTGGACGGCACGTGGCTCATTGTGGCGGACCACAGCTCCTGAGTCATGGATGTGGTGACCCTGGTCGTGTTGGGGACTGTGCTCGTGTCGTGGCAACTCATGGAGCGCCCTGACAAATCGAAGTGGATGCTTGTCCCATTCCGTTGCTACACCCACAAGGAATGGCACCGGGTGATCACCCATGCCTTTGTGCATGCCGATTGGATGCACTTGGCGTTCAACATGTTCGTACTCTACGAATTTGGGCGCGTGGTGAACGCCGAGTTGGCCGGGTTGGGATGGATGGGGTTTCCCGCGCTCTACCTTGCAGGCATTGTGGCCGGTGCAATCCCCGCGTTGCAAAAGCACAAGCACAATCCATCCTATGCCAGTCTGGGAGCGTCAGGCGCGGTCAGTGCTGTGCTGCTTGCGTTCATTGTACTCCATCCCACGCACACGCTGTTGCTGTTTTTTGTCATCCCGATGCCGGCGGTGTTGGCTGGGGTACTTTTCTTTTGGTACGAAAGCCGAATGCAACAACGCGGTCGCACACGCATTGCACACGATGCTCACCTCGGCGGCGCACTCGTGGGTGTGGCTTGGGTCGTTCTTTTTGTCCCAAGCGCCGTTCCGAGTTTCATTCAAGCCCTGCAAGGGCTGTTGCCATGATCCTTTGCAGGTTCAGTCGACAATCCGATACACTTCCTCGTTGGGGCGGCGCATGAAATAGCGTTCACGCGCAAACCGTTCAAGGGCCTGCGGGTCATTCAGCAAGGTGGCCTGCGTCTGACGCAAGTCTTCGATGCGACGCTCCACTTCAGCGAGTTCCTGCTTCGCCTTGGACAGCTCCCGGGCCTCACGCACCACGAAGGGAAGGCCCAAGTCGTGGATGAACGTCGACCAAATCAGCGCAACCAACGTAGCTGCGATGTATTTGTTCTGGAGCGCCTCTCGTACCGCAGGAGGGATGAGCATCACGCGTCGGTGTCAGGCTGATCGTTTTTGTCCTCGTCCTTCTTTTTGGACGGCTTCTTGGGCGCCTTCTTGCGTGAAGCCTTGGGGGCGTCTCCGGCAGGTTCCGCTTCCCCGCCTTTCAGCGCTTCTTCCGCACCTTCGGGCATTTGGAGCAAACCTCCTTTGATGACCTCAATGGTCAATTCAGTCGCGTCTGATTCAAGGTCCGCGCGAAGCAAGTCACCTTCTGAAACATCGCTGTTGATGATTTCTTCGGCGAAGGGATCCTCCAAGTACTTCTGAATCGCGCGCTTGAGTGGACGGGCACCGTACTTCTCATCGTATCCCTTGTCTGCAATGAAGTCCGCGGCAGAATTCGTGATCTCCAGATCATAGCCCAAATCCACAACGCGCTTCTTCAACGCATCAAGTTCGATGTTGATGATGCTGTGGATGTGCCCACGCTTCAGGCTCTGGAACAAGATGACGTCGTCGATGCGGTTCAGGAATTCTGGGGCAAAGGCACGTTTCAGTGCCGTTTGAATGACGCTGTCGCGGTCTGAGGCCACATTCGCTTGTTTCGCCGAGGTGCCGAAGCCCACACCCGTGCCGAATTCCGCCAGCTGGCGCGCACCAATGTTGGATGTCATGATGATGATGGTGTTGCGGAAATCCACCTTGCGCCCCAAGCTGTCTGTCAGTTGTCCGTCGTCCAAAGCTTGGAGCAAGAGGTTGAAGACGTCAGGGTGTGCCTTCTCAATTTCATCGAGCAACACGATCGAGTAGGGGCGGCGACGCACCTTCTCCGTCAACTGTCCGCCTTCTTCGTATCCGACGTAGCCCGGAGGTGCCCCGATCAAGCGCGTGACGGCAAACTTCTCCATGTACTCGGACATGTCGATGCGAATCAAGGATTCCTCGGAATCGAACATGAACTTTGAAAGGACCTTGGCGAGTTGCGTCTTGCCGACACCCGTGGGGCCCAAGAAGATGAAGGAACCGATGGGTTTGTTGGGGTCCTTGAGGCCTGCGCGGTTGCGCTTGATGGCCTTGACCACTTTCTTGATGGCTTCGTCTTGACCGATGACCTTGCCTTCGAGGTCGGTGTTCATGCGGGCGAGCTTGCCGCTCTCTTTCTCGGCAATGCGCTGAACAGGAATGCCCGTCATCATGGCCACGACATCCCCGACATGGTCCTCGGTGACCGTGACGCGGTGGTTCTTCGAATCTTCTTCCCACGCTCGCTTGGCCTTCTCGAGTTTCTCATTCAAGATGCGCTCCTGGTCCCGCAACCGCGCTGCCTCTTCGTAGCGCTGAGAGCGAACCACACGGCTCTTTTCGTCTTTGACGTTCTCGATTTCTTCCTCAATCTTGACGATTTCCTCTGGCACGTTGATGTTGGTCAGGTGCACGCGGCTGCCAACCTCGTCCAAAGCATCGATGGCCTTGTCCGGAAGGTGACGGTCAGTGATGTACCGGCTCGTGAGTTTCACACAAGCCTCCATGGCGGCATCTGTGTACTTGACGCTGTGGTGTTCTTCGTACTTGTCCTTGATGTTGTTGAGGATTTGCACGGTCTCTTCGATGCTCGTCGGCTCGACCATGACCTTTTGGAAGCGACGTTCCAAGGCGCCATCTTTTTCGATGTACTGACGATATTCATCCAAGGTGGTGGCGCCAATGCATTGAATCTCGCCACGCGCAAGTGCCGGCTTGAACATGTTGGAAGCGTCCAGCGAACCGCTTGCACCTCCTGCGCCCACAATCGTGTGGATTTCGTCGATGAACAAAATGACATCTGGAGACTTCTCCAGCTCGTTCATCACCGCCTTCATGCGTTCCTCGAATTGGCCTCTGTACTTGGTGCCTGCCACCAGAGAAGCGACATCCAGCGTGACAATGCGTTTGTTGAACAGCACGCGGCTGACCTTTTTCTCCACGATGCGGAGGGCCAAACCTTCTGCAATGGCACTTTTTCCCACGCCGGGTTCTCCCATCAGGATGGGGTTGTTCTTTTTGCGGCGGCTCAAGATTTGGCTGACACGCTCAATCTCCTTGGCGCGTCCCACGATGGGGTCCAAACGGCCTTCCTCCGCCATGCGGGTGAGGTCTCGCCCAAAGTTGTCCAAGACAGGAGTCTTGGATTTGGGGTCGCCTTTCCGTGACGCAGGGCCGCCAGAACCTCCGGAGCCACCAAAATCACCGCCACCCTCGGTGGGGGCGTCGTCGTCGGACAAAGAGTGGTCAGCGCGGGGTGCCCGGGCACCGCCATTTTCTGACAGGAGGTTTTCAAATTCTTCTTTCGCCACGTCGTAATCGATGTTGAATGCGTGAATGCTTTTCGTTGCTACGTTGTCTTCGTCTTTGAGGATGCTGAGCAACAGGTGCTCAGTGCCGATGATGCCGCTCTTGAAAATCTTCGCCTCGAGGTAGGTGATCTTCAAAATCTTTTCGGCTTGCTTCACCAGGGGAATGTTCCCTGATCCACCTGGTTTGGCGGCACTCGGACGCACCGAGCCTTCCACAAGTTTGCGCAGCTTCTGGAGGTCGCAATTGAGGCCCTCGAGGATGCGGACAGCCGTGCCTTCGCCTTCCTTGATGATGCCCAAAAGAAGGTGTTCTACTCCGATGTAATTGTGTCCCAAACGAAGCGCCTCTTCGCGACTGAGTGAGATGACCTCGCGAACCCGAGGAGAAAATTTTGCGTCCATAGTCTTGTGTTGTTGTGGCCTGCAACGCGAACGTCGAATCCGTTTTGATTTGACATGCAGTCAAGGCCTCTTCAAAACTAGGATTCACCTTTGGGTCAGGTTGGGGTGAGGTTCAATGTTATTCACATGTCATTCACCTCATTTGTGAGTAAGTGGAACGCGTCCCATCCTCAGTCAGGGCGGGGCTCGTGGTATTTTTGAGGATGGTGAAAAACCCGTCGGCATCGGGCTGCGAAAGCACGTGAGACGACAGGATTGAAGAGCAACAAACGGACTTGATTGCAAGTCCATGAACGGACCCCATGGCAGAAGGAGAAAAAATCATCCAAATCAACATCTCAGACGAGATGAAATCGGCGTACATCGACTACTCGATGTCCGTGATCGTAAGTCGTGCACTCCCCGATGTGCGAGATGGCTTGAAGCCCGTTCACCGTCGTGTGTTGTATGGGATGTTGGATTTGGGCGTGTTGTCAAACCGCCCCTACAAGAAATCCGCGAGGATTGTGGGGGAGGTGCTTGGTAAGTATCACCCGCACGGGGACAGCTCGGTGTACGACACCATGGTGCGCATGGCCCAGCATTGGTCATTGCGATACCCCATGGTGGATGGACAAGGAAACTTTGGCTCCATCGACGGCGACAACCCCGCGGCCATGCGTTACACGGAAGCCCGTTTGCGCAAAGTGGCAGAGGACATGCTGTCCGATTTGGACAAAGAGACCGTGGACTTCAGACCCAACTTCGATGAGAGTCTGAAGGAACCGACCGTCTTGCCCGCCAAAATTCCCAACTTGCTTGTCAACGGTGCAGCGGGAATCGCGGTCGGCATGGCCACAAACATGCCGCCCCACAACTTGACGGAAGTGGTGGAGGGCATGGTGCACCTCGTCGACAATCCCGATTGCACCATTGAAGACCTGATGACGTTCGTGAAGGCGCCGGACTTCCCGACGGGAGGGGTGATTCACGGCATCGAAGGTGTTCGCGACGCCTTCCAAACAGGCCGCGGCCGCATTGTAATGCGGGGTCGCGCCAAATTCGAAGAGACCAAGACAGGCCGCGAAATGATCATCGTAGAGGAAATTCCCTACCAGGTGAACAAGGCGGACATGGTGCGCAAGACTGCGGACCTCGTCAACGACAAGAAGATTGAAGGCATCTCCGAGATTCGGGACGAGAGCGACCGCAACGGCATGCGCATCGTGTACGAATTGAAACGCGACGCCATTCCGAATGTCGTGCTCAACAAACTGTACAAGTACACGCAGCTACAGACCTCATTCTCAGTCAATAACATTGCCCTTGTGAAGGGTCGTCCGGAGTTGTTGAACCTGAAGCAAATGATGTCGCACTACATCGAGCACCGTCACGAGGTGGTGGTGAGACGCACGCAATACGACCTTGGCAAAGCCGAGGAACGTGCCCACATCCTCCAAGGTCTCATCATCGCCTTGGACAACATCGACGATGTCATTGCACTGATTCGGGCAAGCAAGACGCCTGAAGAAGCCAGAAATGGCTTGATGGAGAAGTTTGAACTCAGTGAGATTCAAGCCCGAGCCATCCTTGACATGCGTCTCCAAAAGTTGACCGGCCTCGAACGCGACAAATTGCGCGCGGAGTACGATGAGCTCATGGAACTCATTGCCGACCTGAAGGACATCCTCGACCGTGTCGAGCGCCGCATGGAAATCATCAAGACAGAATTGATTGACGTCAAGGAGCGCTTCGGTGACGAGCGTCGTTCCACCATCGAATACAGCAGCGCCGACCTGAGCATTGAAGACATGATTCCCGACGAGCAGGTGGTGGTGACCATCAGCCATGCCGGGTACATCAAGCGCACGCGTCTCAATGAATACCGCGCCCAGAGCCGCGGAGGGGTAGGATCCAAGGGAAGCACCACGCGCCAAGAGGATTTCCTAGAGAGCATTTTCACGGCGACCAACCACAACTGGTTGCTGATCTTCACAGCCAAGGGCAGGTGCTTCTGGATGCGCATCTTCGAAGTGCCGGAAGGAAGCAAGCAGAGCAAGGGAAGGGCCATCGTCAACCTCATCAACCTCGAAGGCGACGACAAGGTGTTGGCATACATCCCGGTGAAAGACTTGAAAGACGAGGAGTACGTCAATGGCAATTATGTCATCCTGTGCACCAAGAAAGGCCTCATCAAGAAGACAAGCCTTGAGGCGTACAGCCGTCCGCGCACCAATGGCATCAATGCTGTGACCATTCGCGAAGGCGACGAGTTGCTGTCGGCACGCCTCACCAACGGGGATTCTGAAATCTTGATGGGCCTACGTTCAGGCAAGGCCATTCGTTTCCACGAATCCACAGCACGTGCCGTGGGCCGGACCGCCATGGGCGTGAAAGGGGTGACACTCGGTGGACCGGACGACGAAGTCATTGGCATGGTGTGCATCAACGATGCGTCGAGCGACATTCTCGTCGTCTCTGAAAACGGGTACGGAAAGCGTTCCGCGGTGGACGACTATCGCATCACCAACCGGGGCGGAAAGGGAGTGAAAACCCTCCAGGTCACAGATAAAACAGGGGAGTTGATTTCCATTTTGAATGTGACCGACGAGAACGACTTGATGATCATCAACAAGTCCGGCATCACCATCCGCATGGCCGTGGAGGAGCTCCGCGTCATGGGGCGCGCGACGCAGGGCGTTCGCTTGATCAGCTTGCGCG
>CAZGQI010000001.1:0-178122 GCA_964527895.1 uncultured Comamonadaceae bacterium | reverse complement strand
TGGCACGCGCGCGGCCACTGGCCTTGAAGGGGAAACTTCCACTCTTGTAGGGCACTGCGTCGGCCTTCAATTGCTCCTCGGTGGCGCCCACACCGGCCACTTCAGGCCAGGTGTACACCACATTGGGGATGAGGTTGTAATCGATGTGCGGGTGCTGTCCGGCGATGGTTTCGGCGGCAAACACACCTTCTTCCTCGGCCTTGTGGGCCAGCATCGCGCCGCGCACCACATCACCGATGGCGTAGATGTGCGGCACAGAGGTGCGCATGTGGGCGTCCACACCCACGCGTCCGCGCTCATCCGTGCTAAGTCCAGCCGCCTCGAGGTTCAAGCCCTCCGTGTAGGGACGACGCCCCACGCTGACCAGGCAGTATTCCGCCTTGAACGTCACCTCGTCGCCTTTCTTGGAATCGGCTTTGACGGTCACGCTGCGGCCGGTGGCCGTGACTTCTTTCACGCCGTGCTTGAGGTGAAACTTCACGCCGAGTTTTTTCATCGAACGCATGAGTTCCTTGCCCATCGCGCGGTCCATGGTGGGAATGATGCTGTCTGCGTATTCCACCACATTGACTTCGGTGCCAAGGCGCGCATAGACCGAACCGAGTTCAAGCCCGATGACTCCGCCGCCGATGACAATCATGGATTTGGGCAACTTGGGCAGGCTCAGGGCCTCCGTGCTGGTGATGACCCGCTTCTTGTCCACGTCAATGAAGGGAAGGGTGCTGGGCTTGCTTCCCGTCGCGATGATCACGTGCTTGGCGCCAATCTGGGTCGCCTTGCCCTTGGCGGGCGTCACGGCGATGGTGTGGGCGTCGACAAAAGAACCGAGTCCGTGATGGACGTCGATGTTGTTCTTCTTCATGAGGAAGTTGATGCCCTCGGTGGTTTGGGACACCACCTCGCCTTTGCGGGCAATCATCTGGGGAAAATCGATGCCGAGTGACCCCACTTCAATGCCGTGCGTGGCGAACTGCTCCTTGGCTTGGTGGTAGTGTTCAGAGCTGTCCAAAAGGGCTTTGGAGGGGATGCACCCCACGTTCAAACACGTCCCGCCCAAGGTGTTGTATTTCTCCACCAAGGCGGTGCGCATTCCGAGTTGGGCAGCACGAATGGCAGCCACGTATCCTCCGGGGCCGCTTCCGATGACGACGACGTCGTAGTTTTCCATGGGACAAAGGTAATTCGGAGGTCGAGGTCTGCACCCGCTCGTGTTGTTTCTTTGTAGCTTCCATGTGGTCGGTCATTGCCTCTTTTTTGATACGTCACCGTTTGCCCGCGGTCGTCGGCCTTTTCGTCATCACGTTGCTGATGGCGATGCCGATTCCTGAGTTGGGGATGCAATACAAGTACGGTGGGATCTTGCCTGAGGACGATCCCGCGGAGTTGGCCCATGCCCGGTTTCTGGAGTCTTTTGGCGCGGAGGGGAACGTTCTGGTCATCGGGGTAGAGGATGCGCGCCTGCGCACCGCCGAGGGCTTGAATCAATGGCATGCGCTCGCGGAAGAAATCCGCGCGTTGCGCGTCATGGTGGATGGCCAGCCCACTGTCATCATCGATTCGGTCTTCGCCATCACGAATGCGTTTGAGGTGGTGAAGCACCCTTCCGAAAAGTCCTTTTTGTTGGAACCTGTGGCGCCCGACATGGTCGATGGCCAGCCCAACGCGCCACCGCTGACGGATGCCCGCGCCAACGAGATTGTCGAACGGGTGCGGTCGCTGCCCTTCTACGACGGCCTCCTTTACAGTCCCGACAACGACGCGACGTTGATGATGGTTGTGTTCAACCTGGACATGCTCAACTCGCCCAAGCGCGGGCGCATTGTGGAGGACATCATCGAGGCCTCCGACCGGTGGGCGGCCGAGACCGGCATCCAAACGCACCTCAGCGGACTTCCTTTCATTCGGATTTCGATGACCAACAAGGTCAAAGGAGAATTGGGGTATTTCATCGGTGCAGCCATTGCGGTGACGGCCCTGTTGCTCTTTTTGTTTTTCCGAAACCTCGCCGTGGTCAGTGTGTGTCTGACGGTGGTGGCGGTGGGGGTGGTTTGGTCTTTGGGCATGATGAGCCTGTTCGATTACAAGCTCAGCCTGTTGATGTCCCTCATCCCCCCTCTGATGATTGTCATCGGGGTGCCCAATTGCATCTACCTCGTCAACAAATACCAGGCAGAGTTCAAGCGCCATGGGAACAAAATGCTGGCCTTGCAGCGCATGGTGACCAAGGTGGGCAACGCCACGTTGCTGACGAACGCCACGACCGCCCTTGGATTTGCGACGTTTATCTTCACGCACAGCCCGATTTTGGTGGAGTTTGGCGTGGTCTCTTCGTTGAGCATCATGGTGGCGTTTGGCATCAGCATCGTCCTCATCCCTGCGCTTTTCACTTGGCTGCCTGAGCCTCGCGAGCACCACCTGACGCATTTGGATCGGGTGTGGGTGGACCGCGTGGTGGGCACGTTCGTGGCTGCCGTTCAGGGCAAGCGCATGAGGGTGTACGTGGCTGCCCTGTTGGTGGCGGCGTTGAGCGCGTGGGGCATGACCCAAATGGTCACCACCGGGAACATCGTCGACGACTTGCCCGACGAAGACCGCGTGTTGGTCGACCTCGGATGGCTCGAGTCCAAGTTCAGCGGGGTGATGCCTTTTGAGGTGCTCATTGATGGCAAAAAACCAGGCCAAATCCTCAGCCCCGCCAACCTCAATCGCATTGAGAAATTCCAGAACCTCCTCAGGGAGTACCCGGAGTTTTCGCGCAGCCTGAGTGCCGTGGATGCGGTGAAATTTGGGGTGCAGGCGTTTTACGGCGGGGACCCTGAGCGATACCGCTTGCCGTCCCGCCAGGAACGCAGCTTCATGGGGCCTTACTTCCGGGGTGCCGAGTCGGCCGCCTCCGACGTCGCGGACGCCAGCTCGGTCACGAGTAACTTCGTGGATTCCACCAAAACGGTGACCCGCGTGTCGGCGAACATGGCCGATGTGGGCACCCTCGAAATGGAAGACTTGATGGCGAAGCTCCAACCGCGCATCGACAGCATTTTCCCGCCGGAGCGCTACGATTTGACCATCACGGGAACGAGCATCGTGTTCTTGGAAGGCACGAATTACCTCGTCAAGAACCTCGCCATTTCCATGACGCTCGCCATCATGGTCATTGCCTTGGTGATGGCCCTGCTGTTCAAGAGCGCGCGCATGGTGGGCATCGCCCTCATCCCCAACCTGCTACCGCTTCTCTTCACGGCGGGGGTCATGGGCTGGACGGGCATTCCGATCAAGCCCTCGACCATTTTGGTGTTCTCTGTGGCGTTTGGAATTTCTGTGGACGACACCATCCACTTCTTGGCCAAATACAGGCAAGAGCTTCGGGCCAACGGCTGGAACATCCGTGCGGCCGTGTTGGCGGCAGTGCGCGAAACGGGGGTGAGCATGATGTACACCTCGATTGTGCTGTTCTTTGGGTTCCTCATGTTCGCGATGAGTGAATTCGACGGCACGCGTTCGCTCGGGTTGCTCGTCTCCGTGACCCTCCTCGTCGCCATGTTCACCAACCTGATGGTGTTGCCTTCGCTCCTGATGAGCTTCGCCCAATTCGTGACCACGCGAACGTTCAGCGAGCCGTTCATCGATTTGTTGGACGAGGAGGACATCTTGGCGTTGGACGATCTCCAAGTCCAAAAAGGCACCAGCCCCGGCAAGGGCGAGGAGCGGCACGAAGGCCTGCGGGGACGGGGTTGACCCTTGTGTATCTTCATCCCATGAAAGGAATTGTTCTCGCCGGAGGGAGTGGCACGCGTCTTTGGCCTTTGACCAAGGCCGTCAGCAAGCAACTGATGCCCATCTACGACAAGCCGATGATTTACCATCCGCTTTCGACCCTGATGATTGCGGGCATCCGGGACATTCTGATCATTACGACGCCCGAGGATTCAGCCTCGTTTCGGCGCCTCCTTGGCGACGGCTCCAACTTGGGGTGTTCCTTCACCTACACGGTGCAGGAAGTGCCCAACGGCTTGGCCCAGGCCTTTGTGTTGGGCAAGGAGTTCATTGGCAACGACAAGGTCGCGCTCGTGCTGGGAGACAACATTTTCTACGGCAAGAGCTTTGGCCGGACCCTCCGCGCGCACACCGACCCCGATGGGGCCATTGTGTTTGCGTACTACGTCAGCGATCCGGAGCGGTATGGGGTGGTGGATTTCGATCCCGACGGCAAGGTGCTGAGCATCGAGGAGAAGCCTGCCCAACCCAAGTCCAATTACGCCGTTCCGGGACTGTATTTCTACGACAATGACGTCGTGGACATCGCGGCCAACCTCGAGCCCAGTGCCCGTGGCGAATACGAAATCACCGACGTCAACAAGGCGTACCTGGACGCGGGCAAACTCCATGTGGGGGTGTTGGACCGCGGCATGGCTTGGCTTGATACCGGAACCCACGCGTCGTTGATGCAGGCTTCGCAGTTTGTCCAAGTCATCGAGGACCGCCAGGGGTTGAAAATCGGGTGCTTGGAAGAGATTGCTTGGCGCATGGGCTTCATCGACGACGCCCAGCTCGAAGCGTTGGCCCAGCCGCTCGTCAAGAGCGGGTACGGCACCTACTTGCTCGACCAGCTCCGCCGCGGACGATGAGCGCACCGAACATTTTGAACGACTTCTGACTTTTCTTCCCCATGAGTCTCTCCTCTTCCGAAGCACGCTGGCGCGACGCCCTTGAAGCGTCCATGAAAGACTTCCTCAGTGCTTATCCAGCCGGGGCTGCGGACGAGTTGTACGACCCCATCCACTACCTCTTGTCGCTCGGAGGCAAGCGCATTCGGCCCGTGTTGGCTCTCGCGGCGTGCGAGGCCGAGGGAGGTGCGCTCGATGCGGCCATGCCTGCGGCCATGGCCGTGGAATTGTTCCACAATTTCACCCTGATGCACGACGACATCATGGACGAGGCACCGCTTCGCCGTGGACGTCCCACCGTGCACACCAAGTGGTCCGAGAACGCGGCGATTTTGTCTGGAGATGTGATGTACACCCTGGCCTTGACGGCTTTGGAAGGCACGCCCTCCGATGCCTTGGCGGACGTTCTTCGCATGTTCAATGTGACGTCCAAAGAAGTCTGCGAGGGCCAACAGAGCGACATGGCGTTTGAGACGCGCGACAACGTCACCGTGGACGAATACGTGAACATGATTCGACTCAAGACCTCGGTGCTCCTCGCGGCTTCTGCCGCGATGGGTGCGCGGGCAGCCGGTGCCTCTTCGGAGCGTGTCGAGGCATGGTACCGCTACGGCGTGAACGTGGGCTTGGCGTTCCAAATCCAAGACGATTTCTTGGACACGTTTGGCGTGAGTGGCGCGACGGGCAAGCAAGTGGGAGGCGACATTTTGTCGGACAAGAAAACCTTGCTCTGGTTGACGACTGAGGCGAATGAGGAAGGGCGGAAGGCCTTGGCCCCATGGGTAGGGGTGCATCCTGCGTCCGGGTCGGATCAAGGAGAGGCCAAAATCACAGCCGTCCGTGCCGCGATGGTCGCAGCGGGCGCCGACGCCGAAGCGCAGCGCCGCATGGCCCAGCACGTCGACGAAGCGGTTGCCGCCCTGCGCACATTGAACCTCGCTCCGGAGACGGCAACTTGGTTTGAAGGGCTGGCCCAGCACGTGGTTTCACGGAGCCACTGATTCCAAGCCCATTCCTTGGGGGGTCCCCCGGGCCGGCTTATCTTTGCTGGTGCTAAATGCCCAATGTCCTCATGGACCCACTTTCATTTCTGAGTAACGCCGAACCTGGCGCACTCGAAGCCCTCTACGCTCGCTACCAAGCGGACCCCGAATCGGTGGACCGCACGTGGCGGCTTTTTTTTGCAGGTTTTGACCTCAGCCGCGCCACGTATGGCGAAGATGCGGCCTCTCCCGCCACACTGAAGGAATTCAAGGTGTTGGATTTGATCCACGGATACCGCACCCGAGGTCACCTGTTCACCCAAACCAACCCCGTTCGCGAACGTCGGACCTACACCCCGACGCTGGCACTCGAGCACTTCGACCTTTCCGAGGCGGACCTCGACACGGTGTTCCAGGCGGGCAATGAAGTGGGCATTGGCGCCGCAAAACTCCGCGACATCATTGCCCATCTGGAGTCGACGTACTGTCACTCGATTGGGATTGAATACATGTACATCCCTGAGCCGGAGCGGCTCAAGTGGATTCGCGAGCACATCGAGTTGGCCAACCGTCCACGTTTGGACGCCGAAGGCCGGAAGCACGTGCTCAAAAAGATCAGCCAAGCCACGCTCTTTGAGGAGTTCCTCCAAAAGAAGTTTGTCGGCCAAAAGCGCTTCTCCCTTGAAGGAGGGGAAAGCCTGATTCCCGCCCTCGACGCCTTGATTGAAACGGGAACCACCCGTGGTGTGCGTGAAGTTGTCATCGGCATGGCACACCGCGGCCGCCTCAGCACGCTGGCCCACATCCTTGGCAAGCCGTACGCCAACATCCTCTGTGAATTCGAAGGCAAAGCCTACGACGGCGATGGCCTGTTCGACGGGGATGTGAAGTACCATCTCGGCTACTCGCGCAAGCAGGTGGCCGACACCGGAGAGGAGGTGACCATCACCTTGGCGCCCAACCCCTCGCACCTCGAGGCGGTGGACCCTGTGGTGGAAGGCATTGCACGCGCCCGCATCGATGCGAGGGACGGCGATGAAGCCAGTGTGTTGCCGATTTTGATTCACGGCGACGCGGCCATCGCCGGTCAAGGCGTGGTGTACGAGGTGGCCCAAATGGCCGGCCTCGACGGCTACCGCACGGGCGGCACCGTTCACATTGTCGTGAACAACCAGGTGGGCTTCACCACCAACTACCTCGACGCGCGAAGCTCGACGTACTGCACGGACGTGGCCAAGGTCACCAAATCATTGGTCTTCCACGTGAACGCGGACGATGTGGAGGCGGTGGTGCAGGTGATGAACATCGCCCTGGAATACCGTCAGACCTTCCATCGCGATGTGTTCATCGACCTTTTGGGCTACCGCAAATACGGGCACAATGAAGGCGACGAACCCAAGTTCACCCAGCCCAAGTTGTACAAGGCCATTGCGGCACACAGTTCTCCGCGTGACATCTACCTGCAGCGGTTGCTTACCGACGGATCGGTGAGCGCTGAAGAGGCCGAGGCCATGAAGGCCGAGTTGTTGGGGCGCATGGAAGATGGATTTGAGGAAGCCAAGACCATGGAGTTGTCCGTGGTCGACGACTTCCTCAGCGAGCTTTGGGAGGGCTACAGGCCCGCCAAGGAGGCTGAATTGACCACCTCTCCTGCCACGGGCGTGACGCAAAAGAAGCTCACTGACCTCGCCGTGGCCATGAACACCTTGCCCGACGGTCCCAAGTTCTTCCGCAAGGTGAAGAAGTTGATGAACGACCGCCTTGGCATGGTCGAGCGCGACCAGTTTGACTGGGCCATGGGTGAAATGCTGGCCTATGCCAGCCTTTTGATGGAGGGTCATCCCGTGCGTTTGAGTGGCCAGGATGTCGAGCGGGGCACGTTCTCGCACCGTCACGCGGTTCTGAAGACCGAGGACGCCGAGGAGGAATGGATTTTGCTCAACGAGTTGAAAAAAGACCAGTCCCGCATGGCCGTGTACAACAGCCACCTGTCGGAATACGCCGTGAGTGGGTTTGAGTACGGCTACGCCTTTGCCAACCCCAACGGATTGACCATTTGGGAGGCGCAGTTTGGGGACTTCAACAACGGCGCCCAAATCATGTGGGACCAGTTCCTCAGTGCGGGCGAAGACAAGTGGCGAACCATGAACGGCCTCACCTTGTTGCTTCCCCATGGCTACGAAGGCATGGGCTCCGAGCACAGCAGCGGCCGAATGGAGCGCTTCCTGCAGCTCAGCTCCGGAGACAACATCATCGTGGCCAACTGCACGACCCCAGCCAACATGTTCCACGTGTTGCGTCGTCAGGTGCACCGTCCCTTCCGCAAGCCTTTGGTGGTCTTCACCCCCAAGAAGCTGCTTCGCTACCCCAAGGCAGTGTCGACCATGGCGGATTTCGCCAAGGGCAAATTCCAGGAAGTCATCGACGATGCCCGTGGCATGAAGAATGCCGACACTGTGGTCCTTTGCTCGGGCAAGGTGTACTACGATTTGCTCGAGAAATTTGAGGACCGCGTGCCCAAGAACATGGCCGTGGTGCGCGTGGAACAGCTTCATCCTTTCCCAGCGGATGCCGTGGCCAAGGCCTTGAAGCGACAAGCCAAAAACGCGAATCTCGTGTGGCTCCAAGAAGAACCGCGCAACATGGGCGGTTGGACCTTCATGAATGAACACATGGCCATCCACGGCTTGGGCGACCTCCAATACGTGGGACGAAGCGCCAGCGCCAGCCCGGCCTCAGGATCCCCTGCGGTCCACCAACAACGCCACGATGCCTTGCTTGACGAGGTGGTGGCCATGGCAAAATTTTGACCTGAATCAGACCCACCAACGACACGATCATGCCGATTCTAGAAATGAAAGTCCCCAGCCCCGGAGAAAGCATCTCCGAAGTGGAAATCGCCACGTGGCTGGTGTCGGACGGCGACTACGTTGAGAAAGACCAAGCCATCGCTGAGGTGGACTCAGACAAGGCGACCCTCGAATTGCCTGCCGAAGCTGCCGGTGTCATCACGCTGAAGGCCGAGGAAGGCGATGCCGTTGCGGTCGGAGACGTGTGTTGTTTGATCGACACGGACGCGGAGCGTCCGGCAGGCGCTGCAGCCCCGGCCCCCAAGCCTGAGGCTGCACCAGCTCCCGCACCAGCGGCCACGCCCGCACCTGCACCCGCCGCGCCAGCTCCAGCAGCTCCCGCTGCGACGGGCGCAAGCCATGCTGCCGCCGGACACGCCTCTCCTGCGGCGCGGAAGGCCATGGCGGATGCGGGCCTCCCCGCCGGCTCGATCCAGGGTACGGGTCGCGACGGCCGCGTGCTGAAACAGGACGTGTTGGCTGCGCTGGCCGCCGGATTTGACGCCAGCAACGTGCGTTCGGGTTGGAGCGGAAGCCGCGAGACCCGCCGTGAGAAGATGAGCATGCTGCGCCGGAAGGTGGCAGAGCGTTTGGTCTCTGTGAAGAACGAGACGGCCATGCTGACCACCTTCAACGAGGTGGACATGAAGCCTGTGATGGACCTGCGCAAAAAGCACAAGGACGCGTTCCGCGAGCAGTTTGGTGTGGGCCTCGGATTCATGGGCTTCTTCACCAAGGCGGTGACCACGGCGCTGGCGGAATTTCCCGCCATCAATGCCCAAATCGACGGCAAGGAACTCATTTATCACGACTACGCCGACGTGTGCATCGCGGTCAGTTCCCCCAAGGGGTTGATGGTCCCTGTTGTGCGCAATGCGGAAACCATGAGTCTCGCAGAAATCGAGGCTGAGATCAAGCGACTGGCCATTCGTGCCCGCGACGGAGAGCTCACGGTTGACGAGATGCAAGGAGGAACCTTCACCATCACCAACGGGGGAGTGTTTGGTTCCATGCTCTCCACGCCCATCATCAATCCGCCGCAAAGTGCCATCCTCGGCATGCACAACATTGTGGAGCGTCCGGTGGCGATTGACGGAAAGGTGGAGATTCGTCCCATCATGTATGTGGCCCTCAGCTACGACCACCGCATTGTGGACGGCAAGGAAAGCGTCGGGTTCTTGTACATGATCAAGGAAATGATTGAGAACCCTGAGCGCATGCTCTTCGGCGGAAAGACGCCAACAGAGGTCCTCCTCGGCCTGTGATCTCAAGAACAACGCAACGTAAAACGGGGCTCCCAACTGGGAGCCCCGTTTGCTTCAACCTGTCCACGTCGGCCAACCAAAACCCTCAAGGAGCCGACGCTTCTCTCTACAATCCACAGACCGTGCCAAACTCGGTCAATACCGAGCCAGCGACGTGTCAATGTGTTCTTGCCAAGCCAGAATGCCGCCGGAGAGGTTCACCAAGTTGGTGTACCCGTGGGCGTCTTCGAGTTGACGAATGGCCTTGGCACTTCTCGCGCCCGACCGACACTGTACCACCACGGGCACGTCTTTGGGAATGCGTGCGGTGCTTTCAAGCACTGTGGCCAGTGGCATGAGGTCGCCTCCGATTTCGGCGATGCCGTATTCGTAGGGCTCGCGAACGTCGATCAGGACGTGTGCTTTGCCGCTGTCGCGCCATGCTTTGAGTTCGTGCACATCAATCGCTTCCACCTCGCGTTCTTGGGCGGCAGGCACCCCAATGCCACAGAACTGGTCGTAGTCGATGAGCTCGGTTTGGGTGGGGTTCTCGCCGTTGAGCGGGTTGCGCGGGTCTTTGCGCACCTTCATGGTTCGCGTTGTGAAGCCGGTGGCGTCAAAGAGGAACAATCGCCCACTCAGCGTGTCGCCCACGCCGGTGATGACCTTGATCACCTCAAGCGCTTGAAGGGACCCGAGGATGCCTGGAAGCACCCCAATCACGCCACCTTCCGCACAGCTCGGTACGAGGCCTGGGGGCGGCGGGGAGGGGAACAAATCTCGGTAGTTGGGCCCCCGGGTGCCGTCGGGCAAAAGTTCATTGAACACCGAAGCTTGGCCCTCAAACCGATAGATGCTGGCGTACACGTTGACTTTGCCTTCGAGCACGCATGCGTCGTTGACGAGGTAACGGGTGGGGAAGTTGTCCGTCCCGTCCGCCACGACGTCGTACTGGCGCACGAGTTCGCGGGCGTTTTGGCTCGTGAGTTTGGTGTTGTGTACCTCGAGCGTGATGTGCGGATTGAGGGAGGCGAGGCGGTCGCGCGCGGCTTCCGCTTTGGGTGTTCCCACCGACTGGATGCCAAACAGCACCTGGCGCTGCAAATTGCTTGTGTCCACCGTGTCAAAATCGACGATGCCAATCCGGCCCACGCCGGCGGCGGCGAGGTACAGCAGGAGCGGGGAGCCGAGGCCACCCGATCCAATCACGAGGACGCTCGAGCCCTTGAGCTTTCGCTGTCCCTCGATGTTGAATTCTGGGATGATGAGGTGCCGGCTGTAGCGCTCAAGCTCCTCTTTGCTGAACTGAATCTGTTCCATGGTTTCCAAGTCTCAAACAGGTCAGACGCCTCCGGCAATGGCGGGAATGATGCTGACTTCATCGTTCGCCTGAAGGGCTGTGTCTTCGCCTTGAAGCGCATGAATGTCTTCGTCGCCGACGTACACCCGAATGAAGCTGCGAAGGCTTCCAGAGTCCTCAAACAAATGAGGCTTCAGGCCGGGGTGCTGGGCGGCGAGGGCCGCGAGAAGGTCTTTCACGGTGGCAGCTTCTTGGGTGAAGATGCCTTGGCCGTCGGTGAATTTGCGCAACGGCGTGGGGATGATCAATTGAGCCATGTCAAGGATGTTGTGTTGTTTTTTTTCGATGTCAAGGGACGCGCCAAGCTTCGGGAAGGGCCACGATGGGCTCTTCGGCAAACTGCCGCTGTTCGTCAAGTTGCCAGCTGCGGACATGGGCGGTGCCCTCGGGTTGCACGCTGACGATGATGTAGCTGAAATAGGGAAGGGCCACGGCCAAATCGTGTTCACTCGGAATCGCCGGATGAAGGGGGTGGCTGTGGTACACGCCGAGCAAGGTTAACCCCTCGCGAGCCGCATGCCGCTCCGCATTCAAATAGTCTTTGTCGGAGATGGCAAAGCGTCGACGCTGGTCGCCTTCCTTGCTGTTGGTCACTTCTGTGGACACGGTGACGGCACGGATTTGTCCGTCCTCAGATCCATAGAAGAACCCACAGCATTCGTTGGGAAAGGCAGCCTCCGCGTGGTCGGTCATGGCCTTCAAGGCCTGGGGGTCAATGTCAAGTGGAAGGAAGCTCATGGCAGGAGGCGTTCGATCACTTCACTGTATTTCGTGGCGTCGTCCGCGAGCACCGTCACGATGACGCCTTCGTCGAGTTCCTCTGCGAGTTGCACGGCTCCTGCGAGGTTGGCGGCGGAGGATGGGCTGATGAGAAGGCCTTCCTCTTTCGCTGCACGCTTGAGCATGGTGTAGCTGGATTCCGTGGTCACCAAACGGGTTTCGTCGGGCACGGTGGCGTCAAAAATCTTGGGCACACGCGCGGTCTCGAGGTGCTTCCATCCTTCGAGGCCATGAAGTGCGGTTTCAGGTTGAAGCGCCACGAGTCGAATGTCTTCGTTGAATTCTTTCAAACGACGGCCCGTACCGGTGAACGTCCCTGTGGTGCCGAGCCCAGCCACAAAGTGCGTGATGCGGTGGTGGGTTTCTTCCCACAATTCGACGCCCGTGTGGTTGTAGTGGGCCATCCAGTTGGCGTCGTTGCTGTATTGATCCACGTAGTGGTACTTGTCGGGCTGGGACTGCGCCAGCTCACGGGCGACGTCTTGTGAGCCGTCGGTGCTTTCAAACGGACTGGTCAAAATGAGGTCCACCCCCAAGGATTTCAAGATGTGCTTGCGCTCTTTGGAAGCGTTCTCGGGAATGCAGAGGGTCACGGGAATGCCCGCCGCCGCCGCGAAAATCGCGTAGGCGATGCCTGTGTTCCCCGAAGATGCGTCCAGCAAGCGACGTCCACGAAGGGCGCCTGAAGCGACCGCATTGCGCAGGATGTTGAACGCCGGACGGGCTTTCACGCTGCCTCCAAATTGCTGCCACTCGAGCTTGGCATAGATCTCCACGCCGGGCTTGGGGCTCAGGTGAAGCATGGGATGCAACGGCGTGTTGCCGACGTGCCAACGGAGTTCGTCGAGCGTCGCGAGTCTGGGGTCGAGGATGGGTGCAGTCATCTCAGTTTGGGTCAAAAAAAGAAGCCCCCGTTACGAACGAGGGCTTCTTGAGGTTACGTGTCTATGTGAAATAGTCATCCACGCATGCGCAAAGAGGCCCTGTCCAGAGGACAGCAGCAACAACAGCACATGTTCGTGGTCGACATCATGTTTCAAATTTCGGACGAATGTTCGATAATTCCAAATGGATTCCCGAAAAAAGCCGACCGACGTTATCTGAGCACCGAGAATCGCTCCGCGTCCAACCGGATCAAGATGCCCATGAGCAGGGTGAATCCCATCAGTGAAGACCCGCCGTAGCTGAAGAAGGGCAGCGGGATGCCAATGACCGGTGCGAGTCCCAAAACCATCCCCACGTTGACCAGCACGTGCATGAACAGGATGCTTGCCACGGCATAGGCATAGATGCGGGTGAAGGGAGAGCGTTGTCGTTCTCCCAAGTGCAGGACCCGCAGAATCAGGAAGACAAAAAGCAGCACAACGCCCGCACTTCCGAGAAATCCCCATTCCTCCCCGACCGTGCAGAAGATGAAGTCGGTCTCTTGTTCAGGAACAAACCCGTAGGCCGTCATGGGTCCTTGTGCCCAGCCTTTGCCCGTCCAACCTCCGGACCCAATGGCGGCCTTGGCGTGTCGAATGTTGTAGTCCGCATCGGGGTTGTCGACGTCAATGCCAAAGAGCACGTGGATGCGCTCCCTTTGGTGACGCTGCAGGATGTGCTCCATCCCCAAATGCAGTCCCGTAGAAAACGCCATGCCCCCCAACAGGATCAAGGTCCCCCAAAGCGTCGTGCCCTTGCGGTACCGCGGCAGCGTGGCGGCCCGGGCGAGCAGCAACGTGCATGTTCCCAAGACGGCCAGCGAAATCAGAAACCACCAAAAGCCGGTGTTGGTGCCCACAAAAGGGTACCAACTTTCAGTCGCCCCAAACAGGATGGTGAGCACCGCCAACACCAGCGCCGCCAGCCCGATGAGGAGGACGTTTCCGCTCAATCCTTCACGGTAAAGCACAAAGACAAACCCCCCAAAGACCAAGACGGTGCCTGCATCGGGCTGGAGCAATATCAATCCCGCGGGCAGGGCGATGATGGCCAGGGATTGCAGCCGTGTGGCCAAGGTGCGCCAAGGCCTGCCGTCCCGGCTCAGGAACCAAGCCACCATCAGTGCGGTGGCGGTTTTGGCAAATTCACTCGGTTGAATGCCAAAGCTGCCCACCCCAAACCACGAGCGCGCACCTCCGACCTTTTTTCCCACCACCAACACGGCCGCGAGCAAGGCGAGGACCACGAGGTACTGGAGCACCGATGTGCGGATGTAGAACTCCCCTTCGATGGCGAGCAGTCCCGCCATCAAGAAGGCGCACACACCCATCCAAATGAGCTGCTTGCCCGCCTTGCCGCTCATGTCCCACACGACCTCGGCTTCGGCGGTGGCGCTGACAATGTTCAGCCAACCCAAGACCACCAAAAGAAGGACCACAAGCAGGGTGGGCCAATCGAGCTGGGACAAGACATTGAACCGACGCAAACTCATGGGGCAGGCTGCGTGGGTTCGACTTCTGCGAATTGGGGGTCCAAGGGGTAGGTGGCGCCCATGACCCGACGTTCGCGCTCCGTGTCCGGCACGTCGCCGCGGAGGTATTTCTCCACCAACAGTCCAGCAATGGGTGCGGCCCAATCGCCGCCAGCCCCGGCGTATTCCACGTACACGCTCACGGCAATCTCCGGAGATTTTCGGGGTGCAAGGGCCATGAAGACACTGTGGTCGGCTTTGTTTTTGTTTTGGACCGTGCCCGTTTTCCCGCACGTGGTGATGCCGGGGGTGTAGGCCCGCCTTCCGGTTCCCGATTTGTCTTCGATCACCGCTTGCATGGCGTCGAGAATGGGGTCAAAGTGCTTGGCGTTCACCCCAACCTCATTTCGCACCTGCAGGGATTCCGGTTTTCCCTTGCCCCCAATGTCTCGGATGAGGTGGGGTTCCATGTACCATCCTTTGTTGGCCATGATGGCGGCCAGGTTGGCCATGTGCAGTGGGGTGGCGAGGAGTTCGCCCTCCCCAATGCTGATGGAGTAGATGGTCCTGAACGTCCAGTGACGCCGGCCATAGAGGTTGTTGTAATACGTGGTGTCTGGCACCAATCCGAGTCGCGTGCCGGGAATGTGTCCCCCCAGGTCCGTCCCCAGCCCAAAGTCTTTGATGCGTTCGGTCCACCACCCCAGCCCGAGCCGCGCGTTGTCGAATTTGTCCTTGTCTGGATGCTGGTTGACCATGCGACGCATGACTTCGTAGAAGTAGGGGTTGCAGCTGTGGACCACTGCGCGCCGCAGGTCGTCTTGGGTGTGGGCTCCGTGACAGCCAATGATGTCGCGGTTGCAGTCGATGTGGGTGCGTGGAGAGATGGATCCTTGCTCCATGGCGATCAGCCCTTGAACCATTTTGAAAATGGAGCCCGGCCGGTAAGTGCCGCGCACGGCCCGGTTGTAGAGGGGTTTCCACGGGTGTTTGGCCAAACTGTCGTAAGCCGCACCCCGACTCGTGCCCGTCAACAGGTTGCCGTCGTAGGAGGGCGCCGAAACGAAGGCCAGGATCTCCCCAGTCGCAGGCTCGATGGCCACGACGGCGCCCCTTTTGCCCTCCATCAGCTGCTCTGCGTAGCGCTGCAGGTCGGCGTCGAGCGTCAAGGTCACATCTGCACCCGTCACCGGGAGCGAGTCCATGTCGGTCAGCGTGTTTCGAACGTTGTTTCGGACGTCCACCAGGTGGTGGCGAATGCCCGGTGTGCCGCGCAGGTCGGATTCAAACTGGGCTTCCACGCCGGATTTGCCTTTGTAGTCCCCGAGCCGGTAACGGGAATCGCGGTTCATGTCTTCGCGGTCCACCTCGCGGTACTCGCCGACGATTTGGCTCGCGATGCCGTAGACGTTTTCGCGCACCGGCTTGGTGCGGATGGACAGTCCTGGATACCGCCAAAGCTCTGAGGACAGGGCCGCGTATTCCTCGGCGCTCAACTGGCGCAGGAGGGGTGAGGCCTTGTACCGCGAGTAGCGCCTTGCTTTGGCGAGCCGTCGTTCCAGTTCCGCGCGGTCGAGTTGGACCAAGCTTGCCAAGGCAGCCGTGTCGATGCCGGCCATGTGGCGCGGCACCACCATCAAGTCGTAACTGGGCACGTTGGTGACCAACAGTTCTCCGTGTCTGTCGAGACACAGTCCGCGTGCAGGCTGCAGCACTTCCTGTTCCTCGGTCAGGCGCTCGGCGCGGTTTTTCCACTCGTTCGTGGTGACCTGCATTTGGAACAACCGAATGACAAACAACAACCCCACGCCGAGTACAATCGCACCCACAATGCGCTGACGTCCAGCCAAGTCTCCCCCGTTCAACTCCATGGGTACGCGCTGACGCCCCGCTGATCGCCCCGCGTGGGTCGATTCAGGAGGCCTTGAATGAGCATGAAGGCCCCCACATTGAGCAGGGAGGACAAGGCGGTTTGGCCCAGCGTGCGCCCCATCAAAGACCAGCCATTCTGCAGGGCGAACAACACGCCCCAATACACGGCGAGGCCGAGCGCAGCGAAGATGCCATAGCTGACCCACCCGTCTTGGAAGGGATCCAATACGTGACCCTGGCGCAGGCCCTCGCGCGATTCCATGGCTGCGGTCAAGGTCGGGTAGGCCATGCCCAAGGTCACCGAGGCTGCGAGGTGCATGCCTCCTGTGAAGCATACGACATCCATGATGCCCCCGGTCACTGCAGCGAGCAACAGGTATGTTGTCGGAGGCCAACCCACCGGCATTTTCAGCAGGCCATACAGGTGAATGGCCAGCAACCCATATCCCCCCCAAAAGATGCCGTACCGGAAGAGCAAGACTTGGGAAACCAGCGCCCATCCGAGGGTCCAAAACAAGGGAAACAATGCACTCATGGCGTGTTGGATGAGGCGGAACTCAGGCTGTCAAGCCTGCCGTTGCGCGGATGTTCAAGCCAAACCACATGCCGGGCACCGGGATAGTTGGCGCCCAGAGAAACCACCACCGTTTGGAATTCGTCGGCTTCGTTGCCTAGCACGTCTTCCACCATGCCCACGGGCACGTCTGCGGGAAAGACCCCGTCAAATCCCGTCGTCATCACGGTGTCGCCGGGCAAGACCAATTGAGACCAGGGAATGTCCAGCACCGAGGCACGGCGAACATCCCCTGCTTTCGCGACCAACCTTCCTGCCTGTCCGGAGCGACCGATGCGGACGCTCCATTGTGCCTCGTCATGCGTCAAGGTGAGCACGAGGCTTTCTTGGGCCGTGGTGTCCACGATTCGGCCAGCGGCAAACCCTTGGGAGAGGATGCCGGCGCCTGGTGCCAGTCCATCACGGCCGCCACGGTTGAGGACCATCCACGGAGAACCGTTCCATCCCGGGCTGCGCAGCACCGAGGCATCTCCGGTTTGCCAAGGCGCAGTGCGGCGTTCTTTCAGGCTTTCCAATTCGGCGCGCAGCCTCGCGTTTTCGAGCATCACGAGCCGGTTGGATTCGGCGAGGTGGGTCCACTCCTGCACGTTGCCCGCGGCGTCTAGCCAGGATCCCGAGGCCCGAAGGGACCACCCTGCAAGGGCGGTGCGGTGGTGGCTGTACGTGGTGTTCATCCAGCCCAACGCCACCCCCCACAATGCGAGGAACAGCAACCACCGGTGGGTGCGTGCGAGGAGGGCAAAGAGGTTTCGCACGGCCCCGCGGTCAGTTTCTCATCAAGAATGGGAAGCGATCGATGTTTTTCAATGCGATCGCAGTGCCTTTGGCCACCGCATGCAGCGGGTCATCTGCCACGTGCACGGGCAACTTCGTCTTTTGGGAAATCCGCTTGTCCAACCCGCGAAGCTGGGCGCCACCACCGGCGAGGAAGATGCCAGTTTTGTAAATGTCTGCTGACAATTCGGGCGGCGTGTGCTCGAGCGCGCTGTGGATGCTCTCTTCGATTTTGCTGATGCTCTTGTCGAGGGCACCTGCGATTTCCGAGTAAGTCACAACAATTTCCTTGGGGATGCCCGTCATCAGGTCGCGGCCATGCACGGCGTAATCTTCGGGCGGGTTGTCCAGCTCAGGCAGGGCAGCGCCCACGGCAATTTTGATTTGCTCGGCCGTACGCTCGCCAATCAAAATGTTGTGCTGGCGGCGCATGTACTCTTCGATGTCGTGGGTGAATTCGTCCCCGGCCACGCGAATGTTGGTGTCGGTCACGATGCCGCCCAAGGCAATCACCGCGATTTCCGACGTGCCACCTCCGATGTCGACAATCATGTTCCCCATGGGCTCTTCCACATCAATGCCGATGCCGATGGCGGCGGCCATGGGTTCGTGGATGAGGTAGACTTCTTTGCCGCCGGCGTGCTCCGCGCTGTCTTTGACGGCGCGCTTCTCCACGTCGGTGATGCCAGAGGGGATGCAAATGACCATGCGGAGCGACGGGTTGAACCACGACTTGCGGCCGGAGATGAGCTTGATCATCCCTTTGATCATTTGTTCCGCCGATTCGAAGTCGGCGATCACCCCGTCTTTCAGGGGGCGGATCGTTTCGATGTTTTTGTGGGTTTTCCCGTGCATTTGCTGCGCGAGACGGCCGATGGCCACCACGTTGCCCGTCATGCGGTCTTTGGCCACGATGGACGGCTCATCCACCACCACCTTGTCCTGGTAGTAGATGATGGTGTTTGCCGTGCCCAAATCCATGGCAATCTCCTGAGTGAAGAAGTCGAACAATCCCATACCCTAAAGGTAGACGGGCCCTTGCCTTGAACCGCAGCAATTCAGGGCATTCTGTGCCCATGGTTGATAAGTTCCACTTTCTCGTGAATCCGAGGGTGGAGCGGCCCTGAAGTTGTGAAAAAAGGCCAACGCCGGAGCATGGCCTTTGGTCCTCGAAATCAGTGACGGAAGTGACGGACGCCGGTGGTGTACATCGCCAAACCGAGGGCGTTGCATGCGTCGATGCTCTTCTGGTCGTTGATGGACCCCCCGGGCTGAATCACGGCGGTCACCCCGGCCTCGGCCGCGAGCTCTACGCAGTCGGGGAAGGGGAAGAAGGCGTCCGACGCCATGCTCGATCCCTTGAGGTCAAACCCAAAGCCCTGTGCCTTTTCCACGGCTTGCTTCAAGGCGTCCACGCGGCTCGTTTGTCCTGTGCCGCTCGCGAGCAACTGTCCGTTTTTGGCAAACACCACGGTGTTGGATTTGGTGTGCTTGACGAGCTTCAAGGCGAACAGCAAGTCCTCCGCGCTTTCTGGGCGGCTGGCCTCGGTGGTGCAGGTCCAGGTGTCGGGTGCTTCCATCCCGTTGTCACGCTCCTGAACGAGGTAGCCGTTCAAGGCCGAACGCACCGTCGCGCCTGGCAAGGTGCCGGGCTGACGCTCCAACAAGATGCGGTTCTTTTTCTGCGACAACACGGCAAAAGCGTCGTCGTCAAACCCAGGGGCAATGACCACTTCGCAGAAGAGCGTGTGGATGAGGTTGGCGGTTTCGAGGTCGATGGGACGGTTGGCGATCAAGACGCCACCGAAGGCGCTTGTGGGGTCGCCTGCCAAGGCATCGGCGTAGGCTTCCGCCAACGTGGGGCGTGTGGCGCATCCGCACGCGTTGTTGTGCTTGAGGATCGCGAACGTGGGCGCGTCGTTTTGGAACTCCTCCATGAGCTGCACCGCGGCGTCCACATCGAGCAGGTTGTTGTACGACAAGGCCTTGCCGTGCAGAGGTTTCAAAAGACCGTCCAAGTCGCCGAAGTATTGACCCGCTTGGTGGGGGTTCTCGCCGTAACGCAGTGCGCGAGACTGAGGCACACTGACGTTCAAGGTGTCCACGCTGCCTCCCTCGAGGCTCGTGCCGCTGAGATGCGCGTGAATCATGGTGTCGTAGTGCGAGCTGACGCGGAAGCCGCGTGCTGCGAAGGCCTTGCGCTCTTCAAGGGTGGTGGCCCCATCGCGCTTCAACACGTCCACAAGCGCTCCGTAGTCTTCCATGGACGGCACGATGACCACGTCGTTGAAGTTCTTGGCCGCGCCGCGAATGAGGGCGATGCCACCGATGTCAATCTTCTCTACGATGTCCACTTCGGAGGCGCCGCTGGCGACGGTCGCTTCGAAGGGGTACAGGTCGACGACCACGAGGTCGATGTTGGGGAGGTCGTACTCGGCCATTTGGGCTTGGTCGCCTTCGTGGTTGCGTCGGTTCAAAATCCCCCCAAACACCTTGGGATGCAGGGTTTTCACGCGTCCTCCCAAGATGGAAGGGTAGTCGGTCACCGCTTCCACAGGCACCACCTCGGCGCCCATCGCCTCGATCGCGGTCTGGGTTCCGCCCGTCGAGTAAATCGTCACGCCCAAGCGCTTGAGCTCAGCCACAATCGGCTCAAGGCCGTCCTTGTGAAACACAGAAATGAGGGCGGATTTGATGTGGCGGACGTCGGACATGGCGAGAAGAGGGGTGGGTTAGAAAGCCGCAAATCTACGACGGCCGATGCGGATTCCCCGCCCTGCGCAGTAGCTTCGTTCCATGCTTTGGTTCAGGCTGTTTCGAGAGAGTTTGTCGTTCGCATGGCAGGCCATTTTGGTCAACCGCCTGCGCACCCTCTTGAGCCTCCTCGGGGTGATGGTGGGCATCTTCGTGATCAGCGCAGTGTTCACCGTGGTGGACAGCTTGGAGTCGGAGTTGCGCGACACCTTCAACATGCTGGACGACGACGTGTTGTTCGTCACCAAGTGGCCCTGGTCTTCCGGCGGCGACTACCCTTGGTGGAAGTACGTCCAGCGCCGCCCGCCGACCGAACGAGACTTGGAGTTGTTGATGCCGCGCATGACCTTGGCTTCGGCGGGCATGTTCCAAACCAAGACGTTCTTGGATGCCGAGGCGGGCAACAACCGCATGCCCGGCGTGGTGGTAGGGTCGGGCTCGCACGATTACGACAAAGTCATCAGCCTCAACATCGAGCACGGACGCTACTTCACGCCTTCAGAAAGCGCCGCGGGGCGGCCGGTGGCGGTCATTGGGTACCAGGTGGCGATGCAGTTGTTTGGGCGTCACACGTGTGTGGGCCAAACCTTGAAAGTTCGCGGCATGCGCATTGAGGTCATCGGGGTGCTGGCGGAGGAGGGGGAAAGTGTGGTGTCGACGGGGCTTGACGAATTCATGCTCGTTCCTTCGGCCTTTGCCCCGCGCTTGTACGACCCAGGATCTGACGACGGCGCCCAAATCGCGATCAAGGCCAAGCCCGGGGTCGAGTTGGAAGCGCTGGAGGATGAACTCGTCCAACAATTGCGGGCCGTCCGGCGCGTTCGTCCGGGACGGGAGGAGGACTTTTCGGTCAACCGCATGGACATGCTCACCGGCATTTTGGACTCCATTTTCACCAACCTTGCGATGGGCGGGTGGTTCATCGCCATGTTCGCCATCCTTGTGGGCTGCTTCAGCATCGCAAACATCATGTTTGTGTCGGTCCGAGAGCGCACAAAGATCATTGGCGTCCAAAAGGCCATCGGGGCCAAAAATGCCTTCATCCTCATTCAGTTCCTGTTTGAAGCGGTGACCCTGTGCGTGTTCGGTGCTGTGCTCGCGCTGTTTGCCATCCAGGTCTTGGTGTTGGTGGTCAACGCCATGGACGTGGGCATGACCCTTCACATTGCGCCCAAACGCGTGCTCCTCGCCCTCGGCGTGGCCGTCACGTCAGGACTGGTCGCTGGCGTCGCTCCGGCCAGGCAGGCAGCCAATCTGCCCCCTGTAGAAGCGATGCGCGCCCACTGAGGGGCGCGCATTCAAGTTGTGGCTGTGGCCTTTTGAGGCCGCCAGTTGTCAGAGGTTGATGGCCAATCCCACGCGCACAGATTGCGGGGGCAAGGTCACACTTGTGGTGGACGAGCTCGACACCGATCCATCCTCACCAATGACGATGGCATTGGGGTCTGCAACTTGAACGACGTTGCCGTTTTCGAGGTGGAACATTTGGGCATAGCGTGCGGTGATGAAGCTGCGCTTGCCGAGACGCAGGCGCAAGCCCGCGGCATACCCGTAGTTGAAGTTCGCAGAGAAAAAGGGCACGTCGTTGACGGGCTGGCGGTCGTCTTCCCCGTCAAGCACCAAGCGCGCACCCAGGAAAGAACCCCGTACCCCGCCGTAGCCTTCCACGAACGGTTGGAAACCAGAGTTTTGGAAAAAAGTCTTGCGAAGGATGTAATGGGCGTGGGCAAGTTGATTGCGGACGTAGAGCTGTCCCACCGTCTCGCCGTTGGCGTCAACCACCGTGGTGTCAAACCCGCCGATGGGCTGGAAACCGAGGTCAAATCCCCCATCGAAAATGCCTTTGCGGTCGTGCTTCATGTACGTCAAGGCGAAGCCGTATGACGGCTCGTCGAGCACAGATTCGAGGTTGTCACCCGGAACATCTGAAATGAGGTGAAACCCCACGTGACGCCATTTTTCTTTGAGAAGAATGTCCGCTTCGGGCTTCTCTTCTGTGGTGGCAGGGGTGGTCTGTCCCCAAGTGGCCGAAGCGCAACAGGCCAAGAAAAGGCTGGCAGCAATCATGCGCAGGCGTGTGGTGTGTGCGTTTTTCATGTCGTTCACTTTGTGATTCATCGGTGTGTAAGTCAAGCATCGTGCCAAACATCTTGTCCACAACGCATGGAGCGCAAAGATAGTGTGGGCCCCAAAGACGTTGGAAGTTTCGGCCCAAGTTTGCAAGGACATGTCAGGCAGCACCACATCCATTCTCGTGACGGGCGCGGGCGGACAGCTCGGCAGCCGACTTCAAGCATGCGCGGAAAGCCGGCCCAACGTGACCTTCATTGGCATGGGCCAAGAAGCGTTGAACGTGTGCGATCGCGCCGCCGTCTTCGAGGCCGTGGCGACACATCGGCCTGACGTGGTCATCCATGCCGCGGCCTACACGGCGGTGGACCGTGCCGAATCCGAGGAGCCGCTCGCCCTCGATGTCAACGCCATTGCGGTCCGTCATGTTGCAGACGCATGCAGCGAGGCGGGAGTCCCCATGATTCACCTCAGCACGGATTACGTCTTCGGTGACGTGCCCCGTCGGCCACTGCAGCCCACCGATCCCACAGGGCCAGTGGGTGCCTACGGCCGAACCAAGCTCGCCGGCGAACAGGCGTTCTTGGAGTCAGGTGTGAACGGCGCGCTGGTGCGCGTGGCGTGGCTGTACGATGCGGAAGGGCACAACTTCATGAACACCATGCTTCGTCTCGCCCAAACCCACGGGGCACTCAAGGTTGTGGACGACCAACACGGCTGTCCCACGGCCGTGCCGGTGTTGGCAGACGCCCTGCTGGACATGGCGCTGAGGGGCGCGGACATGCCCCAAGGGGTGTGGCACTTTGCACACGAAGGGCACACCACGTGGCATGGGTTTGCGACGGAAATCATGCGTGTGGCCGGATGGGATGTGCCTGTGGAACCCGTGGGAACGGAGGTATTCCCCACCCCGGCGGAACGCCCTGCGTGGAGCGTGCTGGATGGAGGACCGTTGCGCGAACAGATGGGGTGGCCCAAATGCACATGGGAGGACGCCCTGGCGCAAGTTTGGGCCTTGAAACAGGCCGGCGGTTGAATTGGATGTGTGAACTTTGGCATCCCCATGGAAGATCAGAGCCTCTTGAACGACGTGCGTGCCAAGGCGGAAGCCTGGACGCAAGCCCCTCACGACGATGACACGCGCACGACGGTGCGTCGCTGGTTGGACACCTGCGAACAAGACGAAGAGGCGCGCGAGGCCTTGATCGACGCGTTTTACACCGACCTGTCGTTTGGGACAGGTGGACTGCGCGGCAAGATGGGGCCCGGCACGAACCGGATCAACGCCACCACCATCGCCAACGCGACGCAAGGTTTGGCCAATCACTTGAAGAAAGTGCATGGTGAAGCGCCCGCGGACGCCCCCTGGCGCGTGGCTGTGGCGTGCGACAGCCGACACAGAAGCCAAGAGTTTGCCCAAATCACGGCGGAAGTCCTTTCCGCCAATGGATTTGAAGCTTGGATCTATCCCGAACTTCGTCCCACCCCGCAGCTGTCCTGGACGGTGCGAGAACTGGGCGCCGTGGGTGGGGTGGTCGTGACCGCGAGCCACAACCCTTCCATTTACAACGGGTACAAGGTCTACGCCTCGGATGGCGGTCAGGTCGTGGCACCCGAAGACGCCCAGTTGGTCGCCGAGGTGCGCGCCTTGGACGCCAACACGGTGGTTCCTCGGAGCCAAGACCGAATTCGCGTCTTGGATTCCTCGTGGGACGAGCGTTTCCGCAGCGTGCTTGCCGGATTCCGGTTGTCTCCACACTTGGTGGCGCATGGCTCGGACCTGCCCGTGGTGTACACCGGACTGCATGGAACCGGCGCCATCGCGGTGCCGCCTGCCTTGAAGGCGTTTGGATTCCGCAACGTGCACGAGGTGGCGTCACAGGCCATCCCCGACGGCGACTTCCCCACCGTGGCGAGTCCCAACCCTGAGGAGGGTCCTGCCTTGGCTGAGGCTGTTGCGTTGGCCAAAGAGGTCGGGGCCTCCCTGGTCATGGGGACCGACCCGGATTCGGACCGCGTGGGGTTGGCCGTGCCTGACGGAAAAGGAGATTTTGTGCTTCTCAATGGAAACGAAACCGCGGCCTTGTTGACCGATCACGTTTTGTCCAAGTGGCAGGAATCCGGCAAACTCGACCGCCCTTCGTTTGTGGCCAAGACGGTGGTCACCACCAACCTTCTCGTCGATCTCGCTGAACACTACGGGGTTGAAGTCAAGGAAACGTTGACGGGATTCAAATTCATCGCCGAGGCCATCCGACAGGCCGAGGGCACGTTGCAGTACGTCGTGGGCGGAGAAGAGAGCTACGGCTACCTCGTGGGCGATCAAGTGCGCGACAAGGACGCCGTTCAGAGCTGCTGCTTGCTCGCGGAGTTGGCGCATGAATTGGACCAAAAAGGAGAGCGCATGCTCGATCGTTTGGCCGCATTGCACCGCCGTCACGGCGCCTACAAAGAAGGCCTTGTCTCCTTGGTGAAAGAGGGGCGCGAGGGCAAGGCCCAAATCGACGCCATGATGGTCGGCTTCAGAACCTCACCGCCGGCGGAGCTCGCCGGGGAACGCGTCGTCGAAATTTTGGACTTCCAATCTCGTGAGGCGCGGTCTCCGGAAGGGGAAGTGCTGCGATCCTTGTCGCAGGCTTCGTCCAATGTGATGCAGTTTGTGACGGAAGCAGGTTCGCGGGTCACCGTGCGTCCAAGCGGCACGGAGCCCAAAATCAAGTGCTACGCCAGTGTGCGCGAAGACTGGGATGGCGAGGGTCCGCACGACGCGGTCATGGCGCGTCTTCAGTCGCGGGTGGAAGCCCACTTTCGCGCGCTCGGCGTTCAAGGTCACTGAACGCGGGCATCAACGCAGGTGCCAAGGCTTCCACGGGGCCGAGCATCACAGAGGGCTGCTCGCTTTGGGGAACCCATGCTCGCGGGCCCATCCATTGGTTGAGGAGCATCACCCCAAACGACAATACAAGGGCGAATTTCAGCAAGCCAAACAGCGCGCCTGCAAGCTTGTTGACCAAGCCAAGGGCCACAAGGTCGAGCATCTTCTCCAAGAGTTTGGCCAGCAGGTGGACCGTCACCACCACCAACAAAAACGTCAGCGCGAGGGAAGCCATGTGAAGGGAATTGACGGACCACGTGACGTGCGGTGCAAGCTGCTCTGCCACCATGTGCGAGAAGTGTGACGCAGCCCAAATGCCACCCACAAGCCCCACCATGGACGCCACAGAGAGGATCAATCCTTTCGTGAATCCCCGCCATGCGCCGACCAGCAACACAAGCAAAAGGACCACATCAAGGGTGGCAAGAGGCAGGTTTTCCATGGGTGTTGATTCCGCATGTAAAGTAATGGCGAATCGGGTTCGGGGTGGGGTAACTTCGCCACGTGTTGTCCCCATCCACTTCTCCCGTATGTGTTCGGCCTGCGCTGGCGGCGGATTTGGCCCATGTCCACGGTCTCATCGTGGAATTGGCAGCCTATGAGCGTGCGGAGAATGAGGTGACCCTCTCTCTTGACACGTTCAGCGCCGACTTCACGGCAGGTCGCTTCGAGGTGACGGTGGCGGTGGAGAACGACAAGGTCATCGGCATGGCCCTGCATCATCCGAGGTACAGCACGTGGAAAGGGGTGACTTGGTATTTGGAGGACCTCGTGGTGACCGAGTCCTGGCGGGGGAAAGGAGTGGGAAAAGCCCTTTTCAATGAGGTGGTGGCGGTGGCCCAGCGTCGCGATGCCCACCGTTTGGAGTGGCAGGTGTTGGACTGGAACGCGCCCGCCATCGGTTTTTACGAAAGGCTCGGGGCGACCGTGAGTTCGGATTGGTTGAACGGCCGCTTGACGCGGACTCAACTGGAAAGCTGGACTGCGACCCCTCTAACCTTGGACGACGCATGAAGATTTCGGCCCACAAATTTGGCGGTGCTTCCGTGTCCGATGCCCAAGCGATTCAGCGTGTGGGCCAACTGCTCTCGGACCAAGTTGAAGCGGGAGAACGCGCTGTGGTGGTGGTCTCGGCCATGGGCAAAGCGACCAATGCGCTGGAAGCAGTGTGGTCGGCCTCTGTCGAAGCCGAACGGCGGGATTTGTGGGCGACCTGCGTAGAGGAGCACATGGCGGTGGCCGATGCGTTGGGCCTGTCGCCCTCGCTCACGGAAACATTGCGCGGTCGCATGGAAAGCTGTTGGCAAGCCTCAGAGCAGGTGCGCCCCCAATCCATGGATGCCGCGTACGACGCCATGGTGGCGGCAGGGGAGCTCGCAAGCACCACATTGGTGGCGGCCTGGCTATCGAAGGTGGGCATGTCGGCGGCATGGTGGGATGTGCGCGACACGCTGTACACCTCGGGTCCGCATCGCTTTGCGCGCGTGGATGAATCCAGGTTGGGTGAAGCTGGAACGTCACTCCGCATCTGCATGGACCAGGCCCACGTGGTGATCACCCAAGGCTTCATCGGGCGACACGCCGACGGCAGCACGAGCACGTTGGGCAGGGAAGGCTCCGATTACAGCGCTGCCCTTCTTGCTGTGGCGGTGGGTGCCGCGGGCGTGACCATTTGGAAAGACGTTCCAGGCATGATGAACGCCGACCCCAAACGCCACCCCGAGGCGGTCACAGTCCCAAAAGTCGACCACGCAGAAGCGCTCGAATTGAGTTACTACGGCGCAAGCGTCATTCACCCCAGAACAGTCAAACCCCTGCAACTCGCGGGTTTGCCCCTGTGGGTCAAGTCGTTTGTGGCCCCTGAAGGTCCTTCTACCCGCATTGATGCTTTCCCCGGCCTCATCCCCGAAGTGCCGATGTTCATCTGGAGAGACCACCAGACGTGGATGGAGATTTACACGGCCGACGGGAGTTTCTTGGTGGAGGACCACCTGACCGAGGTGTTTGGGGCGTTGGGCAATTCAGGCATTCACGTTCGCCTCATGCAACAGAGCGCCACCCATTTTGGGGTGTTGGCCGACCGAAGCGATGCCCAAATGTCCCGTCTCCAAGAGGCCTTGGGCCCAGGGTTTCGCTTGGAATGGACCCACGATTTGACGCTCTTGACGGTCCGACATGGAGATGGAAATGTGCTGGACGACCTGACGAACGGGTGCGAGGTGCTCGTGGAACAGCGCGCGGGGGCCACGTGGCGACGCGTGCTACAATCGCCCACATAAGAGCATGAATCGCACAAATTGACCCATGAACGGGTCATTATGTGTCACGAATGCCGGCCAATTCAAGAAAAAAGCATGCATTCGTTTGTTTTTCCCAAACAATTGAATCACATTGCCCTAACCAAAGGATTGGTCTCCTTTGGTGTGGTACAAACGGATTTCAAATCCGTTTGAGTTCAATGTCAAGTGGGGCGGGGCGAAAGTCCCGCCTTTTCTTTGGCCAAAAAAGGGATGAAACCCTGATCTCAGGGCTTTTGGAGGAAGGTCCTCAGTACTCGTCTTCGTTGAAGAAGAAGTCCTCCTTGGAAGGGTAGTCGGGCCAGATGTCCTCGATGGTGTCGAACGATTCGCCGTCGTCCTCCAATTGTTGAAGGTTCTCCACCACTTCCAACGGCGCACCGGTGCGCATCGAGAAGTCGATGAGCTCGTCCTTGGTGGCGGGCCAAGGGGCGTCCTCGAGGTATGAGGCAAGTTCGAGTGTCCAATACATGGTGTCCTGCTTAAGCGGTCTTAGGCCTGTCTGTCAGCGCGCAAAAATAACCGAATCTCGATGCGAGTCAAGTCTTGGGCCGTCTTTTGCACGTCAGTCATTGGGTTTCCAGGGAATGTCTTGATTGCCTGTGGCATGGGTGAGCCACCTGCCAACCATGAACAAAGCGTCCGAAAGTCGATTGAGGTAGGTCAACCCCACAGGGTCCACTTTTGTTTCCCGATGCAACGAAACGCAACGACGCTCGGCCCTGCGACACACGGTGCGTGCCACATGGGCGTCCGCGGCGGCGGGGTGTCCGCCAGGCAGCACGAAGCTGGAGAGCGCCGGCAAGCCCGATTCCAATTCGTCCATCCAAGACTCGAGTCCTTCGGCGCCATGGGGATTGAGCGCGGGCAATTTGGCAGCCCAATGGGGGTCGGTGGTGGCCAAATGACTGCCCAGGGTGAACAGTTCACTTTGGATGGCTTGCAAAGGCATGCGGAGGGGCTCCGCCGCATCGTGGGTGGCGATTTTGCCGATCCAGGCGTTGAGCTCGTCAATGGTACCGTAGGCCTCGATCCGAAGGTCGTCCTTGCCGATCCGTGCACCGCCAAACAAGCCCGTGCTGCCGTCGTCTCCTGTCCTCGTGTAAATGCGCATGCTGCAAGCTACAACGGAGGGGACGCGACGCTGCCTCCAAGGCGTACCTTTGGCCTTGTGATGGCCGCCGACAAGCAAGACACCAAGCAAAAGCGCTACGACGCCGCGTACATGCGCATGGCCCGGGAATGGGCGCTCTTGTCGCATTGTGAGCGGAAGCAGGTGGGCGCGCTCATTGTGAAGGACCAAATGATCATCGCCGACGGCTACAACGGCACGCCCAGTGGGTTTCCCAATGTCTGCGAAGCGGGGGACGGCACCACGCATTGGTATGTCCTTCACGCGGAGGCCAATGCCATCACCAAGTTGGCCAAGAGCAACAACAGTGCAGAGGGCGCCACGTTGTACATCACCTTGTCTCCCTGCCGAGAGTGTGCCAAACTGATTCACCAGGCGGGCATTGTCCGGGTGGTGTATGCAGATGCGTACAAAGACCCCAGTGGCTTGGCCTTTTTGAACCAAGCCGGGGTTGAAATCGTTCATCTGTCAGAATGAAGAATGGACAACCTTTGGCCTTGGCCGTGGCCCTCGTTGCAGGACTGTGGCTTGGACGTGGATGTGGCGGTTGGAACGGCGGTGAAAATGCGGATCCCCGCGTGGCGTTTCATGGCCACTGGAACGCATCAGGCGACCAAGCGCGCCTGTTGAATGTGCTTCACCGCATCGAAGATTTGTACGTGGACACCTTCAGTCGGGGCAAGTTGGTGGATGCCGCCATCGAAGCCATGCTCGAAGAATTGGACCCGCACACGGTGTATTTCAGCGGCGAAGAATTGGCCGCCATGTCCGAGAACATGGAGGGGAATTTCGAAGGCATTGGCGTGGAGTTCATCATCCAAGACGACACGTTGATGGTGGTGGCGGCCATTCCTGGAGGCCCCTCGGAAGAGGCAGGGATCCAGGCGGGCGACCGAATTCTCGAGGTGGAAGGCATGCCCATTTCAGGCCCTGAACTGAACAACCAACGGGTCATGGAACTGTTGAAGGGACCGCGAGGCACGGAAGTGACCTTGGGTTTGTCTCGACGCGATGCGCCGTTTCAAGTGCATTTGACACGCGACCGCATTCCCATCCAAAGCGTGGTCGCCGCCTTTGTGACAGAGGACTCGGTGGGCTACATCAAGGCGATTCGCTTTGCCGCCAACACCGCCCTCGAATTTGAAGAGGCCATGGCTTCGCTCGAAGCCCAAGGGGCCAAGTCGGTGGTGGTGGATTTGAGGGGCAATGGCGGAGGCTATTTGAATGCCGTCGTCGACATGATGGAGCTGTTTTTGGACGAGGGCGACCCCATCGTGTACACGGAGGGCAAGTCGTCCCCGCGACGCACGTACAAGACCCGCCGTCGAGGTCCCTATTTGGACTGGCCTGTGGCCGTGTTGGTGGACGAGGGTTCGGCCTCGGCCAGCGAAATTTTCGCCGGCGCCATGCAGGACAACGACCGCGGTGTGGTGGTGGGGCGAAGGACGTTTGGGAAAGGGTTGGTGCAAGAGGAATTTCCCGTGCCAGGCTCGGGGGCGCTGCGCCTGACGGTGGCGCGTTTTTACACCCCCACGGGCCGCGCCATCCAAAAACCCTACGCCGATTACGACGACGACTTTGACATGCGCCTGGCCTCCGGTGAGTTGTACCACGAAGACAGCATGCCGCTGGTCGATTCCTTGCGGTATGTGACGCCGGTGGGACGGGAAGTCTATGGCGGGGGTGGCATTGCCCCTGACGTCTTCGTGCCTTGGGACAGCACCGCCACCAGTGCGTGGGTGAGTGAGTGGATTTGGACGGGAGTGTTGCGGGATGCGGTCTTCACGTGGATGGATGCGCATCGCGAGGCCTTGCGCGACTGCGATTCGCCAAGGGACATCGAGGCCCTTCCAGGATGGCGCCAAGGCGTGTTGGAAGTGGTGTATGCCCAAGCAGAGCGGGACGGTTGGCCTTGGAGAGAGCCGACAGAAGAAGAAGCGGCCAAACTGCGTCATCGGTTCCTCGCCCAAGTGGTCCGAACGCATTGGGGCGAATCGGCATCGTACGAAGTTCTGACAGAGGGAGACCAGGGGGTGGCCCGTGCCATTCATGCCCTTGTGGAAGGCTCTTTCGCAGGACGAGTGGACGGCACTGTATCTTTGGACCTGACAAACAACGACATCAACTCCAACAACGAAGAACATGGCTTTTGAGCTTCCCAACCTCCCCTATGCGCACGACGCCTTGGAACCACACATCGATGCACGCACGATGGAAATCCACCACGGCAAGCACCATGCGGGGTACACCAGCAAATTGAACGCAGCCATCGAGGGAACGGACCTCGCTGGAAAGGACATTGACACCCTGCTTCGCGACCACAGCGACAACGGTGCTGTGCGCAACAACGGCGGTGGCTTCTGGAACCACACGTTGTTCTGGAACAGCATGTCACCCAACGGCGGTGGTTCCCCGGAAGGCGCCCTCGGCGAGGCGATCGACCGCGACTTCGGCAGCTTCGAGAATTTCAAAGACGAATTCAGCAAGGCCGCAGCCACGCGCTTTGGCTCAGGCTGGGCTTGGCTCTGTGAGAAAGACGGAAAGCTCGAGGTCTGCAGCAGCGCGAACCAAGACAACCCCCTCATGCCCGGTGTGGGATGCGGAGGCAACCCCATTTTGGGCTTGGACGTGTGGGAGCACGCCTACTACTTGAACTACCAAAACCGCCGTCCAGACTACATCAACGCGTTCTTCAACGTGGTGGATTGGAACGCGGTGGGTGCGCGTTTCAACGGCTGATTCGTCGCGCACCTCAATGAAGCACTACGTCGTCATGGTGGCCGGGGGCACAGGCACCCGCATGCGTCTGACGACGGCGAAGCAATTTTTGAATGTGGAGGGTCTGCCATTGATGTGGTGGACCCTTCGCCGTTTCAAAGAAGCCCTGCCCGAGGCCGAGGTCACGTTGGTCTTGCACGAGAGTTTGTTTGAAGAGTTCGCGGAGCTCGAGGCCAAACACGGCAGCGCCGGCGCCACCCACGTCGTCCCAGGCGGGGCAGAACGGTTCCACTCCGTATTGGCCGGCTTGGCCACCTTGCCCGATACCGGCGTGGTCGGCATCCACGATGCGGTGCGGCCTTTTCCTTCAGTCGAGACCATTCAGCGTTGCTTTGCCCAGGCCGAGGCGCAGGGAAGTGCAGTGCCCGTGGTGCCCGTGAAAGACAGCATCCGACAGATGGAACGCGAAGGGGCGTCGAGTCACGCGGTGGACCGCAGCGTCCTCCGAGCCGTGCAGACGCCTCAGTGTTTTGACCTTGCCACGTTGAAGGCGGCATTTGACACCGACTACCGGGCGGAATTCACGGACGACGCGAGTGTGATGGAAGCCGCCGGTCACGAAGTCCACCTGTGCGAAGGCGATCCGTGGAATGTGAAGGTCACCACGCCTGAGGATTTGATCATCGCGAAGGCGTTTGTGCAGGCTGCTTGGCCCAACGCCTGACCCCGGCCTTTGGCGGAGGGTCAGCCCTCCTTGGACAGCGCCTTCAGATACCCTGAGGGGCTGCCGTCTCTTCGAAGCTTCCCCACCGCCCAGCCCAGGGCCACCAAGGCCACCAAGGCCATGCTCCAATCGCTCCACGCCCATGAACTGAGGGGTTGCGGTTCGAGGCCTTCCTCCAGCCATGTGCTCCCCATCCACCACGCCGCGATGACCACGCCGGCGTTGTTCACGAAATGACCCAAGATGGCGGGCCACAAGCTTCCGCTGTACACCACGAGGTAGCCAAAACCTGCGCCGAGGAGCATCCGTGGGACGAAGCCAAAGAATTGCATGTGGATGGCGCTGAACAGGGCCGCCGACACCCAAATGCCCACATGGATGTTCCCCGTGGCGCGAACCAAGATGGGTTGCAACGTGCCGCGGAACAACCACTCCTCGCACAGCGCAGGCAACACCGCGACCGAAAACAGCACTGCCCACACCTCGGAGGTGCCTGAAAAGGCGAGGAGCGCCTTGGTGAGCACCATGGCTTGGGCTTCAAGGCCTCCAGCCCATTGGTGAAGGTCGGACCCCGGAACGAGGGCCCATTCGTTGAGGCGGTAGGTGAAGTCGAGCACCGGGCTCATGCCCAAGGCGATGACGACCGCGAGGCCCAACATCTTGAGGGCGGGCGCTTGGAGAAAGAACCGACCCAAGAAGGGCATGCCCACCAGCGCGGCAAAGGCCAAGGAGGCGCCCAGAAACGCCATGAGTTGGTTGGCGTTGTTCATTGCCAGCACTGCGCTGCGGTCGAGTTCGCCTGTGGCCCCTTGTTGCATGAGGGTTTGCATTTGATCTGCATCGCCCCCCGAGGCCCACAACACGCCCACGCCCGCAGCGAGCGCCATGAAGGTCAAAACGATGCAACCGAGCATGACGACCTGGGCGGCCGGGTGCATGGTTTGGAAGGCGTTGCGGATGAAGCTCATGGGCAGGGGTTGAAGGGGACGTGGTGTCGCGCCGTAAATTTGCGGAAACTTCGACGAACGTGGTCCGCATTGGAGACATCGATTTGGGAGAATTCCCGCTGCTGCTCGCCCCCATGGAGGATGTGAGCGACCCGCCGTTCCGCGCCTTGTGCAAGGAATACGGGGCGGACATGATGTACACCGAGTTCATTTCGTCGGAGGGCCTCATCCGCGATGCGGCCAAAAGCGTGGCCAAGCTCGACATCTTCGATTACGAGCGTCCCATTGGCATTCAGATTTTTGGGTCGGAAATCGAGTCGATGCGCGAGGCTGCACGGATTTCGGAAGCGGCCGGTCCGGACCTGGTGGACATCAACTACGGTTGCCCGGTCAAGAAGGTGGCGTGTCGCGGCGCAGGTGCTGGCATCCTTCAGGACATTCCCAAAATGGTGTCCATGACCAAGGAAATTGTGGACACGTGCTCGTTGCCGGTGACCGTGAAGACGCGTTTGGGCTGGGACGACAACACCAAGTACATCGTCGAGGTCGCCGAGCGCTTGCAGGACGTGGGCATCAAGGCCATCAGCATCCACGGTCGGACCCGCGCCCAGATGTACAAAGGCGAAGCGGACTGGTCCTTGATTGCCGCGGTGAAGAACAACCCTCGGATGACAATTCCGGTCTTTGGGAATGGCGACATTGACAGCCCAGAAAAGGCCTTGGAATACAAGAACCGCTACGGGGTGGACGGCATCATGATTGGCCGCGGTGCCATTGGTGCTCCGTGGTTTTTCAGACAAGTGAAGAACTACTTCGCCACAGGAGACGCGGGAAGTCCTCCCGACATGGCCGAGCGCATCAAGGCGGTTCGGACCCACTTGCGGCACAGCATTGCGTGGAAGGGCGAGCGCCTCGGCATTGTGGAGATGCGGCGTCACTACGCGAACTATTTCCGGGGATTGCCTCACTTCAAGGAGCACCGACTTGCCCTGGTCACACTCGACAACCCCGAGGCGTTGGAAGCCAAACTCTCCGAGATTGCGGAGCGCTTTGGCGAGCATGTGTTTGCTTGAGCGAAGGGGTCAGGCGACGCCTGACGTTTGGCGGCGAATCAAGTGCCGCACCATGGCCGAGGAGCCAAGTCCCCCCACAAAGACCACCACAGCGAGGGTGCCAAGGACATCGAGGACATCCAGGCGAACAGGGTACGCAGGCACCACCGAGCCTTGCAGTTGCAACCACCCAAAGGCGGCTTGTCCCATCACAAGCAGGGAGCCGAGCACCACGCCGACCAACCCGCCGACCACGTTGATGGTCAGCCCTTGAAGCCCAAACGCCTGTTCCATCATGCGCACGGGCATTCCCATGGCGTCGAGCACCTCCAGATCCTTCTTTTTGTCGAGCAAGAGCATGGTCAAGGAAGCCATGATGTTGAACGCAGCCACGATGAGGATGAAGCTCAAAATGGCGAACGTTGCCCACTTTTCGGCGCGGTTGGTTTGGGTGATGAATTTGTGCTTGTCGTCTCGGGTGAGGGTGGTCATGCCGGCGGCCTCTTCGCCGAGTCGTTCGGTCAACGCATGCTGCACCTCCTCGGCCACCTCGGTTTGGGTCCATCCAGGCAGGGCTTTGATTTCGATCCGCGACACGCGCCCGTCTCGGTCCAACAGGTCTTGCGCATCACGCAAGGGCAGGAGCAGGTAGCGGGTGTCGAGGTCGGCGTTGATGGAAAACGTGCCGCATGCGTGGACGGCTTCCGTGCGGAACGCACGCTCCCGATGACGGGAGAGTTTTCGGCCCCGAATCGGGGCGCTCACCGAGAACAGAGGCGGGTCAAGGCTGTCGCTTTTCAGGGCCAATTCGGACCGAACCCCCAAGCCCAAGCATCCGCACGTCGTGGCACTGTCTTCCACGGCATACGCCCCTTCGACGATGGCGCGGTCAATGCGGGACACGGCCCGGTAGCGGGCATCGACCCCCAAGACGGTCGCGACCCTGACGGCTTCGTCGGCCCGGACCACCACTTCGTCTTCCAGCACAGGCGCCCACGTGTCCACGCCGGGGATGTCAGCCAGGTGATCGCCCCAAGCTTGCGGAATCACGGCCCCCGATTGCGGCACCACCGCGAGGTCGGCGTCCAAGGTCCCAAACAGGTCCTTGACCAAGTCTTCAATGCCATTGAAGGCACTCAAAATGCACACCATGGCGGTGGCCACGGCGGCAATGACGGTCACGGAAATGCCAGAAATGACGTGCACCAAGGTGCCCGACCGTCGCTTGACGATGTACCTCGAAGCCAGTCGGAAGGGGAGCCTCATGAATGGAGGGCGCGCTGGACTTCATCCACGAAGTCGAGGCTGTCGTCCAGGTAAAAATTCAATTCGGGAACGCGGCGCAATTGTTTGCCGACTTTGGCACCGAGCGCCTTTCGCACGCGCCATCCTTCGGCTTCGACCTCCTTCAACGCCTTCTCTTTGTCCGGGGTGGCCATGAAGCTGAGGTACACCTTGGCCAAACCGAGGTCGGGCCCGATGCGGACCTGGGTCACTGTGATGAACAGCCCCCCAAACCACGTGTTGGATTCGCGTTGGAACAGGATGCTCAACTCTCGCTTGAGGAGTTCTGCCACGCGTTCTTGTCGGATGCTCGCCATGTCTCGAAGGTAGGGATGTCACGCGGAAGGGCGCGTTCAGTATAGGAATTGGTTGTAGGGGTAGCGCTTGATGTGCAGTTCCTTGACCCGCTCGTACAGGGTGCTTCGGAAGGCGTCGTACCCCACCTTGGTCTTGGCCGACAGGAACATCACATCGTGGCCGAGCGCCTCGAAACGTTCGCGAATGCCGCGCTCCAAATCCTCAGGCGTGCGTTCGCCATCGGGATCTGTCAGGAGGTCCACCTTGTTGAACAGCACCATCGTGGGCTTGCTGTCGCTGCCGATGTCCGCCAAGGTGCGCTCCACCACGGCCATGTGGTCCTCGAATTGCGGATGACTCACGTCAATCACGTGAAGGAGCATGTCGCTTTCGCGCGTCTCGTCCAAGGTGCTCTTGAAGCTCTCAATCAGTTGCGTGGGCAGCTTTCGGATGAATCCCACCGTGTCGCTCAGCAGGAAGGGAAGGTTGTCGATGACCACCTTGCGGACGGTGGTGTCGAGGGTCGCGAACAGCTTGTTCTCGGCAAACACGTCGCTTTTGGACATCAAGGTCATGAGCGTGCTTTTGCCCACGTTGGTGTAGCCCACGAGGGCCACCCGAATCATCTGGCCCCGGTTCTTTCGCTGGGTGGCCATTTGCTTGTCGATGCCGGCCAATTGCTTGCGCAAGAGGGCAATCCGGTCGCGGATGACCCGGCGGTCCGTTTCAATCTCTTTTTCTCCAGGTCCCTTCATGCCGATGCCCCCCTTTTGCTTCTGCAGGTGGGTCCACATGTTGGTGAGGCGGGGCAACAGGTACTGGTATTGGGCGAGTTCCACCTGGGTTTTCGCATGGGCGGTTGCGGCCCGTTGGGCAAAGATGTCCAGGATGAGGTTGGTCCGGTCGAGGACCTTGCGCTCAGGAATTTCCTTCTCGATGTTGCGCAGCTGGATGGGACTCAATTCATCGTCAAAGATGATCATGTCGATGTCCTCTTCCTCCACGTATTCCTTGATCTCCTGAAGCTTGCCCGAACCGACAAACGTGCGCACGTCGGGCTTGTCCAGGCTTTGGATGAAGGTGCGTTGCCGTTCTGCTTTGGCCGTTTCAGCCAAGAAGGCCAGCTCCTCCAAGTACTCTTCGAGTTGTTCGCGACGCTGGTGCCGGGTGGCGAGCCCGATGAGGACGCATGTTTCGGCAGGCTTGGCTGTGGAGAGGGGTTTGCGTTTGGTTCCCATGGGTCAAGCCTCAGTTTCGGAATTTCTCAATGTACACCGCAATGCCTCGGATGGTGGGCATGTCGAGCATCCCGCGGTGGGGAGGCATGGTGCCTTTCCCGTAGGCGATGATCGCCACGCGTTCTTCCACCGACAAGGTGCTCGTCCTCAAATCAGGGGCAGAGGCGAGGACGGGTGCGCCGTCTTCGCCATGACACACTGAGCATTTCATGGTGTATTGCCGGGAAGCGTTGGCCAAATCAACCCCCGCTGCGCCCGTGTCTTTGGCAGGGTTGGCAGGGGAGACGTCAGAAGTGCCGCACTGCACAAAGCACAGGGCACACGCCACAACTGCGACAATCCAACAAGGTGTGCGCATGCTCAGAACCAACCGACTTGCTCAAAGCCTTCACGGAAAGGCCAAGGAATGCCGGCCAACACGAGCAACAAGCACAGCCCAAAGAAGAGGGCTTGCTTCTTGTATTTGGCCTGGTCTCCACTTGCACGCTTGCTCAAGCTGTGTCCCAACGTGCCCAACACAATCGCCACGAGCATGATGGTGATGTGCTCGACGGCAAAAAATCGGGTGTAGCTGTTGCTCATGGTGCCTTCTTGGCCGAGCATGCCAATCCAGCCGCGCATCATGTAAAGAAGCAGACCCAAGACGAGTTGAAGGTGCAGGGCAATCATGGTGAAAAGACCGAGCTTCTTCTGGCCCTCTGTGAAGGGCTTGTTTCCACTGCGGCCGGCCAATGCTTTGACCACCACCAACACGAGCAACACCAAGGCCACCCAGCGCAATGCGCTGTGCATGTGCAAGAATCCTGTAATCATGCAGCGAAGTTACACCACACCTTGGTCAAGCATGGAATCCGCGACCTTGACAAACCCAGCGATGTTCGCGCCGCGCACGTAATCGACTGAACCGTCTTCGTTGGTCCCGTAAGCCACGCATTGGCCGTGGATGTCCTTCATGATGTGATGCAGCTTGGCGTCAACCTCTTCGCGCGTCCAGTTGTAGCGCAAGGAGTTTTGGGACATCTCCAATCCCGAGGTGGCCACACCACCTGCATTGGAGGCCTTGCCAGGCGCAAACAAGATGCCGGCTTCGTGGAAGGCTTCAATGGCTTCGGGCGTGCTTGGCATGTTGGCGCCTTCGGCCACACACACGCAGCCATTGGCCAACAATGCCGCGGCTTCGTCGCCGTTCAATTCGTTCTGGGTGGCGCAAGGCAACGCCACGTCCACGCTCACGCTCCAAGGACGCTGACCCTCCATGAATTCGGCCGAGCTGTACGCCGCGGCGTACTCTTTAATGCGGCCGCGCACCACGTTCTTCAAATTCATGATGTAGGCCAACTTCTCTTCGTCGATGCCTTCAGGGTCGTGGATGGTGCCTTGCGAGTCGGACATGGTCACCACCTTGGCGCCGAGCTGCAGGCACTTTTGGGCGGCAAACTGGGCGACGTTGCCGGAGCCCGAAATGGCCACGGTCTTGCCCTTCATGCTGTCGCCTTTGTGGTTGAGCATTTCCTCCGCGAAGTACACGCAGCCGTAGCCCGTGGCTTCAGGACGAATCAAGGATCCGCCCCAGTTGAGGCCTTTGCCGGTCAGCACGCCGGTGAACTCGTTGCGGATGCGCTTGTACTGGCCAAACATGTAGCCAATCTCACGCCCCCCCACGCCAATGTCTCCTGCAGGCACGTCGGTGTTGGGCCCAATGTGGCGGGCGAGCTCGGTCATGAAGCTTTGGCAAAAACGCATCACTTCATTGTCGCTCTTGCCCTTGGGGTCGAAGTCCGACCCGCCCTTGCCACCGCCCATGGGCAGGGTGGTCAGGGAGTTCTTGAAGATTTGCTCAAAGCCCAAGAACTTGAGGATGCTCAAATTCACGGTGGGATGGAAGCGCAATCCACCTTTGTAAGGCCCGATGGCGCTGTTGAATTCGATGCGGAACCCCCGGTTGGTGTGCACGTTCCCGGCATCGTCGGTCCACGGAACGCGGAACATGATGACGCGCTCGGGTTCTACGATGCGCTCAAGGATGTTGGCATCCTTGTATTTGGGGTTGTCTTCCATGAAGGGAACGATGGCCTCGGCCACTTCCTCCACAGCTTGCAAAAATTCGGGTTCGTTGGGGTTGCGCTCAGCAACCCGATCCATGAACGCCTGGATCGCGGCGTGGTGTTCTGAATTCATCGACGTATGTATTGACGTTCGAAGGACGAATGTAAGTCAGAGGGAAGGCGTTCGACCCCCGTCGACCGGCAAATTGATGCCGGAGATATACCCAGCAGCCGGTGAACAAAGGAAGGCGATGGCATGTCCGATTTCCTCGGGTTGTCCCACGCGCCCCGCAGGCACTTTGGCGGCCATGCCGGCCAGCACCGCTTCAGGCGTGGTGCCCGCGGCTGAAGCCTTTGCCTCTGCAAGGCTGGTGAGGCGCGCCGTGTGGGTGGCGCCGGGCAACACGTTGTTCACCGTGATGCCGTGAATGGCGACTTCGGTGGCCCAGGTTTTGGCCCAGTTGGCCACCGCGCCACGGATGGTGTTGGACACGCCCAATCCTGCGAGCGGAGCCTTCACCGAGGTACTGATGACATTGACAATCCTTCCCCAGCCGGCGCGTTGCATGCCCGGAAGGACGGCTTTGGCCAAGTTTTGGTTGTTGATCAAGTGCTGGTTGAACGTGGCGAGAAAGGCGTCTTCTTGCGCTTCTGTGATGGGTCCGCCTGCGGGCCCGCCGCTGTTGTTCACCAGGATGTGCACGTCCCCGGCCGCCAGCACTTCTGCTGCAGCCCGCATCACGTCGGCGGGATCTTGAAAGTCTGCCACGGCCAGACTGTGCCCTTCCCCGGGCAAGGTGGCCAAGGCGGCCTCGAGGCGTTCAAGGTTGCGTGCAAGCAAGGTCACTTGCGCACCGAGTCCCGCGAGTTGCTGTGCAGCGGCGAGACCAATGCCTTGGGAGGCGCCGCACACCAAGGCGCGCTTGCCGCTCAAATCCAAAGGCAGAACATGCTGTTCACTCATGCGGCCAAAGGTAGGTAGGCCTATTTTGGTCCCATGAAGCGATTGGAACACCTGGGCATTGCCGTGGCCGACTTGGCGGAAGCAGAGCGCATTTTCACCGATGTCCTTGGGGTGAAGCCCTACAAGCGAGAGGAGGTCAAGGACGAGGGGGTGATGACTTCTTTTTTCCAAACAGGCGACTCCAAAGTCGAATTGTTGGAATCCACCACCCCTGATGGCCCCATCGCGCGCCACATCGACAAGCGTGGCCCTGGCCTGCATCACGTGGCCTTTTTGGTAGACGACCTAGAAGGGGAAATCGCGCGGTTGGAAGCCGAGGGCTACCGTGTCATCTCCGGGCCGAAGCCCGGGGCCGACCAAAAGCGCATTGCCTTCCTGCACCCTTCCGACACCGCCAAGGTCCTCGTCGAACTCTGCGAGGACATCTGACTCAGGAGTCGCGCTTTTTCAGCGCTTTTTTGAGGCCTTTGTTTCTGGCCTTGCCGACGCCTTTCATCTTGGGGTCAAACAGCGTTTTGGACGCCGTGCTCCGCGTGGGTGCTGCGCATCCTTCCTCCGGCTTGCGGCGGTACAAGTCGACGTTCAAGGTGGCTCGCCAGGGTCGGTAGCCACTTTGCATCCAATCCAAGCCGCGGACGTCTGAATTCACGACGCGGAAGGTCATTTCTTGGGAAGCTTGGGCAAGTTGAAGCACGTCCACATCCACGCCCAAACGGACCATTCGTCCCCGGTAGATCTTCAATCCACAACCGATGCCTGCGGTCCATGCGACATGCCATGTGGGCAAAGCCACGGGTTGGAAGAAGTGGGGACGGTTTTCGAGGGTGGTCTGGGACAGGTTGTACGCCGCGCGCATGCCTGTCCGGACTTCCACGAACCCGTCCGGTCCTGTGGCCACGGCGCGCATGCTCTGCAGCCGCAACTCCACGGCCAAGGCAGAGGCTTGGGTGCGCATCAGGCTGTCGACAAAGGCCACGGAAGTGTCGGCCCCCGTTCCTTTCACCACCCCCAAGAACGATTCTGCATTTCGCGCTTGGCTGACGTGGATTGCTGTAGAAAGTCGGTCTGCCCAAAGGGCGTCTTCGCGCAACCAAAGGTGACCAAGTCCCACCTGCCATCCGGCCAGTGCTTCTGCCCGCCAAATGCCCTGATGCAAGGTGTCGAGTGCAGGTGCTTCCACGGTTCCGTGGTTGAGAATCCATGCACTTTGCACTTCAGTGGGCATGCCCATGAGCATGTTGGCGCCGCCAGACCATGTCCACGCCTTTCGTTCATGGGTGCGCAACGTCGATTCAAAGGGGCTGTCCCACACGCCTTGTCCCCACGCGGAGAAACTCAAGGCCAACAAGGTCCAAGTGAGCGAGGCGTGGGCGGATCGCGTCACGCGTCGGCTGCTTGCAGGGATTCGAGTTCCTGGAGCACGGCGTCCATCCAGAGGTCGTCTTCGAAGTGATTCCATTGTTCCGGTGACCCCATGATGGTCTCCATGGCTTTCTGCTGTTGCCGCCCACGTGCCAAGGCTTCGTGGTAAGGCGTGTGGCTGAACGTCACTTGCGAGTACAGCGGGAGCCAGCGGTCAGGGTGCTTTTGTTGCAAACGCGCCTCGAGCTTCTTTTGTTGTAGGAAAACGGGATCTCCCGTCAGGTCCCGCATCTCGATGTAATTCTGAAGGGCCAACTCCAAAATGGCATCGCCCGCAGGCTTCCTCAGCTCGGTGTAGCGGGCCATGATGCGGTCCCAGTTGTCGTCCTCTTCAAGCAGGGTGTCCAGCACGGTGCAATCTTCCATGCCGCTGTTCATGCCTTGCCCGTAGAAGGGGACGATGGCGTGCGCGGAATCCCCCATGAGGGCCACGCGCGATCCGTCGTTCCAAGGGAAGCAACGGGTCATCACCAAGGAGGACACCGGATGCGTTTTCCAATCGTCCAACAAGTTGGGCAACAGGGGCATCACGTCGGGGAAGTGCTTTTCAAAAAACGCCTGCACCGCCGTGTCAGTGGTGAGGTGATTCAACCCTTCAGGCCCTTCATACGGGCCAAACAACGTGCACGTAAATGTCTTGTCGGGGTTGGGCAAGGCCATCAACATGAAGGTGCCGCGTGGCCAAATGTGGAGGCCGTCGGCTTCCATTTGGAAGTCCCCATCGGCTCCGGGCATCATGGGCACCTCCTTGTACCCATGGGGAAGGTAACGCTGCTCGAAGTCAAACCGGTCGTTCCGCATCATGCGGCCGCGGATGGCACTGAACGCGCCGTCCGTACCAAAAATCCGGTCCACCTTCACATCCAGGGCTTCGCCTTGACGTTCGAGATGCAGGACGACGTGGTCGTCCGCCACGGTGTACCCATGGCAACGGTGGTCGAATTCAAACGAAACGTTGGGCAGGCTTTCAGCGGCCTCCACAAGGATGCGATTCAGTCCAGCCCGGGCCACCGAGTAGATGCATTGTCCGTCCAAGCCGTAGGGCTGAAACGTGCGGGTGCCGTCCACGGCGTGCATCCGCCGTCCGCGAATGGGCAAGGCGATGTCTCGCACCTGTTCCGCGACCCCTGCGCGTTCCAGCGCTTTCCAGCCACGGTCGCTCAGGGCGAGGTTGATGCTTCGTCCGCCGTGAAGCGGTCCTTTTCTCGGGTCGGGACGTCGCTCGTACACGACGACCTCATGACCTCGGTTGCCGAGCATGCGGGCCCAAAGGCTGCCCACCAGTCCCGCACCGACGATGGCCACCTTACCCATGGGCTTGGGCCAGGGCTTGGTCGAGGTCCGCAATCAGGTCTTGGACGTCTTCGATGCCTACACTGAGGCGAATCAACCCGTCCGTCACGCCTGTTTTTTCGCGCACCTCTTTGGGGATGCTCGCATGCGTCATTGTGGCGGGGTGGCCAATCAAACTTTCCACGCCACCGAGCGACTCGGCCAAGGTGAACAGCTCGGTCTTGGCGACCACCGCTTTGGCGGTGTCGAGGTTGTCATCGGCCAACGTGAATGCCACCATGCCCCCAAATCCGTGCATTTGGCGTGCAGCCACATCGTGTCCCGGATGCGCTTCAAAGCCGGGCCAATGCACTTTGGACACCGCTGGGTGCTGGGCCAAATGATGTGCAATGGCTTTGCCGTTTTCGCAGTGACGCTGCATCCGGAGGTGCAACGTTTTCAAGCCCCGCAACACGAGGAAACAGTCCATGGGGCCGGGCACGGCCCCACAGGAATTTTGCAAGGTGCGCAGCTGCTCTGCCCAGTCGTCGTCCGACGTCACAAGGCAACCCATTACCACGTCCGAATGGCCTCCGAGGTATTTGGTCACGCTGTGCATCACCATGTCTGCGCCGAGGTCGAGCGGGTTTTGAAGCATGGGGGAGGCGAACGTGTTGTCGACCACCACCCGGGCTTCGGTCCCTTTCACCGTTTCCGCCACCGCAGCGATGTCCGTGATTTGCATCATGGGGTTGGTGGGGGTTTCCACCCAAATGAGGCGCGTGTGCTCATTGAGGTTGTTCTTCACCGCATCGAGGTCCCCCAAATCCACAAAATGGAACGTGATTCCGTAGTGTGCAAAGACGGTCGTGAACAGGCGGTAGCTCCCCCCGTACAGGTCGTTGGTGGAGATGACCTCATCCCCGGGTTGAAGGGTCTTCAGGACGGTGTCCATGGCCGCCAAGCCAGAGGCAAATGCGAGCCCATGTCTGCCGTGCTCGAGGGCGGAAAAAGCCGCCTCAAGTGCTGCCCGCGTGGGATTTTGGGTTCGAGAATACTCGTAGCCTTTGTGGTTGCCCACGCCATCTTGCACGTATGTGGACGTCAAGTAGACGGGAGTCATGATGGCTCCTGTAGTGGGGTCGGGTTCAACGCCGGCGTGCACTGCGAGGGTGCCGCGGCCGTGGTGGGGGGACATGTCACTCATGGTCGTCGAAAGTTACGCTACGACGGGCCATGTTGGGCGGTGGTTTGTGCCAGCCAAAAAGGCATCAAAACCCCTCCAACCAAGACATAGAGGTGGTAGGTGAGGTAGCGCCACATCAAGACGGCAGCCGCCCACACCGTTGCGGAAAGCGCGAGGGGCAGCGCGTCGTCCATGAAGGTTGGCAGGGCGAGTTCCGCAAGGCCAGAAGAGCCCGGCGTGGGGCTGATCATCAACACCGTCCACAGGGACAACTGACGCGCCCAGATGCCGAACTGACCCACAGGCGCTGTCGTCAGCGGGACCACAAAGGCCATCAACAAGGCGTTCAGGGTGAGGAACCGCGCGGTCCAGCTGACCCCGGTGGCCCCCGCCGCAGCCATCCACCGCGGCCAAGACATCGTGCGAAGGTCCTGCGAGGCTTGCCGCAAGTCGGCGGCCAGTTGCACCCCCGCTTCGCGCCACCGGCGCAGCCATCGGCCCTGCACGAGCGCCGTCAACAGGCGTTGCATTCGGTCGGGGGCAAAGAAGAGTGCCGTGCTCAACAGCGTGGCGAGCGTCGCCATGAAGGCGTAACCGCCGGCGAAAATGGTGGCCACCGAACCTTCAAGCCAGGGTGCGGATTCGGGCAAAAATGCAGCCAGGCCGACCGCCAACGCGACTACAGGGACGGCCAGCAAGAAATAGAGTTCGTCGAGCAGGGCGGTGGACATGACGGTCGCCAAGCTTCGCCCCCAGCCCAAGCCGTTGCGGTGGAGGATGAAGGAAGCCACTGCGCTGCCGCCGACCACCGAGGGCGTCAAGGCGGAGGCCAATTCCCACAAGACAATGCTGGACGTGGCCCGTTTGAGGGTCAGTTCTCCCCGGGCCAAAATCAGGAGCCTCGCCACGTAGCCGGCGTCTCGAAGCGCCACACACCCCAAGGCCACCCAGACCCAAGGCCAGTGGATGCGCACGTCCATCAAGCTTTCCCAGGAGGCACCTTTCCAAACCGACCAGGCCACAACGGCCACGGAGGCAAGCACAGCCACCGTCAAGGCAGACCAAACCCGCTGTGGGGTGAGCCATTGACGTGCAGAAGTGGAACGGGGAGAGGGGCTCACACGGTCGAAGGTACGTCGGGCCGGGCGCGTGGGTCAGGCATAGACGTGGGAGCCCTCGCTGCAATTGGTGCACATCGGAATGCCGGAACGGTCTGCAAACAGGGTGCGCCTGAACGCCGCGTAGGCCTCGTTGTGCCAAATCTCGGCCATGCTTTCCTTGTGAAGTTGGCCCATGACGTGGTGGGCGTCTTTGTCAAAGCAGCAGGGCACCACGCGGCCATCCCATGTGAGGACGGCACCTTGCCACATGCGCCAACACGCGTCTTCCAAGGCATTGCGCAACGTCCATTGCCCCGTGATTGGGTCGCGGTCGTACCGTCGGTGTGCGGCAGCTTCGGTGAGCAGGGGGTGGCCATCTCGGGGGTCGTCGAGTTGGGCGGTTTTGATTTCCACTTCGTCCACCCCGCACGCCGATGCGGCCTCCAGCAAATCGGGGAGTTCGTGTTCGTTGGGTCCCACGACGAGAAACTGCCAAACCAAATGAGGTCCCCGACCCCGTTGGCGTTTGGCCTCCACCATGTTCCGCGTGCCCTCCATCACTTTGGACAGCGTGCCACCGACGCGGTAAGACGCGTACGTCTCTTGCGTCAATCCGTCGATGGAGACGATGAGGCGGCTGAGCCCGGCGTCGATGAGGGCCTGGCATTTGGCCTCTGTCAGGTGATGGGCGTTGGTGGATGTGGAGCTGTAGATGCCGTGCCGGTGGCATTGGGCCATGAGTTGGTCAAGCTTGGGGTGGAGCAAGGGTTCGCCCTGGAAATACAGGTTCACGTAGGTCAACCACGGCGCGAGTTCGTCAATCCATTGGCACGCGTGGTCCACGTTCAGCATGCCTGTGGGACGCGTGAAGGAACGCAGTCCGCTGGGGCATTCGGGGCACCTGAGGTTGCACGAGGTCGTGGGCTCGATGGACAGCGACGTGGGCATGACGTTGGGTGGCATTTGGGGCTGACCCGAACGCTTCGCCCTGCGGTAACTCGCGGAGAGTTGAAGGAGGTTGGCCGCCCGTCGGGGCGTCAACACACTCACCCGCGCCCACCTGTCCTTGACCTTGGCCCACCTTCCCATGCCCGAAAGGTACGTTCGCGCTAACTTCGTCGGGATGATTCGGATCGGGGACACGCTGCTGAGCGAAGATGTGTTTGACGAGCATTTCGCGTGCGATTTGGGCGCGTGCAAAGGCGCGTGTTGTGTGGAAGGCGACAGCGGTGCGCCGTTGACGCAAGCGGAGTTGGGCCAGTTGGAATTGGCGTGGGAGCACGTTGCGCCCCTTTTGCCGGAAGCGGGCCGCGCGGCCGTGGAGGCACAAGGTCTTGCAGTCACCGACGCGGATGGCGATGTGGTCACGCCGCTTGTGAATGGCAAGGAATGCGCCTACACCGTCTTCGACGCCGATGGCACCGCGAAATGCGGGCTGGAAAAGGCCTACTTCGAAGGCAAAACGCAATGGAGAAAACCCCTGAGCTGCCACCTGTATCCCATCCGCGCCAAGGAATTGATTGATTTCACGGCCCTGAACTACCACCGGTGGTCCATTTGTGAGGCGGCGAGGCTGTGCGGAAAAGCCGGCAAGGTTTCCGTGCTGGACTTCTGCAAGGATGCCCTCATTCGCAAGTTTGGGGAGTCGTGGTACGAGGAGGCACAACAAGCCCAATCCCTATGGCGCGAGGCCCAGTCCTGACATGCCTCACCGCGGCCTTGGCGCTCGTCATGGCCATGCGGGTAGACGCCCAGGCTGTCCCAGAAACAGGGTGGTCCGACGAAGGCCATTTGGTGGTCCTCGGATTGGATTCGGACCGCGTGTACCTCGGGGTGTCGCGGCCTGGGGTGACCTTGGATGAGGCCCTGAGTCAAACGTGGACGGTGCATTCGGCGCCGCGCACCGGCGGGGAGAAGTCTCGAGAACAGTTGCGCCCACGCAACGTTCAGGCTTGGGAAGAATTGCAGGACATCCAGCACGTGGCCATGCACCCGCGCGGCCGCAAGGCGCTCATTTCGGCCCGCCGCCACGGCGGCGATTTCGACGTGTTTTTGTCCCACCGAACCCCAAGTCGTTTGCCTGGCGGCCGCGACGTGTGGTCTTCCCCGCTTCCCCTCGACGGGTTGAATTCAGAGGCCGACGACGTGTTCCCGCAATGGCAAGGTCAGGACATTTCATTCGCCTCCAACCGAAGCGGCACGTTCCAGCTGTTTCAAGCCAGGGCTGCGCTTCAGTACTTGAGGGCCGAGCCCCACCCGCTTGAAGTGGCGGGCGAAGTCTTGTCCGCAGTGACGGTGGGACCAGGGTTCACGTGGGTGGCCCGCCGGCTTTCCGAGGACCAAGCGGTGGAGGTGGTCCGCATGTCTTGGCCCCAACCTGAGCGCCCCTTGGCAGAAGGTTGGACTTTGTGCATGGATGGGGCAGCAGGGCAAGTGACGGTGCGGGAGGTGGAGTCGCGTGCGAAGGTTCGCACCTTGACGCTCGATGCGCATGGTTGTGCTTCCCTTCGAGGCCTGCCCTCGGGCCAAGCATGGACGTTTGAGTGGGAAGGCGGCGGGGCCGGCATCACGGCGATGGCAGAGATCTCCTCCCCCGAGGGGCGGGTGGTTCGACGGTACATTTTGAACCCCGAGAATGGCTTTGCCTTCGTGTTGTTGCCCTTGGATGCGGTGGCCGCTTTGGAGAACATGGGGTCTTTGGATGGGAGCGATTGGCCCACATCGACCCTGGCCATCCTGAGCTACGAGCGCGGTTTGCCGACGCCAACCTCGGACTCTTGGCAAGTCTTTCAGGGTTGGGCCCAAGGACTTCAAATGCGTTCCGGCCAGGGCATTCTCCGCGTGACGGGTCACACCGACGCGTCCGGCACGGACGATTTGAACGCGGCCTTGAGCCTCGCCCGTGCGGAATACGTGGCGACCCAATTGCAGTCCCTCGTGAAATGGCCTCAAAAACGCGTTCAGGTCGAGGCGCTGGGAAGCGCAGAGCCGCTTGGCCATGACCCGGCCCAAAACCGCCGCGTCGAGGTTCGTTGGGTCCCTTCCTTGCAGTAATTTCGCGCCATGCTCATCAACGTCATGCGCGCCAAGCTGCACCGTCTCACGGTCACTCAGGCGGATTTGAATTACATCGGCAGCATTTCCCTCGATCCCGATCTCATCGAGGCTGCCGGACTCGTAGAGGGAGAACGTGTCCAAATCGTCAACATCAACAACGGCGAACGGATCGAGACGTACGTCATCACTGGTGAGCGTGGCACCGGCCAGGTTTGCTTGAACGGCCCCGCGGCGCGCCGCGTGCAGCCAGGAGATGTGGTCATCGTCATCGCCTACGGCATGATGACCGTGGAAGAAGCCCAAACGTTCAAGCCCACCGTCCTGTTCCCTGACACGGAGACCAATCGTTTGACATGACGTTGCGCAAGGGGTTGACCACACTGGTGTTCTTTGGCATCGGCCTCGGCTTGTTCTGGCTGGCCATGCAAGGTGTGGAAGATCCTGAAGCGTTGAAGCGCGACATGCGCTCCGCCCAATGGTGGGGCATTGCGGCCTCGTTTGTCATGGGCTACCTCGCCATCGTCTCTCGCGGCCTGCGCTGGAACCTTTTGCTCGCCCCCATGGGTCACCATCCTTCGCCTGCGAGGAGTGTGCACGCCGTGGCCTTCTCCTATTTCGCCAATGCCTTTGTGCCTCGTTCTGGCGAGGTTGCGAGGTGCGCAGCCTTGAACCAAACCGACGACATCCCCGTCGATCAACTGCTCGGCACGGTCATCACGGAACGCGTGGTGGATTTCCTGATGTTGTTTGGGCTTGTGGCCTTTGCCCTCTTGACCAACCTCGACGCCTTTTTGGCATTGATGCAGGAGGCCCAGCTGCCCGCGGTGCCCACCTTGATCGGGGCGGGTGTTGCCGGTCTCGCGGGTTGTGGCGCCCTTTGGTGGATTTCGCAACAGCAGGGACGCTCGGGCCTGCTGGGCAAAATGGCGGGGTTCCTTCAAGGCATCGGCACGGGCATCCGAAGCGTGCTCGCCATGGAAAAGCGCGGACTGTTTTTGTTCCACACCTTGTTCATCTGGGTGATGTACTTCCTGATGTCGTACGTGTTGTTCAAGGCCATCCCTGCCGTGAGTGCACTGGGGTTGACCGACGCCGTGCTCGTCATGGTGGCGGGCGGATTTGGCATGGTGTTGCCGGCACCCGGCGGCATCGGTTCCTACCACTGGGCCGTCTCCCTCGGCTTCGCGGCCGTCGGATTCTCCGGCGACGTGGGATTTGCTGTGGCCAATGTGGTTTGGTTGACCCAAACTGCGATGATCGTCCTCACAGGTGGCTTGGGCTACCTCATGTTGTTCCTCCACCGCATGCAACGTGGCTGAGAAAGGGGCATACACTTTGGACGCCTTGGTGCAACAGGTGAAGTCTTGGAAGGCCCAAGGCTTGAAAGTGGTGTTCACGAATGGGGTGTTTGACGTGCTGCACGTGGGGCATGTCGAAGTGCTTGAAGTGGCCGCTTCTCATGGCCAAAAACTGGTCGTGGGCGTCAATTCCGACGCCAGCGTTCGACGATTGGGGAAGGGTCCCGACCGTCCCATTCACGAAGAAGGCAACCGCGCCCGTGTGCTGGCGGCATTGCGCAGCGTGGATGCTGTGGTGGTGTTTGAGGACGACACACCGCTTGCTTTGGTGAACCGCCTCCAGCCGGATGTCCTCGTCAAAGGCGGCGACTACGATCCGGCGTGCACCGACCAGTACGACCCACGGTACATGGTGGGCAGTGCCGAAGTGAAGGCTTGGGGTGGACATGCCGTGGCTGTGCCCCTGGTGCCAGGACAGAGCACCACGGCCACGCTGAAGAAAATCCGAACCTCCTGAACGCACAAACGCCCGACCGAAGTCAGGCGTTTGGTTGTCGTAAGGGGCATTGATCAGACGTTTTCCTCTTCCAGGAACTTGGTGGTGAAGTCGCCGTCGCGGAAGCGCTGGTTCTTCATCAATCGCTGGTGGAAGGGGATCGTCGTCTTGACGCCTTCAATGATGTACTCGTCCAAAGCGCGCTGCATCTTGGTGATGGCCTCCTCGCGGGTTTGGGCCACCACAATCAGCTTGCTGATCATGCTGTCGTAGTGCGGGGGGATCATGTACCCCGCGTAAGCGTGGGTGTCCACCCGAACCCCGTGTCCGCCCGGTGCGTGGTAGTCCGTGATGCGTCCTGGGCTTGGCGCCCAGTTGCGGTCGGGATCTTCCGCGTTGATGCGGCACTGGATGCTGTGGAGCTTGGGGAAGTGGTTGCGGCCGCTGATTTTCTCGCGCGCAGCCAACTTGATTTGTTCTTTGATCAAATCGTAGTCGATGACCTCCTCCGTGATGGTGTGCTCCACCTGAATCCGGGTGTTCATCTCCATGAAGTAGAAGTCGCGGTTGGCATCCACCAAGAATTCCACGGTGCCGACCCCTTCGTACTTCACCGCTTCCGCAGCCTTGATGGCCGCTTCCCCCATGGCTTCACGGAGTTTGTCGGTCATGTAGGGAGAAGGGGTTTCTTCCACGAGCTTTTGGTGGCGACGCTGAATGGAGCAGTCACGCTCGCTGAGGTGACATGCCTTGCCGCGGTAGTCGGACGCGATTTGGATTTCGATGTGGCGGGGTTCCACCACAAACTTCTCCATGTACATTCCGTCGTTGCCGAAAGCGGCACCTGCTTCACGGCGGGTGGATTCCCAGCCTTCCGCAAGTTCTTCGTCGTCCTTGCACACCCGCATGCCTTTTCCACCGCCGCCGGCCGTGGCTTTCAACATGATGGGATAGCCGATGTCGTGGGCACATGCTTTGGCTTCTTCGAAGTCTGCGAGGATGCCTTCACTTCCTGGGATGGTCGGCACGCCGGCAGCCTTCATGGTGGCCTTGGCGGATGCCTTGTCGCCCATGGCATCAATCATCTCAGGGCTCGCGCCAATGAATTTGATGTCGTTTTCTCCGCAAATGCGTGAGAAGTTGGCGTTCTCGGACAAGAAGCCATATCCCGGGTGAATGGCATCGGCGTTGGTGATTTCCGCAGCCGCAATGATGTTGGGAATGTTCAGATAGCTCTGGGCGCTCGGCGCAGGTCCGATGCACACGGCTTCGTCCGCAAAGCGAACGTGCAGGCTGTCTCGGTCTGCGGTCGAGTACACGGCCACCGTTGAAATGCCCATTTCGCGGCAGGTGCGGATCACGCGAAGCGCAATCTCTCCGCGGTTGGCGATCAAGATTTTCTTGAACATGGGATCAGGTTGGGTTCGCGGTTCAAGAGGGGTCGACCAGGAACAAAGGCTGGTCGTACTCGACAGGAGAGTTGTCGTCCATGAGGACTTTGACAATCTTGCCCTGCACCTCAGATTCGATTTCATTGAAGAGTTTCATGGCTTCAATGACGCAGACGGTGTCGCCTGGCTTGATGACGTCGCCCACTTCGGCAAACACGTCCTTGTCCGGGGAAGGACGGCGATAGAACGTGCCAATCATGGGTGACTTGATCTCGATGAGGTTGCTCGTGTCTTCAGCAGCTGGCGCGGGTGCTGCAGGCGCCGCAGGGGCGGCAGGTGCAGCGGCCACCGGGGCTGCTTGAACCATTTGAGGCATGGCGGCGGGAACTTGGATGGTCTGGACGACCTGTTCCTCTTTTTTGCCACGGCCCTTGGGCATCTCTGACTTGATGGTCAGCTTGAACTCTTTTTGTTCGATTTCCACTTCAGTGACGCCAGCACGGGCGACAAACTTGATGAGGTCTTGGATTTCCGTCAGTTTCATGTCGGAGGGTTTTTTTGCGGGAGAAAGGTAGTTCAGGCGGTATGAACGGGCATCATTTGCTTCCGTCGTAGGCCCATTTGACGTACACCGAGCCCCATGTGAAGCCACCGCCAAAGGCAGCCAAGATAAGGTTGTCGCCACGCTTCAACTGCGATTCCCAGTCGTAAAGACAGAGCGGGATGGTGGCGGCTGTGGTGTTGCCGTATTTCTGAATGTTGATCATGACCTTCTCGTGGGGAAGGCCAGTGCGACGCTGTGTGGCGTCAATGATGCGAAGGTTCGCTTGGTGGGGCACCAGCCAAGCGACGTCGTCCGCGGTCAAGTTGTTCCGTTGCATCACTTCGTAGCTCACGTCAGCCATGTTGGTCACGGCCGACTTGAAGACGGGTTGTCCGTCTTGGTAAATGAAGTGTTGCTTGGCATCCACCGTTTCGTGGCTGGCGGGACGCAAGGACCCCCCTGCAGGCATGCAGAGGTAATCCCCTCCGGAACCGTCGGAGTACAACTGGCTGTCGATGATGCCACAGTCGCCTTCATCCTGTTGGAGAAGGACCGCGGCTGCCCCGTCGCCAAAGAGCACACAGGTGGTCCGGTCTGTGTAGTCGATGATGGAGCTCATCTTGTCGGCGCCCACGACGACGACGTTCTTGGCCGTGCCGTTTTCCACGAATTGCGCGCCGGTTTTCAGGGCAAACAAAAAGCCGCTGCAAGCCGCACTCAGGTCAAATCCCCAAGCTTTGGTGGCCCCCACCTTGTGGCCAATGAGGTTGGCCGTGGAGGGAAACAACATGTCGGGGGTCACCGTGGCGCACACAATGAGGTCAATGTCAGTGGGGGCGAGGCCCGACTTGGCACAGAGGGACTTCACAGCCTCCGCACCCATGTCGGACGTGGCTTTGTTGGGGTCTTTCAGGATGCGACGCTCTTCGATTCCGGTCCGGGTCCGGATCCATTCATCGGAGGTGTCGACCATCTTTTCGAGGTCCGCGTTGGTGAGTTTGTCTTCGGGCAAATACCCGGCGACACATGTGATTGCAGCTGCCATTTGCATAGAGGTGAAGCGCCAAAGGTAGAAGCCACATTCAGGCGCGATGCCTCAGAAATGCGGGAGTCTTCAACGTCACCCGTGGAAAAGTTGAGGCAAGAAAAAAGGACCCGACGGGTCCTTTTTCAATCGACCGACAGGTCGATGCGAAGTGTCTCGATGTTACGCTTCTTCGCGCTCCATCACCACTTTGCCCTTGTAGTAGAGCTTTCCTTCGTGCCAGTGGGCGCGGTGGAACATGTGAGGCTGGCCGGTTGTGGGGCATGTGCTCACGTTGGCTGGTGTCAGCGAGTCGTGGGTGCGGCGCTTGCGCGTACGCGTTTTGCTTTGCCGTCTTTTGGGATGTGCCATAGTGCGTTAGTTGTCGAGTCCTTTCAATGCTGCCCAGCGTGGGTCGATGTCATCTGCGTTGTCTCCATCATCCGAGGAAGGGTCTTGCCATTCGGTCATGTCCAAATCGCAGTCGTCTTCGTTTTCATGGATGGTTCGGTTGGGTTTGGCCAAATGAACCAGTTGAAAAATGGCCTCGGCCAAGTCCAATTGGTATTCATTCGAACCCAAGATCCACAGCTCGTCGTCGTAGGAGGTCTCGTCGCCAAAGCGAATTGACACCCGGTCGCTTCCTTCGAGGGAAACGCTGACGTCGTCCAAACAACGGTCGCAAGGCGCCGTCATTGTTGCTGTCAAGGTCATGCGAAGGGTCATTGTGGTGTCGAGTTTGTCCAACTCCACAAGGACTTCTCCGTGGACCTGATCCACGTCTGAATGGGGGAAACAAGCAAAGAACTCCGGGTCCACACGCAATTGGAAATCATGTTTTCCAGGCTTCAAACCCACAAAAGGGATCCGGTAATCTGCCAACAAATCCATGTCCTCCAATTTTTTGGGGAGTGCAAAGGTAGCGAATCAGGTTGGAATTGCCAACCTCAGGCCGCGAATTCGCGCAAGGCGCGTTGCAGGTCAGCGCCGCGAGCGGTACTCGGGCTTGGGTGGGGCAATCTCCAACGGGTTGGAGGCAAAGTCCCGATGCTCGAGTCGGTGGCGGCGGACATCGCAGGCCAAACGAAGGGCTTCTCGGAACGAGTCTCCGTTCGCAGTGCCTTGTCCCGCGATGTCAAACCCGGTGCCGTGGTCGGGGCTCGTGCGAACCACGGGAAGCCCCGCGGTGAAGTTCACACCTCGCCCAAAGCTCAGGGCTTTAAAGGGGGCGAGCCCTTGGTCGTGGTACATGGCCAGGACCCCGTCGAAGTTCTTGAACGCGCCCGAGCCGAAGAAACCATCGGCGGCATAGGGTCCATGGGCTTGGATGCCGTTGGCCTGCGCTTGTTGAATGGCGGGGGCAATGATGCGCTTCTCTTCGTCGCCCATCATGCCGTTGTCGCCGGCGTGGGGATTCAATCCCAACACCGCAATGCGGGGGGAGGGCAGGCCAAAGTCACGAATGAGGCTGTCATTCATGAGTTGGAGCTTGGTGCCGATGCGGTCTCCGCTCAGTCCCGCAGCCACGTCTTTCAGGGCAACATGACCGGTGACCATGCCGATCCGCAATCCGTCGCAGCAGAGCAACATCAGCACTTCATCCACGCCGGCTTCGCTGGCCAAGTACTCGGTGTGGCCTGGGAATGAGAAGCCCGCTTGGCGGATGGTGTCTTTGTTGATGGGCGCGGTGACAAGGACGTCGACCGCGGTTTTTGCGAGGTACCCGACCGCCATTTCCAAGCTCTGCATGGCCACGGCGCCCGCCTCTTTGGAGGCCTCGCCGGGCTTGTGCTCGAAGTCGTCGGCCTCGAACGTCACGAGGTTGATTTGACCTGAACGCGCAGCGCCGGCATCCTCGACTTCTCCCCAAGGCACATTTTCAAAGGTCGCCTCCGCGAGCGCGCGAGGTGCAAACACCACGGGGACCATGCTCGACAAGCTGCGCTCATCAGACAGTGCGTCGGCAAGGGCTTCCAATCCGATGCCGTTGGGGTCGCCGCAGGAAATGCCGACCTTGATTTTGGAATTCTTAGGGCTCATGGGGTGAGGTCAAAGGTAGCGACGAGTACCTTGGTCTTCCCATGTCCAAGGTCATCTTTCCTTTCATGCCTAGCCGTCGCATTCTCGCAGGGTTTTGCATGTTGTTGACCTGCCTCGTGGCTCCGAACTTGGCCCAAGCCACCCACAACCGCGCTGGCGAAATCACCTACACCCACGTGCAGGGTTTGACCTACGAGGTGGTCATCACCACCTACACCAAAGCCAGTGCGTTGGCCGACCGGCCGTGGCTGTTTTTGACGTGGGGGGATGAAGTGGGAGACCAGCTCGACAGTTTGTCCAGGGAGCTGCCCATCGTCATGATGCCCGGAGACATCCAAAAAAACGTCTACCGCGGCACGCATACCTACGGGGGTCCAGGCATCTACCCATTGACCGTGGAAGACCCCAACCGCAATGAAGGGGTTCTGAACATGACGGGGTCGGTCGATACGCCCTTTGCCATCCAGTCTCTGCTCATCATCGACCCCCAAGCGGGGAACAACAACAGCGTGCAGTTGCTGAATCCCGCCACGGAAAATGCGTGCTTGAACCAGACGTGGATTCACAACCCAGCGGCCTACGATCCCGACGGCGATGTGTTGACGTACAGTTTGGTGCCCAGCCGCGGGTTTGGGGGTGATTTCATCCCGACGTACGTCTACCCAGATGAAGTCAGCGCGGCACCCGATGTCTTCAGCATTGACGAAAACACGGGAGACGTCACCTGGAACACCCCCCAAATCGCCGGGGAATACAACGTCGCCATTCGCATCGAAGAGTGGAGAGAAGTGGGCGGCACCCTGCGCAAGGTGGGCGAGGTGACGCGCGACCTCCAGATCGACGTGCAGCTGTGTGCCAACCAGCCTCCGAACATCGCAGCCATGGTCGACACCTGTGTGTTGGCGGGCGAGTCACTCACCTTCAATGTGTTTGCCTCCGATCCGGATGGCGACGGAGTGGCCTTGACTGCCGTGGGCGGCGCCTTGAGCGAGGTGGCGAATCCAGCGTCCTTCGCCTCCGTGGGCGCGGGCAGTGGTGTCTTTGCATGGTCCCCGGAATGTGCGGAAGTGCGCGCCCAGCCGTATCAGGTGGTGTTCAAGGCCCAAGATGTGGGCAACGCCATTCCGTTGGTGGATTTGGAAACACGCCAAATCACGGTCATCTCCCCTCCCGTGACGCAGGTGGGTGTGGATCCTGTGGGCTACGACATGTCGGTGACCTGGCAGCCCAACGAATGCATCGACGCATTGACCAACCCACTCCAAATGTTGGGCGGGTACGAGGTGCATCGCCGAGTGGCCGATGAGGAGACCGATTGGGAGCCGGCTCTGTGCGAGACGGGCATTCCAGCCGAGGCCGGCTACACCTTGGTGGGGTCTGTGGAATCCCTGGAAGAAGTGGGGTGGGTGGACGACACGGGTTTGAGTTTTGGGGTGACCTACTGTTACCGCGTGGTGACCCGCTACGGAGACGGGGCCCTTTCCTTGGCCAGCGAGGAGGTGTGTGGCCGCATCCGCAAGGACGTGCCGGTCATGACGCGCGCTTCGGTGTTGACCACCTCGGAATCAGGATCTGTGTTGGCGGGCTGGTCTCCGCCCACCGAATTGGACACGGTGGCCTTCCCCGGGCCCTATCGGTACGAGCTCTGGGGGCAACCGATGGACGGCTCGGGCGCGGCGCCCGAGCAGTTGTGGACCTCGTCCACGGCAGATGCGCTTCTGGGCTTGGACACGACGGCGGTTCTGACCGCTCTGGACACGGAAAGCCACGCGTGGTCCTTGGCCATCCATCTGAAAAGTGACACGGTGCTTGTGGGCCTTCCGCCCGCCGCGACCACCCCGTGGTTGACCTTCACCCCCGACGACAATCGGTTGCGTTTGGACGTGCAGCAAGGCGTGCCTTGGCGCGTCGATTCTTACGTGGTGGAACGACAAATCCCAACCGGTGGACCCTTTGTGGTCCTCGACACGGTCGACGTGCCCATGTACGTGGATTCCAACCTTGTCAATGGCGCCACGTACTGCTACCGGGTGACGACCCTCGGGGCTTACGACGACCCGACGACCGAGTCGCCCTTGGTCAACCTGAGTCAAGAGGCGTGCGCAAGGCCCTTCGATTACACGGCACCCTGTGCCATGGCGTTGGAGGTCGCGGCCGATTGCGAGGTGGAGCGAGACACGCTGCGGTGGTCGCCCGTCCCGGGATGTGATTCTGACGACATTGTGGGCTACAACATCTACTGGGCCCCCGTCTTGGGAGATTCGTTGACGCTTTGGCGCGCCGTGGACAACCCAGAGGACACTGTGGCTGTGTTCAACGAAGACGACGCGTTGGGGACGATTGCGGGCTGCTTTGTGGTCACGGCACTCGACAGTTTGTTGCCGGGCCCCGACGGAAACCTGCGACGCAACGAAAGTGTCGGTTTGGACACCGTGTGCGTGGACAACTGCCCCTACTATTTCCTCCCCAACGTGTTCTCGCCCAACGGAGATGGGCCCAATGACGCATTTCAGGCCTTCCCGTGGAAGTTCGTGGACAGCGTGAACGTGGCCATCCACAACCGTTGGGGAGAGGTCGTGTTCCAAACCAGCGACCCCGACATCGGGTGGGACGGCACCTATTTGGACACGGGAGAAGCCTTGCCTGAGGGGGTGTATTTCTATGCGGCGACGGTGTACACACGGCGTTTGGTGGGCATCGTTCCCGAGCGATTCAGTGGACAAATCCACATGGTCCGTGGCGCGTCAGGCACCTCAGACTGACCGGCAGACTCTCACCACCAAGCCTCGCCCGCACAGGGCGTACTTTTGATCCATGTTCACTGGAATCATTGAAGCCCAAGGCACCTTGGTCGCGTTGCGGCCTGAGGGAACCAACGTGCACTTGGACGTGCGTGCCCCGTTCACTTCGTCCTTGCAAATCGACCAAAGTGTGGCCCACGACGGCGTGTGCTTGACGGTGGTCGCGATCGAGGGGGACGTGTACACGGTGACGGCCATCGAAGAGACCTTGGCCAAAACCCACCTCGGGTCCTGCGAGGTCGGCCACGTGTTCAACCTCGAGCGTTGCGCCGTGGTGGGAGACCGCATCGATGGCCATGTGGTTCAAGGCCACGTGGACACCACGGGCACCTTGGCGTCCGTCGAAACGCGAGACGGCAGTTGGATTTTGACCATTGAACATCCGCATGCCATGGAGTGGATGACGGTGCCCAAGGGCAGCATTGCGCTGAGCGGCATCAGCCTGACGGTGGTCGACAGCGCCCCCGGTCGCTTCACCGTGGCCATCATTCCCTACACCTGGGAGCACACCAACTTGCACCGCACGCCCGTGGGGGCGCCTATGAACCTGGAGTTTGACGTGATGGGCAAATACGTGGCCCGTCTGCTCGACGCCCAACTCAACGCGAGGGGCGTGGGCGGAGCGTGAAGTTTTGGCCGAGATAGACCCTTCTGACGGTCTCGTCGTTGGCCAATTCCTCGGCCGTGCCTTCTTTCAAAATCTTGCCTTCGAACAGGAGGTACGCCCGGTCGGTGATGTGCAAGGTCTCCTGCACGTTGTGGTCGGTGATGAGCACACCAATGCCCTTGTGACGCAGTTGGTCAACGATGTGTTGGATGTCTTCCACGGCAATGGGGTCGACTCCAGCGAAGGGCTCGTCAAGCAAGATGAACGCGGGGTTCGAAGCGAGGGCGCGGGCAATTTCAGTCCGCCGACGTTCGCCGCCTGACAACACGTCTCCGGGGCTTTTGCGGACGGCTTGAAGGCTGAATTCGTTGAGCAATTGCTCAAGGCGCGCCGCGGCTTCCGATTTGGACAGCCCCTGCAATTCCAAAATGGCGGCAATGTTGTCCTCCACACTCAACTTGCGAAACACACTCGGCTCTTGGGGCAGGTAGCCAATGCCTTTTTGGGCACGCACGTACATGGGGTCTTTGGTCACCTCCTCCGATCCCAAATGCACTTGCCCTCCGTCGGGTTTGACCAAGCCAACCACGGCGTAAAAACTGGTCGTCTTGCCCGCCCCATTGGGACCGAGCAGGCCCACCACTTCGCCGGGAGCCACGCGGAATGACACATGGTCCACGACCGTGCGCTTGCCGTAGGTTTTGACGAGATTGGAGGCCACGAGATCCATGCCGCAAAGGTCGTTCAAAGTTCCAATCCCACCCCCACACGCAATCCCCATGCCTCGCGCATGCCTTCTGTCGAGGGTGTGATGCGACGGTGGACGTCCACCCGGAGCACACTCAGGATGTTCTCCACCCCAAACACAGCCTCGGCATACCATCCGTCAAGGCCCGACGTCGTGGAGGGCATCTCCGTGATGGTTTCATGCCTCGGATCCCACGAGCTCAATACGCCTTTGATGCCCACGACTTCGCGCAGGCGGAGGCGCTTGATGCCCGGCAGACGCCCCAACACCAGTCCTTCGCCGTGCCACTCGGTACAGCTGCGGACCCATCGGTCGCTGGCAAATTCCATGAAGCGAAGCAGGTTGAAGGCTTCGTTGATGCTCAGGGCCGTTTCGTTGGCAGGCTGCAATTCGGTCAGCACCACGGGCGCCTGACCGGTGTACATCCCACCTTGGGCCCACCATTCGATGCGGCCGAGGGGCCCGAGGCGCCTTGTGCCCTCGGCATCTAGGGTCCAGCGTTGGTAATTGAATTCGCTGCCCACGATGCCCGGGATGCCCAAAGTAATCGTGCCCGTCAAGATGGGCCAATTGGACCCCAAGCTGACCCGTTCGAAGGCGCCGGAAACAAACTTTTCGTTTCGCGCATACCGCGTTTGGAGGGTCAACTCGGCAGTGACGAGGGGGGAGGTGCCCGTGGGGTCGCTCTCTCGCACGAACAACACCTCGCCGCGCGGCGCCACGCTGCGGTGACGGAATTCCACCGATTGCCCCCAGCCCGATCCAAACTCGTGCAGAAAGCTCACTTCCGTGCGGACCACCTCACTCAAGCGGTCCATGGTGTCGAGCGACAGGGCGCTGTTGAGGCCATTCCCTTGGTCGAAGAAGCCCATCATGCCGAGTTGGTCAATGTCTCGGGTGTGCTCAAAGAACAACTCGGTGCGGGGGGATTTGCGAAGGATCCACTCGGCGGACGCGCCGTACTTCCAACGCCGGTCCATGGTGCCATACGCGGCGAATGACCTCAGCCACACCTTCCGTGAGAAGTCGTTGCTCGTTTGCACGCCCAAACTGAATCGGTTCCCCTCAATGGCGTTTCGGCTGAAAGCGTCGAAGTAGGGGCCGATTTCAATGGGACCTTGAATCACGTACCCTGTTCCGGCCAGCATGGCAAAGCCTTCCAGGAACTTGTATTGGGGCATGTTTTGGATGGTGTCCACCATCCAGTAGGTCGTGGCCGCGCGCTCGGTCAACGGGTCGGGCCGCAATTCACGCCACTCTTCTTCCAGCACCTCGTTTGAGCCCTTGGCGAAGCTCATGTCTCGGGGACTCGTCCACACGGAGTCGGGCCAAGATTCCGCCAAGGTGAAGTGGGTGTTGACGATGGTTTGGTGGCTGTAAATGCCCATGCCCCCTTCGCGCAGGCTGACGTCGGCCAGGTTTTCTTCTCTGGCCAGCACCCAGCGTTCGTCGTGACGGTCGTAGGTCTGGCTCCAGGCGTAGTTGCGCACGAAGTTGACGTTGGCGCCTTCGCTGATTTTGGCCTCCACATGGCGAAGGCCCAGCGTCAACGTGTCGATCCACATCTCCCCCTCGAAGGTGAGCTCGCCGCGGCGGCGGGGCACAAATGCAAGGTGGAAGCATGGACGGTTCCCGTGGTCGAGGGTGTCGAGAATGTAGTACCGGTAGTGGACGTTGCCGCGGTCGTGCAGGGGACTCGTGAAGGCCTTGTCCAGCAGCAACATTTGGTTTTCGTACAGGTTGATCTTGAGGAACTCGGATTGCACGCTCGACGTGTTCTCCCCGTTCTGCATCCAGGTGGCGCGTGCGGCCTCGATGCGCTTTTCACGGCGTCGCTTTTCGGTGCGCATTGTGCCGGCTACTTCGGTCACAAACAGCGGGAGTGCCACCCGGCTTTCCGAAGAATCAAGGTGGTCCCAAACCCAGGAGAAGGGTCCCCAAAATCGCCGCTCCGGGAGCTTCTTGGGATAGTCGTTGAAGGCGACTTCCTGCACCTCATAGAAATCGTGGTTCAAGGCCGGGATGCGCGAGGGATCGTTGGCGTCCTTGGCCTCGGCCACGCGTTGCATCAGGGGCTTGGCGGGGTTGACGGCCTTTTTGTCCGGCCGGACCACCGCGGCTTCGAGGTCCACGCTCCGCGCCTCGAGCGCCACGTTGATGACCTGCGGCACGTCGCGTTGCAGGGAGATGGTTTGGCTTTGGTAGCCCAAACACGAGTAGTGCGCCCGGGTGACGCGCTGGCCTCCTGCGTCGAGCGCATACATGCCCTCCCCGTCGGTCATGGTTCCGATGCTTGTCCCGGCAAAGCTGACGTTCACAAAGGGGAGGGGCATCCCGGTGGCGCCGTCAAACACGCGGCCGGAAACGGCGGTTTGGGCGTGGCCCGTCACGGCGAGGGCCCAGGCGAAGAGCGTGAGGATCCGAAGCATCAGCGGGCCCGTCGTTTGTCTTGACGGCGGGCAATCCAAATGCCCATTTCATACAACAACAGCACCGGCATGGAGACCAGGATTTGGCTGGTCACATCGGGAGGGGTGATGACGGCAGACAATGCGAGAATGCCCACCAACGCGTGGCGACGGTAGGATTTCAGCATGGGCGCCGTGACCAAGCCTGCCTTGCTCAAGAAGAACACCAAGACGGGAAGTTGAAACACGAGTCCTGCGGCCAGGGTGATGCTCGCCACCGTCTTCACGTAGCTCATGACGGCGATGCGCGAGGCCACATCTCCGAGTTCGTAGTTCCCCAAGAACTGGAGGCTCAACGGGGCGATGAGGTAGTACCCAAACGCCACGCCCATCGCAAACAGCACGGAAGACGCCAAGCCCGCGCCGCGCGCCGCGTTGCGTTCCCCCGATTTGAGGGCGGGACGTACAAAGGCCCATCCCTGATGAATCAGCACGGGAAAGGTCAAAATCAGCCCACCCACCACGCTCACGATGATGTGCGCCGAGAAGTTGCCGAGCATGGTCGTGTTGATCAACTCGTAGGAGATCTTCTCCACGCAAAGCGCGTCTCCCGAGCCGATGGCATGCGACAGGGCGCACCACGCACGGTAGCTGATGAAATCGGTGTTGCGCGGCCCAAACAGGATCGCATCAAACACCCAGTCTTTCTTGACAAAGAGGACGATGGCCGCCACAAGAATGGCCACGACCGAGATGAACAACCGACGTCGAAGCTCTTCGAGGTGGTCGAGAAACCCCATTTGGGCTTCGTCGTGGGCCTGGTCCATCGCCATGGTGCGAAGTTAAATCAACCCTTCGCGCAGGCAATCGTGAATGTGCACCATGCCGAGGTAAATTTCCCCATCCATGACAATCACTTGGCTGATGCCCTGGGCCTGCATCCATTGCGCGGCTTCCGTGGCCCGGGTGGTCGAAGGCAGCACTTTGGGAGAAGGGGAGGCCAAATCGCCTGCACACTTCCCGTCCAGACTGCCAGTCACCATGGCCCGACGCAAGTCGCCGTCGGTGACGATGCCGGCGAGTTGGTGATCCGTTCCGGCGCGCCACACCAAGGTGGCGCCGTAGCGGCCTTCCGACATCACCTTGAGCAACGTGGGCACGTCGTCTTCTTCGTCCACGGCAGGCATTCGGTCCGAATCCACCAATTGGGCCAAGGTCCAAGTCAGGGCCTTGCCAAGGGTTCCGGCGGGGTGGTTCTTGGCAAAATCGTCGGGTTGGAAACCGCTGCGCGCCATCAGGGCCATCGCCAAAGCATCTCCGAGGGCGAGTTGCAGGGAAGTGCTGGTGGTGGGCGCCAAATCAAACGGACACGCTTCTTCTTCCACCGCCACGTCGAGCACCACGTCGGCCGCCTTGCCGAGGGGCGAGTCTGGACGCGCGGTCATCGCCACAATGCGGCAACCCCGGTTGGTCAATGTGGGAAGCAATTGGATCACCTCTTCGCTTCCGCCACTTTTCGACAAACAGAGAATGACATCCTGGGCGTCTACGGCACCGACATCGCCATGCAAGGCTTCGCCCGCATGCAGAAACAACGACCGGGTTCCGGTGGAGTTGAGGGTGGCCGCAATTTTGGCCGCGATGTGCGCACTCTTGCCCACCCCCGTCACGACCACATTTCCTTTTGCTTTGACAAGAATGTCAAGGGCTTCTTCGAAAGAATCATCCAGCGCGGAAGCAGCCCCTTGAAGCGCCTGCGAGGCCAGGGTGAGGGCCCTTCGACCCACCTGCAGGGCAGACGAGGCATTGGCCGGGGATTTTGTGGACGACGAAGGGGTGTTCACGTGACTGTTTTACGTATATTTAATCAAGCAAAGTTACTGCCTTCCAATGAGCCTGGTTGAATTGGCGCCGCAAGAGGCGCTGAAAACATTTTTCGGATTCGACGAATTCAAGGGTGAGCAAGAAAAAGCCATCCTCAGTGTCCTTGAGGGACGTGACACGTTTGTGATCATGCCCACAGGGGGAGGCAAGTCCATGTGCTATCAACTCCCGGCTTTGATGTTGGACGGCGTGGCCTTGGTCATCAGTCCCTTGATCGCGCTGATGAAGAACCAAGTGGATGCCATTCGTGGGCACCACGAGGACAAACGCGTCGCCCACTTTTTGAACTCTTCGTTGGGCCGTGCTGAAGCCGAGCGCGTGAAAATGGACGTGGCCGAAGGGTGGACCAAGCTTTTGTATGTCGCGCCTGAGAGCCTGACGAAGGCGGAGACAATCGAGTTTTTGAAATCGGTTCGCGTCAGTTTTGTGGCCGTGGATGAAGCCCACTGCATCTCGGAGTGGGGCCACGACTTCAGGCCAGAATACCGACGCATCAAGCCCATTGTCAAGGGCATTGCGGATGTGCCCATCATGGCGTTGACCGCCACGGCCACCCCCAAGGTGCAACAGGACATTCAAAAGAACCTGAGCATGGTGGACGCGGTTGTGCTCAAGTCTTCCTTCAACCGGGACAACCTCTTTTATGAGATTCGACCCAAGAAGGATGCGTTGAAGCAAATCGTGCGTCACTGCCTTCAAAACGTGGGCAAGAGCGGCATCGTCTATTGCCTCAGCCGAAAAAAGGTGGAGCAGATTGCGGATACGCTCCGCGTCAATGGCGTGAAGGCGTTGGCCTATCACGCGGGCATGGACAGCGGTCAGCGCAGCAAAATCCAAGACCAGTTCTTGATGCAGGACGTGGACGTCATCGTGGCGACCATTGCCTTCGGCATGGGCATCGACAAGCCTGACGTGCGCTTTGTCATTCACTACGACATGCCCAAGTCCTTGGAGAGTTACTACCAAGAGACGGGGCGCGCAGGTCGCGATGGGGGCGAGGGGCGATGCATTGCTTTTTACAGCCACAAGGACATTGACAAGTTGGAGAAGTTCCTCCAAGGCAAACCCATCGCCGAACAGGAGGTGGGCATGCAGCTTCTTCAAGAAGTCATGGCGTATGCCGAGACGGCCACAAGCCGCCGCAAGTTCTTGCTGCACTACTTCGGAGAAGAATTTGACGAGGTGAATGGCCCGGGTGCCTTGAACTGTGACAACAGTAAGAATCCGCCCACCTTGGTCGACCGCCAGGAGGAAGTGCACTTGCTGTTGAGCGCGGTGCTCGAGCACAAGAACAAGCACCGAATGGGGTTCTACACCTCCTTGCTGACGGCGACGAAGAACCGCCAAATGGAGGATTACGGGGCGGTGGACAGCGCCTTTTGGGGACGTGGCAAGGAGGAGGACATCGAGTTTTGGCAAGGCATCGTACGCCAAACGGTCGTACTCAACTACCTCGCCAAAGAGGTCGAGAAATACGGCGTCTTGCATTTGACGGACAAGGGCCACGATTTCATTGCCTCGCCGGGTCCCATCATGTTGGCCAACCAGCGCGACTTCAGTGACGTGGATTCCGGCGACTCTTTGGCCCAAACCCGCGGAGACAGTGGCGGCGCCTTGGATCCCAAACTCCGCGGCATGCTCACGGACCTCCGCAAGGAAGTCAGCGCGGAGAAAGGCTTGCCTCCCTACGTGATCTTCCAAGACATCAGTTTGGACGAAATGGCCACGCACTACCCCATGTCCCCGGATGAATTGCTCCGGATCACGGGCGTGGGCTCGGGCAAGGCGGCCAAGTTTGGAGAGCCCTTCACGGCACTCATCAAGAAGTACGTTCAGGACGAGGGCATTGAGCGCGACGACGCCTTGCTCGTGCGGAGCAGCGGTTCCAAGTCGAGCAACAAAGTGACCATCATTCAGTTGATGGACCGGAAGATGAACCTCGACGACATCGCTGCCGGCATCCACGGCAACCGCGACCAAGTGCTCGACGAAATCGAGGCCATTGTCAGTGCGGGCACCAAGGTGAACTTGGACCACATCCTCGACGAGAGTTTGGATGAGGAGTGCCTCGAAGAACTGTTTGAATTCTTCACGGAATCCGAGGATGAAGGCTTGGCGTCAGCCATGGAAGAGTTCGACGACGTCTACTCGGAAGAAGAGCTTCGCCTCGCGCGCATCAAGTTCTTGTGCGAGGTCGCACACTGACCCCGCAACCCCCTTTTCATATTTGAGGTTTTCGTGGAGCTCTTTTATCGCTCCACGGTGGCGGCTGCATAGGCCATGAGACCCGCCCCGATTTTCAAGGCGTTTTCATCCACATCGAAGGTGGGGGTGTGAAGCCCGTGGGTGCCGTGGTCGTTCCCTTCTTCAGGTGAGGCCGTCCCCAACCGATAGAAACATCCGGGCACTGCGTTGGCGAAGTAGCTGAAGTCCTCGCCGGTCATCCGGATGTCAAGGTCGTGAACGCGTTCGGCGCCGAGGTATGCGATGGCGGCTTGTTTGAAGCCCGCGGCCAAGTGCACGTCGTTGTGCACGTGGGGATAGCCTTGACGGATTTCCAAATCGGCTTCACACCCATGTGCTTGCGCGGTGCTGTGGACCAGGGTGGTGATGAGGTCGTGTGCGCGCCGTCGCCATGTTTCATCCATGGATCGGAAGGTGCCTTGGATGGCAACGCTGTGAGGGAGCACGTTCGTGGCGCCCAAGGCTTCCACGCGCCCAAACGAGAGCACCGAGGCCACACTCGGAGGGCACATTCTGGAAATGGCTTGTTGGGCAGCCACAATGATTGCGGAGGAGGCGAGGACCGCGTCCTTGCACAAATGAGGCAGGGCGGCGTGCCCCCCTTGGCCACGCACGGTCAAGTGAATTTCGTCTGCGGAGGCCATGTAAGCTCCGCCGCGCACCCCGACGTGGCCGGCGGGCAGTTGCGGGTAGACGTGTTGGCCCAAAATGTGGGCAGGTGCAGGGTTGGCCAGCACGCCGGCCGCCACCATGCCCTTGGCGCCCCCGGGGAGGAGCTCTTCTCCAGGCTGGAAAATGCATCGCACCGTGCCCTTCCAAGCGTCGCGCGTGGCTTGAAGCAATTGAATGGCACCGAGCAGTGAGGTGGTGTGCACGTCGTGTCCGCATGCGTGCATGACCCCCGGTCGCGTGGACGCATACGGAACGTCGTTGGCCTCCTGGATGGGCAAGGCGTCCATGTCGGCCCGAAGCGCCACCAAACGCGACTCGGGATCCGTTCCTTTCACGTGGGCCACGATGCCGGTGTCGGTGACGTGGGTTTGGTGTTCCACACCCCACGCGGTGAGCTGCTTGGACACAAAGGCCATGGTCTCGTGCTCTTGGAACGAAAGTTCAGGATGGGCATGAAGGTGGCGGCGGAGGGCCACCCACTCGGGATGATGTGTCTCCGACAACGATTGGATGCGCGATTGAAGGGTCATGGAAACAGGGTGGGTTTGAGTTGGGACCAGGCGGTGTAGAGCATCCGGCAGGAGGCGTACAGCATGACGGCGCCAAACACGAGTTTGACCCACGCTTCAGAAAGTTTCAGGCTCCATTTGGACCCCGCCCACGCACCTGCGACAAACGTCACGCACAAGACTGCCGCAAAAGACCAATGCACTTCGCCGGCGCGGTGGTATTGCATGACGGCGAGGATGCCCACAGGGGGAAGCATCATGGCCAGGCTCGTGCCCTGCGCGGCGTGTTGACCCAACCCCAGAAATGCCATCATGGCTGGCACGAGAATGAGGCCGCCTCCCACGCCAACAAATCCGGAGGCAATGCCGGCAAACAGGCCGATGGCCAAGAGGGTGAGCAGGGTGAGGGGGTCGAGTGGCATGGGTCAGAAATCGAAGTTCAGGGACAAGGTAAAACGGCGGGGCAAGGTGATGCCATCGTCCACGCCGTAGGCCCAATCGGCCGCGAGCCAGTAGCCCAAGAACCGGGACCTCAGTCCAAATCCGAGGTCGTACAAAATCGGTTCGCGGTTGTTGTTCACGGTGACCGTGATGGGGTTGGCCTCCACGGTGACGAAGTTGAAGGTGTTGTCGTCGGTGTAGGGATGCAGTCCCGTCCAAGCGGCGCCGACATCTGCAAAGGCCACCGCCTGCAGGTGCTTCAAAAAGTCCGATTTGCCCGCACTGTTGAAGAAGAAGGGAAAGCGGATTTCGGCGTTGGCCACGGCGACGTTGGCGCCGTTGCGCACGTTGTTTTGGAATCCCCGCAACGGGGTGATGCGCGCCTGGTAGGTGTAGGGAATGTCAGGATCCACGGGCGTATTGGCATTGCCGGCGAGGGACAGGCTGTTGTCCGTGCCGCCGAGCATGTGGAGCAATTTCTTTTGGCCAATGGACCAGTCTCCGGCCATGCGCAACGCAAGGATGCTGGGCCCCACTAGGGGAATGTACCTGCGGGCGTCGAAGCCGACCGTGCCAAACGACCATCCCTGTTCCGGGGTGGTCAGCCCGTTGGCTGCTGTGGTTGCTGTGCCCACGCCGTCGACGAAATACTCAGCCCAGACCCGGGCACGGAAGCCGTGGTGGATGTTGAGCCGTGGGCTTCGGGTGTCGTCGTGCACCCAAGCGACCTGAAGCCCGAGTTGCTCGCCGGCGTTGTTTTCGGAAGTCAACGAGAACAAATCCGTTCCCTGAATGACATCTCGGTTGAAGCGGGCGGCCAGTCCCCAGCGCAGGCTGCGAACCTCGTCAAAGGCCCAGCGCCACTCACGTCGCAACAGGTGCGTGGCCGTTTCCACGAGTTGCCCCGTGCCCGCATCGATGCGGGCGCTGGATTGGCGTTGGAACGAAATTTCTTTGTCCACCTGCCCCTCCAAATTCAAAAACGCCAGCCCAAAGAAGGTGTTCGACAGGTTCACCGGAATGGTGTAGCCGCCGACAATGTGGCGGTCGTCCATCACGTCGCTGATGCGGATTTCCGTGGCATTGCCCAGTCCCGGCTGTGCATTCACCTGCCCGTTGTACGGCTGATAGAAGGACGTCCCAAAGGTGTTGTTCAGTTGCGTTTGGAGCTTGTCCAACGCGTAGTTCAAACGGTAGTTCCGAGGGGTAAGGCGGGCCCATTCCTTGACCTGTTCCTCCTCTGCGGCATCGAGGGTGGTGTCTGGCGCCACGGTGTTCTTTTCGCGTTCGAACACGTAGTTCCGGTAGTCAATCTGCCGTTCGTTCCAGGACCGAGTCCAATCGGGCAATTCGGTGGGATAGGGAAGGGTCTCGGTGGTGGCTTCTGGGACCACGGAAGGTTGCAAGTGAATTTGCGACACCTCGGGCATGGGGAGAGGTAGCACGTTGGTTTGGCCTGCCCGCTCGGTGGCCACCCACAGGGTTTCACCGTGGACGGTCGCCTTCGTCGTTGGCACAGGAAGAACCAAGGCGTCGCGGAGTTGGGTGAAGGTTCGGTAGCGCACCACCGTGTCGATGGCCACAATGCTGCTGTCGCGCCAACCCAGACCCAATCGGGTGTTCAAGCCTTCTTCGTTTCGGAGGTAGGTGAATTCTCCCCGAGACAGGGGCTGGGGATGACGCTCGTCCACCTCGGGGGTGTGGGTCCAGCGCTCCAGGGTGATCGGGTCGTCGTTCAAGTTGCCGACGTACAAATCCAGGTTGGCGGGGAAGGGGTGGTCCAGCCGGTCGTTGCGCAGGGTGTCGTCGGGCCGGTTGGAGGCGAAAATGAAGTCTGCGCCCTCGCCCCAAAACGCCGGATGCAAGTCGTCAAACCGATCTCGCCACAGGGGCCGTTGGTTGTTGGCCACCACGTCGTACCGGTACAAGTCGGATTGTCCATCTTCAAGCGCAGACATGAGCAGAAACGCGCCGTTGGGCGAATAACTCATGTCCAGGACTTGGTCGATTTTGAACAGTTCTCGGAGTTGCACCTCGCCTGTGCGCATGCTCACCAAACCAAGGTGCGGGGCACCCCGCAATTCGGTGGCGAAGGCCAAGGTGCGCCCCTCAGGGTGCCACGCCAAACGCGGATGCAGGTCGTTTTCGAGTCGCGCCAGGCGGTGGCCGAGGGTGGCATGCCAGGTGTGCTTGCCGCTTTCCAGGTCGAGGGTGCCCACCCGCAACTGCCCGCGCTCGTTGGTGGTGAAGGCCACGTGTTTGCCGTCTGGCGAAGGCACGAATTGGGTGTATTCAAACCGACGTCGCAGGCGCATGGGAATGGCGTTGCCCGCAGAACGCTCGGCCATTCGCCTGGCCTTGGGGTTGTCCAACGGAGGCAGCGACGCTTCGTACCCGCGTGGGGCGTGCCGCAAGTGATAGGCCCGCACTTCCGCGGCCAGGTCGTCCAAGTAGAATCCGGTGGCCAAGCGGAACCCGCTCTCCACACTTCGGGTGATTCGGGTCATGTACAGGACGTTGGCAATGGTGGGCATGCCGTAGATGTCCGCCACATAGGCCCAAACCGCCTGTCCAAGCACAGCCGCTTCCTGCCCCGCACTTTGATCCAACCGCTTGAAGGCCCCTGTTTGGCAAGCGTCGAGGATGCGGTTTTCGCTCTCGGCATCGAGCCCACGCGCGGCGTAGCGGGCGGCGCCTTCTGACATCCACTCAGGCACTTGAACCAAGTTGCCACTTCGCAAGCTTTCCGTCCACTGGCTGTCGTACATCGCCTGGTTGAACAGAATGCGCGCGAGGCCCTCTCGGACGTCGCGTTCCAACCGGAGCCGGTCGCCTGTGCCGTAGAGAAACATCTTGCTTCCCACGAGTCGTGCCGTCCCACCGATGTTGGTTTCCGAATCTTGGGACGTCATGATGCCCACGTTGCTCTGGCGGAATTCCTCTTGCGATTTGAAGACCAAGACCTGAACCGGCCCTTCCAACGTCCGCCCAAACACCGTCCCCAAATCCTTGGCTTCCTCCTCCAAAATGCGTGCGACTTGCCCGGCGATTTGGTCCACCTCGCGGTAGTGGTACACCTCGAACAAACCTTGTTCGAAATACTGCCACTCGAAGGTGCGGTATTGTACCCGGTTTTTGCCGAACTCGACGTTGATGCCGTCGGTGAATTGTCCCCAAGCCACTCCGGCAGTCATCCACATGCACAGCCATGCGAACGCCATGCCAACACGGCGCATTTCAAGACGGAGAGGATGGAGGGGGCCAAACATTCTTCCCGAAATTACGCCCCATGGTGCAACCACTTACATGCAACGTGTTTGGAGAGCAAACCTATGTTGTGGATCACGGAAACGGTTCGTTGACGGTGATCGATCCGGGCATGGCCTCGCCGCAAGAAAGAGAAGCGTTTCAACGCATCTGCAACTCCTTGGGCGCGCAGCCTGTCCAGGTCTTGTTGACCCACGGTCACCTGGACCACGTCATGGGCTGCCAGTGGATGAAGGACACGTACGGACTGCTTCCGCGCATGCACCCCCTCGATGAAGAGACCTACCATCGCGGGCCCATTGCGGCTCAGATGTACGGGGTGTCCATGGACCCTTTGCCGGATGTGGTGATGGATTTGGTGCCAGGGGAGGTCATCGACTGTGGCCAAGCCCAGCTTGAAATTCGGTTTGTTCCGGGTCATGCGCCAGGCCATGTGGCCTTTGTGTGCCACGAGCATGGGTGGACGATTGGCGGCGACGTGTTGTTTGAGGGAAGCATCGGCCGAACCGACTTGCCCGGCAGCCACGCCCCGGATTTGGTGACAAGCATCCTGACCCAATTCTACACGCTGCCCGACGACATGGTGGTGTGGCCAGGTCACGGAGGGCCCACAACCGTAGGTGCGGAGAAGCAAGGAAACCCGTTTGTGAATGCGGCGGGATCAGGCCTTCTCCAGCGTGAAGCTGAACGTTGATCCCTCGCCGTAGGTGCTGCGCACGTTGATGGTTTGGCCGTGCGTCTCAATGATGTGCTTGCAAATGGCCAACCCCAAACCCGAGCCGCCCGCATGGCGAGAACGCGACTTGTCCACCCGGTAGAATCGCTCGAACACCCGCGGCAAGTCTTCTTCCCGAATGCCAATGCCTGTGTCGGCCACCTCCACCAAAATGCTGTCTTCGGCGTCGTAGTAGCGCACCTCTGTCCGTCCCCCTTCGGTGCCGTAATTGATGCTGTTGACGATGAGGTTGGTCAAGACCTGAACGAGTTTCGCAGCATCGCCGAGGACCATCACTTTTGAGCCATCCATGCCTTTGATGATGCGCAACTCGATGTTGTTGCGCTTGGCTTTGGGTTCGAGACTCTCGATGGTTTCGCGCACGATGTCGAGCAAGTTAAATGGCACCAGCTCGATGTCGAGGTTGCCGGCTTCCATTTTCGTGATGACGTCGAGGTCCTCAAGCAGTCCCGACATCCGCTCGACGTTTTTGGCCGCCTTCAGCAGAAATTTCCGGTTGATTTCGGGATCCTCCATGCCCCCTTCCAGCAGGGTGAGGATGAAGCCCTGGATGTTGAAGATGGGCGTTTTCAATTCATGGGCCAGGTTGCCGATGAACTCTTTCCGAAACGTGTCCGTCTCCCGGAGGTTGGTGATTTCGTCAATTTGGGATTCAGCCCAAGACATGACGTCGCGGTTCACCTGTTCCACGATGTCGTTGTTCATGTCGAGGTTCAGGTTGCTGCTCGATCCTTTGAAGCGACGGATGGTCTTGTAGATGATGCGGACGCGATCCTGGATGTACACCCCCAATTGACGGTAGACGAGCATGTAGCAAACCCCACCGACCACAAGTCCGGAGAGGGGTGGAAGCCACCATTGGTCTCCAACATTGTCCGCACGCAAGGCAATTCCCACGGCGAACAAGGTCAGCAAGCCCACGGCAATGCCAGCTTGGATCGAGACGGAGCGCGGACTTTGACCCGCCATCAGCCGACAAATTTGTACCCGACGCCTTTGACGGTCTTGAAATAATGCTCGCCCAACTTTTCTCGAAGCTTGCGGATGTGCACGTCGATGGTGCGGTCGCCCACCACCACATCGGTGCCCCACACACTCGCCAGGATGTTTTCGCGACTGAAGACCCGCCCGGGCTGGGACGCCAGCAAACTGAGCAACTCGAATTCCTTCTTTGGAAGGGACATCTCTTTGCCGTCGTGGATGACCACGTAGCGTTCGGGGTCAATCATCAGTCCTGTTCCGTCGTAATCGCCCCCCACGTAGCTCGCGGATTTCTTTCGGCGCAGCAAGGCTTGCACTCGGGACAACAGAACGCGGGGCTTCACCGGCTTGAGGATGTAGTCGTCGGCACCGGCTTCAAATCCTGCGATTTGGCTGTAGTCTTCCCCGCGGGCGGTCAAAAAGGCCACAATGGTCTGTCCCAGGGACTTGTCTTCACGAATCTCGGTGCACGCTTCGACACCGTCCATTTCGGGCATCATGACGTCCAAAAGAATCAAGTCGGGAAGAAGTTTTTTGGCCAAAGCCACGCCTTCGCGTCCGTTGCCTGCCGTGTGCACGTCATACCCTTCTTTGACGAGGTTGTATTCGATGAATTCGAGGATGTCTGGCTCGTCGTCAACGAGCAGAATGCGTTGCTTGCCCATGGCTCGAAGTTCATCACGGGTATGTTCATCGGAGGTAAAGGACATGTGAAGGCTGTCTTAACACGAAGATGAGACAAAAAAGGCGACGTCGGAGAGACTGGTGCCCCTCAGTTGTTCACCGCCTCCAAGTAGGCTTTCCAAGCATCGCGAACCTTCGTCAGCCCGGCGTCATGCCAGAAGGCGCGTCCGTCGGAGGCATCTGCGCGGTCGTGCCGTTGCGTGGTGGACCAAGCAAGAAGGCGCGACCCGGCCTGTCCCCAGAACCACACCAGCCCCGCAGTCAGCCATCCCCATCCTGCAGGTGCAATCAGCCCCGCAACAATGGACAGCAGGAACCACCACAAGGGAAACAGAACGATGCCGAGACCCAGCCTCATGGTAGGCACGAATTCGCGGTTTTTGATGCGCTTGTCGACGTAGCGCGTCACAAACCACTGCACCGGATAGGTGGGCAGGTTGGCCAACAAGGCGAGTGGGTGCAACCACGCCGCCCAAGGCTTGGACTTCCGGATGTCTTCCGCGCTTGTGCCCCATGCCTCAGGTCGTCCGGGCGACCCTGCCTCAATCCACGCCTCATGCCATTGGGCATGGGTGTCTTTGACGCGCTGGCTCCAACCCCCGTCCTCCGTCCATCGCTTCTCCCAAGCCGCGAGTTGAGCGGTGAACGGTTTCCAAGCCTCTTGGGTCATTTCCGCGGTGCGGTGTGCCCGCAGGGCGGGATGCAAATGGGGCTGCGCATCTTCGGGTTGCAAATCCACCATGATGTGTTTGAAGGCCTCACGGACGCGCGCATTCAGGGCGGGTTTGTCGATGGTGCCGTCCTCTTGCAGCAAATCGGCAAAGGGAATGGCCTGGCCTGCGCGAACGCGGAAGCGCCGCCGCCAGTCCAAGTAGTGTTCGTAGTCCAGCCCGATCGGCACCACTTGAATGGACTTCAACTCGGGATGACGTCGCGCGGCGCGGGCCAACATCTCCGCCAATCCCCCCTTCAATGCGCGAAGCGAGGGAAACGGGTTGTGGTTGCCCTCCGGGAAAATGCCCATGGCTGCCCCGGCATGCATGCGGTCCACACACGCATCGAAAATGACGTCGTTGCGTTCCCGAAGTTGGTCGACCCGGTCGCGCTGACGGTACACTGGCATTTGGTTGTACCCAAAGAGAATGTGCCTCGCCACGGGATTCCAAAACACGTCCGCCCGCGTCAGCCAGTGGATCTGTTGCGGCACAAAGCCACAAAACGGCATCGGGTCCATCATGCCGTTTTGGTGGTTGCCGATGAAGATGGTGGGGGTTCCTGGAGCCGGCAAGGTGTCAAAGTCATCCAATCCGCTGATGCTGTAATAACGCGTGATGCCTCCCCAAACCAGGATGCGCGTCAAGCGGTAATACAGGTGGGAAACCTGGATGGGCGGATGGAGGATGGGACGTGATTTCATGGCTTAGCGAAGGCGTGCACCTGCCGATTGAAGTGCGTCCAAGATGCGGCTCATGGCCGACTCAATTTGCTTGTCGTTCAGCGTCGCGTCCGGATGCTGAAGCGTGAAGGCCATCGCGTAGCTCTTTTCATGTTCCTCCAGTCCCTTGCCTTGGTACACATCGAACAAGGTGACACCTTTCAGCAACTTCTTCTCGGCGCCGAGCGCAGCTTGTCGGAGCGTTTCGTACGTCATGCTGCGGTCGACCACCAAGGCCAAATCGCGTCGCACCGAAGGGAATTTCGGCAACTCCTTGGCTTTGACTTTCCGCTTTTTCACGGCTTTCCACAGTTGCGCGACATCAAAGTCGGCCCAAAACACAGGCTCGTCCACCCCACAGGCCGAGGCCACAGAAGGCTGCACCATGCCCCAACGTCCGACTTCGTTCCCGTTGCGGTGACGCAACAAAACGCCTTCCACCAGCAAACCTTCGGCCGAGGGCTCAACGTCGGCCACCACGGTCAGCCCCACGCGTTCCAGGAGCGTTTCCACCGCGTGCTTCAGCGTGAACAGATCGGACTGGCCCTCTTTGCCTTTGGGGCGGTTCCAAGACTCTGGGAAAGAACGCCCCGTCACCCACATGCTGAGGTGCTCCTTTTCGATGTAGCGGGCGCTTCCGTTTTCCTGGCTCCCCTTCGTGTACGTCCGTCCAAATTCGAACAGACGCAAGTCGGGTTGCTTGTGGTTGGTGTTCCGCGCGATGGCTTCCAATCCCTGAAACACGAGGCTTTGACGCATCGCGCCCAGGTCGTTGCTCAGGGGGTTGAGCATGTGCACACTCGCGGCAGGGTCCAAATCGCGGTCCGCCACGAGCTCCGCGTACGACGCCTTGGTCAATGAATTGGACATGATTTCGGTGAACCCCAAACTGACCAGCAGCTCACGCCAGCCAAACAGCACGTCCTCGCGGTTCGGCTTGGCAGGGATTTCGAGGGTGCCCGTCATGCGATCGGGAAGGGGCACGTGGTCGAATCCATGAATCCGCAGCACTTCCTCGGCAATGTCCGCCGGACGTGTGACGTCGCTTCGGTATGCCGGCACGTGGAGGGTCCAGAGATCGTCGGTGCGTGTCGCCACCTCGATGTCAAGCGACGTGAAAATGGACGTCAGACGTGCCTCGTCGATGGTCGTGCCGAGGAACCCAAACAACCATGACAACTTCAATTCCACGGTGGCATTTTCCACCCGTGGCGCGCCCTTGAACTCGATGGCACCCTGGACCTCTGCGCCGGCCCATTCTTGCAACAAACGCACGCAACGTTCGGCGGCCAACCGGACGGATGCGGGATCGACGCCGCGCTCAAATCGGAAGCTGGCGTCGGTACTGAGGGTGTGACGCTTGGCGGTCTTCCGCACGGTCACCGGGTGGAACCAGGCGGCCTCAAGCAGCACGGAGGTCGTGCCTTCGCTGACGCCGCTGTGCGCGCCACCGTAGACCCCTGCGAGACACATGGGGGCCTTGTGGTCGGCAATCACCAAGTCTTTCGCGTCCAGTTCTCGCGCCTGGTCGTCCAATGTCACGAACGGCTCCTTTGCCGTGGCCTTCCGAACAACCACTTGCCCGCCTTCAATTTTGGCGAGGTCAAACGCGTGAAGCGGGTTGCCAAACTCATGCAGCACCAAGTTGGTGGCGTCCACCACGTTGTTGATGGGCTGCACACCGATGGCGCGCAATTGCTTTTGGGCCCAGTCTGGGCTCGGCGCCACCGTGACGTTGTGCAACTCCACGGCCAGGTAATGCGGACAGTCTTCTGGGGCTTGCACGTCGAGGGCGACGCTGCAGCCACGGGCCAAGGCCTCGTCCAACGAGGTGGTTTCGGGGAGGGTCAACGCTCCCACTTCCATCGGGCCGACCCCGTCGACGGTGCCGTGCATCAGTCCGGACCGCAAGTCGCGCGCCACTCCCCAATGCCCCATGGCATCGTTGCGGTTGGGCGTCAATCCAATTTCGATGACGTCGTCTCCTTCCAAGCCAATGAATTCAGCCAGGGGCTGTCCCACCTGCGCTGCGTCATCGAGCACGAGGATGCCGTCGTGGCTCGCCCCGAGGCCCAATTCGTCTTCGGCACAAATCATGCCCAACGACACCTCGCCGCGGATTTTTCCTTTCTTGATTTTGAACGGCTCGCCCTCGGCAGGGTGAAGGGTGCATCCCACCGTGGCGACGGGAACTTTTTGTCCCTCTGCCACGTTGCTCGCCCCGCAAACGATGTCGAGCACGTCGGTTCCGACGTCCACCTTGCAACAACGAAGCCGGTCAGCATTGGGGTGAGGCGCGACCGAGGTCACGTGTCCCACCACGACCCCAGCAAGGCCCCCTGGCACGTCCTCGACGTGTTCCACGCCTTCCACTTCGAGGCCTGTGGCTGTCAAGACTTGGGCCGCCTGTTCGACGGAAACGTCAAACGGAAACAACTGCTGGATCCAACGGGCTGAAATCTTCATGGGAGGTGTGGGTTGATGGCCAAATGCGCTCTTGCAAATCTACTTTGTTCCGTGGCTTTTTCTGTGGAAGAAAATCACCTACATTTGCACCCCTCCATCGGGATGTAGCTCAGTTGGTAGAGTACGCGTCTGGGGGACGTGTGGTCGCTGGTTCAAGTCCAGTCATCCCGACAAGAAAGCCACGAAAATCGTGGCTTTTTTTGTACCCATTCAGAACTTTGACCCCCATGGATTACGCATTTGAGCGAGATTGGCAGACGCTGGTGAAGCGCATGATGGACCGGTTCGGGGAAGAGCCCGACGTGACGTCCATGGTGTTTGCCGTGGGGTTGCAGGAAGCGGGACAAGGCGCCAAGCGCTACAAAAAGGACGAGAAGATGGACCTCATGCACGTGGGGGTGTGCACCTTGCTCGAGCCGTTGGGCTATTACGTGCGTGAAGGGGTGGATGAGGACGGGTGGCCGCATTTTTCGGCGGGCGAACCCCTTCCCCCTTTGACCTCAGACGAACAAGAAGTCATGATGAGGCGTGCGCTTGTCGACTATTTCGCAGCATGGATCGGACGCGAAGGCGCCGAAAACGAATGATCCGAAAGAGGGGAGGGAGCGCCGCGGGGGGCCTTACTCCATGGTGATGGTGACCTCGTTGGTCATCATCTCTTCAATTTTGATGAGGCCTTTGCCTTCAAGCGAACCCTTGGTGCATTCGACATCGAGTACTGCAAAACCTGCTTGTCCCGCCACGTAGTAGCTGGAAAAGTTGAAGGAGGTGAAGCCTTCGTTGGTGGTCACTTGGGTGGTGTCAAACCGCGGCTCGCCCACGAAGTCGTCGTCCAAGGAACCGAGGGCGTAGAGGCGCACTTCGGCGTCCGAGACAGGAATCTCTTCTCCGGCTTCCATCCGCACCACGTAGACGTTGGCGATGGTTTCATCCATTTCGTAGCATCCGGCTAGGAGCAATCCCGCAGCGGCGGTCAGGGCGAGGGAGAAAAAGCGATTCATGAGCGTGTCGTGTCTGCACTGGCGTCTATTTTTGACGTCAGACCTCAAAGATGATGAAAAAACTGCAAATGCGCCTTCTGGGTTCCTCCACCTTCGCCAGCTTGTTCGTGGCGTCTCTGTCCATGTTGTTGATGTCCGCCAGCGGATGTGAATCAGACAAGGCCCAACCCAGCATGACCTCCAGCGAACCTGCGCGGGTGGAAATCGAAACCAAGTTTGGTTCCATGATTGTCCAATTCAGCGACTCCACGCCGCAACACCGCGACAACTTCCTCAAGCTCGTGGACGAGCAGTTTTACGACAGCTTGATTTTCCACCGCGTCATCCGCGAGTTCATGGTGCAAGGCGGCGATCCACAAAGCAAGGGCGCCGACGCCAATGCGCGCCTCGGAAGCGGAGGCCCAGGGTATACCGTGGAAGCTGAGATTCGTCCCGACTTGTTGCACTTCAAGGGAGCCCTTTCCGCGGCGCGCCAAGGCGACAACGTGAACCCCGAACGTCGCAGCTCAGGCAGCCAATTCTACTTGGTGCAGGGTCGTCCCTTCAGCGACAATGAAATGTCAGGAATCGAGGGCCGCATTGCCAACTTCTCCGAGGAATATGGCAACGGGTTGGCCAACGTCGAAAACGGACAATTCGTGTATTCGGACGAAGCGCGCGAGATGTACAAGACTGTAGGCGGTACGCCATTCTTGGACATGCAGTACACGGTGTTTGGATACGTCGTGGAAGGCTTGGACATCGTCGACAGCATCGCTGCAGTGCCCACCGACCGTCGCCGGGGCGATCGCCCTCTGGAAGACGTCGTGATGAGCATGAAGCGCCTCAACTGAGCCACGTCAAGCCATGAAAGAACGCATTGAACAGATGCTGGCCGAGGTGGCCGGCGTGGAGTTGGCCAGCCCCGAGGCCGTGGAGAATTTCCGCGTCGCCTATTTGGGCCGAAAGGGGAAGGTGAAGGACTTGATGGCGGCGTTCAAGGAGGTCCCTGGAGACCAAAAGCGCGAAATCGGCCCCATGCTCAACACCCTGAAGCAGGCCATTGAGCAACGCGTGTCGGAAGCCCAACAAGCCACGGTGGTTCGCCCCAAGGCCTCGGGCATGGATGCCACACGTCCCTCGGGCGGTGTGCCCCTGGGTACGCATCACCCCCTGCAGGTCGTGCGTCGGGAAATCGTCGACATCTTTCAGAACATGGGCTTTGCCGTGGCAGAGGGCCCCGAAATTGAAGACGACTGGCATGTGTTCAGCGGACTGAACTTCCCCCCAGAGCACCCGGCCCGCGACATGCAGGACACGTTCTTTGTGGAGCGCGATCCCGACATCTTGCTGCGCACCCACACGAGTTCGGTGCAAGTCCGAGAGATGGAACGCCGGGAGCCGCCCATGCGCTTGATCATGCCCGGCCGCGTGTTCCGCAACGAGGCGATTTCTGCCCGCGCCCACTGCATGTTCCACCAAATCGAAGGTCTGTACATCGACAAGGGGGTGTCGTTTGCCGATTTGAAGCAAACCCTGCTCCACTTTGCGCGGTGCTTCTTTGGCCCCGACACGGACATTCGACTTCGTCCCTCTTACTTCCCCTTCACGGAGCCCAGTGCAGAAGTGGATGTGTATTGGGGCTTGAAAACCGAGGTGGACAAGCGCATCACGAAGGGCACCGGATGGCTCGAGATTTTGGGTTGTGGCATGGTGGATCCCAATGTGTTGAAGGCCAGTGGCATCGACCCGGAAGTGTACAGTGGCTTTGCGTTTGGCATGGGCATCGAACGCATCACCATGTTGCGGTACCAAATCGGAGACCTGCGTCACTTCTTTGAGAACGACCGACGCTTCTTGGATCAATTCGCGGGCGAGCGATAACGCACTCAGCTCGCCTCCCCGCGATGGGGCAACATGAAGGTCAGGGCGAGTTCCCCTGTTCCTCGTTTTTCGACCGTGAACCGGCCGGCGAGTTTTTCAATTTGGACGAGCACAGGATTCCAACGTGAGCTGTGGGTTCCGCCTGCAAACATCCGTTGCAGTTCGCGCGTGCTCGCCGTCTCCGGCCCTTCAATTTCCACGTGGATGCCGTGCCAATCGTTGCGGATGCGTCCCGCAAAAGGCGAGGCCGAAGCGTCGCCTTCAAGCAGGCGTTTCATTGTCACAGAGAGCAAAGAAAGCAGGCCTTCGGGGGCGTCTTGGCCTTCTTGGGTGCCTTGGAATTCCCATTCCACGGCGGTGCCGTGGTCCATCTCGAGGGAGGCGATGATGTCGTCAAAGTCCAGCCTGTCGGGTCGTGTGAGGACCTCTTCGACTTGCCCTTGCTCGTTGACGCCCACTTCAGAGAGGGGCATGGCCACCTCGGCAAAGGGATCGGCCTCGGTGTGGATCATGCGCTGCATGCGAAACGCCCGGACGCGTTCCTTGCGCAGGGCCTTTTTGAGCTCATTGGCGCGCAAAGTCGCGGCCAAAAGTCCCAAAAGAATCAAGGCACATGCAAAGGGCCAGGCGCCTGGCGAGGTGGTGGCGTGCATCATCTCGTCCGCGGCAAGTTCAAAGGGGTCTGAATGCAGCACTGGATGCGATTGGAAAGCACGTGGCTCGCGTTCTTGGTGGACCCCATGAAGCATGGCCAGCGTCAGGCTGTCTGCCAACGTCAGGTGACGAAGCGCCTCGTCCGAAGCACCCCGCGCCTGCTCAAACCTCGCCTGCTCGCGGGCAATGCGTGCCCGGAGGGGGAGGTCTTCGAGTTGTTCAGCCACGCGGGCGGCTTCGTGAAAGGCAAGAAGCGCATCGAGGGGCAGCATCGCGCGTTCCGCGGAGGTGGCCATCCGCAATTGCGCCACGGTCCAGGCCTCAGGGTCGTCTGCGGGATTGTACACCGTGCCCATGAGTTGGGCCAGTTGCCATGCCTCTTGGGTGCGTCCCATGCCCGCCAACATGGTGTGAAGGTGGGTCAATTCAGAAACGACTTCGCGCCGGTTCACCGGCGTTGCCTGCTTGAGGTAGGCCCTGACGGGAAGTTGCGACAAGGGGGTGCCAAGCATGACACCGGCTTGCAAACGCAGGCCTTCGGCACGGTTGCTTTCGACGTTGCGCGCACCTTGCCAGACGTCGTTCCAATGTCCTTCGGCGAAGTGCAGTTCGAGCAATGCCACGTCCACGTCCTGGGTTTTGGACGGCACAGGGTGCAGGTCGCGTTCGCGCAGCAACACGCGCAGGGCGTCCCCCGTCATGCCACACCGAACCAAAAGTTCGGCCAATTCGAGCGCCATGTCGGTCCTGAACTGGGGCGGACACGTGTTGCATGAAAAGGAGGCTTCACTCAGGTGGGGTTGGCACTCTGCAAGGTTGCCGGCATGCCATTGCACGGCAGCCATGCCCAATTGGATCCGGGCTTGCTCACAGCCTGTGAGTGGGAGCGAGGCCGCGCTTCGATAGGCGGACAGGGCTTGCACCCATTTGCCCTCTTGACGCAGGCGATCTCCCTGGTCCAAAGGGGTCTCCGAGGTGGGCGCCAATGCCTCTGCGTTCAACGCAGGACTGGCCATCGCGAGGAAGGTCCAAAGCAGCACGCAAAGGGGTCTCAGAAACATCGCATCCAAGGTACTTGCCGCCTTGGGGCCGAGAACATGCCCGCCCTGCGGTTTCTGACATCCGTCAGTGGATGATTCAGGGTTGACGAACCACCGACAACACGGTGGCGCCGACTTGCGCGAGCGTCTCGCGGTCAATCACATCCATGTTGTCGGCATGGGTGTGGTGGAAGGGGCCGTAGCCCATGGGCCGGACCTGGGTGCGGTAGTCCACGATGTTGGCACTGGGAATGCCCGCCAATTCGGAAACGAAGAGGTTGTCGTCCACCGTTGGAGGTGTGGGGGAGGGATTGAAGCGATCGCCGAATCCCAAATCCGCCGCGCGCTTCCAGATTTTCCGCACGACGTGCGGGGCGTAGCGAAGACTCGTTCCTTCCTGATGAAACACGGCGTCGCCAGCACCCACCATGTCGAGCAAGATGCCGAAGCGCGCCCGGTAGCCGATGCGGTGCGGGTTCGCCGCCCAAAATTGGCTTCCGAGACACCACGTTTTGTACCCGTCTTCCATGGCGGGAAGCCATTCGGGCCTGCCGTGGTCTTCCGCGTCGAAGAACACGATGTCCACGCCGACATCGGCGGCTTCAAGCCCGAGTTGCCGCGCGATTTCCAGCAGCACACCCACCCCGGAAGCGCCGTCGTTGGCGCCGTCAATCGGTTCGCGCAGTCGCACCGTGTCCTTGTCGGCAAAGGGCCGTGTGTCCCAATGGGCGAACAACAAGATGCGGTCCCGTGATTCGGGATGAAACGTCCCGACAATGTTCTTCATATTGAGGATGGTGCCGTCAAAAGCACGGGCGCGCCCCTCTTGCACAGTCACCTCAGCGCCGTGTCGTTCCAATTCGCTGGCCAGCCACGACGCACAGGCGGCGTGTTCCGGCGTGTTGGGAACGCGAGGTCCAAATGCCACCTGCTGTGCCACATAGGCGTAGGCCGAGTCGGCGTCAAAGGCAGGCGCAACAACTTCAGTCTTTGCAGGGTTGGGCTCTTCGGCGTTTGGCTTCTTGTCTCCCCCAGCATCGCACGAGAGGAAGAGGACGGCCAGAGCCCAGAAATACCACTTACCCACGCGTCCAAGAACTGCCATCCTTGCTGTCTTGAATGGTGATGCCATGGGCGGCGAGCACGTCGCGGATTTTGTCCGCCGTGCCCCAGTCTTTGTTGGCCTTGGCTTGGGTGCGCATGTCCACAATCAAATCGAGGAGGGCGCCGGTTTCTCCTTCGTTTCCGCCGCCTTCTCCGTCGCTTTTCTCTGCTTGGATGCCGAGCACCTCGCGCAGGAAGGCGTGGAAGCTGTCTCGCAGCGAGGCGATGTCCTCGGCGGTCATCGCCACGAGTCCGGCCGCCGCCCCGTTGATGGCTTTCACGCCTTCAAACAAGGTGGCAATCAGGATGGGCGTATTGAAGTCGTCGTTCATCGCCGCCGCACACTTCGCCCCAAACGCGGTGGCGTCAAACGAAGCTTCTCCGTCCGAAGGGTTCAGTTCGGTCAGGGTATCCATGGCCTTTTCCAGCTTGGAAAGGCCCTTTTCGGCCGCTTGCAAGGCTTCGTTGCTGAAGTCCAAGGTGCTTGCGTAATGGCCCATCAGCATGAAGAACCGCACCGTCATCGGCGAGTAGCCCTTGTCGAGCAGTTTGTGGTTTCCGGTGATGAGTTCGTCGGGGGTGAAGCCATTGCCTTCGGACTTGGCCATCTTCCGGCCATTCACCGTCAGCATGTTGCCGTGCATCCAGTAGTTCACGGGGCATTCACAGCCTGTGGCGCCGACGTTTTGGGCGATTTCACACTCGTGGTGAGGGAACTTGAGGTCCATGCCTCCCCCGTGAATGTCAAACTTCTCTCCGAGGTATTTGGTGCTCATCACAGAACACTCCAAGTGCCATCCAGGGAACCCTTGTCCCCAAGGAGAAGGCCATTGCATGAGGTGACTTGCATCGGCGGCTTTCCAAAGGGCAAAATCCAAGGGATCGCGCTTTTCGCTTTGGCCGTCTAGCTCACGCGTGTTGTTCATGAGCTCGTCAATTTTGCGCCCAGACAGCTCGCCGTATGGGTGGTCGTCGCTGAAGGTGCGCACGCTGAAGTACACGCTGCCGTTGACTTCGTAGGCGTAGCCGTTGGCGATGATTTTTTGGATGGCCTCGATTTGTTCCACGATGTGGCCCGTGGCCGTGGGCTCGATGGAGGGACGAAGGATGTTGAACACATCCATCACGTCGTGGAAGTCGTTGGTGTACTGTTGCACGACCTCCATCGGCTCGAGGTTTTCGAGGCGGGCCTTTTTGCCAATCTTGTCTTCCCCGTCGTCTGTGTCGCCTGTCAAGTGGCCGACGTCGGTGATGTTGCGCACGTAGCGAACCTTGAAACCGAGGTGCTGCAGATACCGGTACACGATGTCAAACGTCAGGAAGGTCCGAACGTTCCCGAGATGAACGTTGCTGTACACCGTCGGCCCGCACACATACATGCCCACGAAAGGGGGATTGAGTGGCTCAAATTTTTCTTTCTGCCGGGTCAGGCTGTTGCTGATGTGCAAGGCGTCCATGGGGCTCTCAGTTCAAGTTCAGAAGACGAAAATAAAGCCCAAACGCAAGGAGCGTCACACGTTCTCCACCGGCTTGTCAACGTTGGATTGTTGCGCCAAGCCTTCGAGGACGTGTGCCACCAAGCCGTGAACGTCGTGACGAGGGAACCATCCCCAGTCGCGTCTGGCGTCGCTGTCGTCCAAGCTGTTGGGCCAAGATGCGGCGATGTCTTGCCGGTGATCGGGGGCGTACACCGTGTCAAACCCCGGCACGCGTTGCCGCAAGGCGCGGGTCAATTCGCCCGGGGTGAAATCGCATCCACTGAGGTTGTATGAGGTGCGAATGCGGATGCATTCCGAGGGAGCTTCCATCAATTCCAAGGTGCCGCGCACGGCGTCGTCCATGGACATCATGGGCAACCGCTCGTTTTCATCGAGGTAGCACGTCAAGGGCTTTCCGGCTTGTGCGCAGTGGAAGGCGTCCACCGCATAATCCGTCGTTCCCCCGCCGGGCATGGATCGGAACCCAATCAAGCCAGGGTACCGGATGCTTCGGACGTCCACCCCAAATTTGTCGTGGTAGTATTTGCACCACAATTCTCCGGCCGTTTTGGAGACTCCGTAGACCGTGGTGGGCACAAGCGCTGCGTCTTGAGGCGTGCCGTCTTTGGGGGCGTCGGACCCAAACACCGCAATGGAGCTCGGCCAAAACACGCGCTTCACCCGCCCTTCCCGTGCGAGTTCCAGGGTGTGAAGCAAAGGATCCATGTTCAAGCCCCATGCGGCCATGGGGTTGGCCTCGCCCTTTGCCGAGAGCATGGCCACGAGGTTGTACATGACCTCCACGTCGTGGTTTTCCAGAACGGCGCGTTGGGCGTCCATGTCCGTGGCGTCGGCCGCGATGAACATGCTTTTGGCGGCCTCGGGATGGGGCGAGGGCCGCACGTCCAAGAGAAGCACGGCGTCGGCTCCGTAGCGTTGTTGCAGGCCGAGCATGAGCTCAATGCCCAGTTGCCCTGAGGCGCCGACAATGAGATGCTTGCCCATGGTCTTACGAAGGTAGGGTGAGGGTACCTTTGGGTGGTGAACTCGAGTGAATTTCAATACGACTTGCCAGAGGAGGCCATCGCCAAACATCCCCTCGAACCCAGACGCATGGCGCGCATGGCGGTGATGGATGAAGAAGGGAATGTGAGCCACGGCACGTTTGAAGATTTGCCGCGTCACTTGGCGGACGGCGGTGTCGATGGCTTGTGGGCCAACGACACGCGGGTGTTGCATGCACGGATTTTGGCGACCAAACCCACCGGCGGACAGTTGGAAATCTTCTTGCTGTCGCCTTCAGAGGGGGCAGTGGAGGAGGTGTTGTCGTCCACCCAGTCCGTGGCCTGGAAGGCCATGGTACGCAACGCCAAACGGTGGTCGGATGGCACGGCCACGGCTTCGGGCCAGCGCCACGAATTGCAGATCGCCCAAGAAGAAGATGCCCCTGACGGCAACCGCGTGGTTCGGCTGTCGTGGCATGGCGCGCAGGGCGTGAGTACGTTTGCGGAGGTTCTGGACGATTTGGGCAAGACCCCGCTGCCTCCCTACATGAAAAGGGCAGCGGAAGACCAAGACCGCGAGGATTACCAAACGGTGTTCGCCTTGGCTCCCGGCAGTGTGGCGGCGCCGACTGCAGGACTGCATTACGACGCGGTCCTTCTGGGCGAACTCGCCTCGGCGGGGCTGCCGTTGAACCGGTTGACCCTTCACGTCGGTGCGGGCACGTTCAAGCCTTTGTCAGAGGGTGCGGTGATGGCCCACGACATGCATGCTGAGCAATGTGTGCTGACGCGAGAAGCGGTCCAAACCATGGCCAAACAACGCCGCCGCGTGGCCACAGGGACGACCACGTTGCGCACCATGGAGAGCATGTATTGGTGGGCATTGCATTGGCACGTGAACGGGGTTTGGCTCGACGTGTTGCCCCAACGTTGCCCCTACGACTCACTCACCTCACACGCAGCCGAATGGACGGATGTGAACGCCTTGGAAGCCATTTTGGCGCATGGGCCTTGGGACGAACGCGATCAACTTTCGTTTGAAACGCAATTGATGATTGTGCCCGGATACCGCGTGCGCATGGTGTGCGGCCTCGTGACCAATTTCCACCAGCCGGGCAGCACCTTGCTCTGTTTGGTCAGCGCGTTTGTGGGCATGGACGCGTGGAAGCCCCTCTATCGCGCCTGTTTGGATCAAGGATATCGGTTCTTGAGCTACGGGGATGGAAGCCTGTTGTGGCTTCGCGATCCGCGCTGATTCCTGCCGATTCAGACCCCCCCAAACGCAACAAGCCCCGCCGCAGGGGCAGGGTTTGTGCTCGTTGGTGTGCCAACAAATCAGTTCAGCTGACGGCGGTTGTCTTCGACGCCTGAGGCCTTCTGCATGGTGTTCAACACCGTGAAGGGGAAGTTCGTGCGTGCCCTTGAGGCAAGCGTGCTTTGCTCTTCCAAATAGCTGTCCTTGGTGCCGGCTGGCGTGACCTTTTGGGGTGCAATGACCCACACGCCGTGCGTGCCCACGATGGGGCTGGACATGTTGCCCACAGGAATGGACAACGCAGCACCGGCCACCTTGGGCTCGGTAGATGCTCCGCTTCCGCGCACCGTGGGGAACTTGACGCTCAAATCGCGTCCTGTCTTCACGGTCTCGCCCACAGCTTCGGCCACCTCTTCCAGGCTCGCACCGTCCATCTTGGAGGCGTAGAGTGTGCCTTTCGCTTCGTTCATGGCGCCTTCACGCATCTCCTCTTCGACGTCGGACAAGGCGGGAACACCGTCTTTTTTGCTGGCGTCGAGGTGGGCCACGACGTAGAAGTCTGACGTGAGAATGGGGTTGGAGACTTCTCCTGGCTCACTGCGGTACGCCCAGCCCACAATCTCACCAGCGTCACGGATGCCGGCAATGGCACGGGCACCAGGTGCGATGCTGTTGGCCTCTGCAGTGGCGTAGCCGGCTTCCTTGGCGGCAGCCATCAAGCTCTCCTTGTCGGTGGCGTTGATGGCGAACTCGCTGGCCATGGCGTACGCATCACGTGCCGTTGCGGCAGAGGCAGCCACAGGCTTGGAGATGAATGCGACGCGTGCTTCTTCCACTTCAGTACGGCGGTCGAGCACTTCGATCAAGTGCACGCCGTAGGTGGTCTCCACCCATCCCACAGAACCAATGGGCTTGTCAAAGCAGAAGTCTTCAAAAGGCTTCACCATGCGTCCCTTGGGGAAGAAGTCGTACACACCACCCGTGGCCTTCGATCCGGGGTCACCGCTGAACCGCTGGACCAAATCGTCAAAATCACCTCCGTTGCGCAACACGCGCTTCAGGCTGTCTGCACGCGCACCGAGCTCGGCCATTTCCGCTTCGTCCTTCGCGTTCTTGGCAGAGAGGAGGATGTGACGGCACTTGGCCGCTTCGTCGGGAACCATGGTGCGCTCCAACACTTGGGCCACCTGGAGTTGACCGTTCTTGGTGTACGGACCCACGATGGTGCCTGCAGGCTCGCTGAAGAACTTCGCCTCGTTGAGGTCGAGTTCCACCTGGGCCAAGCGAAGGTTGCGGATGTCTTCGCGGCCGCCGTTGGCCGCTTGGGCAAACGCTTCCGCATCGTCGGCATCGGCCCAATCCTCAGCCGTGGCCTCCATCTCCACCTCCATGGCTTTGATGTCGGACTCGCTGGCACCCACGGGAATCTTCACGTAGGAGATGTCGCGGCCTTCGGTTTGCTGGTACTTGGGGTCGTTCTTGTGGGCGTTGTAGTAGCGCTTCACATCGCTGTCAGACACGCTGACTTCGTCGTCTTTGATGTTCTTGTACAACTTCGCGACGTACTTGATCTCGGCCTTCTTCTCCGTGTTGATGTAGTCGTATTTGCCTTCCAAGCTGTTGGTGTACAGTGCGTCGGTGAGCAATGCATCCATCTTCTCCTTCTTGCGCTTGGCGATGATGAGACGCTTGTAGCTCAACAGGTTCATCTTGCCTTGGTCCGTGGTCAACATCGCACCGAAGTTCTGCTGCCAGAAAGCTTTGTTTTCTCCGTTGCTGTAGAATGCACGACCCATGTAGGGAGAATCCAAGGTGCCAAAGAGCATTTCCTGGAATTCGGCGTCGGTCACTTCCAACCCGAGGGCGTCGTACGTGTCGTCCAACACGATGTTGGCGGTGAGGTCAGCCCACACTTCGTCTTGCAATTGGTCTCCGGAAAAGCCGAGTCGGCGGCGCTCGTCCACCTCCATGCGGTAGTCGATGGCGCTGATGCTTTCACCTGCCACGCTGCCCACGTCCCGGGCATTGCCTTGGCCCATCAGGGCCAACACTGCGTCGTAGGGCACCAAAAAGCCCAACATTCCAATTCCGATCATTGCGAGCAACAGTCCTTGTCTGTTGCGGATTTGTTCAATCATTGCCATGGTCCTCTCGCTTAGCGTTTTTAAGGTTTGCGAAGATAACGTTTCCGGGGCAACTCACGAAGTTTGGCTTGTTACCCCTCTGACGGAGGAACAAACTCCACCCAAGAGATGCGGTTTTCCTCCACCTCGCGGACCACGAAAGAGAGGCCATCCAGCGCGATGAGGGCGCCCTGTTGCGGGATGTCTCCGGCCGCATCGAGGAGCAAGCCGCCGAGCGTGTCGTAGTGGTCGGCTTCAGGCAAGTTCCAGCCGTGGAGTTCATTGAGAACGCGGATTTCACGTCGCGCGGGCACCCGCCACACTCCATCTCTAAGCTCGTGTTCCACCGCTTCGGCGTCGTCGTGTTCGTCGTCGATTTCTCCGAGGAGTTCTTCCACGATGTCCTCCATGGTCAGGATGCCGGCCGTGCCGCCAAACTCGTCGACGACGACCGCAAGGTGGCGGCGGCGCTTTAGGAATTGACGCAGCAATTCGTCTCCAGCCATGGGCTCTGGGACCACAAACGTGGGCAGCAAAATGGCCCGGAGCGATTCGGGGCGGTCAAACAAATCCTTGGCGTGAACGTACCCCACGATGTGGTCAATGTCACCCTTGTACACAACCAATTTCGAGAAGCCCGATTGTGCGAAGGTGTCCTGCAGGGCTTCCACGGAGGTGTCGATTTCGACGCCACTGACTTCGTTGCGTGGGACCATGCTGTCCCGGGCCTGGATGCTCGGCAAATCGAGCGCATTCTGCAAGATTTGCAGCTCGTGCTCCAACTCCTGCTCGGGCTCCATTCGTCCGCTCAGTCCCTTCAAGAAATGGTCCAAGTCGCTCACCCCGAGCGACTCCACCGAGACTTGAACCTGACCGCCCACAAAGGGACGAAGCAGCGTCTTGCTCAACATCATCACCACCCACGCGGGAAGGGCCAGCACCGCCACCAACAAGAGCAAGGGGTAGGCCATGACGTGAAGCCAGACGTTTGGGGAGGCGTGGAAGAGGGATTTGGGCATGAATTCAGCCAGCACCAACACCACGGCGGTGGTGATCAGCGTTTGCGTGGCCAGCACCAACATGGGTTGGGTGGCCTCCTGCCATCCCGAGACCCCAAACAGCCATTCGCTGATGAGCGCCCCCGATTCCATGCCACAAATGACCAAGGCCAAGTTGTTGCCGACCAGCATGGACGCGATGAACAACTGAGGACGGTTGGAAAGGGCTGCAATGACTTTGCCGCGAAGGGAGGATTGCGCATTGAGCTCCGTTTGAAGCCTGCTGGACGCCACAAAGGCCATCTCCATGCCCGAGAAAAAGGCAGAAGCCAAAAGCGACAGGGCAAGAATCAGAATCGAACTCGAAGGGTCAGGGTCCATGCCGGAGGGGTAGCGTTCTTCGAAAGATACGTCAGAGCGTCAATCGGGTTTCGTCATGCGCAAACGAAACGCGCGTCGCACGCCGTACCACAGCCACGAAATGCATGGGAACAATCCCAAAGTCCAACGCGTCAGGTCTTCGGTCCACCACAAGTAGAGGACATAGAGGGTTGTGGCCATGGAGGCCACAAGCCAGAAGAGTTCCGCGGCGCGCGCGGTCTTGTAGGGCATGGGACTTTGTTCAGAAGGCATGGTGCAAAGATGGGGTTCAGCGCCCTTCCGCGGCGGTGTCGTCCATGCCGAGGTCAAAGGACCCCGTCGGCGACAGGATTTCATACCGCTCAAATCGGCTGTCTGAGGTGAGCCCACGGCCGCGAAGCACGCCTTGTGCACTGTGGATGGCCACGGGGCGATCTGTGCGGACCAAATCGGAATCGTGCGACCAGATCAGGTGCTCTGTTTCCAGCCGCTCCCCTTCTTCGTTCACCAGGACCACCTCTTCCCACGCTTCGAGCCGCCCGGCTTCGTCATCGTAGGTGCCGCGCACCGCGGACAGCTTGGCGTTGTGCTTCGCTTGGGTGCCTCCGATGTACAGGGTGAAGCCGCCGTCCACATGCCACACATCCGGGGTTTCCTCCGCGGATTCAGACGATTCCCAGCGCTCCAATTTGGAAGCCTCGAGCGATTGGACCACGCGTCCGCGTTCGGTGTATTCGAAGTAGCCATCGACCACGACCTGGGAGGGCCGCATGTCTGGCATGGCATCTTGGGTGGTTTCAGCCTCAGGGGAGGGACCACAAGCCATGAACAAGGCACACAACGAGAAAACCGCCCATCCCCCGAGGGGTGGGCGGTTTCCAGCATGTTGCGTTGCGTGCCGCAAGGCCATCAGCGCACGCGAATGGTGGTGGTCTCCCCGGAGCAGGGACACCCGGGTTTGTTGGGGACTGTGAAAGATCCACCCGCTTGCTTGCCGTAGGTGAAGATGTCATCCACCGTGGGGAACTGCTTGGCCATGTTGGCCATTTTCTTGCTGGCCTTCTCGGCGAGTTCTTCGTTCAATCGCTTGGCTCTGGCGTAGTAGTCGCTGGCCACCCAGTACACCGAGCGCCCGCCCAACGCGCCGTCGTTGCAGGCGGCAGAGCTTCCGGCAATGGCGTCGCCAATCAGCATGTAGGCGTCGGCGTTCTCAGCATCGACGGCCAACACCTGACGTGCATAGTTGCGGGCGGTGCTTGTGCGGCCCATGGCGCTGGCGATTTGGCCTGTCTTCAAGAGGTAGGTCAGCTTCTCCGTGCAATCGCCGCAACGGTTCACAGCGTCTTCCATGTACGTGAAGCTCGAATCGAGTTGGCTCGCCTTGGCAAAGCCAATGCCGATGGCGTAAGCCGCAGGTGCGGAGGGTTCCACACTGTAAACGGCAGTGGCCACGGGCAAGAACAAGTCGTTGTCCGTGCACTCCTTCTTGTTGAGCAAGCGCAGGACCTTGAGCTTCAGATCCATGTTGTCGGGGTCGGCTGCCACAGCGGCATCCAGTACGGGGACCATGTCGGCGCAGTCGGCGATGGCTACAAACACTGTTTCAATGTTGCCCTTGGCTTTTTCGTAACGCTTGACTTCGCGGTCCTTGCCCGCTTCTTGGGCGCGTGCCAGGCCAGCTTGCACGTAATCTGTCAAGGCGAGGTAGTCGGTCAACATTTGGGCGCGCATGTTCGCTTGCGCCACCGTGTCTCCCTTCAACTCGCGCTTCATGGTGTAGAAGCTGGCCGTGTAGTATTGGTACAGGGTGGTGGCCGAGGATTCCTCCTTCAAACAATCGATGCTTTCTTTGAACATCTCGTAAGCGGCCTTGTGCTGGTCCTTGTTGTACTTGTAGAAGTCGGTGGCCTTCCGACCGAGTACTTCACAGCGGTTGTTGGGGCTGCGCTTGGTGCTTGGGTACAATTCCATGCGCTTGTCGTGCAAGTAGAGGAGGCTGTCCACCAAGACCGCCTTGCGAGGGTCTTCGTCCTCCACTTTTTTCAATTCCTTGCCAAGGAAGGACGCGCCGTCCGCATACAAGCCTTCGCTCGCCGTTTCTGGGCACACTTCGCAGGCCTTTCTCCATTGAACGTAAGCCTCGTCGTAGTTCTTCTGCTTCTTGTAGGACTTGTAGACACTCAAGGCTTCCTTGCACTTGAGCTGCTGGTCCGGCGTGTCGCCGTAGCGTTCGTCTTGGGCCAAACTCACGGTGGTCGCAAGCAACACGGCCAGGGCGGTAAAGAGGGTCTGTAGGGCCTTCATGGGTTCAAATTTCTCAGGTTCAATGGTTTGTCTGTGGTGCGTTGTCAATCGTACAACCGGGGGGTCAGCCAAAGGTTCTTTGCAAAGGGCGTCAGGGTGACGCCAACATGAACGCGAAGGTTGAATTCCTGGTGAACGGAAGTCAAATCTGTGCTGCGTTGACCAACATCCATGCCAAGATGCAGTTGGCTCGCGCTTCGGCTGCCTTTCAGTGGGGTGTTCATGCCCAAACTGACGCGCCACTCCTCCAGCGGATGAGACGTCATGTCGTCGGCGTCAAGCACGACAGGCAACACGGCCTGCATGTACCCCGCACGGAAGGTCGATCGGTTGAGTTTGCCGGGCTTGCGGCTGGGCGTCCAAAGCACGCCGACCGAAGTCGAGACGGCGTCGCCCCATCGGGCAGAGCCATCCATCAGGTGGCCCAAATCCTCGTTCGCCTCTCCCCAAGCCTGCTGCTTGTGGTCGAAGAACACGCCAACGCGGTTGCCTCGGCCACCGTCCCATTGAAGTCCACCGCCAAGCGTCCAGGCTTGCGGAACCCCACCCGTGAGGGTGGCTTGCTCAAAGGCCGAGGTGTCGATGCCTTGCACGGCACCGTTCACAATTAAAGTGGATTCGACCAGCCTGCTGAAGTCGGTGTTCAGGTTGCGCGTTGGGCTCCACGTGGCACCCAAGCGCAGGGTCCAACTTCCGCGAAACTGTTTGAACTCATCGTACCTCGCACGGAGCACGTGGAAGGCTTCGGCGCCCAACACCCAACCCGTGGCGCGGTGGCGCGACGATACGACGTTCCGAACGTCGCGGAAGGTGATGTCTTGGATGTCCAGCGCAGAGGTTTGGATGGCATCCCCAAACCAGTGGTCCACCTGGAGGCCTACGTCCAATCCCCGCGCCGTGATCAACACGCTGTCGGCAGCGCCCGCCTCAATCCAGGTTCGTCCGCGCCAGCCGTGGGCGAGCCCGAGGTAGGCCCGGGCCAAGCCACCTGACCCGACGTAAGACTCTTGAATTTCTCCGAGGGTGGTGTCAGTCACGGTTCGACTCACGCCAAACGATTTGGACGTCATGGGGGTCAAGCCCAACTGCAAGGCCTTCAGGGAGCGCGGTCGTTTGACCACGAGGCCAAAGTTGCCCGGTCCGCCAGTGATGGCATTTGCGTTGGGCACCCCGCCCTGCTGCAACTGCATGCGTTGCACGTGCACGGACCCTTGGAAAGTGGGGTTCAAGAGGGCGGCTGCAGCGGCAGGTTGATCCGCGTTGACGATGAGGCCGCTTGTGGACACGGAGGTGATTCCCGCTGTGGAGGCCAGAGCCGGCGTGAGGTTGCCTTGGGCGGTGCCCAATCCAAAACGCGCAAACGGACTGAAATCGGTCTCTTGTCCCCACGTCAAGCCTCCCGTGAGCAGGGCCAGGCACATCGCGACCCAGCCTCGGCAAAGGAGCGTGTGCATTCGGGTGGATGAATCAGGCATGGAGGTGGTTGAGGAGTCCGTGAAAACCCTTGAGGGTCAAATGAGCGTCGGCGAATTTCGGGAGGATGCTGCGGAGTTCCAAGCGTGGAGCGTCTCCGCCGGTCAACACCACGCCCAGGTTTGGGATTTCTTGGGTCAAAGACGCCCAGGTTCCCTCAATTTCCGCCGCCGCACCTCCCAACCCGCCGCGCAGCAGCGCTTCCTCGGTGTTGCGGCCAATGTGGTTCGTTTGAGAAAGGGGATGGGGCTGCGAGGTCCGCCACTCCGGCTGGGGCAAACGCGCCGTCCCTTCCGCCATCGCACGCATGCGCATCTCGATTCCTGGGGAAATGCTTCCACCGAGGTGCTTGCCTTGGTGCACGACATCCATGGTGATGCATGTGCCGACATCGACGATCAACCAAGCGTCATGAGATGCGGCGTCGGCAAAACCGTGGTGAAGCACGGCCCAGGCATTCGCCACGCGGTCCAGTCCCAGTCCTTCGGGTGCCGTCACGTCTGTGGGCAGGGGGGTGGGGTCCCCTGGACGCAAGACCATGGCTTCAGGGAACACAGAAGCCCACGGATCCAAGTCGCCACTGCCGGTCACCATGACCTTGTCTTCAGGGCCGACCGCATCTCGCCAGGTGGAGGCGGCGCGGGCGTCTGAGGCCGGGGCACTGTGCACCTCGACAGGAGAGGTTGAGGGCGCTGCTTGGGCGTCGAAGCAAGCCCATTTGGCTCGGGTGTTGCCGACCTCGAGAATCCAGTGTTTCACGACCAAACCAGCGTTTCCATGATGCGCCGTACGTCGGCCTCCATGCGGTCCAGGACCGGGGCCACGCTGTCGGGATTGGGCGCGTGGTTGAAGTAAAGCGACCCGCGCATGAAGTGCGTGGTGCTGTCGGTGACAAAAAACTGCAGGGGCGTGGCCACAGGGCCCTCGAGCATGTACAACATGCCTGACTTGCCCGGCACATCGAGGGCTTGACGTCGGATGCCCGAGGCCGCCACTTCGTGCCCAAACACCAAGGATTGGGCATCGCTCATCAACGCCGAGAGGCGACCTTCGACGGGCATTTCCGTGCAGTGAAGCCGGGCATTGAACCGCGGGAAAGACACGTTGTACCAGCATCCCACTTCTCCGGGGCGGGTGGCCTGCCGTTCAATTTTGGCGTGGTTGGGAACCCGAAACGACGTCGCACACGGGCTGGAATACATCGTGGAGGCCGTGTCCGGCAGCGTGATGCGAACCTGTCCAAAGGGCTTGGGAACGCCCGGGTCTTCAGGTTGAATCCACCAGCCTACGGCGCCTGCGAGCAGGACAAGTCCGACAAGCCATGTCCACAAAGGCAGGCTGCGGATGGACATGCGGGAATCATTCATGCCTCGTCAGGGAATTCATCCCCATCCTCAGGGGCAGGCAACTCGATTTTCACGCGGTGAATGCGTCGGGCATCTCCCGCATCGACAAGGAGGCGAACCCGTTCGAATTCGATGGACTCGCCTTTGCGCAAAAGCCGCCCAGATTGTTCAACCATGAATCCACCAACGGTGTCGCTTTCGCCTTTGGCCGCTTCCCATTTGTCCTCGTCCAAGCCCAAAATGCGGTACACGTCCAGCAAGGGCGTCTTGGCCTCAAACAAGAAAGTGCGTTCGTCCAACACCGAGTGCATCACCTCTTCCTCGTCGAACTCATCCGCGATCTCGCCCACGATTTCTTCCAGCACATCTTCGAGCGTCACAAGCCCACTCGTTCCGCCGTATTCGTCGACCACGATGGCCATGTGGACCTTCTTGGTCTGGAATTCGCGAAGGAGATCGTCGATTTTTTTGCCCTCCGGGATGTACATCGGACTGCGCAGCACAGACGTCCAATCGAGGTCATCTTGGTGAAGGTTGGGCAGCAAATCTTTCACGTGGAGGATGCCCACGATTTGGTCTGCAGAGCCTTCGTGCACAGGAATGCGGCTGAACCCGGAAGCCACGATGGTGGCCCGCACGTGTGCCCACGTGTCTTCCTTGGCAAAGGTGCTGATGTCCATCCGCGGGGTCATGACTTGCTTGGCGTCCTTGGAGCCAAAGTTCACGATGCCTTCGAGGATGCGTTGCTCGTCTTCCGAGCGCTCGGCGTTGTCGGTCAATTCCAAGGCCTGTTCAAGGTCTTCCACACTCACTTCTCGGGCGGGCGGCTCGAGCTTGTCGTCCATCCAACGCCCCATGCGCACGAGTGGCAGCCAGGCGGGACGCAACATTCCCTGGAGGACACCCAAGGGCGCTGCGGTGAATTTGGCCAGTCGCACCCCAAACGAGGTCGCATAAATCTTGGGGATGACTTCGCCGAAGAGCACCAACAGGAAGGTGACGCCCACCACGTGGATGAGCGTGTTGAGCCAAGGCGGCAGGGTGTCGCTGGGGAAAAGGTCTTCCGCAACCACCGTGGCAATGAGCACGATGGAGATGTTCACGAGGTTGTTGACAACCAGAATGGTCCCCAGCAGGTTGCGTGGCCCCTCCGTGGTGTTGGGGGTTCGCATGAGGTCGAGGACGCGCTCTGCGCGAGAAGATTCTTCCTCTTCGAGGTCGCTGAGCGTTTGGGGAGACAAACTGAAAAACGCCACCTCTGATCCAGAGACCAGGGCAGAAATCACCAAGAGCACGGCCACCACGACCAAACTCATCCAATGGTCCATCAAGGACGTAGCCTCAGGCGTCACGCGGGGAACAATCGGTTAGAACGGGAGGTCGTCCGCGTCTCCAGAAGCTTGGGCCACAGGCTGTGCCGCGGGCTGTGCGGCGGGTTGCGCCGCAGGTTGGGCTGCCGGCTGGGCGGCTTGTGTCGCGGGCGCGCCCTGGCTGTTGTCACGGCCAGGAGCGGGTCCCAACAATTGCATCACGTCGGCGACCACTTCAGTGGTGTACCGGTTTTGGCCCTGTTGGTCTTGCCACTGGCGGGTCTTCAACTTGCCTTCGATGTAGCACTGCGAACCTGTCTTCAGGTACTTGCCTGCGGTCTCCGCAAGTCCGCGCCAGAGCACCACGTTGTGCCATTCGGTGTTGGTGATGCGCTCCCCGGACGCCCGGTCGGTGTACGATTCAGACGTGGCGATGCGCAGGGTGCACACCGCGATTCCGTTGGGGGTGTAGCGCAGTTCTGGGTTCTGACCCAGGTTGCCTACAAGGATGACTTTGTTGATGCCTGCCATGCCCCGAAGGTACAGCACTCACTCCACTTCCCCGCCGGCATGGGCGCGCAACAAAACATCCCACACTTTGGTCAACAAACGAGGCCTCGCACGCGCTTCGAATTCAGGCCACGTCACCAACTCCCCGCCGTGCTTGCGGGCAAAGGCTTCGAGTACGCCCGGGTCGGGCGCTTGCCAGAGCGCGAAGGTGGCCGTGATGCGTTTGTGGGTGAGAATGTGGGTGACCGGTTCACATAGGTTTCCCACCTCGGCGAAGGTGTTGGGAGGTGGGGTTTCAGGGAAGCACCACATGGTGGCCCAAACCCCAGTTTCCGGCCGCTGCACCACCGCTACACGGTTGCCGTGGGTGACAATATGCCAGGTCAAGTCCCAGGCTTGGGGCTTTTTCTTGGGCGTTTTGACGGGCAAGCGGCTCCAGAGGCTTGGGTCGCCGGCAGCGTGGCACGTGTCCGCGAGGGGGCATGTCTCACATGACGGGTTGCGGGGGGCACAGACGAGCGCACCGAGTTCCATGACGGCTTGGTTGTGGTCGCCAGGGTGTTGGGTGTCGAGCCAGACGTCGGCCACGGCTTGGATGCGCGCCGCCCCAGGCTTTGCATCGACGGGATCTTCGATGCCGGCCCAGCGTGAAAGGACGCGCTGGACGTTGCCGTCCACAGCGGCCACAGCCTCGCCCAGGCCAATGGACGCGATGGCGGCGGCGGTGTAGGGACCGATTCCCGGGAGCGCGAGCCATCCGGCATGCGAATCGGGAAACGCGCCTGCTTCGTGAATGGCCTTCGCCGCTTTGTGGAGAAGCCGGGCGCGTCGGTAGTACCCCAGACCTTCCCACGATTTCATCACCTCTTCTTCGGAGGCGAGGGCCAAAGTGCGCACGTCCGGAAAGCGTTCCCGAAAGGCATGCCATTTCGGAATGCCGGTTTCGACGCGGGTCTGTTGCAACATGATTTCACTCAACCACGTGCCGTACAGGGAGGGCACTTCGCGCCACGGAAGGGTGCGGGCATGCTGCAAATACCACGCCCTCAAAGCTTTTTGGGCAGCGTGCGCGCGTTTTTGGTCTGTGTTTTTTTGCAGAAAACCCGGGTCATTCATTTCGTTTTCAAAGGTATGCGCGTATTTTTGCACCCCCCAAAACGCCCTCACAGGACGTTGAATTCGAACCACTACCTACAAGAAACCCTCTCAGACCATGACCAAGGCGGACATCGTAAGCCAAATTTCGGACCAAACCGGAATGGAAAAAGGAGACGTCCAAGTCACTGTGGAAGCGTTCATGCGCGCGGTCCGCAACAACTTGGAGAACGGAGAAAACGTGTACTTGCGCGGCTTCGGAAGCTTTGTTGTCAAGACGCGTGCAGCCAAGACAGGCCGCAACATTTTGGCGAAGAAGTCCATCCAGATTCCAGCCCACAACATTCCCTCATTCAAGCCCAGCAAGGACTTCGTGGAGAATGTGAAAGTGAACGTGAAGGTCAAGTAAGATCATGGCTGTGTCGAAATCCACATGGGTCTTGTTGGCGGGCGCTTCTGCGCTCGTTGCAGGCGTGTTGTGGATGCCGCGCACCCCTGCTTCTGCCCCCAAACCTCCCGTGACGGAAGGGGTGGCCCTTGAAGACATCGGCACCGATCCCGTGGACATCGCGGTGGCCAAAGTGAGCGGCGAGAACCCCATGGAGGGCATTCTCGCGTTGCGCGCCTTGGCCGACGAGACCCCTCCCAACTTGGACGCGGTCATGTGGCTCGGTCGCTTCAGCGTCCAGAGTGGACAGTTGGACAAGGCGCGTGAGCGTTTTGACCAGGTCATCGACGCCCAACCCGACCGCGTGGAGGCGTACTGGGAACGCGCCATGCTCGACATGGAAGAGGGCTACCTTGAGGATGCGGTGCAGGGCTTTGACCTTTGCATCTCAGCAGACGAAATGTATGTGAATGGTCGCTTTTTCAAAGCCCGCTGCCTGGAGGCGATGGGCAAAGTGGACCAAGCATTGACAGAATACAAATCTTACCTTCCACTCTCGCCCGACACTGCGGTGACGAAGAGCGTGGAGGGCATCATCGAACGGCTTGAATCCGACCTGTCGGGCTCAGGCATTTAAACAACACTATCATGCCAAGCGGAAAAAAGCGCAAGCGTCATAAGATGGCCACGCACAAGCGTAAGAAGCGTCTTCGTAAGAACCGTCACAAGAAGAAGTAATGACCGCGGTGTGAGGGTGTGTTGACACCCCTCACCCTGCGAGACTTCATGTGATGGACGCCGAACTCGTCATCAATTCGACGTCTGCGGGCGTCGACATTGCACTTCTCGAGGACGGACAGCTCGTTGAGCTCCACCGTGATCGGGGAGACGTGCAATACGCCGTGGGCGACATTTATGTCGGCCGCGTCAGGAAAGTCATGCCCAATTTGAATGCGGGCTTTGTGGATGTGGGTCATGGGAAGGATGCGTTCCTTCACCATTCCGATCTGGGACCACAGTTCAAAACGCAGCAAATCTGGGTGAAGCGCGTGATGTCTGGCAAGCAGCCGACATCCGACATCAGTCAATTCAAGCGGGAAGAAGACATCGACCGCAAGGGCAAGATGAAGGACTACGTGTCCGCATCGCAGCTCGTGCTGGTTCAAGTCGCCAAAGAACCCATCAGCACCAAAGGCCCGAGGTTGACCGCAGAGGTCAGCCTGCCGGGGCGTTATTTGGTGTTGGTGCCTTTCAGCGACAAGGTGAGCTTGTCTTCTCGCATCAAAGGGGAGAAAGAACGCAACCGCCTCAAGCGGCTCATGCAAAGCATCCAGCCTCCGGGTTTCGGCATCATCGTTCGGACGGTGGCGGAAAACAAAGGCTCGGCCGATTTGCACAGCGATCTCGAAGACCTCGTGTCTCGTTGGAAGAAGCTCTACGACAACTTGAAAAACGCCAAACCGGGCAAGCGCGTGCTGGGGGAGGTGAACAAGGTGAGCGTGGTGATGCGCGACGTCATGACGCCCGACTGCAAAACCATCCACGTCAACGACCCTCGGGTCGCAGACGAGGTCAAGGAGTTTTTGGTCGGCAGCGGCAGTGGCGACGAGGGCATGGTGAAGTTGAGCCGGGCGAAAGACCTGTTCAACAACATGTCCATTCACCGCCAAATCAAGGCGGCCTTTGGACGCCAGGTGAATTTGCGGAGTGGTTCTTACTTGGTCCTTGAGCAAACGGAAGCCATGCACGTCATCGACGTGAACAGCGGCGGACGGAAGAAAGGTGCTTCAAGCCAAGAGGAAAACGCCCTCATCACCAACCTCGACGTCGTGGAGGAAATCGCGCGGCTTCTTCGTTTGCGGGACATTGGCGGCATCATCGCCATCGACTTCATCGACATGGCCAAGCGCGAGCACAACAAGCAGCTCACAGACGCCATGCGTGCCGCCATGAAGCGGGACAAGGCAAAGCACAACATCTCGACGCCAAGTCGTTTTGGGGTGATGGAAATGACGCGACAACGCGTTCGGGACGTGGCGGATGTGGCGACGCAAGACGCCTGTCCGGCCTGCAACGGTTCGGGCAAGGTGGAGGCGAGCATCCTCATCACCGAGCGCATCGAGTCCGCCTTGAAATACCTCGCGGAAGGGGAAAACCGAAAGCGCATGACGCTGATGGTGCACCCGATGTTGGAAGCCTACCTGACGCAGGGCTGGTGGAAGTCCATTCGTCGGCAGTGGCAGAAGTCCTTGGACATCAAGCTCGACATTGAGTCCAATTCCAATTTGGAGATCCTCGAGTACCACATCCACAACGCGCTGGGGGAGGAAATCACCCCCGATTGACGGATTCATCCCAAGGGCCATCGGGTCCTTGGGATGGATGTGTCAGGCCCCTCTTTGGGGAACCTTCAATTCTTTGGGATAGCAGAGGAAGCTCTTTTCCACGGGCCTGCTGAGCATCTGCATGTGCAGGTGGTCGTTGGCCTCGGCAAAGTCGCGCACGGAGCCATCCTTGTAGAGGACGTGGATGCCTTTGGGGACGTAGGCCTTGTTGTCGATGCGGGCGTTGCTCACCAAAAAAGAGGCTTCCTCCAAGGTGAAATCCAAGGCATCCGCAGTGGCTTGCACGCGCTCCGCCGCGTCGGCCTCTGTGAAGGGCTCAGGACGCAGCTCGATGCGGAACAGGCCGCGGTCCAGCAGCCGTTGGCTCAGCAAGGCAAGCACGCGGTCTTCGTGGTGCCGCCACGATTTCATGGCCACAAAAATGTCGCTGTCGTCCAGTTCGCAGAAGCGTTCGAGGACGTCGGGGTCGGCGAGGAATTTGGCCCGATCGAGGTCGTCATGCAGGAACAAAGACAGCGCAGGGGAGGCGAACACGGCAACCCCTTGGCGTGCGAGGTGCTTGGCGCGGTTGAGCACGAGCATCAACATGTGCTCGGCGCTCAAGACGGTGCGGTGCAGGTACACTTGCCAGTACATCAATCGGCGCGCCACAATGAACTTCTCGATGGAGTAGATTGCCTTCTCTTCGATGCAGAGTTGGCCGTCCACGACGTTCAACATCTTCAGGATGCGCTCGCTGCCCACCTTGCCCTCGGTGACGCCGCTGTAGAAGCTGTCCCGCGCGAGATAGTCCAGGCGATCCATGTCGAGTTGGCTGCTGACCAACTGGTGGAGGAACGGCTTGGGATGGTGGTCGTTGAAAATCTCAATGGCCAAATCCAAGGCGCCGCCCATCTCGTCGTTCAGGCGGCCCATGATCAGGGCGCTGACGTCTTCGTGGTGTACGCCTTTGACGATGCTGTGTTCCAACGCGTGACTGAAAGGGCCGTGGCCCACGTCGTGCAAGAGGATGGCCAAGCACGCCGCCTCGGCCTCGGCCTCGGTGATGGCCACGCCTTTGTTGCGCAGGCTGTCGATGGCCTCCTGCATAAGGTGCATGCAGCCCACGGCATGGTGAAAGCGGTTGTGCACGGCCCCGGGGTAGACCAAATGGGAGAGCCCCAACTGTGAAATGCGGCGCAAGCGCTGCATATACCGGTGGTCCATCAGGTCGAGGGCCCGTTCATGGCGCAGGGTCACAAACCCGTAGACGGGGTCGTTGAGAATTTTGTGGCGGTTGACCGTGCTCATTCCAATACGAAGTCGCGCGTCTCGACGTTACTTTGCCGACAGGCGAGGTTTACGGCGAGAGACGCCGCAAGATACGCGCCTGGCCGATGCCCTGAAACCGGGCAGGCACTCGAATGCGAATTGAGATGGGACGACCACACATTCTTTGGGCTGACGACGAAATCGAACTGCTGAAGCCGCACATTTTGTTCTTGAACGAGAAGGGCTACGATGTGACGGGGGTGAACAGCGGCGTGGAGGCCTTGGACGAGGTGGAGGCGCGGCCGTTCGACGTGGTTTTTCTGGACGAGAACATGCCGGGGTTGAATGGCATTGAAACGCTTCAGCGCATCAAGGACAAACATCCCGACGTGCCCGTCATCATGATCACCAAGAGCGAGGAAGAGCACATCATGGAGGAGGCCATCGGCTCCAAGATCAGCGACTACCTCATCAAGCCCGTCAACCCGCATCAAATCTTGTTGTCGGTCAAAAAAATCCTCGACAACAACCGGTTGCGGGGCGAGCAGGCGCAGTCGACTTACATGCGGGAGTTCCGCGAGCTGGCCATGAAGTTGGGCGGGCGCATGAATGCCGAAGAGTGGTCCGAGGTATACCGCCGGCTCATGCACTGGCACGCCACCTTGGGGGAGTCGGGAGACCGGAGCATGTTGGAGATTCTCGACAACCAACATGCGGAGGCGAACCACCAATTTGTGCGGTTTGTGGAGGACCACTACGAGGCGTGGATGACGGGCATGGAACAAGGGCCCACCTTGTCCCACGAGGTTCTTCCCAAATGGCTTCCTGGAGCGTTGGAAGGGGCGCAGGGCCGTCCTGTGTTTTTGGTGGTCATCGACAATTTGCGCTGGGACCAATGGCGCACCATCGCGCCCACGCTTCGGCCCAAATGGAATGTGGTGGAGGAAACCACCTACTTCAGCATGTTGCCGACGGCCACACAATACGCGCGCAACGCCCTCTTCGCGGGCATGACGCCCGGGGACATCGCCCGCATGATGCCCAACCTGTGGATTGGGGAGCACGAGCAAGGCTCCAAAAACGCCCACGAAGAAGCGTTGCAACAAGGCCTGTTTTCGCGGTTGGGCGTGACGGGCAAAACGTCCTACCACAAAATCACCAACCTGCAATCGGGCAAGCGGTTGGCGGACCGTTTCCACGAACTGAAAGGCCAGTCCGTGGTGACGGTGGTGTACAATTTTGTCGACATGCTCAGCCATGCACGCTCCGAAATGGAAGTCATCAAGGAGCTGGCCGACGACGAAGCGGCGTACCGCAGTTTGACCCATTCGTGGTTCCAGCACAGCCCGCTCAAGGACATGATGGATGCCATGGCCGACATGGGAGGGCGCATGATTCTCACCACCGACCACGGCACCATGCGCGTCGATCATCCGGTGGAAGTCCGCGGAGACCGTGAAACCACCAACAACAACCTGCGTTACAAGGTGGGCAAGAACCTGGGGTACAATCCGGACGAGGTCATGGAAATTCGGAACCCTGAGCGCGTGGGCTTGCCCAAGCCCAACGTGTCGAGCAGCTACATTTTTGGCAAGGGCAAAGACTTCCTGGTCTACCCCAACAATGCGGCGAAATACACCAAGACCTTCCGAGACACCTTCCAGCACGGGGGCGTCAGCATGGAGGAAATGATTGTGCCGTGGGTCATTCTGGATCCCAAAGGAAGTTGACATGGCGACCTTGACCGAACTCCGACGGTGGTCCATGCAGGGGCTGGAATCCTTGCCTGAAGTGGCCCGAGCCTTGGGCGAAGCCTTGCCTCATGGCGGTGTGGTGGCGATCCACGGGGCCATGGGCGCCGGGAAAACCACCTTGGTGCGTCAGCTCCTCGCGTCTTGGAATGTGGAGGAAGAGGGGGCGAGTCCGACGTTTGGGCTGGTCCATCACCATGCGGTGCATCGGGAAGGAGGCGTGCAAGAAGTGCGGCACATGGATTTGTACCGTCTGGAAAACGAAGAAGAAGCAGAGCGTTCAGGCATCGCAGAAATGCTGACCGACGGCGCGTTGAACCTCGTGGAATGGCCCGAGCGCATCCCCGGATTGATGCCTGACGATGCGTGGCTCATCGAGATGAAGGTGGAGGCGGACGACAGCCGAACGTGCATTTTGTCTCAGTTGCAGGGCTGATTTTCTTCCGCTTGGCTATTTTGGGGCCGCATGGATTCAGGACGCAAAGCCATCAAGGCCCTCGCCCGAGAGGCGGCACTTCTTCCCCAGGAAGAGTTGTTGCAGGCCAAACAAGGTCACGCTGAACTCACCATAGGCATTCCCGCGGAGACAAGTCTCCAAGAAAAACGGGTGGCCTTGGTGCCTGAGGCGGTCGCCCTCCTTGTGGCCCACGGTCACCAGGTGCTGGTCGAAACCCAAGCGGGTGCCGAAGCCCAATTCTCAGACAACGACTACAGCGAGTCAGGCGCACGCATTGTGTACGATCGTCGCCAAGTGTTCCAAGCGAACATCGTGTTGAAGGTGGAGCCCCCTTCGCTGGAAGAGGTCGAGTTGATGGGCATGCGCCAAACCCTCATCAGCGCACTGCAATTGAGCGTTCAAAACGAGGGGTTGCTCGAGGCGTTGAGTGCCAAAAAAACCACGGCCATCGCCTGGGACTTCGTCCAAAACGAAAATGGCATTCAACCGCTCGTTCGGGCCATGGGCGAGATCGCGGGCAACACGGCCATTTTGCTGGCCGGGGAATTGATGGCGAGCAACCGCGGCCAAGGAACGATGCTCGGAGGCGTCAGCGGCGTGCGGCCGAGTGAAGTGGTCATTCTCGGCGCAGGAACGGTGGGGGAATACGCCACACGCTCCGCCCTCGGCTTGGGCGCCAGCGTCAAGGTCTTCGACAATTCCGTGCACCGACTGATCCGACTCCAAAACGCGGTCGGACAGCGGCTCTGGACGTCCACCTTGCAGCCGTCGGTGTTGGAAGAGGCCCTGCGGACCGCCGATGTGGCCATTGGGGCCGTTCGGGGCGCTGGCCCACGTGCACCGATGTTGGTCAGCGAGCCCATGATTGCCGGAATGCGCGAGCGGTCCATTGTGGTGGACGTGAGCATCGACCGCGGTGGCGTGTTTGAAACATCACGTCTGACCAGCCACGAGCGGCCGACCTTCATTGAATGCGGCGTCATTCACTACTGCGTCCCCAACATTCCGTCTCGCGTGTCTCGCACGGCGAGCAAGGCGTTGAGCAACATTTTCGCGCCCATGCTCCTCGGCATTGCGGGTGAGGGTGGCGTGGTCCCTGCCATCAAGGACCACAACCTCATTGCCACGGGGGTGTACATGTTCAATGGCACCTTGACGCATGAGGAAATCGCGGCGGAGCGCAATTTGCCGTGGAAGCCACTCGACCTCTTGGCGGCGACCCTTTGACGGAGTCACGCCCTACGCCTTCAGACTTTCTTTGGACGACTTGCCCGTGAGGGTGGCCTTGATTTCGTGCAATTTCATCAAGGCCTCCACAGGGGTGAGGTGGTCGATGTCGACTTCCATGATGCGGTCCCGGATGGCTTCGAGGGAAGGGTCGTCAAGCTGAAAGAAGCTCATCTGAATGCCCTCCTCGGGAGCGACGACGTTGGACACGTCGGGCGCCGTGCCGGTGGGTTTCTCGCCACGCGCATCCTCCAGCGTGGTCAGCACTTCTTCTGCCCTGCGGACCAGGGACCGAGGCATGCCTGCCAACTGGGCGACGTGAATCCCAAAGCTGTGGTTGGAGCCTCCCGGGGCGAGCTTTCGGAGGAACACGATTTTGCCATTCATCTCCTTCACGCTCACGTTCACGTTGACAATGCGTGGGAACCGCTGGCTCATGTCGTTGAGCTCGTGGTAGTGGGTCGCAAACAACGTCAAGGGCCGCAAATCCTTCGATTCGTGTAGGTGCTCGGCGATGGCCCAGGCAATGCTCACGCCGTCGTACGTGCTCGTGCCTCTCCCGATTTCGTCGAGCAACACAAGGCTCCGCGAAGTCAGGTTGTTCAAGATGGCCGCCGTCTCATTCATTTCAACCATGAATGTGGACTCGCCGCTGCTGATGTTGTCGGAGGCGCCTACACGTGTGAAGATGCGGTCGAGGATGCCGAGGTCGGCCGCCTTGGCGGGGACAAACGATCCGGCTTGCGCCATCAAGGAGATGAGGGCGGTTTGGCGCAGGAGCGCACTCTTTCCCGACATGTTGGGGCCGGTCACCATCAAGATTTGGCGTCCCTCCGCATCGAGTTGAACGTCGTTGGCGACGTAGGTTTCTCCCAGCGGCAATTGCCGTTCAATCACGGGGTGCCTGCCTTCGGAAATCTGGATTCCTTGCGACTCCGACATGCGGGGCCGGGTGTACCCCAGTTCCGTGGCCGTCTCTGCGTGACTCGCCAACATGTCGAGCAAGCCCAAGGCCCGGGCATTCGCCATGAGGGCACTCACTTCAGAGACGCACGCGGCCACCAATGCTGCAAATGCGGCGTGTTCGAGGGATTCAGCCTGCTCCTTGGCTTGGAGGATTTGGGCCTCAAGCTCCTTGAGTTCCTCCGTGATGTAGCGCTCCGCCTGGGTCAGGGTTTGCTTCCGAATCCATCCTTCCGGCACCTTGTCCTTGTGGGCGTTTCGCACCTCGAGGTAGTACCCAAAGACGTTGTTGAAGGCAATCTTCAATCCGGAGATGCCGGTGGCTTCGGCCTCTCGGTCGCGGATGGCATCCAGCGCTTCTTGGCTGTGAAACGCCAGCCGGCGCACCTCATCGAGTTGGGCACTCACCCCGGAGGCAATGACCTCACCCTTGCCAATGGCCGCGGCGGGTTCCTCGACGAGTTCTCGGTTGAGCCTGGCAAGCAGGTCGCTGCATGGCGAGAGTTGCTCGAGGTAGGGGAGCAGGGAAGCTTCCCCGGCGGTGGCGTCGGCCACGTGTTGCACGGCGTGAAGGCCCCGACGGATGTGCCCCACCTCGCGGGGGTTGATGCGCCCCGAACTGGCCTTGGACGTCAAGCGCTCCAAATCGCCAACTTGGTTGAGGATTTGTCGCAGGTCGTGGCGCAAACTCACTTCTTCAGAGAGACGTCCCACGGCATCGTGACGCGCCTCGATGGCCTTCAATTCTGTCAATGGCGCCACCAAAGCACGTCGCAACGCCCGGCCGCCCATGGGCGTGCACGTGCGGTCGAGCACGTCCACGAGGGTGGTGCCATCCGGATGGTTGGGATGCAGGATTTCGAGGTTGCGCACCGTGAAGCGGTCCAACCACATTCCCTCTTCTGGCCGAAGCCGGCGGATGCCTTGAAGGTGATCCAATTGGCGGTGGTGCGTGGCGTCCAAGTAGTGCAGCACCACCCCCACAGCCACGGAGGCGAACGGGGCGTCGTCCAACCCAAAGCCCTTTAGCGTCCCTGTGCCAAACTGCTGTTTGATCAGATCGTGGGCATGGGCTTCGGTGAACACCCAATCGTCGAGCTTGGTGCGCGTCACGTCGTCCCCAAACAGGGCGCGTACGTCCCCTTCACATTGGCGGTTGACGAGCCATTCTTTGGGCTCAAGGCTTCGAAGGATGCGGTCGATCCAACGCGCGTCTCCTTCGGCGGCTTGGAATTCGCCCGTGCTCAAGTCGAGCAGGGCCAACCCCACGGCTTTCGACGTCCAATGAATCGCAGCCACGTAGTGGTTGGCTTTGCTTTCCAGCACGTGGTCGTGCATCACCAATCCCGGGGTGACGAGTTCCGTCACGCCGCGTTTGACGAGGCCTTTGGCTTGTTTGGGATCCTCAAGCTGGTCGCAGACGGCCACTTTCAAGCCGGACTTGACGAGCTTGGGCAGGTAGGTGTCCAAGCTGTGATGCGGAAAGCCTGCGAGTTCCACCTCCGAGGCGCTGCCGTTTCCGCGCTTGGTCAGCACGATGTTGAGCACCTTGGCGGCCGCCACAGCATCTGCCCCGAAAGTCTCGTAAAAGTCCCCGACCCTGAAGAGCAGCACGGTGTCCGGATGCTTGACCTTGATCCGGTTGTATTGCTTCATCAAAGGGGTTTCCTTGCCAGCCACGTCGAGGGGTTTTGAGGGTTTTCCCGCAGGGGGAACCTCGAAAGTAGCATGGAAGCCTCGGAGCACCCCAAAAGACTGAGGGCCCGTTATTCACAAGGGGTTCACACCCTCACATCGCGACGGGCGGTCCCGTCACCACAGGGAGTCCCTGTCCTTCCCAGCCTGAAATCCCGTCTTCCAGGTTGTAGACCTCTTGGTGCCCTGCCTCGATGAGCTCTTTGGCGGTGAGTCCGCTGCGGCCTCCACCTGCACAATACACGAGCACGGGGCGGTCGCGGGGAATGGCATTCATGGCCGCTTCAAAGGCAGCTTCATCGCCCCAATAGTCCGCATGGGCCGCCCCTTCGAGGTGTCCTTCTTCCCATTCTTCCGGGGTGCGTACGTCCAGCAACAAGGCACCGGGCTTGGAGGCCATCAAGGCGGCGAACTCATCGTTGCTGACGTCCCTCAGAATGGGGCTGGATGCCTGCACCGCGCCGTCGGAAGTGGGTTCGCTTTGGTGAGAGGTGGTGGCTTGTCCACACGCCATCAAGAGGAGTGCGGCGAAGAGGGGGAAGAGGAAAAAGCGCATGGTCAAGAAGCTTTGGCGTCCACTGCAGGGGTGTCGGGCGTGTCAAACGACTCGTGCTGGGCGGCGATTTGGGCTTGGGCGTACTTGGCGGTGACCTTGAGCGATTGGGTGTCGCTTCCGGGCAGGTCAAACATGGCGTTGCGAAGGATGACTTCACAGATGCCCCGCAATCCGCGCGCGCCGAGCTTTCGGCTCACGGCGTGGTCGACCACCAAATCCAGCGCCTCCGATTCGAAGGTCAAGGCGATGCCGTCCATCGCGAACAGTTTGGTGTACTGTCGGATCAACGCGTTTTTGGGCTCGGTCAAAATGCGGCGCAAGGCGTGCCGCTTCAACGGCCGAAGCGCCGTCAACACGGGAAAGCGACCGATCAATTCCGGAATCAGACCAAACGCGCGCAAATCCGAAGGGTCCACGTACGCCAAGGCGTCGTTTTCATCCACCACATGGCCAGCCGATGCGTAGCCGATGGTGCTTTTGCGCAACCGGCGCGCCACAATCTTCTCCATGCCCGCGAAGGCCCCGCCGCAGATGAACAAGATGTTGCCAGTGTTCACGGTGATGAGCTTCTGTTCCGGGTGCTTGCGTCCCCCTTGAGGCGGCACTTGCACGTCGGTTCCTTCGAGCAACTTCAACAGGGCCTGCTGCACGCCTTCGCCGCTGACATCGCGGGTGATGCTCGGGTTGTCGCTCTTGCGGGCAATCTTGTCGATTTCGTCGATGAACACAATGCCTCGCTCCGCCGCTTGCACGTCGTAGTCGGCGGCCTGCAGGAGACGAGAAAGGACGCTTTCAACATCTTCCCCCACATAGCCAGCCTCGGTCAGAACCGTGGCGTCGGCGATGCAGAAGGGCACGTCGAGCATGCGGGCGATGGTTTTGGCCAGCAACGTTTTTCCCGTGCCGGTTTCCCCGACAAGGATGACGTTGCTTTTGTCCAACTCCACCTCAGAGGCGTCGTCCGTGCTTTTGTGGGTCAACCGCTTGTAGTGGTTGTACACTGCTACGCTGAGCGTGCGCTTGGCCGCTTCCTGGCCGATGACGAAGTCGTCGAGGTACGTCTTGATTTCTGCAGGACGACGCAGGGTGAAATCCAGGGCCGATTGGTCGCCGCCTTTGGCGGTGACTTCCTCCTGGACAATGGCCTCGGCTTGCTCGACGCAACGTTCACAAATGTGACCTGTTGCACCGGCAATGAGGATGTCCACCTCGTCTTTGCGTCGGCCGCAAAACGAGCATTGTATGTCTTTCTCGGACATGGGCGTTCGTTCAGTTGTGAGCCCTCGAAATTACGTCGAATCAGCTCGGACGAACCAAGACTTCGTCGATCATGCCGTACGCTTTCGCTTCTTCGGCAATCATCCAGTAGTCCCGGTCGCTGTCTTCCCAAACCTTGTCGTAGGTCTGTCCGCTGTGCGTCGCGATGATGTCGTAGAGCTCTTTCTTGAGCTTTTGGATTTCGCGCGCCGTGATTTCGATGTCGGAAGCCTGGCCGCGTGCGCCGCCCAAAGGCTGGTGAATCATCACGCGGCTGTGCTTCAAGCCAGTGCGCTTGCCCGCCGCACCGCCGCAGAGCAACACGGCGCCCATGGAGGCCGCCATGCCCGTGCAGATTGTCGCCACATCGGGGCGGATGTACTGCATGGTGTCGTAGATGCCGAGGCCTGCGTAGACACTTCCCCCTGGGGAGTTGATGTAGATCTGGATGTCCTTGCCGGGGTCGGTGGATTCCAAGAAGAGGAGCTGGGCCTGGATGATGTTGGCGATGTAGTCGTCCACCCCGGTGCCGAGGAAGATGATGCGGTCGGCCATCAAGCGTGAGAACACGTCGACTTCCCGGAAGGGCATCGGACGTTCTTCAATCACCGTGCGCGTCATGCTGTCTGGACCCGACACAGGACTGTGTGTGGCCGAGATGTAATCTTCGACGGTGTGGCTGCTCATGCCGTGGTGATGCACGGCGTACTTCAGGAATTCTTTGCGGTTGTTCATGTTGTGATTCTTAAGGCCAAATTACTGCCCACGCACCTCACCCCCGGGCCCTTTGACCCGGGTTGTTCACAACCGTTGGGGTAGAATCAACGAACCTCGGCCGCGAGCTTTCCGAACTCGTCGAAGCTCACTTGCTTCTCGGAAATCGTCACGCGCGTCTTCAGGTCGTCCACGACCTTCCGCTCCACGAGGACGTCGGCAATGCGACGGCGTTCCTTCTCGTCGTTCAGCACGTTTTTCGCCACGTTGGTGAGGGTTTCCTCGTCCATGGGCATGCCGTACTGGGCGTATTGGGCGCCGACCATGCGTTTGGCCTCGCCTTCGAGCTCTTCGGCGGTCACCTTCAAATCGATGGCCTCCGACACGGTTTGCTGCAGGATCTGCCAGCGCAACGACTCGGCGTAACCAGGGTATTCCTCCTCCACCTGCTCAGGCGTGAGCGGGTTCTCATTGGTCAACATGATCCAACGCTTGAGGAAGGTGTCAGGGAGATCCATCTTGATGTGGTCCATGAGGTCCACCACGAAGCGGCGGCGGAACACCCATTCGGCATCGCGGTCGAAGTGTCCGTCGAGGTCCTGAGACACGCGCTCGCGGAAGGCCTTCTCGTCGGTCACCACCCCCTCGCCGTAAACCTTGTCGAACAGCGCCTGGTTGATGTCGTGGGGCTCAAGGCGCTTCACCTCTTTCACCGTGAATTTGAACTCGCCCTTCAAGTCGTGCACCTGCTCGTGCGAGATGCCCAACATGCGGCCCAAATCGTCGTGCCCACGGCTCACTTTGTGAGGGTCCACGGTGACTTCACTGCCGGGTTCCAATCCGACCAAAGCCTTCTTGGTCTTCTTGTCTTCCACAAACTCCACGCTGACGGTGCTGTCGCTGGTGATGCCGCCTTCGAGCACGGCGCCGTCGGCGTCGAGCTGGGCGAATGTGCCCACCAACATGTCGTTGTCGGCGCTCTTGTCGGGGTCGCTCATCTTGCCGTGGCGACGCTGCAGGTCGGTGACCTGGTTGTCAATGGCTTTCTTGTCGACCTTGATTTTGTGACGTGTGAATTTGGCCTTTTTCCCGAAGTCCAAATCTAAAGCAGGCGCCAAGCCCAACTCGTAGTGGAACGTGAACGTGTCGGGGTTGTTCCAGTCGCCTGAATCTTCCTTGTCCTCGCTCGGAATGGGGTTGCCCAACACATTCAATTTGTTCTCTTGAATGTGCGACTGCAACTGCTCGCTGAGCATTTGGTTCAACTCCTCGGCAAGCACGGATTGTCCGTACTGGCGCTTGATGAGTTGCATGGGGACTTTGCCCTTGCGGAAGCCCGGCATTTGGGCGTTTTTCTGGTGGCGCTTCAAGCTGCGTTCCACGCGGGGTGAGTAGTCCTCGGGGGCGAGGGTGACGGCCAGCTCAATGCGGAGGTCGTCGAGGGAAGTCTGAGAGACGTTCATGGGCAGGTTTTCTGGTTGCCAGTTAGTTTCCTCGAAGATGTGCGGGTGGAGGGACTCGAACCCCCACGCCGAAGCACCAGATCCTAAGTCTGGCGTGTCTACCAATTTCACCACACCCGCGCCCTTCGAGGGCCGCAAAGGTACGCGGTTTTTCTCGCCTGTCAACCCTCACATTGCGGGGGTGAAGTGTGCGGAGAACCTGAGAACGAGTCGGTTCCCTTTGCGGTGTGATGGGACAAAGAACATGGCGCAAACAGGTAAGGTGGATGGCCTTCCTCGTGTGGGGATTTGGCAGCCCCTTCGCAGCCCAAACGCTCGTCTCCGATTCTCTCCTGCAGACGCGGGCTCGATTGTCATGCACCGGGGGTGCACTGTGGGGAAGTCAGCCGACATGGGGTGCGAATTGGCATGGGTTTTCGATGGCGCTTTGGGGGAGCCGTAGGAAGATGGAATGGGCACTTGGAGCCCAAACCGAAGGAAGTCCTGTGTGGCGTGAAACCCAAGCATGGCTGGGCTTGGGAACGACCTGGGACGGCCGAATGCGAGGCTCACTGCGCATGGATGTCGGCTGGGCGTCGTGGCCTGAAGTCCAACGTCACGTGCCTTTGGTGGACCTGTTTGGACAGGTTCACCAACGCGAAACATGGGGCGACATTCGGTTGGAAGTCCGCGCCACATTGGGGCAGGGACTCCCGCTTTCAGGCGTGACGGAGCAGGGTTTGGTGCGGACCGCCCAAGGGGCCTTTGGCTGGACAGCCTGGTGGAAGCCCAATTTGGGATCCAGTCCTGTGGGGCTGCCTGCATTGGGCTGGTCAGAGGGCGGGGCGTGGCACGTGGCTTGGGGTCTCGATCCCGGTTGGTGGGACGCGATGCGGCCTTGGAAACCCATGCCTGGACGCGTGGTCGGGCAATGGTCTTGGCCTGCGGGTCAATGGACGCTGAGTTGGTCGGGCAGTTTGGGCAAGGAGACGTTGGGTTCGTCCACGCGGCGGCGCAAGTCCAGGGTGGGGTCACGTCGCGATGCGTTTGGGGTGTTGTTTCGTCGGGCCGCCCGGGTCCAAGGCGGGTCGTGGTGGTGGACTTGGGAACGCCAAACCACCGATCTCCCTTGACGTGGAATCTCAAATGGGCCGGCACGATGGTCTTGCTCTTGGGGGGCGGATCGACCCACGCCCAAGAAGACATTCATTCCTTGGTGGAGTGGGAGGTTTGGCGACACGTGACGAATGCCGTGGAAGAAGGGTGGTTGTCGCAGTCTGGCGCCCAGGCCGTCTTTTGGCACATTCAAAAAGAAGGGTGGCCCGTGTGCAGGGAAGAGGCCCGGAACATTCAAGGCTTGTCCGAATTGGAATGCGCCAAACTGATGCAGTCAGAAACGTGGAATGCATGGGTTCTGCGACATGAGGCGTGGCTGCCGACCGCAAAAAAGCGTCCATCATTCCATTGGACGGGTGCATGGAAGTTTCGAGAATCTGGGACGGTGCGTTCGCATGAGGCCCGGCTCAGGTGGGGAGGATTTCGCACACGCCTGCATGTCGAGGACTCGTTGTCCTGGGGCGGTTCGTGGTCCGGCCAGTCAGAGGGTTGGACCTGGGTGGCTGGACACCACCAAGTGGGCTGGGGCCATGGATTGACCCTGCCGCGGGCCGATGCGTTTGGCTTGGCCTTGTTTGTCGGGGGATCCGAAGTGAAGCTGCCCCTCGCCCCAAGAGGATTGCATCACGCACAATTCGAGGGGGCCTTGACGGGTGCAGCGCTGGAACATCGCGGGTTGGCGTGGACCCACGGCATCACGGCGGGCCGACACCACGTCGGTTGGATGACGCGCTGGCGGCGCCACCATACCTGGGGTGTCTCCGCGTTTGCCGAGGGTGAGGATGCGCGTTTGGGCATGGATTGGTCTGCCCAAAAAGACAACGTGGACTGGCAATTGGCCTGGGCTTGGACGTCGACGGAGGGGTGGCTCCTGCGCACCTCGTTCCGCTGGGCCCGCGGCACCCATTGGGTGATTCAAGGGGTGTATGAGGGTGGTTGGAGACAAGGGGAAAGGCAATGGAACACCTTCTCCACTTGGCAGCATCCCGAGCACGGCGGCTTGGTGCAGACACGGGTGCGGATTCGAGGCGGGGAGGATTGGGATGTCCGTTTTCAAGGACAACCCCACAAGCGCAGCGTCTGGCGATGGTCTATGGGGGGCACGCATGAATCGTTGATGGGCGGGATTCACCTCCGGCACGAAGCCTTGAAAGCGTCGTGGTGGGTGGGGCGGGACCGGTCGGGAGAACGGGCGTTTGCAAGGCATGTGGAAGGAGCGTGGGGCGAGGGCGGTCGGCGGCAATGGGGCGTGTTCGCGCTGGATGGTCAAGGCGATTGGCGTGGGCCATACGTCATGGTTCGTGCACTGGATGGCAGGGTGTGGTCGCGGACCCCGAGCACGGGCTGGCGCATGGGGGTTTGGGTGACCCAACATGGGGCCCGCGAAGGTTCGTGGACGGCGCAGTGCTCGTGGTCACCTTCTCAACAAGAGACCTTTCGTTGCGCGTGGCGATGGCGTTGGGAACCGTGAAGGACTGAAGTATCTTGGCACAAAGAGAATTGAACCCCTGTACACAAGAATTTCAGCATGGCCAACACGAGCGACATCAAGAACGGCATGGTTTTGAACCACAACAATGGATTGTGGCAAATCGTCGAATTCCTCCACGTCAAACCAGGAAAGGGGGCTGCTTTCGTTCGCACCAAGCTGAAGAACATCGAGACCGGCAAGGTGGTGGACAACACCTTCAACGCCGGCCACAAAATCGATCCGGTGCGCATCGAAACCCGGGAGCACACCTTCCTTTACAACGACGACGAGGGGTATCACTTCATGAACACAGAGAGCTACGAGCAAATCCGCTTGGAGAAGCATCTCATCAGCGCGCCTCAGTTTTTGAAGGACGGGCTGAGCTGCCTCATTGTGTTCCATGTGGAAGAGGAACGTCCCATCAGCTGCGACCTGCCAAGCCACGTGGAATTGGAAATCACCTACACCGAGCCCGGTGTGAAAGGCGATACGGCGACCAACTCGCTGAAGCCTGCCACCGTGGACACGGGTGCAGAAGTCAGGGTGCCTTTGTTCATCGACACAGGAGATTGGATCAAGGTGGATACCAGAACAGGTGAGTACACAGAGCGCGTCAAAAAGTAAGCAGGCCGCGGAGCCTCAGGCCATGACCAACCCGAAGGAACGTCGGCTGAAGCAGAAGCTCGAATTGCGAGACTTCAAGCTCGACGCGCTTTTGAAGGTCACCCAGGCCATTCAAGCCCAGCCTTCAGAAGAAGACCTGATGGAGCGGTATGTCGATGCGCTCAAGGTCAACTTGGGCATTGACAGGCTGGTGTTGTACGCCGCCGATTTGGAAGGGGACACATGGAAGCTTCTCGTGGCTGCCGGCACGGAGGCTCCTTGGCCGCCGTCCCAACCCGCGTCCTTTTTTGAGGGCCTCGACCTCGACACGATTGGACTTGCAGGCGCCCTGGGAGGCGACCAGCATCCTTCGGACGTGGTGGTGCCCATCCACCAAAACGACGAGGCCATTGCGCTCGTCCTTGCAGGAGACACCACCGACGACGACCGCGGTGTGAGCCCCGTGGTCAAGCACTTGAATTTCCTCGTGACCCTGACCAACATCTTGGTGGTGGCGCGGCGAAACACGCAGATGGTGGCCCGCAGCTTGAAGCAAGAGGCGTTGCGTCGTGAATTGCAACTCGCAGGAGAGATGCAGGCCATGTTGCTGCCTCAAACCTGGAATCACCTCGATTTGGATGTGGCGGGCTACTACAAGCCCCACACCCAAGTGGGCGGTGACTACTACGACGCGTTCACCACGGACTCTGGCAAGGTGGTGGTGTGCATGGCGGACGTCAGCGGAAAAGGCATGAGTGCGGCGTTGCTGATGAGCAACTTCCAAGCCCATGTGCGCGCCCTGTTCCAGGCGGAGCATGCTTCCTTGTCGGCCACGCTGCACACCTTGAATGACCGGGTGATGCAGATCGCCCAAGGGGAAAAGTACATCACGTTTTTTGCCGCGGTGTTCGACCCGGTCAAACGCACGTTGGAATACGTGAATTGTGGCCACAATCCGCCGCTGTTTGTGGATCCCAGTGGCCGCGACACCTTGCTGGAAGACGGATGCGTCGGTTTGGGCATGTTCAGGGACATTCCTTCGATTAACGTCGGGACCATTGCAGTGCCTGTGGGCAGTGTGCTCTGCTGTTATACCGATGGACTGGTCGAGCAAGAGAATGACCTTGAAGTCCCCTTTGGAACCGACCGCTTGTTGGGGTTGCTCTCTCACCACCAAGGCCAAACCCTCGAGGCCGTCCACCGCACCATTGTGGCTGCGCTCGATGCGTTCCGGGGGGAAGAACCCCCGCTGGACGACACGGCGATGCTCAGCTGTCGCTTTTCGTAAGCCCTTCCGGAGCTTTTTCGTTGCAGAGGTCAAGCACGACGAGCAAGGCCAAGAAGCCCCAGAACGGTGCACTCGCTTTGTCAGTGTCGAGGTAGTTGTTCAAGACACCGTGGACGAAATAGGTGATCAGTCCCAAGAACAGCCCCATGGCCAACATGCGGTCGTCCGGGTCTGTGAGGGTCCGCTGCAATTTGAACCCGAGGTGACACGTCACAAGCAGCAAGGCCACGACAAACAGCCCGCCCAAAAGGCCTTGTTCCGCCAACGGTCCGAGGTACTCGCTGTGGGCGTTCCCGACGTCTCCATTGTTGGTGCTGATGAGTGTGCGCAGGTTGGATTGTTGGAAGGGCGCGTATTCAAATTGGTACGTCCCGGGCCCAAACCCAAAGACCGGACGCTCCTGGAACATGGCCAAGGCGCATGACCAACGGTTGAGTCGCTCCAAATTGGAGTCGTCGCTGGACACATTGGAAATGCTCTCCACGTGCTGGGCCAAATCATCTGAGGAGTCTTGTTTGTTGCGTTCGAGCTGAATGACCAAGGCATCCCAACTCAAAAACAACCCCACAAGCACAGCCACCCCGGCAGCCACCAAGGTTTTGAGGCGAACCCCGAGCAACATCAACACCCAGAGGGCCGCAGCGGCGGCCAAGCTCACCCACGCGGCACGGGTGAAGGAAAGCACTGTTCCCAAGGCAAGCCATCCTGCGCCCAGCGACCACAACACCTTGGACAGGGTGCTTTGGCGGGTGTGGAATGCCATGGCGATCACCGGCGGGAGCAAGAGGGCGAGGACGGCGCCGTACGAAGTGTGATCCTTGAAGAAGGGCTTCATGACCCAATGGCCTGCCCCCTTGCTGAAATCGTAGCCCGCGTGACGGACCAAGGTGTAGCCGATGACCACAGAAAGCGGCACGAGCAAGAGGGCCAGGAATCGGCGGCGTGCGCGAGGGTCATGTCGAAACCATTCGGCGAGCAACACATAGAAGGAGACCACGAACCAGGCCCGCGAGACCCAGGCTTTGAGGGAAACAACCACATCGCTGCTGGGCAGCACAGTCAGGCCCATCCACAGAAACCCCGCGGCAATGACGTAGGTGACAGGATGGGAGAGGAAGTCGCGGTTGGGGGGTTGGCCTGAGAACCACTTCGCCACGAACAGGACAAGCAGCGCGAACAGCATGGGTTCCGTGGGCATGTACCACCCGATGGACGTCAGTCCAAATTCACTCAGGTTGACCGAGAGTGGGACCAAACACAACACCGTGGAGAGGTACAGGTCCGTCCGCGCAATACCCCACCAGGCGATCAGGGCGGCCACGGGCAGGAGCAACACGTAAGGCGCGTCCAGCGCCCAACCCGCCAAGGCGAGAAGGGTCATGGCGAGGCCAGCCAGCCATCCGGCGCGCGCGGTGGTCATGGTTCGTTCAGGAGGCGTTCTGGGCGCGTTGCAATGTGTCCCAGGCGAGCATGGCCAAAAAGGCGGCGCCCACGGCCACCACGGACGTCATCACCACGATCAGCCAGCGCACGGGCTTGGCTTTTTTGTCCGCTGCACTGGCATAGTCCACGATGAAGGAAGACGACAATTGCGTCTCGGCGTCCACGCGCATCAATTCCACGCGCTTTTTGAGCAGGGATTGTTGTTCGTAGGCCGCTTCGAGGTAGGCCGACAAGTTGTTGTAGCCGTTGGCCAAGGTGCCGAGGCGCTCGAGGTCTTTTTTGAGGGTGTTGGCGGCCGCGGAGCGACCTGAAGTCACGGCCATGCCGTACTGGGCCGTCAACCCTTCCACTTGCGTTTCGAAATCGTAAATGCCCAAGGCATGCAACGTGGCCAAGCTGTCTTCGGCTTGCGCGATTTGCTCGGAGGTTTGGGCAAGCGCACCAAGGGCCAATTTGTAGGCTTCGTTGGCGCGCTCGTTGCGCATGCTGTTGGCGACGCTGTCGACCAGGAAGGCCATGTCGTTGGCCATGTCGCGGGCGAGTTCCGGGTCGGTGTCCAGGACCTGCACACGGATGGACCCAAACCGCGTCAAGTTGGCACTCACGTTGCTGCCGTAAGTCAAGGCCATGTCGGCCTTGGCTCCAGGTTCAGAAGGGTCGATGTTGTAATGGGTGTACAGGTCGTACTTCTCGATGATTCGGTTGCGGATGCGGTGCGAATTCAAGATCTGGAGCAAGCGCTCGGCGTCTTCGGTCTCGCCGTACGCGAGGAGGTCGTTCTTTTTGGTCTCTTCAAAGAACTGTTCCCCCAAACTGTGTTGTGAAGTGGCGAACATCACCACCGTGCTCTCATAGTACTCGTCGAGCATGAGGGACACGCCGGATGCGGCCACCGCGGCCAAGAACCCAACGGCAATCAGCGTTTTCAGGTTGCGGTAGATGAACACCAAGAGGTGTGTGGACTCCATGGGGTTGTTTGAAGGCATGGGGCTTACGTTGAATCGTGGTTCGCCGCGAAGGTAATGGGCCGCGGCGGTACCTTTGAGGTCATGGCGCGCATTGCCTTGAACGGACGATTGTTGGTGCCGGGGAAGCTCGAGGGCATCGGCAGGTTCACCTTGAACACACTGACGCAACTCGTGGCGCTTCGTCCCGACGATGCGTTTTTGCTCGTGGTGGACAGGCCTGACGATGAGATGTTTCGTTTGGGCCCCAACGTGGAAGTGGTGCGGATTCGTATCCCCGCGCGCCGACCGTGGTTGATGCGGTGGTGGTTCGGAAAGCCATTGAGCCGGGTGCTCCGGAAGTGGAACGCCGACGCCTTCGTGTCGCTAGAAGGTCCGATCGCCACAGACATGCCTGCCGACTTCCCCCAATTGACGGTCATCCACGACTTGAATTTTGAGCACCGTCCTGAGGGACTGCCCCAACGATGGCGGGACTACTACCAAACCGAATTCCCCCGCTTCGCAAAGCACGCGCACGTCCTCGGGACTGTCTCGGAGTACAGCCGTCATGATTTGGCGACGACCTACGGACTGGATGAAAGCGCCATCGAAGTGTTTTCGAATGCCGCAGACGAGGCGTTCAAGCCGGCAAGTCTCGAAGGGCGCGAGGGGGCGAGAAGGACGCTTTCGGAGGGACGTCCTTACTTCATTTTCGTCGGGTCCTTGCACCCGCGGAAGAATGTGGAGGGGTTGATTTCTGCCTTTGAATCGTACCGCGCGCTCGGGGGAAGCTGGGACCTTGTGGTGGTCGGTGTGGCGATGTGGAGCGAAGACTTGCCTGCGCTTTCCGCGGAGCTGCGCACCCATGTGCACTTCGCGGGGCGCTTGAACAATGCCGATTTGGTGCGCGCCGTCGCGGGTGCGGAAGGCCTGGTGTTTGTGCCATGGTTTGAAGGGTTTGGCATCCCTGTGGTGGAAGCCATGGCATGTGGGGTGCCCGTCATCAGTTCCAACGTGACCTCCTTGCCCGAAGTCTGTGGCGATGCGGCGTTTGCGCTCGTCGATCCTGCACAGCCAAAGGCCATCGCCCATGAAATGCATCGCCTCGAATTGGATTCAGAGGCCGCCCAATCCGCCAGCCAACGCGGGTTGGCCCGTGTCAAAACCTATTCCTGGGCAGCCACGGGGGTCAAGCTCGACAAGGCATTGAACATCATGCTGACATGAGCAAAGCGTTGCTTCCCCAAGTGGTGAAAGGCCGCATCGAGGCTGGGTGTGACGAGGCCGGTCGGGGGTGCTTGGCGGGTCCGGTTGTCGCGGCTGCGGTTGTCCTCGATGCTCGGGTGGCGAAGCAACTTCCCTTGAACGACAGCAAGCAACTCACGGCCTCGCAGCGTCAACAACTTCGCGCAGAGATCGAGGCCAAAGCCATCACGTGGTCTGTGGCCTTCGTGTCGCCGTCGGACATCGACCGCATGAACATTTTGCAGGCTTCGTTTGAAGCGATGCGTCGTGCGGTCCGAGGATTGGCTGGAGCGCCCGACCACTTGCTCATTGACGGCAACCGATTTGTGTCCGACGAAGACATGCCTCCCCACACGTGTTTTGTGAAGGGCGATGCCAACATTGCATCCATCGCAGCCGCGAGCATCCTCGCCAAAACCCACCGAGACGCCTACATGCTCGACGCAGCCCAAACCTACCCAGGTTACGGGTGGGAAACCAACATGGGGTACCCCACGGTGGCCCACCGGCAAGCGTTGGTGGAACGCGGTCCGACCCCCTTGCACCGAACAACCTTCACCTGGGCACCACCGGCCCCCACGTTGTTTGATTGAGCGCCTTTTCGACAGGTTATACAGGGTTATATCGAAGGCCTATGTAAAGCCTGTGTGAACTCTTCGTTCAACCGCCGGTTTTCGTCTTGGAATGCCTACTTTTACTCGTCCAAAACCTTTAATTCCCAAACAAATGCGTTTTTCAACCTTGCTTGCTTCGGCGCTGCTCTTCTGGAGTGCAGGAGCCACATGGGCCCAGTGCGAAAACCTCTTCTTCTCAGAGGCCGCGGAAGGCTCCTCGAACAACAAGTATCTCGAGATTTACAACCCCACCGATGCGGACATCAGCTTGGACGGCTACGCCTACCCAAGCGTGAGCAATGCACCCAGCGTGGTGGGTGAGTACGAGTTCTGGAATGCATTTGACTCGGCAGCAGTCATTGCTGCGGGCGATGTGTACATCATTGCGCATCCTTCGGCGGACCCCATCATCTTGGCTGAAGCGGATGAGACGTTCACGTTCCTGTCGAACGGCGATGATGGCTTCATCTTGGTTCAAGGCGACGAGACGTCGTTTGTTCAAATTGACGCGGTCGGCGATTGGAACGGCGATCCAGGTTCAGGCTGGGACGTGGCAGGTGTGACGGCAGGTACGAAAGACCACACCATTGTCCGCAAGTCTTCTGTGCAGTCGGGCAACGGCGGCGACTGGGTCACCAGCGCGGGTACGGATGCGGAAAACAGTGAGTGGATTGTCCTCGATCAAAACGATTGGACCAACCTCGCCATGCACACCTTCGATGGCTGTGGCGCGGCAGTGCTCGGATGCACCAACGCCAATGCCACCAACTACAATGCGGACGCCACCCAAGACGATGGCAGCTGCATGTTTGACAACGCGTGCAACGTGGACGGCGTTGTGGTAGAGGCGAGCAGCTTCCAGTACAACCCTGCCAACTTGACCATTGAGCCCGGCCAAACGGTCGTGTGGTCCAACCTCGGAGGCACCCACGACGTCAACGGCGACATTGATTCTCAAACGGGTTCTTCCTTTGGAAACCCTGAAGCCTTCTACTTGGCTCCCGTTGCTGGAGACGCTGCAGGAGTGTGCATCGGTTCCTATACTTTCAATACGCCTGGCGTGTACACCTACGATTGCTCCATTGGCTCTCACGCTGCTTTGGGCATGGTGGCCACCATCACGGTGGGTACAGGCGGTTGCACCAACGCGGCTGCAGCCAACTACAACCCTGCGGCTGACTACGACGACGGTTCATGCTTGATCGTGGAATTGACCAGCATTGCTACCATTCAACAGGGCCAAGAAACTGGCGTGTTTGCCGATTCAGTCGTGGTGACACGCGGCATCGTCACGGGCGTCTACGGCTCGAACGTGAGCATTCAGGACGGTCAGGGTGCTTACAGCGGTTTGTGGCTTTTCTCTCCCGACGTCCCCGTGCAGTTGGGCGACGAAGTGGAGGTGACCGGGGCGGTCTCTGAGTACTTCGACAAAACCCAAATCTCCACCCCCGCCACCGTCATCCTCAGCCAGGGCAACGCTTTGCCTGTCGCCGAAGTGTTGACCACAGTTGATGCAGGTGCGGAGCCTTGGGAAGGCGTTTTGGTTCAGGTCACCGGTGTGGTGACCAACGCGGACGCAGGTTTTGGCGAGTGGGCCCTTTCTGATGGCTCGGGCGACCTCCGTGTGGACGACGCAGGCTATGACGCCATTGATGCAGGTTTGGTGGCTTTGGGCAACCAATTGCAAGTGTCCGGTGCACTCGACTACTCTTTCGGAGCCTTCAAGGTGCAGCCTCGCGACGCTGCGGATGCCCTCTTGTACGGTTGCACCAACGCAGGTGCGTTGAACTACAACCCTCTGGCCTCCATTGAAGATGGAAGCTGCGACATTGAAGGCGGTGAATGTGGGTTGTTCGTTTCAGAGGTGGCCGAAGGTTCCGCCAACAACAAATACATCGAACTCTACAACCCCACGAGCTCTCCCATTTTCTTGGACGAGTACACGTTTGGGAACTGCAGCAACGGCTGTGACGATTTGGGTGCATCATCCAGCATCACAGACAACGTGGATTTCTGGACGTTCAACTTCCCCGCAGGCGACCAAGTGGCGCCAGGTGGAACCTACATCGTGGCTCACCCCACGGCAGACTCCCTCATTTTGGCAGCGGCCAACATGACTTACACCTTCTTGAGCAACGGCGACGACGCCTACTTCTTGGCGAACATTGCGGGCGGTGACACGACAATTGTGGATGCGATCGGTGACTTCGGTCCAGACCCTGGCTCTGGATTCGCAGTGGCCGGTGTGACCAACGCCACGCAAAACGCCACACTCGTCCGCAAGCCTGAGGTTTCCTTCGGAAACGGGGGGGACTGGGCTGCCAGCGCCGGTACCAATGAAATTGACACAGAGTGGATCATCAATCCCTCCAACGATTGGACCAACTTGGGCGTGCACACCTTCAACGGTGCGTGCGCGGTGGACAACACAGGCTGCACCGATTCAGGTGCTGTGAACTACGACCCAACAGCGACGGATGACGACGGGTCGTGCATCTTCATTCCCAACTTGAGTGTTCAGGACATCCAAACCCAAGGCTTCTCAGGAAGCGTGGTGACGTCAGGTGTTGTGACTGCCATCTACGGCAACAACGGCGCATTGGCGGGTCAGCCCTCTTACGTGATTCAGAACGGTGCAGGCGCCAATTCGGCCATTTGGGTGATTGGTGACGGTGTGGCTGTGGGTGACCAAGTGGAAGTCGCAGGTACGGTCAACGAAGTCTTTGGCTTGCGTCAGATCCTCTCAGCTGTGCCTACAGTGCAATCTTCAGGCAATGCCCTGCCTGCAGCAGAAATCCTCGCACCTGGCGCCATCAACGATGAGCAGTGGGAGTGCGTGTTGGTTGAAATGACAGGCACGGTCTCGGGCATCACGGCCAACTTTGGCGAGTGGACCCTCAGCGACGATGCCGGTCAGGGCATGGCAGCATCCCTCGGCTACAACGCCGTCAACGACAGCATCTTGGTGGATGGTGTCAATGTGGCGCTTGTTCAAGAAGGGTCAAACTACCGCGTTTCCGGTCCCAACTTCTACAGCTTCGGCAACTGGAAGGTGTGCCCACGCGACACCGCTGACGTGGTGCGCATTGGCTGCACCGACGCGACGTTCCCCAACTACGATCCGCTCGCCTCTGAAGACGACGGCTCTTGCTCAGACGTTTCTGGTTGCACGGACGAGTCCGCCGACAACTACAACCCCGACGCCACAGCTGACGATGGCTCTTGCGTCATCACGGGTTGCACCGACCCCACGGCGTTGAACTACAACGAGAACACAACGCTTGAGGACAACACCACTTGTTACTACACGTTGCCAAGCATCATCATCAATGAGATCCACTACAACCCCTGCACCAGCCAAGGGGATGACTTCGATTACGAGTTTGTGGAATTGTTGAACACCGGTGATTTGGCCGCGGACATTTCTGGATACGAGTTCTACAACTCCACAGGCGGCGCCGACCAACTCAGCGTGGTGTTCCCTGAAGGCACCACCATGGCTGCCGGTGAGTTCATCCTCGTGGTGGTGTCTGAAGCAGGTGCTGCGAACTACGCGTCCACCGGCGTTCAAATCTTCGAAATGACCCAAGGCAACTTCAGCAACTCGGGCGAAGCCCTTGCGTTGCGCGACGCTTTTGGCAACACCGTAAACGCTGTGACCTACGACGATGGCGGTGCATGGCCTTCTGCAGCCCAAGGCATCCTTGGTTTCAACTACATCGAAAGCCCCGACGGAGGTTGTGCCACGTTGGAGTACATCCCCGAGGTCCTCGCTGCGTCATTGACGACGCCGCTTGGCAACGGCAACGACTTGCCAGGCAACTGGCAAGCCTCTTGGGTGGACAATGGAACCCCAGGTGCAGCCAACAGCTCTGCCTTCGGTTGCAACAACCCCGATGCGTGCAACTTCAACGCGAACGCCATCTTGGGCGATTCAAGCCAGTGCACATTTGGCTGTGTGGGGTGCACCTACCCCAACGCAGACAACTTCACAGCAGGTGCAACGCAGGACGACGGTTCGTGCGAATTCACGATTGCCAACCCTTGCCCCACAGACTTGAATGGCGACGGCTCGACGACCACAGCTGACCTCTTGGTGTTCCTCGTGGACTTCGGAAACACGTGTCTCTGAGCCGAGAGATAACATGAACATGACATGAGGAAGGGCGCCCAAGCGGCGCCCTTCTTCTATCTTGGCCCCCCATGATTTGGATCAAATGGTTGCTGAGTGTGTTGGGCGGGGTGGGCGTGTTCCTATTTGGAATGCGCACCCTGAGTGATGCGATTCGCCGCGCTTCAGCCACATCTTTCCGTGAGTTTCTGTCCAGCATCACCCAAAGCACCTGGGTAGGAACCATGACAGGCTTGTTTGTGACCAGCCTGTTGCAATCGAGCTCGGCCGTCACGGTCACCTTGGTGAGTCTGGTGAATGCGGGGCTGTTGACCATCCGCGAATCCATCGGGGTGTTGTTTGGGGCCAACATTGGGACCACCATCACTGTCTGGCTGATCGTGCTGTCGCTGGGGGGCTTCTCGCTTTCTGATTTGGCGTTGCCCATCGCAGGCTTGGCGGTGCCGTTGTTGCTCATGGAGCGCCGATTGCCCCGTCAGGCGGCCAACATGATGATTGGCTTTGCCTTGCTGTTCATTGGGTTGAATCTGCTCAAAGGCCAAATGGAAAGCGTCGGCGCCCGCGAGCTTTTCACCTCCATCTTCCCAGAAGGGGGAGGGCTTGGGTCCAATGTGTTGTTCATGCTGATTGGCGCCACATTGACCGCCTTGATTCAGTCCTCGTCTGCAGCCACCGCGTTGACTTTGGCGGCCATGGTGTCGGGGTTGATTGGGTTGGAGAGTGCACTGGCCATGGTGCTTGGAGAGAACATTGGAACCACGTTGACTGCGAACTTGGCGGCTGTGGTGGGCAACCGCACTGCGAAGCGCGTGGCGCGCATCCACTTTTTGATCAACCTGTTTGGGGCGCTGTGGATGATTTGGCTCATTCCTGTGATGGCCGAAGTGTTGTCCAATTTGTTCGCCGCGGCTGAGAGTCAAGAGGTGCGGAACGGCTATGTCCTCGCCATGTTCCACACGACCTTCAACGTCCTGAACGCGCTTTTGATGGGCTTGTTTGTGGAGTCCTTGGTCAAGCTGTCCAAGAAGTTGGTATGGTCCGAAGATTTGGAAGGGGAGGCGGCCATGTCGGCGATTCCGGGTCGCATCGTCGACGCGCGGCTGAGCTTGGAGGAAGTGCTGAACGACTACCGTCGCAGTGCCTCCTTGCTTCGAAGGATGACCCATGGGGTGGAGGAGTTGTTTGGACTCTTGGAACCCGGAGATCGGGCAGATGTGCTCAACAATTTGGTCAAGTGGGAAGAGCGAACCGACCGCATCGAGCAGACAGTGAGCATGCAACTCTCGGGCATTGCACAACAAGAACTCAGTCCTGAATTGAGTGCACGGTTGGCGGCCTTCTCAGCGATCAATCCTGATTTTGAGCGTGTGGGTGACACCCTTTTGAGCATGGCATGGCAAATGGATGCCAAAGCCCGTGAAGGCGTGTATTTCATGCCCAAGCAGCGCACCAACTTGCTTCAGATGATTGAGTTGCTGCGGGAGGCGATCAAAGTCATGGATGTCCAGCTCAAATCGTCGGATGTGGATTTGGACGCCGTGGCCGAAGTGGAGGGGAAAATCAACGCCCTGCAAGCGAAGTTGCGCGAAAAGCACGTCCGCGATGTGGAGAAGGGAAAGTACCCCGCGATGAGTGGCATTCTGTACAACGATTTGCTGTCCTCCTTGGAAGAGTGCGGGGACCGCATCGCCCACGTCAGCTCCGAGCTCTCAGGCGCTCAAGAACGCGCGTGATTCAGGGGACGGCGACCGCCGTCGACACCGCCTCGTTGCTCGGATTCAAATCGCGGTCCCACAGCGTCCAGGAGAAGCGGACCGAATCCGCATCGGTGCCCGTCAGGTACCACGAGGTCAACTCCACTTGAATGGTGCCGTCCAACGCGGGGCTTGAGCCCGTAGGCTCTGCGACAGGCACGCGGAAGGCGTAGGGCACAATCAAGGTGGGAACGCGCCAGGATGTGTCTTTCCATTCCTGGTATTCTCCGACCAAATTGTAGTGGTGCGCGCAGGTCTGGCAGAAAGGCGGCAAGGTGTCGGCTTGGGTCAAACCCACGTTGCCGTCGCCGTCGGTGAAGGCCAAAGTCATCGTGGCTGTGCCATCTGCACGCGTCTCGAAGCGCTCGAAAGCCAAGGTGGGCTCGTCTTCATACTGCGATTCGGGAAGGCAGCTGGCCAGCCCCAACGTCGCCAAACCCAGGATGAGGTGCCGCGTAGACATGGCACAATGTTACGGAACCTCGGTCAAGAGTTCCGAACTTGCGGCACATGTCACAGTCCTTTCAAGATTGGGGTGCCGGGGCCTCGTTGGAGGAGGTGCGTTTGAGGCTTTGGTCTTGGATGCGTGAAGGCAGCGAGGAAGGGTTCCTGGACCATGCGCTCGCGTTGTTTCGGTGGCAAGCCGTGCACAACGCGCCGTATCGGGCATTTTTGGAGGCGATGAACGTCCGACCTGAGGACATTGCCTCCTTGGAAGACATCCCTTTCTTGCCAGTAGAAGTGTTCAAATCGCATGACGTCAAGTCCGGGACTTGGGAGCCCAAGCACGTGTTCCGAAGCTCGGGCACCACGCAAACGATGTCGCGTGCGCAGCACTGGATGGACGACGAAGGCCTTGCGTGGTATGCGCAGGTGTCGCGCTTGGCGTGGCAAGCGCAGTGGGGTGGACCCGTGGCCGATTGGGCATGGTTGGGCTTGCTTCCGGGCTACATCGGCCGTGAAGATGCTTCGTTGCTCACCATGGTGGCCGACTTTATGGGACAAGCAGGAGCGTCCGAGGACGGCATGTTGATGCACGACCACGGTGCGCTGAATGCGGCTGTCACCCGGCATTTTGAGGAACAAGAATCGAGGCCATTGATGCTGATTGGGGTCACTTGGGCCATTCTCGATTGGCTGGATGCGTTGGCGAGTGATCGCGGGTGGTTGGACAGCGTTCCCTGGAAGCATGTGACGCTCATTGAAACGGGAGGAATGAAGGGACGCGGCATCGAACCGATTCGGGAAGAAGTCCACGCCCGCATCAAGGCGGTGCTTCCCGACATTCACGTGGCTTCTGAATATGGGATGACGGAGATGATGTCGCAAGGGTATGCCAAGGATGGCATCCATCACGCATTCCCATCCTGGGTGAGGCCGATTGTGCGAGAGCCGAGGGATCCCCGGTCCTCCACCTTGCAAGGCCGGGTGGGGCGGTTGGACATTGTGGATTTGGCGAACGTGCACAGCTGCGCTTTTTTGGCGACGGGTGATGCGGCGAACTTGACGTCTAAAGGATTGATTTTGTTGGGAAGACAGGACCATTCCGAAGTGCGCGGGTGCAGTTTGTTGGCGACGCCGTGAATTCATAACACGAAAGGGTTGTTCAACTGAGATTCTGAGGTCATCTTGCGGCCGCAAACACCTGCCCGTGGAATCTGTTTTCGCCTTGCTCGGATTTTCGCTCGCTGCCTACTCGGTGGTGGGCAACGACAGCATCCAAACCTTGGGCACGTTCCTCGTTTCCAACGAGAAGCGCAAATGGTGGCAGCTCTGGTTGTTCGCAGGTTCCATCATGGCTCTGGTCGTCACCTTGGGATACCTCGGATATGGCGAGTACCTCGGAGGCAAGGGCGACGACCTGACCTTCGGGAAGTACGATGGCATTTTCAAGGGGGACACGGTGTTCCCGACCATCAGTGCATGGTACGTTTTGCCTCCCTTGGCCCTTCTTTTCATCACGCGCTTGGGCATCCCGGTGAGCACGACCTTCCTGGTGCTGACCTTTTTCGCACCCAAGGCCTTGCCCCAAATGCTCGTCAAAAGCTTGGGAGGGTACGGCGTGGCCTTCACGTTTGCCATTCTTGCGTTCATCGCCTTGAGCAAAGTCACCGAGCGGTTGTTCATGCGTCATCCGTTCGACGGCGAAGACCATGGACTGTGGACCAATCGGAAGTTTTGGACCACCCTCCAGTGGGCCTCGACGGGCTTCCTGTGGAGCCAGTGGCTGACCCAGGATTTGGTCAACATTATGGTCTACCTCGGCGATCCCCGCGAAGTGGGGGTCGGCACCTTTGCGTTTGCGCTTGCGGTGCTGCTCGCCATGTTGGGGTACATCTTCTACCGCAGAGGGGGTAAGATTCAGGAAATCGTCCGGGTCAAGACCAACACCCAGGACATTCGTTCCGCCACGTTCATTGACCTCTTCTACGGCCTTGTGTTGCTGCTGTTCAAGTTTGACATGCTGGGCATCGGCGCCAAGATTCCCATGAGCACCACGTGGGTGTTCCTCGGCATGCTTGCGGGTCGCGAGGTGGCCCTGCGCCTCCGGTTGGACGAAGCCAACCAAGACGGCCGCAACGTGTGGACCATGGTCTTTTCAGACCTCGGCAAAGCGACCATCGGGTTGGTCGTTTCGGTTCTGCTGGTGGTGTTCCTGTACCTCGTCGAGGGCAGGGAGCTGGCGTTGCTGTTTGGCTGAGGCTTCACTCTTCAGCCGTAGCACCGCATCATGCGCTCACCCGCACCAAGAAGTAATTCTTCTTTCCGCGTTGCAACAGGATGATGCCTGAACCAATCACGTCGTCTGTGGTGACCACGCGGCTGTCGTTGACCTTGGCTTTGTTGACGCTTACGCTGCCTTCTTTGAGCGCGCGACGGGCTTCGCCATTGCTCGCCAGGAACGCGTCGTCACCCCCCGCAAGGAGGTCGATGATGCCCATGCCTGCTTCGAGGTCTGCTCGAGACACGGTGCGCTGCGGAACGCCTTCAAACACACTGAGCAATTCGGCCTCAGGCAAAGCCCGTAAGTCCGCTTCGGAACTCTTTCCAAACAACAACGCACTTGCAGCAATGGCCGTGTCCAGGTCGGCCTGTCCGTGGATGCGGCGCGTGACATCTTCCGCGAGGGCCTTTTGCATGGCGCGCATGCCGGGATTTTCGGCGTGGGCCGCCTCAATGGCTTCAATCTCCTCTCGGGACATCAGGGTGAAGATGCGCAGGTAACGCGCGGCATCTTCATCGGCCGCATTGATCCAGTACTGGTAAAACTTGTAGGCCGAGGTTCGGTTTTTGTCGAGCCACACGTTGCCGCCTTCACTCTTCCCAAATTTGGACCCATCGGCCTTGGTGATCAGGGGAGCGGTGATGGCAAACGCCTGGTCGCTGCCTTTGCGGCGAATGAGCTCGGTGCCTGTGACGATGTTGCCCCACTGGTCGCTGCCGCCCATTTGGACTTTCACGCCGTGTTCTTTCCAGAGGTGATAGAAGTCGTAGCCCTGCACCAACTGGTAGGTGAATTCCGTGAAGCTCATGCCGCTTTCGAGGCGATTCTTCACGCTGTCCTTCGACATCATGTAGTTGACCGTGATGTGCTTTCCCACGTCACGGATGAAGTCGAGAAACCCAAAGTCCTTGAACCAGTCGTAATTGTTGACCACACTCGCTGCATTCTCCCCCTCGAAGTCCAAAAACTTCTCCAATTGCGCCCGCTGACACGCCAGGTTGTGTTGCAACACGTCGAGGTCGAGGAACTGACGCTCGGCCGTCTTTCCGCTGGGATCGCCCACCATGCCGGTGGCGCCACCCACGAGTGCGACGGGTGTGTGCCCAGCCCTTTGCCAGTGAACGAGCAACATGATGGGGACGAGGTTTCCGATGTGGAGGCTGTCGGCCGTCGGATCAAAGCCCACATAGGCCTTGACACGCTCCTGTTCCATCAATTCCTCGGTGCCGGGCATGATGTCATGCAGCAGCCCGCGCCATTTCAGTTCTTCGATCAACGACATGGGGGCAAAGATAACGCCCGTTACAGGTAAGGGAGGAGCCTTTCGAGCGCGGCGCTTCGGCTTCCCTTCACCAGGATCTGCCGTCCTTCAGTCGGATTCGATTGCAGGTGGGCGACAAGTGCCTCGAGGCCATCAAAGTGCATCCAATCCTTGTGGCCTCCGGCGGCATGAATGCCTCCAAACCACTGTCCGACACTCCAAAGTTCCAGTGCCTGTGCGCGGCACATGTCAACCACTTCCCGGTGCGCCCCTTCGCTGGCGTCGCCCAATTCAGCCATGTCGCCCAAGATGACCAATGGCCTTTCATGCCCGCGCGACGCAAAATCGTTCAGCGCATGGGTCATGCTGGAAGGGTTGGCATTGTAGGCGTCGAGGATGACCCAGTTGTGCGCGGTCTTGACCGATTGTGACCGGTGGTTGGAGGGCACATAGTTGGACAGGGCTTGACAAGCTTCCTCCTCGGACACGCCGAAGTGCGCACCAATGGCCAAGGCGGCCACCACGTTGGGCAAGTTGTAACTGCCCTCGAGGTTCATGGGGATGGATGTGCTTCCCAATGAGGCGATGCCGCCGCCATCGGGGCGAGAGGACCACGTCCATTCGGGGGAGGGGACCTGCACACGGGAGTGGACCTCTTGGCTGGCCCGAACCACCTTGTCGTCTCCCTGTTGGACGAAGGCTGTGCCCTCATGGGCGGCGAGGTGGTCAAACAACTCCTTTTTGCCACGGTACACTCCTTCTGGGCCGCCGAATCCTTCGAGGTGGGCAAGGCCGATGTTGGTGATGTAGCCGTGTGTGGGTTCGGCAATGCGGGCGAGGAGCTCGATCTCTTTTTGGTGGTTGGCGCCCATCTCGACCACCACAAATTCGGGTTGCGCAGGGGCGTTGAGCAGCGTCAATGGCACGCCAATGTGGTTGTTCAGGTTGCCCAGGGTGGCGTGCACATGGTGCCGTGTGGCCAGCACGTCACGGATGAGTTCTTTCGTGGTGGTTTTGCCGTTGCTTCCTGTCATGGCGAGCACTGGACACGTCCAGCGCCTGCGATAAGCTCTGGCCAAGGTCTGCAAGGCGCCTAGGGTGTCCTCCACGACCGTGACGTTGGCAGCGCCTTCCCATTGCCGATCCGAGGTGATGGCGTGGGTCGCCCCTTGGTCCAAGGCGTGTTGCACAAAAGCGTTCCCGTCGAAGTTGGCGCCTTTCAGGGCCACAAAGATCATTCCTTTGAGCTCAGCACGGGTGTCGGAGGACACGCCGTGAGAAGCATCTCGGGCTGCAAGCAGTCGCAACAGGGTAAGGTCAGAGAGGTTGATCATGGCGTCTTGAGGCAAAGAAAAACCCCACAGCCAAGCTGTGGGGTTCGTTGCATTCAAGTTGTTGACGTGTCCTTGGGGACGTCCTCATTGTCCGCTGAAGGGAACCGGGGTTCCCACGCGGTCCATGGCACATCGGAAGCCGATGGAAGCCGAGCTCTGACGTTCGTCGAGGTAGCGACGTGTGCCAGGAATGAGGTAGTAAGCGCGGTCATCCCAACCTCCGCCTTTGTAGACGCGGCTGCGGTTGCTGATCAGTGACGAGCCTCCAAAGTTGTAGACACGCTTGTCCTTCAACTGGTCCTCTTCAGCCGACTGGGCCGCAAAGTCAAACGAGCTGTTGCGGTCGCCATCGAGGTAGTCGATGTTGTCTGCAATGCGGTAGTTGGTCCGGTTCAAGTTTTCCTCGAGGGATTCGTTGCGCTTTTGCATCTCACCTGGAAGGGCATCGATGTTGTTGCTGAAGCCCTTGCGCAAATCAGATGCAGCGAGTGCATCGCTGTCCACGATGAGGTCCATCGCGTCCTGCATGAGGGTTTGGGCTTCTTCGAAGCGTTGCTGCTTCAAGCGCTCTTCTGCCTCATTGACTTTGGACGTGAGGTTGCCCATCAAATCCACGTCTTCAGGTGTGAAAATGCCGACGCTGTTGCCTTCCTTCTCATACGTGCTGAGGAATTCCTTGACGCCGGGAATGTTGTAGACCACGTAGTCGTACTTGTCGACAGGGCGTCCCTCCGCATCGAGGCGCTTCGTTTGGTACACGTTGCCACGGAAGGGGCGGAATTCGTTGTTGTCTTGGATGGACAAGGGACGGTAGACGTCCATCACCCACTCGTTGACGTTTCCTGCCATGTTGAACAAGCCGTAGTCGTTGGGGGCGTAAGCGTACACGTCGACGGTGATGTCGCCGAAGTCGTCCAACGCACCCGCAACACCCATGTAGTCACCACGACCTTTTACGAAGTTGGCATTGATGCTGCCGTATCCGGCGGTTCGGCTGTCTCCGTTTCGCACGAAGTGTCCGTTCCATGGGTACGTTTTACGCTCTGCCACGAGTTCACCCAAGCTGTTGCCGATGAGGCCGAGGGCTGCAAACTCCCACTCGGCTTCTGTGGGAAGGCGGTAGTTGGGCAAGAGCACGCCATCTTCCATGCGGACGTCGCGGAATTCTGCGTTCAAGCTGTAGCTCGGCAGGCCTTCGCGCTCACGCTCTCCCTGGTATTGGCCAGAGAGGTACGTTTCTGTGGTGAAGTGCTCTTCGTCGATTTGGGCATCGGGGTTGTGCAGCAAGAGGCCTTCGCGAATGAGGATGCCTTCGTTCACACGGTCCGAACGCCACTTGCAGAAGTCGTTGGCTTGCAACCAGCTCACACCCACCACGGGGTAATCGCGGTAGGCCGGGTGACGCAAGTAGAAGTTCACCATGGGCTCGTTGTAGGCCAGCTTGTTTCTCCAAGCTGCCGTGTCGGGCAAGGCGCGCTCCACGATTTCGGGGTAGGAAGAGCCGTAGATGCGCTGCAACCAGGCGAGGTATTCCGTCCAAAAGTGGTTGGTTACCTCGGTCTCGTCCATGTAGAAGGACGACACGGTGGTGCGGCGGGGAAGGTTGTCCCATGCGTAGTTCAGGTCGTCATCCACTTGGCCCATGGTGAACGTACCGCCTTCCACGAAAATCAGGCCTGGGCCCGTTTCTTGTTCGAAATATGGCGCCCGTTCAAAGCCGCCGTTCTCATAGAAGTTGTACGCCCAACCTGTGGCGCCCGAGCGCTCGTAGTAACATCCATTCAAGGTCATCAGACCCATGGCGACTGCGAGCAAGCCGTAAATGTGCTTTTGCGTCATGTTGTGCGGATTCAATTTTCAGGTTTCGAGTAGATGCAGGTTTCTTGCGTCAGAAGGTCGGGCAGGAGACCGTTCTGAATTTGGATCGTTGAGGAGAAGCGAACTTCATGCTCAAGCTCAGTTCATGCGCGCCACCCGTGGCTGGCGTCAAGTCCGAGATGGTGATGTCGTAGCTGTATCCAAAGCGCATCAGGGCGGTTTCAACTCCCAAAAGCACAATCAGAGCGTCACGCGTGTCCTCCGAGAAGAAGCCTCGGTGCCACACCCCAGCCACGAGGGGCCCTTTGCTGACATACACCCCCAAGTTCAACTGTTGGAATTCACCCTGACGGCGGTACAGCACGTTGGGGGAAATCCAAGCTTCCACGCCTTTGACACTGCGTTGCAAGGGGAGCTTGGCTCCGGCGTGTCCCGTGATTTTCATGGGCAAACGGCTCGTGCCCACCACGAGGCTTTCGTTGGGTTCGTTCAAGTGATGACCTGCGACCCCGGCATAGAACTTCTCCGTGAAGGCGAGCAAGCCCGCACCAAAGTCCACTTTCTTCACCGTTTCGCCGCGCGGCGTGTCGGCGGTCTCGTAGATGAAGCCTCGACGGGGGTCAATCATGTCCCCAAACGTGAGGTTGCTCCAATCCAGTGCCTTCTGGAAGTAGCTCGCTTCAAGCGCCATGCGCAAGGACAACTTCCGCGTGATGGCTTGTTGGTAGGAGTACATCCCGGTGATGCGGGTGGTGGTCAAGGTGCTTTGGCCCGCTTGGTCGTTCATCAAGACCAATCCCAATCCGCCTGAAATGGAATTGAAGTGCTGGTCGTACCCCACAGCCTGTGTGACGAATGCGCCACTCATGGAAGGCCACTGGTTGCGGTGAGACATCACCACACGGGGCCCACGTGCTGTGCCTGCAAATGCCGGGTTGAGCAGCAAGGGGTTGGAGTAGAATTGCGAGAATTCGGGGTCCTGTGCGTGGGCATCCTGAGGCGCTACGACGACGACAAATGTGGCGGTCATCGCGAGGAGCAGAAGGCAGGAGGTCAATTTCGTCATGATCGAACAATGTGTTGAACCCACAATGTTACGGAATTTTGGTGAGGTATGCGAGGTGCGCCTCGACTTCGCGTCACGTCCACCGGCGCATGACCCCGAATGGGGGTGCGAGGCACAATATGCCGCACCTTTGTGCGTATGGGTGCTGATGGACATGAGCATCATGGGTTCAATCTTCACTGCGAAAATGCGCGATTCACACATTGAACTTCCCGGGTTTGCGGGGAGGTTGTTCACATCTCAACGTGGGTGGAGGGTGTTTTGGTATGCGGCTTTGGGTTGTTGTTTGTGGCTCTTCGGAGGCCATGGGGGCAGCCATGCCTGGGCCCAAACCACCGCCGACGTTACGGACGAAGGGGTGGTGATGCACGTTGATTTGGCGTGGGATCAGCAGGACATCCAAACATTTGTCGCGCGATCAGCGTCCCGTGCTGTGGCGACCTGGCAAACACCACTTTCTCAGGAATGGCAAGGGGTCGAGGTGCTCGATGTTGAAGAGGAGTGGCTGCCGTTGGAGTCTGAGCTTCACGAGGCATGGACGTGCCAATGGCGCAGCCGCAAGACCGAGTCTTGGTCGTGGGTGGCTGAAGGGGATGGATTCCAGACGGTGTTGCGCGGAAGCGGCTCCGTGATTCGCCACAGTCGGGGCGCTTGGGAGCGCTTGTCTTCCGTGAAGGCCATTCTTGGGGCGTCACCGGTTGGGTCCCATCGGGTGACAAGAAATTGGCCTTTTGAAAGCGTTCGGGCCACGGGCACGTGGCATGCTTTCGCAACCACAGAAGAGGGCGTGCACTGCTTGGGGTACGACGAGCTCATCGCTTCCGGGATCGATCCCGGGGCCATTGATCCTGCAAATCTCCGCTTGTACGGTCGTGGTGGACAACACCTGCCCCTGGACAACGACGCGGAACGGCCGCTGGACGTTCCACAACAGCATGTGGTGCTGCGGGGATTGGAGGATGGGTCGTTTGACCCAGGCGACGAAATGTGCTGGCATGCCAGCGCACACGCATCGTGGGCCTGGACAGAGAACGATGGGTGGACGCATGAAGCTGCGCTGTGGGGAGACACGGCGAAGTGGTTCCTGCGCACAGATGCCCCGGACACAATTCCGTTGACAGAGATGCCGTTTGCCGCGCCCTGGACGGGGGGTGTGGACGAGGTTCGCACCCAACACGTTGCGTATGGCGTCCGTGAAGACCACGAGGTGAATCTGATCCGCTCAGGCCGAAATTGGTTTGGAGACCGGCTTTCCGCGCTTGGGGCCAACACGGCCACGTGGAACATCCCCCTCAACCACGCTGTCTTGGGCACGCCTGCGACAGTGCGTTTTGGGGCCGCCATGCGAAGTGTGGGCTCGGGAAGCGCCTCCCAATTGAACTACGAATTCGAAGGCCAATCGGTCACCCTCACGGACAACTTGCTTTCCCCGTCTTCGCTGCTCTATGCCCGCTACGTGGGCGGGGAGTTGACCGCGCCATTGACCCTGGAGGGGATTCAAGTGCTGGCGACGTTCACCCCTGGGACCGACGACAGCAATGCGTGGATTGATTTTTTGACCTACCAGGCCGCTCAGAATTTGGTTTATACCTCAGGCCAAATGCACCTCAACGGACTTCCACTCGACGCGGAAGGGAACCCCGTAACCGGTGCGGAATACGTCTTGGGCGGCAATGCTCCGGACGAGGTGTGGGATGTGACGGACCCGCTTGAGGTCAAACGTGTGGGCACCACCACCGCCAACGGCAGCACCGTGTGGCAAGATGCCGTGGGGGATGCGCCAAAGCGTTACGCCGCCTTTCGGTGGTCTTCTGTGCTGAGGCCTGAAGCACTCGGGGCGGTGGGCAACAGCAACGTGCACGGGCTTGGCGAAGTGGACAACGTGATCGTCACGGTTCCTGGATTGTTGGAGGCCGCCGATTCGTTGGCCAGCCTGCACGCGGCGAGGGGATTGCGCGTGGCGGTGGTGCCTCAACAAGACGTGTTCGATGCATTCAGTGCAGGTGTGGCGGATCCCACCGCTGTCAAAATGCTCATGATGATGCTCACCGACCGCGCAGCCCAAAGCAACGGGGCCATTCAGCCCCCGCGTTATTTGACCTTGATGGGCGATGCCTCTTACGAAAACCGCAATGTGCAGGGCAACGGCGCGACGATTGTGGGCCATTACTCTTCGGAATCGCTGCAAACGACGACCAGCTACATCTCCGACGATTACTTCGCCTTGGTGGCCGAGGGACAGGGCGAAAAGCCCGAAGAGCTGCTGCAGTTGGGGGTGGGGAGGATTCCCGCTTCGGATTTGGCTTCAGCCATGGCGGTGGTGGGGAAAGTGGCGACGTACATGGGGGTGGACGAAGGGGCGGTCGACGCGGCCTCGTGTTTGGACCCCAACGGCACGAGCACCTACGGGCCGTGGCGCAACCGGGTGTTGTTTGTCTCGGACGATCAGGATGGCAACAACCAAGACGGCCACCGGTACATGGAGAACAGCGAGGAGCACAGCAACACCATTCGCGCCAACCACAATGAGTACGACGTGGTCAAGGTGTATCCGGATGCCTATGTCCAAACCAACACCCCAGGGGGTGAACGGTACGAGGATGCCACGGCCGAGATCGCGCGGCGCGTGGACGAAGGTGCCCTGATTGTGAATTACATCGGCCACGGCGGAGAACGCGGGTGGGCCCACGAACGCATTTTGGACTTGGAGACGATTCAGGCGTGGACCAACCTGCGGCGTTTGCCGGTGTTCATGACCGCCACGTGCGAATTGTTCCGCTACGACGACCCCGACACCTATTCGGCGGGCGAAGCCATTTTGTTCAATCCCCAAGGGGGAGGTGTGGCGTTGCTCACCACGACCCGCACGGTGTACAGTTCGGGGAACCAGCAAGTGAATCGCGCCTTCTTTGAGACGGCGCTGGACAATGCGCAGGGGCGCTGTTTGGGGGACATCTACCGCGACACGAAGAACTCAGACCAAATCACGTCCCACACCAACAGCCGCAACTTCAGTTTGATGGGCGATCCGGCGCTCGAACTGGCCTACCCCTCCGAGCGCGTGTACCTCACGCAGGTGCCCGACACCATGCGTTCGCTCGACGAGGTGGTCGTCCGTGGGTACGTCGGAAACGCGCAAGGTGACACACTCGCAGGCTTCAACGGGGTGGTGGTGCCGACGGTGTTTGACAAACGTGCCTCGGTCACGACGCTGGACAACGACGCCAGTGAAGGGCCGTTCACCTACGAGGTGTTCCAAAACATCTTGCACAAGGGTTTGGCCTCCGTGGTCGACGGGGCGTTTGAGTTCCGATTCATTGTGCCGCGGGATTTGAATTACGCCTACGGTCCGGGTCGAATCAGTTGCTACGCCCTGTCGAACGACACCGATGCCCACGGTTACTCCGAAGATTTCATCATCGGAGGCACCTCGGACAACCCCACGCTCGACGACGAGGGTCCCGAGGTGGACTTGTTCATGAACGACACGTTGTTCAAGGCAGGCGATGTGGTTCATGAAGACCCGTGGTTGTTCGCCCGCATTTTTGACGCCAGCGGCATCAACACTTCGGGCAACGGCATCGGCCACGACGCCAAGGCCATCTTGGATGGAGATGCGAGTCGCCCCTTCGTGTTGAACGAGTACTTCGTCTCGGATTTGGACACCTACCAGCGCGGGAGCATTCGCTTCCCATTCCAAAACTTGAGCGAAGGCGAGCACCACTTGGAGCTGAAGGTGTGGGATGTGGCCAACAACAGTGCATCCGCCCAAACCCACTTCGTCGTGGCCTCTTCGCTCGAAGTCGCCTTGTTGGAAGTGTTGGCCTATCCCAATCCCGCTCATGAACAGGTGACGTTCCGCATGTCCGGCAACCAGGCCTGTCGCCAGGCCAAGGTGACGCTGGCGGTGCACAACGTCCAAGGCCAGCGCGTCCACGAGCAGACGTTTGAAGGCGAGGTCTTGGGCTTCCGCGACGATGTGATGACCTGGGATTTGAAACCTTCTTCCGGAGGGCGCGTACCCCCAGGCGTGTATGTGTTCCGCGTGACGTGGGAGAACGAATTTGGCCAAACCGCACAATACGCGGACAAGTTGGTCGTTCTTCGACCCCAATGACACCAAGGACCGATGATTAACTTTGGCAGCTCTACGATGAAGCAACTCCTCAACACCACCGCAATTGCGATCGCGGTTTTGACCTTTTGGTCTCCCTCAAACACGTGGGGCCAAATTGTGGAAGAAGATCCCACGCAGCTGCTCCAGCTGAACACCATCACCACGGCGGTGCCGTTTTTGATGATCGCGCCAGACTCGCGTTCCGGGGCAATGGGTGATGTGGGGGTGGCGCTGTCTCCCGACGCCAACAGCATGCACTGGAATCCGGCCAAGATGGCGTTTTCGGAGAACGAGGTGGAAATGAGCTTGAGCTACGCCCCTTGGCTGCGCGCCTTGGTGGACGACATGAATTTGGCGTACGTCAGTTCGGTGCGTCGCTTGAACAAGCGTCAGGCGTATGGGGTGGCTCTTCGCTACTTCAGCCTTGGCAACATCACCTTCACCGACGAAGTGGGCACCACGATCCGCGACTTCCAGCCTGCGGAGCTCAGCCTCGACGGCGGCTTTTCTCAGAAATTCTCGGACCGCTTCAGTGGCGGTTTCTCGGCGCGGTTCATCCACAGCAACTTGACGGGAGGCACGGCCGTGCAGGGCGCGGAAAGCCGCCCCGGCATTTCGGTTGCGGCCGACCTGAGCATGTACTACGTGAACGACCAGGCAGATTGGGGTGAGAAGGACGGCACGTTCAGCATGGGCTTGAACATGAGCAACCTCGGGGCAAAGATGTCCTACACCGAGACGGCTGCGCGTGATTTCATCCCGAGCAACCTCCGCATTGGTGCGGCGTACGAAACCGAGTTGGACGAGTACAACAGCCTGACGGTGGCGCTGGATGCCAACAAATTGCTGGTGCCCACCCAGCCTGTCTACGCTTTGGAGGACCCCTCTCAAATCATCAGTGGCTTGGACCCCAACGTAGGTGTCGCCACAGGCATCGTTCAGAGCTTCTACGACGCCCCTGGCATCGTGACCTTCGACAGCGAAGGCACGGCCTCTGTGCTTGGGGGAAGTCGCTTGCGCGAGGAGTTGCGAGAGGTGAATTTGGGTGCCGGATTGGAATACAACTTCGCGGATGTGTTTGCCTTCCGCACGGGGTACTTCTTTGAGCACTTCAGCAAGGGCAACCGCCAGTTTGTGACGTTGGGGGCAGGCGTGAAGTACACCGTGTTCACGGTGGATCTCAGCTACCTCATCAGCACCACCCAGCAGAACCCGTTGGCCAACACCCTTCGTTTCTCGCTCCGGTTGCAGTTCTCGGATTTGGCCGACTATGTGAACGGCGACGAATGAGCTTGCGCATCGGTTACGGCTACGACGTTCACCAGCTGGCCGAAGGCGAGGACCTCGTCATTGGAGGCTTGACCATTCCGCATCACAAAGGATCGGTGGGCCACAGCGACGCCGACGTGCTGCTCCACGTCATTTGCGACGCCATGTTGGGCGCACTCGCCTTGGGAGACATCGGCACGCACTTTCCCGACACGGATCCTGCCTACAAAGGCATCGACAGCAAAATCTTGTTGAGGGACACGTGGAAGATGGTCCAAGCGCAAGGCTATGGATTGGCCAACCTTGATTCCACGGTGTGCTTGCAGCAGCCCAAACTCAAGCCGCACATCCCCGCCATGCGTCAGTGCATTGCAGACATTTTGGGTGTCGATGTGGGGCAGGTGGGCATCAAAGCCACCACCACTGAAAAGCTTGGGTTTGTGGGGTTAGAGCAGGGCGTGAGCGCCCACGCTGTGGTCCTCCTTCAAGCGAAGTAAGGATAGCCCCAATCAGGGCTGAAGTTCCTCGAAGTGACCGGGCTCTTGGTCCGCAGAGAAGTGAATCTTCAAGTTGGCCGTGTCCCGAAGCAAGTCCACTTTGCCAATCTCCAAGTGAACGATCGTGACGCCGGTGCGTTGCTCAAGGTCGGCGATGAGCTCGTGACGACGTCCTTCGTGCAACAAGTCGATGCGGTCGTAAATGACCATTTTGGTCGCCAGGTGCTCCACAAACCACAGCCGTTCCAAGACGTACGACAGGGCCCAAATCAACACGTTGGCCAGGGCAATCTCCAGCCATGAAGCCGCCAGCGGGGCCAAAGCATTGATGACCGCCAACGTGATGACAATGAACAGGTACGTCATTTCCCGAATCGGGATGGCGTTGGTTCGGTAGCGAATGATGCCGAAAATGGCGAACAGGCCCAAGGCAAACGCCAAGTCGATTTCCACGCCGGCCAGCAGGCGGCACAACAAGAACACGGCCGTAGACACCAGCATGAACGTGAACACAAAGTCGCGTCGCTTTGCGGCCATGTGGTAAATCAAGCGGACCACAACGAGTGAGGACACGAGGTTGAGTGCGAACAAACCCAGCAGGGATTCCCAGCCTGGGCTCAAGAAGGCGGCATTGAAGATCGTGGTCAAGGATGCGGTCATCTCAGAATGGATTGCGGCGCGAAGGTCGGGTTTGCAGCGTAATGTTCGGCGCGCGCCAGATCGCGCAGGGCTGCACGGTACCCTCGGAAGTTTCGCTCCGGGGCAAGATGGGCTTGGCCCAATACAAATTTGGACAGGCGCAAGGTGCGTCCCAGGGGGCCGCGTCGGCCTTCCTGAGAACGGATGGCCTGGATGAGTTCGCCTTGGTGGTTGACGTTGCTCTGTTTCCACTCCACCACGGCCAAATGCGGTGTGGTCTTCACCCAAGGGTGGTCTCCACTTCCCTGCGTTGCTGGCACCTTGAATTGAAGGTCCTGGTCGAAGGTGATGCGTTCACCCTGGCCCACGTGAACCAAGGTGAAGCGTTCAAAGGAGCTCTGCAATGTGGGTGCCAATGCGCTGGCATTGGGGAGGTGTTGACCGAGGAAGTCGAATTCCTCTTTGGTCAGAGGAGCGTCCCACGCCCCTTGGCGCACAATGCGGTGCTTGAAAGTCTTGCTGTGCACGTCGCGCAACTTCACCTCCAAAAAAGCCACTCCGGTGTTCGCGTATTGCCGAACGCGGACCTTGTATCGGATGTTTTTGCCACGGGTGTGGTCCTCCAAACAAGTCCCTTCCGGCGTGTCGAAGTAGAGGTTGTTGTAGACCGTGGAGACGTGGTCTTGGATGGAAAGAACACTGTGTTCGTCCAGCTTTCGGATGAGGTTTTCCAGCCATGCCACGGGCACCACGTATTTGGAGTCGAAGCGGTCCATCAGCGCCACGGCGTCAATGGCCTCCAGTCCAAGGGGACTTTGGCTCTGGAGCAGTTGATGGAGTTGAGGAGACAAATCGCAGGTTTGGTGTGGGGCGCCCAAGGGGCGGCCGCGAAGGTACAACGCGCGTTGCAAGGCGTTCGTTGCGTGGGGCTCTTGGGTTGGCATCGAAAGGTGCACTTGCTATGGTGTATTTGGTACACGATGTGAGTTGGTGGGTGGCTCGTGACCTTGGTCCGGCGAATGGGTGAGGCGGAGCGCTATATTTGAACGTTAATCCAAACGCGATGGCAACTTCACAACCTACAGCGACTGCAGCGCCCAAAAGGCCTGCAAAAGCAGGACGTAAGCCCGCTGCCAAGAAGTCAGCAAAGGGCCTGAACAAAGACACATACACGCGCTGGTTTCGCGAGATGTACCTCATGCGAAAGTTCGAGGAACGTTGCGGCCAGCTGTACATCCAACAAAAATTCGGTGGCTTCTGCCACTTGTACATTGGACAAGAAGCCGTGCTTTCCGGCATGCGTGAGGCCATCCGCCCCACGGATCGTGTGATCACGGCGTACCGCGACCACGCTCACCCCCTCGTGTTGGGCACCGATCCCAAGTACGTCATGGCCGAGATGTTCGGCAAGAAAACGGGAACGAGCAAGGGCAAGGGTGGTTCAATGCACATGTTTGACAAGGAGCGCAACCTCTTTGGCGGACACGGCATTGTCGGGGGCCAAATCGGCCTCGGTGCCGGCATCGCCTTCGCGGACAAGTACCGCAAAGAGGACCACGTGACCGTGTGCTTCATGGGGGACGGTGCGGCGCGCCAAGGCATGCTGCACGAGACCTTCAACATGGCCATGACTTGGAAGCTCCCGGTGATTTTCATCATCGAGAACAACCAGTACGCCATGGGCACCTCGGTCGAGCGCACGTCCAACGTGACCGACCTCGAGACGCTCGGCGCGAGCTACAAAATGCCTTCTGCATCCGTCGACGGCATGAGCCCTGAAGCGGTTCGCGACGCCATTGCTGAAGCTGCAGAGCGCGGCCGCAAAGGCGAGGGTCCCACACTTTTGGACATCCAGACGTACCGCTACAAGGGCCACTCCATGAGTGACCCCCAGAAGTACCGCACCAAGGATGAAGTGGCCAGCTACGTGGAGCGCGATCCCATCGCCCACGTCCGCGGCGTCATCCTCGAGAACAAGTGGAACACGGAAGAGGAGCTCAAGGCCGTCGAAAAGGAGGTCAAGGCTCAAGTGGAGGAAGCCATCAAGTTTGCGGAGGAAAGCCCGCTTCCAGATGCTTCCGAGCTCTACGAGGACGTCTACATGCAATCTGATTACCCCTTTGTGAACGACTGACATGGCTGAAATCATTCGCATGCCCAAATTGAGCGACACCATGACCGAAGGGGTCGTCGCTGAGTGGCACAAAAACATCGGTGACGAGGTGGAGAGCGGCGAATTGCTCGCTGAAATCGAAACCGACAAGGCCACCATGGAATTTGAGTCTTTCCAGGACGGTGTCTTGCTTCACATTGGCGTGGAGAAAGGCGGCACTGCCCCTGTGGACAGTGTGCTCTGCGTGCTCGGTGAGAAGGGCGAGGACATCGCCGATTTGCTCGCTTCTGCAGAGGCTGAGGCCCCGGCAGAGGAAGGGCCTGCCGCACCTGCGCCCGCTCCGGCCCCAGCCCCAGCTGCGGCACCTGCCCCAGCTCCCGCTCCGGCGCCCGCACCCGCAGCGGCTCCTGCCCCTGCAGCGCAAGCGGCACCTGCCCCAGCTCCTGCTGTGGCGAACGGCCGCGTGAAAGCGTCTCCCTTGGCCAAGCGTTTGGCCGAGGAGCGTGGACTGAGCTTGGGCTTGATCCCAGGTTCGGGTGAAGGCGGCCGCATCGTCAAGCGCGACGTCGAAGCCTTCGTGGGCGGAGGCGCGAGCGCTGCCACCGCAGTGGAGCGCTTCACGGAAGTGGGTGTTTCGCAGATGCGGAAGACCATTGCCCGCCGTTTGGCCGAGAGCAAATTCACCGCGCCTCATTTCTACTTGAGCCTGACCATTGACATGGACGCCGCGATGGTGGCCCGCAAAGCCATCAACGACCGCGGACCTCATCGCGTGAGCTTCAACGACATGGTTGTGAAGGCTGTGGCGATGGCGCTCAAGAACCACCCTGCCGTGAACAGCAGCTGGTTGGAGGACCGCATTCGCTACAACGAGCACGTCCACATTGGCGTGGCTGTGGCGGTCGAAGACGGATTGCTCGTGCCCGTGGTGCGCCACGCGAACGTGAAGTCGTTTGGGGAAATTGGCGTGGAAGTGCGCGAGTTTGCCCAAAAAGCGAAAGACAAAAAGCTCCAGCCGAGCGATTGGGAGGGCAACACCTTCACGATTTCGAACCTCGGCATGTTTGGCATCGACGAGTTCACGGCCATCATCAACCCGCCCGACGCATGCATCCTCGCAGTGGGCGGCATCCAGGCGGTGCCTGTGGTGCGCGACGGTGCCGTGGTGCCCGGCCACACCATGAAGGTGACCTTGAGCTGCGACCACCGCGTGGTGGACGGCGCGACCGGTGCGGCCTTCTTGAACGAGGTCAAGCAAAACTTGGAGAATCCCGTCTTGATGTTGGTCTGACGGGGGAAGGGACGTAGCTTGCCGTGACCATGGCCGAGGTGCTCCCATCCACTCCTGTAGAATTTCTCAAAGGCGTCGGGCCCAAACGGTCCGACGCCCTTGTTTCCGAGCTGGGCATTCGCACCTGCATGGACCTGCTCCTGCACCTGCCTTTTCGGTACGAAGACCGAAGCAAGTTTCACCGCATTGCGGACATCCAAAGTGAGCACACAGCCGTGCAAATGCTCGGTGTCATCACCCAGGCCAAGGAGGTGCGTGGCGCCCGAGGCAGCCGACTCATTGCGGTGTTTGACGACGGCGAAGCGACGATGGAGCTTCAGTGGTTCCGAGGCGCCCAATGGATCATGCGGAACTTGCCGGTGCAGAAACAGGTCGTCATTTACGGCAAGCCCAACCTGTACAAGGGCAAATGGAACATCGCCCACCCGGAGGTGGAGTTGTTGTCGCACTTTGAGACGCGAAAAGGGGATGGGCTGCATCCTGTCTACTCAAGCACGGAAAAGCTTGGGCGTCAGGGGCTGCACAGTCAAGGCTTGGCCAAGTTGATTCGCAATGTGGCCGCCGCGGTGCAGCCAGCGATGACGGAGACGCTGCCGGAACGGGTGTTGCGGGAAATGAAGTTGATGGGACGGGCGGAGGCCCTTCGCACCGTGCACGCCCCAGCCACGCCACAAGAGGCGGAGCGGGCGCAAACCCGCTTGCGCTTTGAGGAGCTCTTTCTCTTGCAGTTGACCCTGCTTCAGCACAAGAAAACCGTGACCGAGGACATGCCCGGGGTGCGGTTTGCTGAAGTCGGAGACGCCTTCAATGCGTTTTACCACGACCGACTCCCCTTCGAGTTGACCGACGCCCAAAAACGCGTCCTCCGCGAGATCCGCGGAGACCTCAATACGGGCTGGCACATGAACCGGTTGTTGCAAGGTGACGTGGGAAGCGGCAAGACGGTGGTGGCGCTGCTCACGGCCCTGCTTGCCAAAGACAACGGTTACCAAGCGGCCATCATGGCTCCGACGGAAATTCTTGCCCAGCAGCACCTCGAAGGTTTGAGAGAAATGCTGGGTCCGATGGATGTGCGTGTCGAACTCCTCACGGGGTCGGTCAAAGGCGCCGCTCGGAAGACCATTTTGGAAGACCTCAAGGCGGGGGACATTGACATTCTTGTGGGCACGCATGCCTTGATTGAGCCGACCGTGGTCTTTGCGAAGTTGGGGTTGGCCGTCATCGATGAGCAGCATCGGTTTGGGGTGGCGCAGCGGGCGAAGTTGTGGAAGAAGGCCAAGGTGGCGCCGCACATTTTGGTCATGACGGCCACGCCCATTCCGCGCACGCTGGCGATGACCGCATATGGCGACCTTGACGCCAGCATTTTGGACGAATTGCCTCCGGGTCGGAAACCCATCCAAACGGTGCACCGCACCGATGCCGCCCGACTCGGGGTGTTTCAATTTTTGGAAGACCAAATCGCCGAGGGCAGACAGATTTACCTTGTGTATCCGCTGATTGAGGAGAGTGCCACGCTCGATCACAAAGACTTGATGGACGGCTACGAGAGCATCGTCCGTCGCTTCCCGCCGCCGCAATATCAGGTGGCCATCGTCCACGGCCGCATGAAGCCGGAGGACAAGGCGTGGGAGATGGATCGGTTTGCCAAGGGCCAAGCCCAAATCCTCGTGGCCACCACGGTCATCGAAGTGGGGGTGAACGTGCCCAACGCGAGTGTCATGGTCATTGAGAGCGCCGAGCGGTTTGGGTTGTCGCAATTGCATCAGCTCCGCGGCCGTGTGGGGCGGGGCGCAAGCCAGAGCTATTGCATCTTGATGTCGTCGTCGGACATCGGTCAGGACGCGCGCCGGCGCCTCGAGACCATGTGCCGCACCAACGACGGCTTTGAAATCGCGGAGGTGGACATGGAATTGCGCGGCCCCGGGGACGTGATGGGCACGCAACAAAGCGGAGTTCCAGACTTGAAAGTGGCGGACTTGGTGCGCGACAGGCCCTTGCTCTCCAGCGCGCGTTACCTCGCCCAAACCGTGCTCGAAGAAGACCCCGATTTGGGCCGCCCTGAGCACACGGCGCTTCGTGAAGCGTTGGAAACTGCGTTGAAAGCCCGCAGCAATTGGGTGCGGATTTCCTGACGACAGCCACGAACTTCGACCCATGCGTGCGTGGATCTTTCCAGTCTTTTCCTTGCTCCTTGCGGGGGTGGTGACCTTTTTTCATGTCACCAACCCTGTGGAAGGGGGCGAAGTGGCGAATCCGATGGTTTGGGCTTCGGACGATTGGACGGAGTGGGTGCAAATGACGCCGGAGGCGGCAGCACGTCGATTGCCGCAGGGCGCGGAGGTGCCTTCCACGACATGGGTCAGGGCGTTTTTTGACGAAGCTGGCCATGGCGTGTGGCACACTGAAAACGCGTGGTCGAGTCTGCCAGAGGGCTGGAGTCAACGCGTCTGGCGGGGTGGTTGGTTGAGCGGTTCAGAAGCATCGCTGTCTCGTTGGGAGGACCGCCCAGGGGAGATGGCGGCGCGTTGGCGCGAAGGCCGAGCCGGTGCCGTGTTGCGTCGGACGGATTTTGGTTGGCAACTCCAAGGAGAGGGGGTGCTGTATTGGCCAGATTTGAACATGGGGTGTGGCAAGGACAATTCGGCGGTGCGCCCCACTTTGTTTGTGCCGCGGGGCACCGGGGTTCCGAGTGATTGGTGGTCGGGCCGCCTTGGCGAAGCCCCCACCAACTTCGACCCCTTGGATCTGACTTTGTGCGAGGCAGGCATTCAAGTGTCTGCTTGGGGAACGCGATGGGAAGGTGGGGGCAGATGGCATGTCGAGCCCCAGTGGCGTGAAGATCTTCAAGCCTTGGCAACAGCCCGCGGGTGGTCCATCAGCTGGGAGGGAGACGACGTCATGGTGAACGGGTCGCCCGATTGGACATGGGAGGTCCTCCAAGACGAGCGCACGGGTCAGACCTCGTCCTCCACTTGGACGGGGTCGGCGATGGAGAATGGGGTGGTGGTTTGGGTTCCTCAGCGACCAGACGAGATGGACGATGTCAGGTCCTCTCCAAATCCGGTTGCTGTCAACCCCGGTGCAGCGAAAGACGGGGTGGTGGGAACGGTGCGAAACCACAGGACTGCATCGGAAATGATCCTGAGTCTGGCGGCCGAGACGCTTGTTACAGCGCAAGACAATGGCGCCGCAGTGTGGTCCATGACCTTGGCCTCCCCTTTGCTGGTGGGGGGCGCGTTGGAGGTGGATGTCTATGCCAACGGGAAGTACCAAGCCATGTTCTGTGAGCCGTCTGCACTGCACCTGGTGGACGTGAAGGGACGTGAAGTCTCGGGTTTCCCCCTCCAACCTGCACGGGGAGAGTGGACGGCATGGGCACTTGTGGATTACGAGAACACGAGGAAGTACAGGTACCTGGTGGCGTCCGGGGCAAGCGGGTTGGTGGAGAACTTCAGAGGGGAAGGAGAGCGAACCGCCGGCTGGAAACACCGCCCCGGAAACGGGGTGGAGGTGTCCTCTCCGGTTCGGCACATCCGTCACTTGAGGCTCGGGTCCAAAGACTACCTCTACGTGGGACGCGAAAACGGGCAAGTGGAGTTGCTGAAGCGAAACGGCAGCACCCGGGCGACCACGCCAGTCAGGGTGGATCCCCGACACGCCCCCGTGTTTCGGAAGGGCGCCAACTTGGACCGCACGTCTGTGCTGTACGTCGACGAGACGGGGTGGGTTCGTGAATTCACCCTTGGCCAAGGCGAAGAGGTGGGCTTGTCAGGCTTGACCCGTGCAGACCGCATCGAACAACGCGACGTCGACAACGACGGACGCGACGAGGTCATCACATGGTTGCGCGGCGAGCGCTCCGTGTGGAACGCCAGAAACGAGCGGGTGAATTGAGGGTGGCTCCCGGGTCCAGTCTTGGCGTGAATCAGTCCGCCAACACGGATCGGCTGATCACGATTTTTTGGACCTCTGACGTGCCTTCGTAAATCTGGGTAATCTTGGCATCGCGCATCAGTCGCTCCACGTGGTACTCCTTGACATAGCCGTAGCCCCCGTGGACTTGCACGGCTTCGACGGTTTGCTTCATGGCCACTTCAGAGGCGTACAGTTTCGCCATGGAAGAGGCCAAATCGTAGTTCTCCCCCGCATCCTTCAGCGCCGCAGACTTCAAGGTCAACAAACGGGCCGCCTCGACTTGTGTGGCCATGTCGGCCAGCTTGAAGGCAATGGCTTGGTGCTTGTGGATTTCCTTTCCGAAGGCCTTTCGCTCTCTCGAGTAGGCGATGGCGAGTTCCATGGCGCCTGAGGCGATGCCAAGCGCTTGCGCGGCGATGCCGATGCGGCCCCCGCTCAGTGTTTTCATGGCAAATTTGAATCCAAATCCATCTTCGCCAATGCGGTTTTCCTTCGGCACCTTGACGTCTTGGAACATCAAGGTGTGGGTGTCGGAACCCCGGATGCCCAACTTGTCTTCTTTGGCGCCGATTTGGAATCCAGGCATGTCGCGCTCGACAATCAAGGCGTTGATCCCACGGTGCCCCTTTTCAGGGTCGGTTTGGGCGATGACGAGGTACGTCGAGGCGCTGTTGCCGTTGGTGATCCAGTTCTTGGTGCCGTTGAGGAGATAGTGGTCCCCCATGTCGACGGCAGTGGTGCGTTGGGAGGTGGCGTCGGAGCCGGCTTCGGGCTCGGAAAGGCAGAAGGCGCCGATTTTTTGGCCTGAGGCGAGCGGGACAAGGAACTTCTCTTTCTGTGCCTCAGTGCCATACTCCTGAAGGCCATAGCACACGAGGGAGTTGTTCACACTCATGCACACACTCGTGGACGCGTCCACCTTGCTGATCTCTTCCATGGCGAGCACATAGCTCACCGTGTCCATGCCCGACCCTCCGTACTTGGGGTCCACCATCATGCCCATGAAGCCGAGCTCTCCGAGTTGCTTGACTTCCTCTGCGGGAAAGCGTTGGTCTCTGTCGCGTTCAATCACGCCTGGCTTGAGGACGTTTTGGGCGAAATCGCGGGCGGCATCGCGCACCGCAAGTTGTTCTTCTGTGAGGTTGAGGTTCATTGCCTGCTTCCTTTCGTAGAGGTGAAAAAGTCCAAATGTCCGCGTCGTTCGGTCACTCCTGTTGCGCAGTAATTTCCGTCCCGATGCGTGGCGAAGATAACAGCAGGTGCCCTCTCGATGGGTGGCATGCCCTCGGTCTGATGAGTGGCACGTCCGTGGATGGCCTCGACGTGGCCTCGGTGTGCTTTCATCAAGACCCCCAAACCCTGGTATGGTCCTTCACCATGAATGCCTTCGCCACGCTGCCTTATCCGGCGGCGTTGCGCGACCGGCTTTGGCATGCCATGACGTTGGGTGCGGAAGACCTCATGCGTCTCGACACAGCGTGGGCACAATGGACCGCCAAGGAGGTTGAGGCATGGATGAAAAGTGCCGGCGTGTCCAAACCCCATGTCGTGGGGTCTCATGGCCACACGGTCTTCCACCGTCCCGAGGAAGGGTGGACTTGTCAAATCGGCCACGGCGCCGTCTTGCACGCACATCTCGGCGCTCCTGTGGTGAGTGATTTGCGGAGCTTGGATGTGGCGACGGGTGGGCAGGGCGCGCCCTTGGTGCCGCTTGCAGACCAAATGCTGTTTGGCGATTGGGACGTCGCACTCAACCTCGGAGGGTTCGCCAACCTCAGCATGGACGACGCCACCGGATCCCGTGTGGCGTGGGATGTGGGGCCCGCCAACTTGCTGTTGAACCGCTTGGTCCAAACGGTCGGATTGGCCATGGACCGCGACGGGGCCATGGCCGCAGACGGCACCATCTTGCCAGACCTTCTCAAAACCTGGCAAGCGCTCCCGTTCCACGATCAAACGGCCCCCAAAAGCTTGGGTCGAGAATGGCTTGAGCAGGAGGTTTGGCCGCATGCCGAGCACGCATTGCAAGCGCATTCCTTGAACGACGTCTTGGCCACGGCCGTGGCTTACGCAAGCTGGGCCGTTGCCCGCGACGTCCCGTCCGGGTCCCGGGTGCTCGTCACAGGCGGTGGCGCCTGCAACCCCACATTGATGGCCGCGATGAGTCAGGCCACGTTGGATCGTGGTGTCATCTGGCACGTGCCGGAAGACACGTTGGTCCACGGCAAAGAGGCGCTGGTCTTCGCATGGCTCGGATTGCTTCGGTGGTTGGGCCAGCCCAACGCCCTAACCAGCGTGACAGGGGCTCGGGTGGCCACCTCTGGCGGTGCCCTTTGGGGCAGAGGTCCTCGAGGCCTTTGACCCTGGTTGGGGTGCAGTTGCCGCGGAGGGGTTTGGCCTACCTTCGCGTCCGCGATTGAAATGAACCGCATGAAAGACCTACTGAAAGCCTACGAAAACCGCGCACCAGAAATTGTGTTTGCGTGGCAAGACAGCGAAACGGAAGCCCGTGGATGGGTGGTCATCAACTCCTTGAGGGGCGGCGCTGCCGGCGGCGGCACGCGGATGAGAAAGGGGCTTGACCAACGTGAAGTGGAGAGCTTGGCGAAGACCATGGAGGTGAAATTCACTGTGTCGGGGCCGCACATCGGGGGCGCCAAAAGCGGCATCGATTTCGACCCAGCAGACCCACGGAAAAAAGGCGTCCTCGAGCGCTGGTACAAGGCGGTGACGCCGCTTTTGAAGCACTACTATGGCACGGGAGGCGACCTCAACGTCGACGAGATCCACGAGGTCATTCCCATGACGGAAGCCAACGGGGTTTGGCACCCGCAAGAGGGGGTCTTCACGGGACACTTTCAGCCCAACGAAGCCCAAAAAGTGCGCCGCATTGGCAACCTCCGCCAGGGTGTGTCTCAGCCGGTTGAAGACCCGGCCATCAGCCCGGACATCCAGCGAAAGATTCGCGTGGCCGACTTGATTACAGGATACGGCGTGAGCGAGTCAGTGCGTCACTACTATGACCTTTCAGGCGCCAGTGTGGCGGGCAAAAAAGTGGTGGTTCAAGGCTGGGGCAACGTCGGCGCAGCCGCAGCGCTGTACCTCGCCCAAGCCGGTGCGAGCATCGTCGGCATCATCGACCGCGTGGGCGGATTGATTCGCCCGGAAGGCATGACCTACGATGAGGTCAAAGCGCTCTTTTTGGCCAAGGAAGGCAACGCATTGAAAGCCGAGGGGTTGCAGTCGTTTGAAGAGGTCAATGCGGCCATTTGGGATGTGAAGGCCGAGGTGTTCTTGCCTTGCGCGGCAAGCCGACTTGTCACGCAAAATCAGGTCGAGCGCATGGTCGCGGCCGGGGTGGAAGTCATCTCCTCGGGCGCCAATGTTCCATTTGCCGACGACGAAATTTTCTACGGCCCCATTGCGGAGTACGCCGATGCACACATGACCGTCATTCCCGATTTCATCGCCAACTGTGGCATGGCACGGGTGTTCGCCTATTTGATGAGCGACGAAGACGTGGACATGTCGGACGCCGCCATCTTTGAAGACACTTCCCAGTTGATTCGGAAGGCGCTGGCCAAGGTCAAGGAAACCCATCCGGACGCCACCCATTTCACGGCCAAGGCGTTTGAGCGCGCTTTGGGCTTTTTGATGTGAGCAACTTGTTGTTCTGTTCACGTGTGAGCGAACAAACCGGCCCATCTTGCCCTTAGACAATCAACCATGGACATTTTCATTCTCGTCGTTTTCATTCTGGGGTATGCGTTCATCGCCCTGGAGCACAACATTCACATTGACAAGGCGGCCTCGGCCTTGGTGACAGGCACCGTGTGTTGGGCCTTGTTCGTGCTCGGATGGCACGACGTGCCCGCGCACCTTGCCGAGGAATACCACTTGTTTGCGGCCGACCACGGCGCAGGAGGCCACGGGGGGCTCGCGCAGTTTTTTGAACACAGGCTGCTCCACCACATGGAGGAAATCAGCAGCATCTTGTTCTTCCTCATGGGGGCCATGACCATCGTGGAATTGGTCGATGCGCACGAGGGATTTCGGGTCATCACGGACCGCATTCAGACCCGAAACAAGGTCAAAATGCTGTGGATTGTCTGCATCCTCACCTTCTTCTTCTCCGCGCTGCTGGACAACCTGACGACGTCCATTGTGATGGTGTCGTTGTTGCGCAAGCTCATCGACGACCGCCAAACCCGCTGGCTCTTCGCCGGGATGGTGGTCATCGCCGCGAACGCGGGTGGGGCTTGGTCTCCGATTGGGGACGTCACCACGACCATGCTGTGGATTGGTGGACAGCTGACCACCACCACCATCATTGCCAACCTCATCTTGCCCAGCGTGGTGTGCTTGCTTGTGCCCCTCGCCGTGTTGAGTGTTCGTCTGAAAGGCGAAATCGACCGCCCTGTTTCTGAGGACGAAGAAGAGTGGGATCCGACCACCCCTTTCGAGCGCAACTTGGTGTTTGGCGCCGGGGTGGCGGGCCTGTTGTTTGTGCCTGTCTTCAAGACGGTGACCCACCTGCCTCCCTTCATGGGCATGATGCTCAGCTTGGGGGCGCTGTGGATGCTCACGGAGCGCCTTCACCATTCCAAGAACATCGAAGAGAAAGCCCACCTCACTGTCATTGGGGTGTTGCGCAAAATCGACACGGCGTCGGTGCTCTTCTTCCTCGGCATCCTGCTGGCTGTGGCTTCCCTGCAAGAGGCGGGGCACCTGCTGCTTGCCGCGGATTGGCTGCGCACGAGCCTGAACGACGTGTACCTCATCGACCTGGCGATTGGCCTGTTGAGTGCCATCGTCGACAACGTGCCACTCGTGGCCGCGAGCATGGGCATGTACGACATCGTTCCTGCGGCTGCGGTGACTGATGCCTGGACGGGCATGTTTGTGCAGGATGGCATTTTTTGGCAGTTCCTGGCCTATTGTGCCGGGACCGGTGGCTCAGCCTTGATCATCGGCTCCGCAGCTGGGGTCGCGGTGATGGGCCTGGAGCGAATCGATTTCGTTTGGTACCTCAAGAAAATCAGTCTCTTGGCGGTGTTGGGGTACCTCGCAGGTGCCGGGGTGTACCTGCTCATGTTTGCGTGACGAGACCCCTCACAACGTCAGGGCGTTGTGAACCCACAGCGTTGAATAACTGAGGGGCAAAGGGTGGGCAAAGGGCCAATATTCAGGGGAACTTGTACGTTCAAACCCTGGAATCCCACCATCCATGCAATCGACCCTCGCTTCTTTCCTGCTTCAAGCCACCCCCGACGCGGTGGACGCCGCCCCTGAAATCACAGAGGTGGATGTGAATGTGCTTCAGCTGCTCATGGAGGGCGGGTGGTACATCATGCTCCCCTTGGCGCTGATGAGCTTGATTGGGATGTATGTGTTCTTCGAGCGCTTTTTGGCCATCCAAAAAGCCGACAAGGTCAGCCCCGACTTCATGAACCGCCTGAAGGATTACATCTCGCAGGGCAACTTGAGCAGCGCGCGCAACCTCTGCACCGACAGCAACACGCCGCTTGGGCGCATGCTCGACAAGGGCATCAGCCGCATTGGCAAGCCACTCAAGGACATCAGCGTGGCGATTGAAAACGTGGGCAAGCTCGAGATCTACCGCCTCGAGAAAAACCTCAGCACCCTCGCCACGGTGGCGGGTGCAGCGCCCATGGTCGGATTCTTGGGGACCGTCATCGGGATGGTGAACGTGTTCCTGGACATGGAGGCGGCAGGGACGGTCCAGGTCAGCGACATCTCGTCCGGCACCAAGCAAGCGATGGTGACCACGATTGTGGGATTGATCGTCGGGATTTTGGCCTACATGGCGTACAACCATTTGGTGAGCAAAGTGAGCAAGGTGGTGCATCGCATGGAGGCAAACAGCCTCGAATTCATTGACATCCTCGAAGAACCTGCACGCGGATGAACCTCGGCCAACGCAACAAAGTCAGCGTGACGGGCAACATGTCGTCCATGACGGACCTCGTGTTCCTGCTGCTCATCTTTTTCGTCATTCTCTCGACGCTGGTGAGCAACGGCGTGAACGTGGATTTGCCCACCTCCAAGGGCACGACGTCCGTCACCTCCCGCTTGACCGTGAGCATCCAGGAAGACGGCTCGTACCATCTGAACGGGGAGGTTCGGCCCATTTCGCGGGCGGATTTGGAGCCCAAGCTGAAGCTGGAAATGGACAAGCAGGCCGAGAAGGTCTTGTACCTCCAGGTGGACAAGAGCGTCCCCACAGGCCAAACCGTCGAGCTCATCGGCATGGCCAAGGCCAACCAGTGGAAGATCATGCTTGGCTCGAACCCGGCCAGCACCAAGTAACCCACTGCGAACCTCATGTCGAACAAGGAACAACTCGAGCAAGCGCGCGTCTCTCTGGAGAAGCGCAACCAACGGCAAGCCGCTGCGTTGAGCGGCCTCTTGTTCGTCGGGGTGCTCGCGCTGTGTTTCTTTTTGACGGCCTTCACCATTCAAGACCCTCCGCCGGGGGAGCAATTCGTCGCCGTTGGGTTTGCGGACCTCGGTTCGACCGAGGAAGCGGGAGGCGACACCGAGTCAGAGACCCCAAGCGAGGTGGTTCAGGAAGCGGAGGAAGAGGCCGTGGCGGCTTCGGAACCTGAGCCTATGGTGGAAGAGGCCGCGGAAGAGGTCGTCACCCAAGAGTCCAGTGAGATGGCCGTGAACGTCAAGCCGGATCCCGACCCTGAGCCCGATCCAGAACCGGTTCGCCAAGACCGAACGGCCCACTTGTTCCGCAATCCAGGCGATCCCAGCGCCGGCGGCGGAGGGTCGCAGGGCAGCACCCAAGGCACGGGCAACGAAGGCGAGGAGACTGGCAAAATCGAGGGGCGTGGCGTGGTTTCTGGGGATGTTGGCGAAGGTCTGGTCGGAGGCGGAAGCATGATTGGCGACCCGAGGCTGGACGAGAAACCCCAAGAGGCCGGCACGGTCCGCATGCGCATTCAAGTGGGGGCCGACGGCAAGGTCATCAGTGCGAGTCCGGTGTATGAATCCCGGTTGACGACCCTGACCGACTCGTACCACGTCAAATTGGCACAGCGCGCTGCCATGACTGCCCGGTTTGAAAGCAGTGCAACGCAGAGCCGTCGTTTGGGCTACATCACCATCACCTTCGACCTTGAGTGAGTTGACCTATGCCGAAGCGGTGAACGCCTTGTTCACGCAGCTTCCCATGTTTCAACGGCAGGGTCCCCCGGCGTACAAAGCGGATTTGAGCGCGACACGCTTGGTTTGCGCGGCATTGGGGAACCCTGAGAACGCCTTGAAGTTTGTGCATGTGGCCGGGACCAACGGCAAGGGCACGGTTTGTCACATGGTGGCGGCTGCGTTGCAGCAGGCCGGTTGTCGTGTGGGGCTGTTCACGTCTCCCCACCTCGTGGATTTTCGCGAGCGCATTCGGGTCAACGGGGTATGCATTCCCGAGAAGGCCGTGGTGGACTTTGTGGGGCAGTGGCAAGCATCCGAAGGCATGTGGGGCACGCCGTCGTTTTTTGAGCTGACGTTTGGGATGGCGCTTGTTCACTTTGCCCAATTGCAGTGCGATGTGGTGGTGGTGGAAACAGGCATGGGCGGGCGGTTGGATTCGACCAACGTCATCCCTACTGCGGAGGTGTGCGCGGTCACGAACATTGGCCTCGACCATCAACAATTTCTCGGGCCAGACATCCGGAGCATTGCCAAGGAAAAAGGAGGCATTTTCAAGGACGGCGTACCCGTGGTGCTCGGTCCCATGCGGCCCGAGGCGCAATCTGAATTGCTGTCGGCCGCCTTGCGGTCGTCTTCCGAGGTGCACTTTGCACGGGATGTGGAAGGCGAGGCATCGGCACACCTCCACGAGGAAGCGTCGTTTGTGACGCGTCAAAACCTGAGCACGGCGCTCTCCACGTTGAAAGTTCTTCAAGCCAGGGACTGGGCCATTTCGGAGAAGGCCATCCAATCTGGGCTGTCAGACTATGCGGCAATCACGGGCCAACGCGGCCGATGGCAAGAGGTGGCCATTCTGGGGCAACCGCTTGTCATTCTCGATGGAGCACACAACATCGATGGGGTTGCGGCCATGGTCCGCGCGCTGGAAGCCAAGGTCCAAACGCGCAATGGGAAACTGTGGGTGATTTGGGGTGCTGTGGCGGACAAGGACCACCATAAAGTCATGTCGTTGTTGCCTGAAAACGCGTCCTACGTGTGGTGCGCGGCGGACATCCCTCGCGCCATGGAGGCGTCCAAGGTCGCCTCGCTGCGTCCAGCATTGTCGGGTGCGGTGGTGAGTGTGCCGGTCGAGGCGCTGGCCCATGCGATGAACGCAGCAGGGGAAAACGACGTGATTTGGGTGGGTGGCAGCTTGTTTGTGGTGGGGGATGTCCTTCGGGATGCGCCGCAGCGGATCGCGGATTGGCCGGTCTAACACTTCATTCTGAGAGGGACTGCCTCCCTCGCGTTGCTTTGGTCTGTGGACCCGGGAGGGGCCCTGACTCAAGCGAGCTTGGCGAATGTTGGGGCATCAAAAAGCCCCTGCAAAGCAGGGGCCTTTGTGGAGGAATTTGAGTGGGCGGTGAGGGACTCGAACCCCCGACCCCCTCGGTGTAAACGAGGTGCTCTGAACCAACTGAGCTAACCGCCCGGGGACCGCGAAGATAGCGAAGTATGTTTGTTGCCCCATGGCCGACCATCATGCATCCCCAGTGTCTCGCACACTGTCTTTGAAGGACAGGTGGTTGCGCCTACGGGACACCCGTTTGGTGGCACCGTGGTTGGGAACGTCATGGCGAAAGTTGCATTCGCCCACCTTGTTTGCGTGGGGAAGGGCCCTTCAATCCAACCCGAAGCATTGGCCGGATTCCGCAACGCAAGAGAAAGACGTCCTTGAGGCGATTGCGGCGTGGCGGACGCAGCTTAGCCGCACGAGCGACCTCGTCGTTCGACGTGATTTGGGGGCGGGTGAACGCAAGAGCGGGAAGAAACAGGCCGCGGTGTCTGTCCAAGACATGGCCTTGCGGGCCTTGACGCCAGAGCAGGATGCACGTGCCCTTGGTCGTTGGCTTCGTTGTGTCGCCCCCAAGGGGCGTTTTTTGGAGTTGGGCACTTCCCTTGGGGTCATGTCCGCCCACGTGGCAGCCACAGGTTGGGAGGTGGAGACGTGGGAGGGATGTCCAGAGACCTTGGCTTGGGCACAGAAAGGGTGGGACACGCTGGGATGTTCCAGCGGCATTCACGCCCAATGCGGCAACTTCGTGGAATTGGTTGGCCGGGTGGGGAAAGAGGAATTCTGGGACGTCGTGTACTTGGACGGGTTTCACGAGGAAGAGGCCACGCTGCATTTGGCAGATGCGTTGGCGCCTCATGTGCGTGAGGTGCTTGTGATCGACGACATCGCTTGGAGTCAGGGCATGCATCGCGCTTGGCGGGAGTTGCAGTCACGGCCTGAATGGCGCGTGAGTTTTTCTTGGCGTGGAAGGGGATTTCTCCTCAAGGCACCACACATGCGGAGGCAGCAGGTCCAGTTGGCGTGAGCCCGCAAACCGTTGGGTGTTCTCGTGTTCCTCCTTTTGCGCCCAAACACGTTCTTCTTGCTACCTTGGAGGTCCATAAAACACACGGACATGAAAACTTGGATGATGACACTTGGCCTGCTCACCATGGCGGCCACCATGACAGCGCAAGACGCTCGGATGAGCGGCAGGAACGACGGGAAGGGGGGCGCGCACCGCACCCACATCAATTCCGGTGAATTCTATGGCACATTGGTGGCATTCAATCAGGCCAACACGGAACTGGTCCGCTTCAACATCGATGACGTTGTGATGCGGGCAACCCGCGATCCGCAGTTCTTGTCTGCAACCAAGAAGCTCAAAACCCACCGCTTCGAAAGCACTTCACAGGCGTTGAACGTGTTGGCCTCTCATGGTTGGGTGGTGCGCTCCACCATGGTGTTGCGCGGCCGCAACGGCGATGAACGCCACTACCTCATGGCCCGTCCCATGGATTACATTTTGCCATTGACGCCATGGCTGGAAGAAGGTTCGAGAGACCGCTCTGGTCAGCGGTAACCCCAGGATTTCGAGGCATTTGGCTCGTGCGCGTGCTCGGCGCGTATGTGCTTCTGCAATTCAGCTGGTGGGCCTACCTCCTGGCGAGCACAGGCGGCGCCCGTGAACGTTGGATGGTCCTTGGGGAGGGGTCGGTCTTTGCAGCCCTTTTGGTCCTTGGATTGATGCGCTTGGAGCGCAACTTCAGGCAAGAACGCATGCGTCTTGCCCGCGAACGCAATTTGCTGTTGGGGGTCACCCATGAGTTGAAGACCCCCCTCGCCAGCGTGCAGCTCGGCGTGGACTCGTTGAGGCGATTGAAGTTGTCGGAGGAGGACCGCGCTGCAGTGCTGGAAAACATGCAGAGCGGCGTGCAAGATTTGGGTCACCGCGTGGAGGAAATGTTGGTGGCCACCCGGCTGCAACGCCAAACCGACGTGCAAGCGTCCACCTTCGATTGGAGTGACATGCTTGACGAGGCTGTGGGGCGCGTGGCGGACGTTCAACGCGATCGAATCCAAGTGCACCGCATCGAAGGTCCTCAAGAGGTGCGTGGCGACCGGGCACTTTGGGTATTGTCAGCCTCCAACCTCATTGAAAACGCGCTGAAATACAGCCAAGGCGCTGTCGGGGTGCGGGCAGAGGTCATCGGGTCAGACGCGGTGCTGGAAGTGTGTGACGAAGGGGAGGGCATTCCCAAGGCGGATCGCGAGTCGGCCAAGGCGCCCTTTGTGCGGCTCAAGGAGGAAGGTTCGGGCACAGGTCTGGGACTGCACCTTGTCGCCCAGACGGCACTCTTGCACGGCGCCCTCATGGACATGCGCGACCTCGATCCTGTGGGTTTCGCGGTTCGTGTGGTTTGGCCTCAGGGGCGTTGAGTCAGCCCCTACCTTCGCGGCGTGAAAACGGCATTGATCATCCTGGATGGTTGGGGCCTCGGCAACGCCGACGGCAACAACGCGATTGAAGTGGCGCAGACGCCCTATGTGGACAGCCTGAACGCCCACACCCCCCACGCCACGCTCCGGACAGACGGGGAGCATGTGGGCTTGCCTGATGGCCAAATGGGCAACAGCGAAGTGGGACACATGAACATCGGTGCGGGCCGGGTGGTGTACCAAGATTTGCTGCGCATCGACCGTGCTGTGGCCGACGGTTCCATGGCGGAAGAGCCCGTGCTGCAAGAGGCGCTTCGTGTCGCTTCAGAACCGGGAAAACGCTTGCATCTCATGGGTTTGGTGTCGCGTGGCGGGGTCCACAGCCAACAGGCCCACCTGCACGCGCTGGTGGACGCCGCAGAGGCCGCAGGGGTGCCTGATTGTGTCATTCATGCCTTCACCGATGGCCGGGACACCGCGCCTCAGATGGGCACGACCTACCTCGCCGATTTGGAAGCCCACTTGGAGGGCAAACAAGCCCAAATCGCCTCGGTGCACGGCCGCTACTATGCCATGGATCGGGACAAACGCTGGGAGCGCGTGGCACATTCCTATCGCGCATTGGTGGGAGAGGTTGAGGAGCGACATGCATCTGCCGTGGAAGGCGTGCAGGCTCACTACGACCAGGACATCACCGACGAGTTTGTGGTGCCCTTCCAAATCGAAGGCGTTGACGGCCACATCCGCCCCGGGGACGTCGTCCTCTGCTTCAACTTCAGAACAGATCGCTGCCGCGAAATCACCCAAGCCCTGACGCAGCAGTTGTTCCCCGACCAGAACATGGCACCGATGGCGTTGCACTACGTCACCATGACCAACTACGATGAGAGTTTTGAAGGGGTGCACGTGCTGTACGACAAGCCCAATTTGGTGAACACCCTTGGAGAGGCGGTCAGTGCCCAAGGCCGAACCCAGCTCCGAATGGCGGAAACCGAGAAGTACCCCCACGTGACGTTCTTCTTGAGCGGGGGACGTGAGGAGCCCTTCGAAGGAGAGCAGCGCGCCATGGCCGCAAGTCCCAAAGTGGCCACGTACGATTTGCAGCCGGAGATGTCCGCGCCGGAGCTCACCGAGAAGGCCGTGGAAGCCATGACGTCATGGCAGCCTGATTTTCTCTGCTTGAATTTTGCAAACCCAGACATGGTCGGCCACACGGGTGTGTTTGAGGCAGTGGTGAAAGCCGTGGAGACCACAGATCAGTGCTTGAAGCAGGTCATGGAAACCGCCAAGGCCGAGGGGTATGCCGTGGTTGTCATTGCGGACCACGGGAATGCCGACCTCGCCCGGAACAACGACGGCACACCGCACACCGCACACACGACCAATCCCGTGCCGATTTGGGTGCATGGTCCGGAAGGAACCACGGTGAGCGATGGCATCCTCGCAGATGTCGCCCCAACCGTCCTTCAATTGATGGGCTTGAATCAGCCAGCCGAGATGACCGGGAAGTCCCTCTTGGGCGAGTGAATCAACGCTGGCGAATGAGGGTCAATTGACCGCGGTCGGAAATGCCGTCGGGTCGAATCAACACCCATTGGTAGGTGCCTTCGGCTGCAGGATTGCCATTGTTGTGGCGGCCGTTCCACACCAGTTCAAACTCGGCGTCGCTTTTGGTTTCGTCTTGGAACACCTTGGTGCCGTAACGATTGTAAATCACAAGTCTCGACCCCATCAGGCCATCGAGGCCGCGAATGCGGAAGTTGTCGTTTTGGCCATCGTTGTTGGGCGTAAACACATTGGGAATCTCACAGTCTCTCACCCGAAGGAGTGCGCTGGTTTCAAACCCACACGAGTCCACCATCGTGAGCACGCGTTCCCATCCGAATGAACCGGACTCAATGGCATTCAACCTCCACAGTGCTTCTCCTCCGAGTGTGGTTCCCGCGGGGATGCGGTCAATCAACAAGGTGTCTCCAAGGATGTTGTTGTCAAGGACGGATGCGCCGTCGAGGAGAAGGTCGACAATGGGGATGCCGGGATTGAACATGGGGAAATCCTGGAGGTCGTCGAAGCAAATTTGGGTTTCTGTGATGACAGGGTGGTTGATGATTTGCTCAAACACAAAAGGTTTGTTGCACTGGTCAATCACGGTCAATTCGATGCTGCGAGAGGCAAGCAACTGCCCTTGTGCATTGGTCATGGAGAACAGGGAGTCGAACGAAGTCACCCATTCGGAGGGGTCCTCGGCTGCGTTGCTCCAGGGGTTGCCATCCCACACAAACCGGAAAGGACCGTAGCCAGAGATGTTGTCATACCCCAGGGTCTGGTTGCCGTCGCCGTCGAGACAGGACAGGGGACTTGGCACGGCCTCCACGGGAAGCGGGTCCAAAATGACCACGCGCGAAGAAGTGATGACGGTTTCTCCGCAGCCATTGACGTATTCAAATGTGATTTCCACGGTCTCCACGCCTTCCTCGAAGCCGTCATCCTTCACGCCGAGTGTGATGTCACTTTCAGTTTGGCCGGGGTACATGATCACCTCGTTGAAAGACTCGTCGTAGTCCAAACCGAGGAGAGCGGTCCCATCGAGTCCAAGGAGAAGCGTGTCCAGAAGGTCAATCTCGACTTCTGGACGCACCACTGTGAATTGGGCATCGTTGCACCCCTCAATGACCACAGCGTCGACCTGCACATTCTGACCATCCACTTCCACGAGAATGGTGTTGTCGTTGGACCATGCTCCGTACGGGAAGGATTCGCCGTTGTTGTAGGTGAAGACTGCGGGAAGACCGACAGATTCGTCGTAAGGAATGATGTCGTCAAGGCCATCTGCGGCCAAGGGGACAGCATCGGCGTTCAAGTCCACCGAGCCCGCGGAGAAGCTCCCCGCTTCCAGCATGACAACGGAATCCCACACCCCATCACCACCGTCTGCAATGCACAGACGAATGTGGTAGGTTTCTCCGCATTGCAATACCGCTCCCGCCTCCAAAAGCACGGTAAGGCCGTCCATTTGGCTGGCATTCGGGTCTGCATTGTTTTCGTTGTCGGTGTAGAACTCTTCAAATGAGCCAAGATTCACCGTGTTGATGCTTACTGGGGTTCCTCCTGACCCTGGGATAACGGCAAGGTTGATGGATTCATTTTCGAAAGGCCCATTGATGCCCGGGCCGTCCAAGAAGAGACCAAAGGTGTCATTGACGCCGCCGCCGACATATTCATTGTATTCCTCTGAGCCAAAACTGTAATTGAACGAGAGGGAGTCGCCTGTGGCGATGAAGTCGAATTCAAGAACGGCTGCGTTGAAGGTTGTGACACCTGCGAGGGTGTTCAAATCAGGGTAACCTCCCCCGCCTGTGTCCAGTCCAGCACTGCCTGAATTGTTGGGCCCAACCACCAAAGAGATGTCTCCAGTGGAAAGGATGATGCCTTCACCAATGGGGAGGTTGCCATTGTTGTTGACGAAGGTTCCGCTTTGCGTCGCCGTGCCGGTCAAGGCGATGTTGGACACCTGAACGTCCGGACCCACCAAGAGTGCGACGAGTTCTTCGGGTGTGAGGCTGTTGTCTGTGGTGATTTGGGCTTGAAGGCTCAAGCATGCAATCCACAGGAGGCTGAAAATCGCGGCGCTGCGCAGGTGGGAAATCGTGTTCATCGTCAAGGCTGTATCTCCCAAACTTACAAAAGGGGGTGGAGGTTGTTTGGGGGCGTCAAACCTAACTTCGCACCATGGCTGGTGGACAACCTTTGATTCACGCGCGGGATTTGCGCAAGACGTACCATGTTGGAGATCAGGTGGTTCATGCGTTGGACGGGTTGGATTTGGACATCCACGCCAACGAATACGTGGCCTTGATGGGCCCGTCGGGCTCCGGAAAGTCCACGCTGATGAACATGCTGGGGTGCCTCGACAGTCCGACTTCGGGGACGTACATCTTGAACAATCAAGACGTGAGCCGTTTGGAAGACGACGCCCTTGCGGACATCCGCAACCGCGAGATCGGGTTTGTGTTTCAGACGTTTAACCTGTTGCCCCGATACACCGCTCTGGAAAACGTGGCCCTGCCCATGGTGTACGCGGGGATGGGCAAAGCCGAGCGCATGGCGCGGGCCGAGGAGGTGCTTCATCAAGTGGGCTTGGGGGATCGCATGGACCACCGCCCCAACGAGTTGAGTGGGGGACAGCGCCAGCGCGTGGCCGTGGGCCGGGCCTTGGTCATGAAGCCGAGCATCATCTTGGCGGATGAGCCGACGGGCAATTTGGACACCGCCACGTCGCAAGAGGTGATGGAGCTGTTTGGGGACATTCAAAAGGCGGGAAACACGGTCATTCTCGTGACCCACGAAGAGGACATCGCGGCATATGCCCACCGGACTGTCCGGTTGCGTGACGGCCGGGTGGAGTCGGACGCCTGACGCGCGAAATTCCTGCCTTTGGCGCAGGGAAGCCGGGCACTCTGTCTTTACTTTGTGTAAGCACCCTCACTACGAGGGCAAAGCCATTGACATGACGGATTCTCAGACCTCCAAGCGCACGCGCATTTCCCTTTTGTTGAACGACTCTATGGTGGGCCAAACCCTACGCGTTTGCGGGTGGGTTCGCACGTTCCGCAACGACCGTTTTCTCGCCGTGAATGACGGCTCGACCTTGCAGAATTTGCAGTTGGTGGTCGACAAGGAGGCGACGGATGCCGAGGTGCTGAAGCAACTCCACACCGGCGCCGCCATTGAAGCGGTTGGCGAGTTGGTGGAGAGCCAGGGAGGCGGCCAGGCCACGGAGCTCAAGGTGGCGACCCTGACTGTGCTCGGCGGCGCCGACCCCGAGGAATTTCCCATCCAAATGAAGCGACACAGCTTGGACTTCCTCCGGGAAAAGGCCCACCTGCGTTTCCGCACCAACACGTTTGGCGCGGTGTTCCGCGTTCGGCATGCCTTGCAGTACGCGGTGCACACGTTCTTCCACGAACGGGGATTCTATCAATTGCACACGCCCATCATCACGGGGAGTGATGCAGAAGGCGCAGGTGAGATGTTCCGCGTGACCACCATGGATTTGGACAACCCACCGCGCACCGAAGATGGCGCCGTGGACGTCAGCCAAGACTTTTTTGGCAAGGAGTCCAACCTCACCGTGAGTGGTCAGCTCGAGGCGGAGTTGGGCGCCATGGCGTTGGGGCAGGTGTACACGTTTGGACCGACGTTCCGTGCAGAGAACAGCAACACCTCACGCCACCTCGCAGAGTTCTGGATGATCGAGCCGGAAATCGCCTTTGCCGACCTCAAGGACGACATGGCGTTGGCAGAGGATTGCCTGAAATACGTTCTGGGCTACGCTTTGGAGCACTGCGCGGAGGACCTCGCCTTCTTGGAGAAGCGGGAGCTGGACGCCGAGAAGCAATTGCCCCAAGCGGACCGCCACGATCAACCACTGCGCGCACGGTTGCAGGCTGTGGTGGACGCCCCCTTCACCCATTTGACCTACACCGAGGCCATCGACTTGTTGCGCAACTCCAAGCCCTACAAGAAGAAGAAATTCAAGTTTCCCGTGGAATGGGGCGTGGACTTGCAGAGCGAGCACGAGCGCTGGTTGGTCGAGAAGCACGTGGGCGGTCCCGTCATCGTGACGGACTATCCTGCGGGCATCAAGGCCTTCTACATGCGGGCGAACGACGATGGCAAGACAGTTGCGGCGATGGATGTGTTGGTGCCGGGCATTGGTGAAATCATCGGCGGGAGCCAGCGTGAAGAACGTCTGGATGTGCTTAAACAAAAGTGTGCGGACTTCAACATTCCGGAGGACCACGTGTGGTGGTATTTGGAGACCCGAAAGTTTGGGTCGGCCCCGCATTGTGGTTTTGGCATGGGTTTTGAAAGACTGGTGATGTACATCACCGGAATGACCAACATCCGCGACGTCATTCCCTTCCCGAGAACCCCGCTGAACGCAGAATTCTAACGCATGCTCAAACAGAGTCTCCAACAAAAGCTTCTCCAGAAGCTGTCGCCCCAGCAGATTCAGCTGATGAAGCTGCTGCAAGTGCCGACGTTGGAGCTCGAAGCACGCATCAAGCAGGAACTCGAGGCCAATCCGGCCCTTGAGGAAGGCGCGGAGCGCGACGAATCCTTGGATGATTTGGACGTCCAAGAGCAGGAGACGTCGGACGCCTTGGAGGACTTTGATTTTGACGAATACCTCGACGACGAGACACCCGATTACCAGCTGAGCATCCGCAATCACGGGGCCGACGTGGAAGACCGGGACATTCCTTTGGGGAGTGGCGCGACCTTCCGGGAGTTGCTCGTCGACCAGTTGGGCTTGTTGGATGTGTCCGCCGAGATCCGTGCCCTTGCCGAGCATGTTGTGGGTCACCTTGACGACGACGGTTACTTGCGCAGGGATTTGGAAAGCATTGTCAACGACTTGGCTTTCACCCAGGGCATCGATGTGCCCAAATCACAACTCGAGGCCGCCCTCGACGTGGTGCAGACCTTGGACCCGGCTGGCGTCGGTGCCAGGGATCTGAAGGAGTGCTTGGCCTTGCAAGTCGCGCGAAAGCAGGAGGAAAAGCCGGCCGACGATCCCCGCCAAGCGGCCCTGGTCCATGCCGCGTTGCTGTTGAGTGACCACTACGAAGCTTTCACCAAGAAGCACTACGACAAACTCCAAAACGCCTTGGATTTGGACGAGGATGGTTTGCGTGCGGCCCTGGACGAGCTGACGCGACTCAACCCCAAGCCCGGCAATGCCGGCAGCGAATCTTCGCGGGTCGTTCACCACGTGATTCCAGACTTCTTGTTGTCCGTGGATGGCGATGACATTGTGTTGCAACTCAACGGCAGGAATGCCCCAGAGCTGCGCGTGAGCCGCACCTACCGAGAGATGATGGACACCTACGCACAGGGTGGCAAACAGGACAAATCCACCCGCGAAGCCCTGACCTTCGTCAAGCAAAAAGTGGATGCGGCGAAGTGGTTTGTGGACGCGATTGCCCAGCGGCAGAAAACCTTGACCCAAACCATGCAAGCCATCGTGGCCCACCAGCGTGCTTACTTTTTGAGTGGCGATGAGGTGGATTTGAAGCCCATGATTTTGAAAGACATCGCCGAACGCATCGGCATGGACATCAGCACGGTTTCTCGAGTTGCGAACAGCAAGTACGTGCAAACGCCTTACGGCACCCTGTCGTTGAAGTCGTTCTTCTCGGAGGGCATCAGCACGGACAGTGGGGAAGAAGTCAGCTCGCGCGAAGTGAAGAAGATCCTCAAGGACGCCATTGCTGAAGAGGACAAGCGCAAGCCGTTGAGCGACGAGAAGCTCGGCGTGCTGCTCAATGCCAAGGGCTACAACATTGCCCGACGCACTGTGGCCAAATACCGCGAACAGCTCGGCTTGCCGGTGGCCAGACTCCGGAAGGAATTGTGATGACGGGAATCGCCAAGTTGGTCAGTGCGGTGTTGCATCCGCTGTGCATGCCCTTGCTGACATTGGGACTGCTGCTGGCCACGGACGGTTACTTGGCCCATCGTTTGGGCTTGTTTGCCTACCTCTTCGTCCTGCTTCTCATCAACACGCTCGCGCCAGCGCTGTCGATCTTCATCCTGAAGAAGCGTGGGGTCATCAGCGACTGGGACATTCGGATGCGCCACGAGCGCCCTTGGCCGTTCTTGCTTGTGCTGGCCTATTACCTCATGGCCTACGTGCTTGTGGTGAACAGCACGGCGGTCGAAGTTCCGTTGTTCTACCAAAACGTCTTGCTCTCGCTCGTGGTGGCCATCGCGTCTGCTTGGGTGGTCACGTGGAAGGCCAAAATCAGCATGCACATGCTGGCCCAAGGGGGCATCATGGGGGTGTACCTCCACGTGGCGATGACCGACCAAATGTGGAGCCTCGGCTGGGTCTCGCTCTTGGTGTTGGGCGCGGGACTGGTCGGGTGGAGTCGGCTCCACCTCAGCGCACACACCCCAGGGCAAGTCTACGCGGGGTACGTCCTCGGCGTTGCCACGGTGTGGGTCACCTTGTTTTGAGCCGCTGCTGCCAGCGCCAGGCGTCGGCCAGTGCCTCTTCGAGGCTGCGTTCGGCGGCCCAGCCCAGTTCCTCCTTGGCCCTTGAGGCATCTGCCCAAATGGACACCACATCGCCGCTCCGGCGTTCGCCCATCGCGTAGTGCACGGTTTCGCCTGTGGCGCGCTCAAAGGCCTGAATGACCTCCAGGACGGACGCGCCTTGTCCCGTGCCAAGGTTGAACGCCCGCACGACAGGGGCGTGGGCGGTTTGGTCGAAACACCATCGCAGGGCTGCGACATGCGCCTCCGCCAAATCCATCACGTGGAGGTAGTCACGAATGCACGTGCCATCTGGGGTGGGGTAGTCCCCGCCAAACACGGTCAGGGCGCCACGGATTCCCGCGACGGCTTGGGTGAGGAAAGGAATCAGGTTGTTCGGCACGCCCAAGGGCAATTCGCCGAGAAGGGCGCTCGGATGCGCCCCAATGGGGTTGAAGTACCGCAAGAGCGCGACGCGGTGCGCGTCATGGGTGGCGGCATGGTCTTTCAACACACGCTCGCAGGCCTGTTTGGTCCAGCCGTAAGGAGATTCGGCCTCTTGAAACGGGGTGGACTCATCGACGGGCACGACGTCAGGCTCTCCATAGACGGTGCAGCTGGAGGAGAACACCACGTTCCGGACGTCAAATGCACTGGCCACTTGCAAGAGTGTGCCGAGGCCTCCCACGTTGTTGGACGCGTACATGGCAGGGTGGGCAACGCTTTCTCCCACGGCCTTGTGGGCTGCGAAATGAAGGATGCCCTGAATGGGATTGCCGCCTTCGGTGCACTCGCGAAAAAGCGACTCCAGCGCCGAATCGTCCCGCACATCGATCGCATGGAAGGGCACCTCCTGGCCACAGAGTTCCCGGACCCCGTCCACGGCCTGCATCTCCGAATTGTGCAAGTTGTCCAACAGCACGGGAGCGTACCCGGCTTCGTGCAAAGCCACCGCAGCATGGCTGCCAATGTACCCAGCTCCGCCGGTGACCAACACATGTGTCTTGGGGGTAGGACTCATGGTGCGAATCTACACCGCACCACGTCGGATGTAACTTTTTTCTACGCGAACCCGTAATCCCGGCCATGGACCGTCACTACGACTTGACATATCTCAATCAGGTGTTTCATGGAAACGAGTCCATGGTCCAGGAAATCGTGCAGCTGTTTCTGAGTCAAGCCCCGCAATTTGGGCAAGACATGCATGCATGCATCCGACAATCTCGGTGGTCGGATTTGCACCCGTTGGCCCACAAACTCAAGTCCAGTGTCAACATGCTGGGCATGTCGGGTTTGGTGCCGCTCGTGTTGGACATCGAACGCATCAGTAAATTTGAGGAGGAGCCTTCGAGGCTCCCTGAATTGGTGTCCACACTGACTGCCGACATGGAGGTGGTGTGCAAGGCGCTCTCCCAGGATTTGAGCGAGGCGATGGCGGGCAGAACGCTTCCTTCGAAAGGACTGCGCCGCGCGTAAAACGGCGCATGGGTTGACCGTACCTTCGGGGCATGCAAGCGCCGAAGGATTCGCTGTTTCAACTGACCAACGAAGCGTACCGCGCATACTTTGAAAATCCTCCCCAAGGTGCGGACGTGGTTCGCCCCTGCACGCCAGGGGACGGCGTGGAACGGTGGTCTGCCGAGGAGGTCGACGCTTGGAGCCAACGCCACGACGCGGACATGGCCGCTCGCTGCGGACTTTGGGTCCCGGCCTCTGGCGCGGCCACCCGCATGTTCAGTTTTTTGAAGTCGAATGAGGAGGCCCAGCGTGAGCTGTGGGCGTCCGTGGATCGACTGGCTTTTGGCGAAGCATGGAAGGAGGCTGTTGTCGCTCAATTTGGATCCATGGAAGGGGTGCAAGCCCATGAAGCGTGTGAACTGCTCTGGACAAACATGGACCAAGGAGGCAGGCTCAAAGGGCTCGTGCCGTTCCACGTCGTCGACAACGCTGTGGAGAACGCTTTTGACGCACATGTGGCCTTGTGGCGCTTGTTGTTTCCAGAGCATACCAAAATGTGGTTCACCGTGCCTCGGGCCAAACACGATGAGGTGGCGAGCCACCTTGCGGAGATGGCAGGGCAGGTGGACTGGCATTTGCCCCATCAGAATCCCGCCACAGACATTCCTGTTTGGACCCGTGAAGGCGTCTGGCTGACTGACGATTCAGGAGACATCGTCCGCCGTCCGGGAGGCCATGGGGCGCTCCTGCCTTTGTTGGAAGAGGTGGACGTGCCCATGGTGGTCATTCGAAACATTGACAACGCCCCTTCGCCGCAAGCGAGGAAATCGCGTGCACATTGGACCCAAGCCATGGTCGCCGCATGCGATGCGTGGGCGAGCGAACGCACGCGTTTGCAAGAGGAATTGAAGCAGGATGCGCGAACGCCGGACTCGGTCCTGGAATGGTTGCGCGCAGCAGGCGCAGGCCTGAGTGACGACACCGTGCTTTCCAAGACGGAAGCGCTTGCGTGGCTGGATCGCCCCATGCGGTTGGTGGGTGTGGTGCGCAATGAGGGGCAGCCCGGGGGAGGGCCCTATTGGGTTCGCATCCACTCGGGCGCGGACGCAGGGCTCATTCGCCCCCAGATTGTGGAGTCCATCGAGTTTCAAGAAGACCAAAAGGCCCTCATGGCCCACGCCACCCATTTCAACCCTGTGGACATGGTGTGTGTGCTGCGTCCCGGTCAATCCCTGGCACCTTTCGTGGATGCTTCCCGGTACATGATGGCCACCAAGGAAGTGCTCGGGCAAAAGGTGAAAGTCTTGGAGCATCCGGGATTGTGGAACGGGGGCATGTCGGGATGGCTCACCCGGTTTGTGGAGATTCCGTCTTTTTGTTTTCAGCCCGTCAAGTCCGCCCTCGACTTGATCGATCGACGGTGAAACGAAAACGGCCCGAACCCTTGGAGAGGTTCGAGCCGTTTGGTCATTGTTCAATGTGTGTGAGGCAGACGGATCAGCGCTTCATGATCGTTGTGTTCTTCACGCTGTCGCCCTGGATGACGCGCAAGGCATAGTAGCCTTGGCGTTCGATGTCGCGGGTCTCAAAGGTGATCTCACCTTCGTGGTTCTTCACGAACACCATGTCCGAGCGCAACACGTTGCCTGAGAAGTCGAGGAGCTGAATCACTGCCTTGCCTTCGTTCACATTCTCGAGGCGCACGGAGATGCGGTCAGAGAAGGGGTTGGGGAAGGTTGTGATCTTGGCATCCTGGAGGTCGATGCGGGCGGGAGTGTCGTTGGTCTCCGCGATGTAAGCCGTGAATTCCAAGTTGCTCTCGATCGTTTGACCGTTGCGCTTGAGAACGCCTTCGCGGCCCATGGAGTTCGTGTGCAAGGCAATGCGCTGGTTCTGACCAGTCTTGATGCCGAACATCAATTCATCACCTTGCTCGACACGGACGTTGAGTGGGAGATTCAACACGCCGTTTTCGATGATGCGTCCAGCGATCTCCTGGCTGTAAAGCTCTTCACCATCCGCGTTCATCAACATGAAACGGCCCTTGAAGTCGGGGAAAGAGGTTTGGATGCCCACTGAAAGGTGCTCCAAAACGCCCTTTGAGCATGCCGTGAAGGTTTGGGTAGCCTCGTTTCCGAGACCGTCCAAAGAGATGCGGAAGTCGTGTCCGACAACTTGGGTCTTGCACTGGCCTTCCAACGCGCGGTTTTGGGCTGCAAAGTCGCCGCGTCCTTCGTTCATGGCATCCACATCCTGCAAGTTGTGCTTGACAAAGCCAATGGTGCAAGTCAACTCACCGCGGACGGGGTTGCCGTTGTTCCAAAGCGTTCCCATGGGGCCATGGGCGTAGCGGAGTGAGATGTTCTTGCCTTCAGCGGCAGTGACTTGGATGGCGTAGTTCTTGCCAGCCTGCACGCTTGCTGTGAGAGGCAACTCGAGATTGCCATCGACCACGTTGCGCTTGGTGAAGCGCACGACGTCCACGGCATTGCCTCGGAAGTCGATGAGTTCGGCCATGTACCACGCGTCTTCGCTGGCGCCTTTGACAGAAAGGGTTGCTCCTTTCAACTGACCTGTTGTGCAGGCCGTGAATTCTTGGGTGATCACACCGCCTTCAAAGTCGAGGGTGCGGTTGGCGGCAGAAACGGTCTTCACGCAGTCGTACATCGACGTGGTGTTGTTTTCTACACTTGACAAAGCGGCTTCCTGCGCGAAGAGGTTGCCGGCAAAAAGGGCTGCGGCTGCAGCGAGGGGGTAAATAAACTTGTTCATCGGTAGAGAGATGAGAGGGTTGAAGATTTTCCCCCTGTTACGCCCCGGGTCCCGATGTGGTTACAGTCGCCCTCGAACTTTTTTTAGACCTCCAGCATTGACGGGGCTTTGGGAGCCTCTTTTTGGATGTCGTTGGTGGCCACGATGGTGGTGGTGAGCCCTGAAACCTCAGTCAAAACGCGTTGATACCACAGGATGCCATCGCTGTCCAGGTTGCTGGCCGGCTCGTCGAGGAGGATGGCGGTCGCTTGGGTCCCCAAGGCCAATGCCAAGGCCAATCGCTGTTGTTGTCCAGAGCTCCATTGTCCCAGGGGCACAGAGGCCCCTACGCGAAGCCCTGAAGCGTCGAGCAACGCTTGCCAACCCAAGGCTCCTTGGCGTGAGGTCCTGAACGTCCCATGAAAGGTCAATGCCTCTTGAAGGGTCAGATGCTTGGGAAGGGCCATCCATGGTGCCGCCAAGGACACCGAGGTCATCCAGTGCTCCGATTCCACAGCGCCGAGGTCCGTTTCCAAACGCACGTTGCCCGCATCGGGAGCGACTTGGCCCGCGAGCAGCGCAAGGGTGGAGCTTTTGCCGGATCCATTGGCACCCAAAATGGCGCACGGGCCTTGAAGGGACCACGTGGCGTTGTCCCAAACCACCCTCGTGCCGCGCCTGAGGGAGAGCCCTTCGGCGAGAAACGTGGCGAGGATGGGAGATGGTGTCATGGGGTCAAAATGGGCCGCGAATGATGCCTTTGTCCGACTGTCGGATGAAGGACAACACAACGTCTTTGTCTTCGGACGTTGGAAGTTCCAATTCCGCAGCCTTCACGGCCTGTGACATGTTGTTGTTGAGCACATAGAGGGTGCGGTAAATGTCCTCAATGGCCTGGATGCGGTCAATGTCAAATCCACGTCGGCGCAGCCCAATCCCATTGATGCCAATGTAGCTCAAGGGTTCCCGGGCAGCTTTGATGTAGGGAGGCACATTTTTTCGGACAAGGGAGCCACCTGCGATGAAGGCATGGGTGCCGATTCGAACGAATTGTTGGATGCCCACCATGCCTTCAATGATGACGTGGTCTTCGATGACCACGTGGCCGGCCACATTCACGGAGTTGGCCAGAATCACGTGGTTTCCAACTTGCACGTCATGGGCCACATGGACGTAGGCCATGATGAGGCAGTCGTGTCCGACCCGGGTCACCATGCGGTCCGTGGTTGCACGGTGGATTGTGACGCACTCGCGAATGCTGGTTCGATCGCCGATTTCCACTGTGGTGGGCTCGCCCTTGTATTTCAGGTCCTGAGAGTCGGCGCCCACCACGCATCCAGGAAAGAGCTTGCAATCCTGTCCCACTTTGGTGTTCCCAAGGACGGTGGCGTTGGGGCCCACCCAGGTTCCTGCACCGATGTGCACGTTGGGACCGATGAAGGCGAACGGCTCCACCACCGCGTTCGCGCCGACGTGCGCAGAGCCGTCGACGTGGGCGAGAGGGGAAACTTGGGCCGAATCGTGAATCATGATTCTTCTTTGGGCGCGCGGTCGCGCACGATTTGGGCCAACATCTCGGCCTCGGAAACCAATTCTCCACGGACGTAGGCGCGTCCTTTCATGTTGACCAGCCCTCGGCGAATCGGGGAGACCAGTGTCAGGTAGAACACCACCGTATCTCCGGGCAACACTTTCTGCTTGAATTTGACCCCATCAATTTTCATGAAGTAGGTCGAGTAATTCTCAGGGTCTTCCACCGTTGAGAGGGCAAAGATGCCCCCCACTTGGGCCATCGCTTCCACTTGAAGCACGCCAGGCATGACGGGGTTGTTGGGGAAGTGTCCCTGAAAGAACGGCTCATTCATCGTGACGTTCTTCACACCCGTGATGCTCTTGTCGTCCATGTCCATGATGCGATCCACCAGCAAGAAGGGGTAGCGGTGTGGGAGCATCGCCGCGATGTCGTTGATGTCCATCAAGGATTCCCGGTCGGTTCTGAAGTCGGGCAAATCCTCTTGAGCGCGAATCACCTTCGCCAATTCCTTGGCGAATGCCACGTTGGCGGCATGTCCTGGTCGGGCGGCAAGCACGTGGCCCTGAATGAATCGCCCCGTCAAGGCCAAGTCTCCCACGATGTCCAGCAGCTTGTGTCGTGCAGGCTCGTTGGGAAACCGAAGGTCGGAGGGATTGACCACGCCGGGTTGGTCGGCCGCACCGTTCAAGGTCTCACGGCCAAGGGCTTGGGCGATGTTTTTCAGCTCTGACTCGCTGTACGCGCGCTCGGCGAGCACGACAGCATTGCCAATGTCGCCTCCTTGAATCAGGCCTTGCTCTGCCAGGGAAGCCACTTCCTTCAAGAACACAAACGTGCGGCAGCTCGCAATGTCTGTTTTGAAAGCGCCAAGGTTTTCCATTCGGGCGTGTTGGGTGCCGAGGACAGGACTGTTGTAGTCCACCATGACGGTGACCTTGAACTCGTCTTCCTCGAGGGGGACAATCAACATTTCGACGCCGTCCTCACCGCGGTAGCTGATGTTCTTTCGGACTTTGAAGAAACGTCGGTCGGCCTCCTGCTCAGTGCTGCCGACTTTCTCGATTTGGGACATGAATGGCAGCGCCGATCCGTCCAGAATGGGAACCTCCGGACCGTCGAGTTCGAGGACGGCGTTGTCGATGCCTGACGCATACAACGCGGACAGCACGTGTTCTGTGGTGTGCACAGAGACGTCGCCCGATTGCAGCGTGGTGCCCCGCAAGGTTTCCCCCACATTGGAGACATGGGCCTCAATGGAGGGCGCCCCTTCCAGGTCTTTCCGCACGAAGACATATCCCGTGTTCGCTTCACCTGGAAGGATTCGCAGTTGGGCTTGTTTCCCGGTGTGGAGGCCAATGCCTTCGAATTGAAGGTCCGCGGCCAACGTGTGTTGACGATTCGACGAAATCATGGCTGCAAACCTACGTCAGCGCTTGGAAAGGTCAACTGCGTTGCTCCTGCGCAGTTCGCGAAGTTTCCAACGCATGTTCAATGGCGTCAAGTCGCTCTCCAAGCGGAATGCGCGCCAGTCTACGGAGGGCAATTTGGAACTTTTGGAATTGCTTGACCGGCACAGCTGGGTTGCCTTGGTACGTCAATCCCTCTTGGATCAAGCTCGCGGATACGCCTGACTTGGCTGCGATTTTGCTGCCTGCGGCCACCTTCAAATGCCCTCCGATGCCGACCTGCCCGCCAATCATGCAACGTGCACCGATGGTGGTGGAACCTGCGATGCCTGTTTGGGCTGCAATGACAGTCGCCTCTCCAATCATCACGTTGTGGGCCACTTGGATGAGGTTGTCGAGTTTGCAGCCTTGGCGAAGGATGGTGCTTCCCAAGGTTGCACGGTCGATGGTGGTCAATGCACCCACGTCACAATGGTCTTCAATGACAACATTTCCCGTCTGTGGGACTTTGGCGTAGGTGCCGTCGTCTTTGGGCGCAAACCCAAACCCATCCGATCCCACCACGGCCCCAGCCTGAAGCGTGCATTGTTTGCCCACAACGCATCGATCCAAGACTTTGGCGCCGCTGTGTAGCACGCTGTCGTGTCCAATTCGTGCATCGCGTCCCACATGGGCATGGGCGTGCAATTCAACACGGTCCCCGATGACTGCCCCGTGTTCAATGACCACAGAAGGTCCCACAAAGCAGCCCTCTCCCAACACGGCGTTCTCATCCACAACGGCAGAGGGGTGAATCCCCTCTTGGCGCTTCAAGACAGCGTCATAGGCTTCCAACAACCGGGCAAAGGCGCGATAAGGGTCCTCAACGCGCAGCAGCGTCAGCCCGTGGGGGAGAGGTTCGCTGGCTTCAAACCTTTCGGAAACAATGACGATGCTCGCTTCGGTGGTGTAGATGAAACGCTCGTACTCCGGATTGGCAAGAAAGGACACCGATCCGGGGCCTGCAGATTCAATTTTGGCCAGACGGCGAACCCGAACGTCGGGATTTCCTTTCACATTGCCGTCGAGGAGGACGGCCAATTCTGCGGCAGTTTGTTGCATCAGTTTGAATCGTCGGAGTGTGCGCTGTTCCAAGAACGCACAAACGCGCTCCAAGTTGCCTCGAAGGAGTCCTTTTTCCAATGGACAGGCCAAACCACCTCGCCAACGCCCCGCCAAGCCACGTCTCGGACTTCATTGGCGACGTTCTTTTTGTCGTGCACCATGTGCGCCCAAAGGTCGTGGGCCCCAAAAGGCCAAGTCTTGGGCACCGGAACGTATTCCTTCAGCCATTGGGCCATCTGCGTCGCCTGCACCTCAGCCTGCGCTCCCTTTGGATGTTCACTCAAGGCAAGTTGAGTCATTTCAAAGAGGGCAAAGTGCAAACCCACAGCCACGGCCTCGCCATGGAGCCAAGACTCAGAACTCGATGCCGTGAACGCTTCAATGGCATGCGCCACGGTGTGGCCCAAATTCAGAATGCACCGCACTCCACGCTCTTCGGGGTCTTCTTGGACGACGTTCTGCTTGACTCGTGCCGATTGCTCGAGGAATTGGGTCCATGCCAGGTGTCCTTCCGCTGAAGTGGGCCATGGCGGCAATTTGGTGCTGCACATCTCAAAAGCTTTGGGGTCAAGCAGGGCATGCTTGGCAACTTCGGCAATGCCCGCGTGGAATTGCCTTGAAGGCAGCGTGTGCATCCACCGGGCATCTACGTGCACGACCAGTGGTGGGGCAAAGGTCCCAAGTTGGTTTTTGGACCCACCCCAGTTGATGCCGGTTTTTCCGCCCCATGCGGCGTCCACTGCGGCAAGTGGGGTTGTGGGGATGTGAATCAGCCGCACCCCTCGCTTCCAGATGGCGGCGGCAAAACCTACCGCATCGCTCAGTGCGCCTCCCCCGGTCGTGACCACGACAGTGGCCCGTGTGACGCCCCATTCCCGGAAATGCATCAGCAGTCGGTCGATGTGTTCCCATGTTTTGAGTGATTCCCCTCCTGCAAGACTGCATTCGCCGGCCAAACGGCCACAAGTGGCTCCCAGCGCTTCTCTGTACTCCTGCAAGAGCTCTTCTTGAAGGTCACGCTCATGAATCCAAACGACGCGATCGGGTTCGGCACGTCGAAGAATGTCGAGCCAATTGGAGTGAGAAGGGGATGGGCAATCCATGGTCAAAGGTCCACAAAAAAAGGCTGCTTTGGAGCAGCCTTTTGAGTGTGGTACCACCGGGATTCGAACCTGGGACACACGGATTTTCAATCCGTTGCTCTACCAACTGAGCTATGGTACCGTTTGAGCGAGCGCAAACATACACAACAATTTGATTTCGCACGTGTGCTGAGCGCAACTTTTTGGCGCCCGAGGCAGCGTTTCACGATTGGACGCAAAAAGTCACGATCACGATGCGCGGCATTTCTCTTGGTCGAATTATATGTTGATTTGGTCGACATTTAGATTGGATTCACGAAAAATTATCCAATGGCCTCATTTGGGCTTTATACAATGAAAATCCCCGAGAATACTCAAGGGTGAACTTGTGTTATGTAACACGCGGAAAAGTGGTCACACATTGCATCGGGAATTGGCGTATAAAAGTTTGGTTTTACACTTGATTCCGTTGCTCCTTTACGATGCCAGATTGCCGTCAAGGCGACGAGGCATGTTGAATTGAAAACCTTTTTTTAAATCAAACTGTTATCGCTATGCGTACTTTTTTCACTGCCCTGGTGGCGCTGTGTATGACGGGGCTTCAGGCTCAGTTCCTGTCGCCCGGTGTCTTCGCACCAGCCCCCGAGGGTTACTGCATCTCCGTGGAGGAGGTTGTAACCCACTCCGGTGGAGTGTTGGATGGTCAAACGACCTACCGCCTCTACCTCAACTGTCTCAACGAGACGGATTACTTGTCTTCGTGCTCCGGAGATGCCGGAAACCCACTGGTCATCAGCTCCACTGAGGATTGGTACAACTCTCCAGCGGCGACAACATGGAACGCGCAAGGCGTCAACTCGCTGTTCTTGCCCGTGTTTCCTGATTTGGCCTACGACAGCTTCTTGACCATTGGAGCGGAGGATGCCAGCACCCCCGCGGCGCAGCACCCCTCCACAATCTGGGGTGAGGTTGATGCTTCTGCCCAATTCGTGGGAGGCCCCGGTTCCAGTGTGACGGTCGACGATGCGACTGGTGGAGCGTGGTACACGCCATTCCCAGGTGCTGAACTTGCGGGTTCACACGCGGCATTTGCCGGTGCTGATTTGAAGATTTTGATCATGCAAATCACCACCGCTGGTGAATTGTCAGGTCAATCTCAATTGCAGGTCTTCATGAATGCCGACCAGGAACAAGAATGGCGTGACTTGCTTGCCTTTGATGCTTGTGGCACGCCTGGTTGCACAGACGCAACGGCTTGCAACTACGACGAAGCAGCCACGGACGACGATGGCTCTTGCGAGTTCATCGCTGACGGCGCTTGCGACTGCGAGGGCAACGTCCTTGACGAGTGCGGCGTGTGTGGTGGCGAAGGCATTGCCGACGGTGCTTGCGACTGCGACGGCAACGTTCTTGACGAGTGCGGCGTGTGTGGTGGCGAAGGCATTGCCGACGGTGCTTGTGACTGCGACGGCAACGTTCTTGACGAATGTGGCGTTTGCGGCGGTGAAGGCATTGCCGACGGTGCTTGCGACTGCGACGGCAACGTTCTTGACGAATGTGGCGTTTGCGGCGGTGAAGGCATTG